>JBIOUX010000206.1:0-10032 GCA_044867425.1 Acidimicrobiia bacterium | reverse complement strand
AGAGCACCACGGCGCCGGCCACGACGCCCACGGGGACCACGCCGGGATGTTCCGCCGGCGGTTCTGGTGGAGCCTGCTGCTGACCGTCCCGGTGGTGGCCACCAGCCACATGGTCATGGACTGGCTGGGCTACTCGCTCGACTTCCCGGGGATGGATCTGGTCGGCCCGGTGCTGGGCAGTGTCCTGTTCTTCTGGGGCGGCTGGCCCTTCCTGGCCGGCGGGTGGGGCGAGGCCCGCTCGCGCCAGCCGGGGATGATGCTGCTCATCGCCATGGCCATCAGCGTGGCTTACATCGCCTCGCTGGCCACCAGCTTCGATCTGTTCGACCTGGAGTTCTGGTGGGAGCTGGCGGCGCTGATCACCATCATGCTGCTGGGTCACTGGCAGGAGATGAAGGCCCTGGGCCAGGCGCGCTCGGCCCTGGCCGCCCTGGCCGAGCTCCTGCCTGACGAGGCGGAGCGGGTGGGACCGGACGGCGAGATCGAGACGGTCGCCCTCGAGGAGCTCGGCGCCGGCGACGTCGTCCTGGTCCGCTCCGGCGGGCGGGTGCCCGCCGATGGAAAGATCGTCGCCGGCGAAGCTGAACTCGACGAGTCGATGGTCACGGGCGAGTCGCGCCCGGTGGCCAAGGGCCCGGGCGACCGGGTGGTGGCCGGCACCGTCTCCACCGACTCGGCCATCCGGGTCCGGGTCGACGCGGTGGGCGAGGAGACGGCCCTGGCCGGCATCCAGCGCCTGGTGGCCGAGGCCCAGTCGTCCCGCAGCCGGGCCCAGGCCCTCGCCGACCGCTTCGCCGCCCTGCTGTTCTACGTCGCCGCCGGCGCCGGGGTCATCACCTTCGTCGCCTGGGCGGCGGCGGGCAACGGCGACGACGCCGTGGTCCGCACCGTGACCGTGCTCGTCATCGCCTGCCCCCACGCCCTCGGCCTGGCCATCCCGCTCGTGGTGTCGCTCTCCAGCGCCCTGGCCGCCCGGGCCGGGATCCTGGTCAAGGACCGCCTGGCCCTGGAGCGCATGCGCACCATCGACGCCGTCCTCTTCGACAAGACCGGCACCCTCACCAAGGGGGAGCACGCCGTCACCGGCGTGGCCGGCGCCGGTCTCGACGAAACCGAGGTGCTGCGCCTGGCCGGCGGCGTGGAAGCCGACAGCGAGCATCCCCTGGCCCGCGCCATCGTGGCCGGCGCCCAACAGAAGGGCGAGGTGGCCAAGGCGTCCGGGTTCCGTTCCATCACCGGCCGTGGCGTGGAAGCCGCCATCGACGGGCAGCGCTACGCCGTCGGCGGCCCCGCCCTGCTCCGGGAGCGCGACCTCGACGTACCCGAGGCGCTGTACGCCCAGGTGGAGGAATGGCAGGCCCGGGGCGCCGCCGTCCTGTACCTGGTCGGCGGAGACGAGATCGTCGGGGCGCTGGCCCTCGAGGACCAGGTCCGTCCCGAGGCCAAGGAGGCGGTGGCCGAACTGCGCCGGATGGGCAAGCGGGTGGTCATGATCACCGGCGACGCCCACCAGGTGGCCGAGACGGTGGGCAGGGAACTCGGCGTCGACGAGATCATGGCCGAGGTCCTGCCCGAGGACAAGGACGCCAAGGTGGCCGAGCTCCAGGCCCGGGGCCTCCGGGTGGCCATGGTCGGCGACGGCGTCAACGACGCCCCCGCCCTGGCCCGAGCCGACGTCGGCCTGGCCATCGGCGCCGGCACCGACGTGGCCATCGAGTCGGCCGGGGTCGTCCTCGCCTCCAGCGACCCCCGCGCCGTGGTCTCCGTCATCCGCCTGTCCGCCGCCAGCTACCGCGAGATGACCCAGAACCTGGCCTGGGCGGCCGGCTACAACATCGTGGCCATCCCCCTCGCCGCCGGCGTCCTCGCCTGGGCCGGCATCACCCTCGCCCCCGCCGTCGGTGCCGTCCTCATGAGCGCCTCGACCATCGTCGTGGCCCTCAACGCCCAGCTGCTCCGTCGCCTCGACCTCCGCCGGCCGGCCCCGGCCGTCGCCGCCTGAAGGAGTCCACGTGAAGCGCATCCTCATCGCCGCCGCCGTCGCCGCCCTCGTCACCACCGCCGCTTGCGGTGGCGGGGGCGGCGGTGACGAACAGTCTCAGTCCGGCGCCGCGGCCACGCACACCGTCGAGGTTGACATGGTCGACACCGCGTTCCAGCCCACCACGGTGACGGGCAAGGCCGGCGAACGGATCCGGTTCGTTTTCCACAACCGGGGCCAGGCGGCCCACGACGCCTTCATCGGCGACGCCGCCGCCCAGTCCGACCACGAACAGGACATGCGCCGGGCCGAACAGGGCGGCCACGGCGGCGGCCACGGCGAAGACGCCGACGAGGACGCCCTCACCGTCGACCCGGGCAAGAAGGGTGAGCTCACCTACACCTTCGAACGGGCCGGCACCGTGGAGATCGGCTGCCACCAGCCCGGCCACTACGCCGCCGGGATGAGGATCGCCGTCACGGTCACCTGAGGGAGGGGTCAGCCATGCCCGCCATGTCGACCGTGGAGCAGGCCTTCTGCCGCAGCCACCTCTGGCGGTGGTTCACCCGCCGGGCGATCTTTCCCTGGGCCCTCGACGGCATCGCCCTGCAGGGCGAGGTGCTCGAACTCGGATCGGGGTCGGGTGCCATGGCCGAAGAGCTCCTGGCCCGGTTCCCGACGATCCGCCTCACCGCCACCGACGTGGACCCGGCGATGGTCGAGGCCACCTCTCGCCGACTCGAGCGCTTCGGGGACCGGGTGGAGGTCTCCCAGGCCGACGCCACCCAGCTTCCGTTCCCCGACGGGCGCTTCGACGCCGTCGTCACCTTCATCATGCTCCACCACACCGTCCAGTGGGAGGAGGCGCTCGCCGAAGCCGCCCGGGTGCTGCGGCCCGGCGGCCATCTGGCCGGCTACGACGTTGTCTTGTCCCGGCCCGCCCAGGTGCTTCACCGGATCGACCTGTCGCCCCACCGGCTGGCCACCATCACGGAGCTGCGCGCCCAGCTCGACCGGTTACCCGTCGACGACGTCCGCGCCGAACCCGCACTCCGGGGCCTCGTGGCCCGCTTCGCCGCCCGGCGAACCGACGAGCCGCCCGCCCCCGCGACCTCACGGGAAGACAACAAGGAGACACCGTGACCAGCGCCACATACACCGCGCAGGGCATGACCTGCGATCACGGCCGTGACCGAGGAGGTGGGAAAGGTCGCCGGAGTCACCGGTGTCACCGTCGATCTCGCCTCGGTGCGGGTGACGATGAGCGGTGACGGTCCCGTGGACGACGCCGCGGTGCGGGGCGCGGTCGAAGAAGCCGGTTACCAGCTGGCGACCTGACCAGGAGCTTCGGGAGCGGCCGGTCCGCCGGCCCGGACGGGATCGGGCACGACTCGGGCGCAGTGGTAGCGGGTCTCCACGTCGTAGGGGCCGTCCGCCGCCGACGCAAGGCCGCCGGCCACCACCGCCAGGACCGCGGCCAGGACCAGCATGCTGACCGGAGGGCGGGGCCGGGCCAGGCCGGCCCACAGGCCCCCCCGCCGGCCACCAGAACGGCTCCCACCGCCACGATCACCGTGCTGGTGGGGGCGGCGGCCACAAGGATGAACCCGGCGATGAACGTGCCCACGATCGCCCCGGCCGTCCCCAGGGCGGAAAGGCGGCCCACCACCTGGCCGGTGACGTGCAGGTCGCGCAACTGCAGCTTGACCACCGTGGGGTGCACGGCGCTGAGCACGGCGGCGGGCACGAAGAACCCGCCCATGGCCAGGAGCAAGGTGGAATCGGCCTCGTGGTGGCCGACGTGCCGAACCAGCGCACGGCGGGCACCGAGAACATGGCCAGCCCCCCGCCGGCCACCAGGTCACGAGGGCGCCCGCCAACCAGGAGGGCATGGCCGCCCATTGTGACTGCTCCGCCGGTTACTCCGCGGCGGCGCCGGCAATTTGACGCCGCTCCCCTGCGCTTCGTTTGCCGAGTAGCTGAGAATGCCAGCAGGCTCAAGGCCGTGACCGACGATCGCACTGCGGCGGAGGCGAACGTGACGCCCCGTGCCAAGACGCCTGGGCGGTTCACACGAGCCCTCCGGTGGCGGCAACGGCGTGGAGTGGGCACCAAGGGCGAGTATCACGAGCACGACGTGCCGCTCCGAGCGGGAACGCGCACCGCGCTCGCCGTCCTCGCCATTGGTCTCGCGGTCGTCACCACCGTCGGGATGCTGGTACTCCGTGCCCGCGAGCAACCATCGGAGAAGCTGCGGGCCACCGGGCTTGTCGCCTCCTTCTACGACGGGCGCATCAAAGGGCTCGACCTGGAGCGTCCTTGTCCGGGATTCGACGAGAGCTCCGAACGGAGGGAGGCACCATTTCTCGGGTCCGAAGCCGAGTTCGGCACCTCTCCGGCCGTGTGCCCTCGGTCCGTGGTCGTTCTGCTGGCCGGACCGGACAAGGGGAAAAGCATGTTCGTCGATCTTCCCTCCAATCTCTCCGGCCGGGGCTTCGCCAAGGGGGACAAGATCGTTCTGAGCTACACCCCGGAGGCCGAGGAAGAGTTCCGATACGCCTTCGCCGACCGCCAACGCAAGCCCGTCCTGTTCTGGCTGGCGTTGGCCTTCGCGCTCGTCGTGGTGCTCCTGGGGCGACTCCGAGGCTTCGCCGCACTGGCCGGCCTCGTCGCCAGCGGAGCCGTGCTGCTGGCATTCGTCCTCCCCGCCATTCTCGACGGCCGCAGCCCGGTGCTGGTCGCCGCCGTGGGCTCGTCGGCCATCGCCTTCCTGGCGCTCTACCTCGCCCATGGGTTTCGCCCCGCCACGACGGTGGCGCTC
The DNA here is from genome assembly GCA_044867425.1 of Acidimicrobiia bacterium. Taxonomy (GTDB): domain Bacteria; phylum Actinomycetota; class Acidimicrobiia; order IMCC26256; family BP-133; genus CAWBJP01. The sequence continues at coordinate 5,230 of JBIOUX010000206.1, read as the reverse complement.
CTCGGAACGTTGGCCAGCTTGGGATTGACGGCGGCGCTGGCCGCTGTGGTGACACGGATCGCCGCCCTGTCCGGCTACGCCAGCGAGGAGGCGAGCCTTGTCCAGCTGGCCGATGCCCGCATCGACCTCGCCGGCCTCGTCCTCGCCGGGGTCGTGATCGGCGCGCTCGGCGCCATCGACGACATGACGGTGACCCAGGTGGCGGCCGTGAACGAGCTCCATGCCGCCAACCCTGAACGCAACGCCCGACGCCTCTACCACTCGGCACTACGGATCGGACGGGACCACGTCGCCTCGACCGTCAACACGCTGGCCCTGGCCTACGCCGGAGCCTCCCTCCCCCTGTTGCTCCTCTTTCTATTGTCCCGCCAATCACTCGGCACCGTAGCCAACGGCGAGGTCGTCGCCACCGAGGTCATCCGCACGCTCGTCGGCAGCATCGGTCTGGTCTGCTCCGTGCCCATCACGACCTGGCTCGCAGTCCGGGTCCTTACCGGTGAAGAACCCCGAAGACCCGTGGCAGACCAGGACGCTTGAGCGAGAGGGGACAATGCGAACACTCGGCTGTCTTCACCGCGCGGTTCTGCCGTTGCTCCTTCTCGCCTGGGCTGGATCGCTGTTTGCCAGTTGCAGCGACGAGTCGGCGGATCCCGTGAGAGCCAGCCTCGCCGAACTCGTGGCGGGCCAGGAGGACTACGAGGGGCGCCGGGTCGAGACAGTTGGCGTCGTGCGGCGGTTCGGGGAGGCGGAGGGCGCCACGAGGCTCCACTACGTGGTCGAGGACCAGCAGGCGAACCGGGTGGCCCTCATCCCCAACGACCTCGCCGAACGCCACACCGGGCAAGAAGTCGTCGTCGTCGGCTCCTTCCAGTTCAGCGAGCGGGCCGGACGCAGCATCGCGATCGAACGCATCGAACGGCGCCAGGTCGAATCCGCCCCTTCACCGAGAACCGCAACCGTTCGGCCGGCTGTGTGACGCGGTCAGATTCAGCGCCCGTCCCGGTAGTAGAGATCCCAGCTGCGCCCGGCGTCGGCGGAGCGGTAGATGCCGGTGGTGCCCTCTTCGTCGGCCGCCGCGTACCAGGTCTTCGTCGAGGCGAGCAGCGCCTGGGGAGAGCCGGGAAGCCGGCCAGCCCGGGACCACGAGGCGCCGCCGTCCGTGGAGCGGTGGACGACACCGTCAGCGTCGGCTCCGACGAGGCCGGAAGCCTTGTCCCAGGAGAGGGCCACCAGGGCTGGCCCCGGGACCCGCTGCCAGGTGCGGCCGCCGTCGGCGGAGTCGACGAGCCCCTCGGGATCGCCGGCCACGACGTGGTCGGGGTCGGCCGGGTCGACGGCGAAGCTGATCAGCGGGCGGGTCGAGCGGGTGTCCCACGTGCGCTGGTCTGAGGAGACCATGAACCGGCCGCTCGTCGAGTCCCATCCGTAGGTTCGGCCGTGGGCGAAGGCGAGGGCATGGAAGTCGACGTCGCCGGAGAGCGAGACCGCACTCCACGACTTACCGGCGTCGGTGCTCTCGATGAGGCCGAGCCGCCCGGGCTGGCCCCGACGAAACCCGGCCACGTCGGGGTGGCCGCTGCCGAAGAAGCGGTCCGGACCGGCCACGGTGAAGCCCATGGTGTCCTGGTAGTTGTCACCCACCCGCTCCGCGGGATCGTCGCCCTGAATGCGAAAAGTGCCGTGGTGGGTGGCGACGTAGAGACTCCCGTCGGCCGGGTTGATCCCCAGCCCGTGGACGTGGGACACACCTGGGTCGGGGGAAGACGACCCGGCACCCCCCGAGAGGCGCACCGCCCCCCAGGCCAAAATGGGAAGGGCGACGACGAGGGCGGCCACGAAGACAAGCCGCTCGCGGTTCGGGCGGCGTGGCGAGCGGCGGCTGGGCCGAGGCCGGCTCTTCGATCGGGCGCGGGTGTTGGCCATGGGACTCCTCAGCGTTCGGGGGAGACCGGGGAGGGGTCGAGGGAGGTGGCCGACCGCCTCACCGGGCCGACTGTTACACAGTGTACGAGGACGAGCACGCTTCGCCGTCAGGGGAGGAGGCCGCTTCCCGGTTCACCAGGAAGCTTCGTCGACACGTCACCGTTGAGCACTCGGAAGAGGTAGTAGGCGGCGGCGAGCAGGAAGAGGGCCCCGACGATGAGGTCGAGACGGCGGAAGGTGGCTAGCCCGCCGTTCGGAAGCAGCCGGGCGCCGAGGCCGGCGGTGGCCAGGAGCACGGCGGTCCGCCCGACGAGGAAGGCGCTGAGCACGACGAGGGCGTAGACGGGGCCGGCCACGAATGCGCTCGCCGCCCCGAGGCTGATGACGATGGGCCCGCAGGCGGGGCATCCCCCGACGGCGAAGAAGGCGCCGAACACGAGGGCCTTGCCTGGAGTCGGTGGGAGCGCCCCGGCGCGGTGGCAGAGGCTGGTCCGCCGCAGGAGGAGACGAAGCCCGAGGACGGTGAGGAGGGTGGAGGCGCCGAGGTGGAGGGCGACGGAGGCGCGAGTGAATGCTTCGGTCACCTCGACGAAGAGGTAGCCGACGAGACCGAGGAGGCCGTCCATGCCGAGGACGAAGGCGGCCACCGACGGGACCGTCCGCAGCAGCGGCAGGGGCACCCGGCGCCCGTCGGGGCCGAGGCCTGCGGGGACGAGCGCCGAGACCACCACCGACGTGGAGGGGAGGGCGACGGGCGAAAGGCTGAGGAGAGCTCCGACGGCGAAGGCCAGAAGGGGGGCGAGGACCGTACCCTCCGAGAGCTGAGCGATAAGGCTGTCGATCAAGGGTGCACTTCCACCGGGCGGCCGCTTTCTCCTACGGAGTGTAAGACAAGCTCGCAGTTGCTTCGCCGCCGCGGGGGGCGATCCTCCCCGTTGTCGGACGAGCCGCTGCCGGTTCGCCGGAAACGTCCTGCCGACGCACGTCGTCCCGCTGCGCTTGGGCTCAGGCCGGCCCGGCGGTGTAGCCGAGCTTGGCGATCTCGGCGGTAATGGCGTCGAGGCTGGTCAGCGCCGGGTCGTACTCCACCGTGGTCGTCTCCCGCCGCAGGTCGGTCAGGGCGGACGCCACCCCGGGCAGCTCCTCCAGGGTCTCGTCGATGAGCATGCCGCAGCTCGAGCAGTGCATGCCCGTCACCCTGATGGTGCTCTTGGCGGCCATCGGATCCTCCTAGGTAACCTCGATCACGCCCCGGTACATGCCCATGGCGCAGGTGTAGTTGATGTGACCCGCGGGCAGCTCGCCGAGCTCCAGGACGGTGTCGCCCGTCTCGGGGAGTGGCATCTCGAAGTTGGCGGCGGGAACGACGAAGGCCCGGGTGCATCCCCGGGTGCCGTCGGTTCGCAGCGTGAGTTGGGTGGGGAGCCCGGCCGTGGCCCGCACCCGGGACGGGGAATACGAGGTGTCCCGCACCTCGATGACGATGTGCTGGACACCGGCCCCGTCCACCCTCACCGCGCCCTCGGCTCCGCCCCCGGAGTCTTCGGCGACCGCCGAGCCGCCGGTGAGTCCCTCCCAGGCGCGCTCCAGGGTCACGGGGGAGTCGGTGAGGATCAGCCCGGAGTTGATCGACAGCAGCCCGGCCACCACCACGGCCACGGCTGCGGCCTTTCCGAGGTAGCCCCGCAGGAGGTTGCCCGATCGGCGCACGGCGTAGCCCAGGACGGCGAACAGGGGCGAGGTGCCGAGGACGAAGACGGCCATGCCCAGGGCCCCGACGACGGGCGATCCCGAGGCGATAGCCAGGACCATGACCGACAGGGTCACGCCGCAGGGGATGAGGACGGTGAGGAAGCCGAGCACGGCGGGGCCCAGGACCGTTTGCGACCGGGCCCGGCGGCGGACGAAGCGGGCAAGGGTGGGCGGTGGCGGGGGGACGAGGCGGTGCAGGCCCCGGACGCCGAGCAGGTTGGCGGCCATCAGGATCATGACCCCGCCGGCGCCGATCTGCATGAAGGACCGGGTGCGGAAGCCGAGTTGGGCGGCGTCGCCCACGAGGCCGAGGAGAAACCCGACCACCGTGTGGGAGGCGAGCTTCCCGGCCAGGAACCCGCCCACGGGCACGGCGTCGTCGAGACGGCTGCGGCCGGGCGGCGGGCCGTCCCCGTGGCGGCGGGCCACCGCCCCGGCCAGGAGGCCCCCCTGAACGACCGCGCAGGACGCCCCTCCGGCGAGCAAGCCGGTGACGAACACGCTCCAGAGGTTCACAGCCGTCCTCCCCCGTCGGTCAGGGCCCCGTCCCTGACATCGAACAGGAGGACGGGCGGTTCGGGGCAGTATACGACGCGCTGTAAGAGTTGGAACCACGGTGCGGGGAAGAATTTCCTCCAAATCTGCCCCGGCAACCGTCGCCGACCCCACCCCAGGTGGGGTAGGATCGGTTGCATGACCAGCTACCTGAAGGACACCTACCGGCGAGATGTGCTGAACCGGCTGAAGACGGCACGTGGTCATCTCGACGGCATCATCCGGATGGCGGAGGAGGACACCTACTGCCCGGATCTCATGAAGCAGCTCTCCGCCGTCCAGGGCTCGCTCGAGCGGGCCAGCCGCCTGGTGCTGCGCAACCACCTCGAGACGTGCGTGGCGGCCGCCATGCAGGCGGGCCGGACCGAGGAGATCGTCGACGAGCTCATGGAAGCGCTGCGCTACGACCACGTCGCCACCGGGCCGGGCGGCGCCGAACTCCCCTCTCTCGAGGAGGCGGGGTCGCTTTGAGCCGCGCCACCCACGACGTACGGGCCGGCGGGGCCGCGCAGCCGCCACCCGGTGTCACCGAGGTCGAACTCAACGTCTCGGGGATGACCTGTGGCTCCTGCGCCGCCCGGGTGCAGAAGGCCCTCGGCCGCCAGGCCGGCGTCGAGCGGGCAGATGTCAACTTCGCCACCGAGCGGGCCACCGTGGTGTTCGACCCCGCCCAGGTCGGCCTCGACAGCCTCGTGGCCGCGGTGGGCAAGATCGGCTATGGCCTCGCCCCGGCCGAGCCCACGACCGCCGCCGGCGAGGAGGCGCCCGACACCGAAGCCCAGCTGCAGCGGATGTGGCTGCGACGGGTTGGCGTTGCCTGGCCTCTCGGGCTCGCGGTGCTCTACCTGTCGCTCTTCCACATGATGGATCCGTGGGCCCGCTGGACCGCGCTCACCCTCACCGTGCCCGTCCAGTTCTGGGCCGGCTGGTCGTTCATCCACCAGGCGGCGGTGCGGGCCCGCAGCTTCACCGCCAACATGGACACCCTCATCGCCATGGG
>JBIOUX010000205.1:0-14709 GCA_044867425.1 Acidimicrobiia bacterium | reverse complement strand
AGGCTCGTCGAACGGGTCGACAACCGGGCGGGGCTCCACGAGGGTCATGCTGACAGGTGCTAGGCCGAGGCGGTGGTTGTCCGGGCCGGCTCCGCCGGGTCGGTCCCGGGAGCGGGGGGATCCCCCGGGACCGACACCTTGACCGGCTCGCTGGTGGCGATCACGCCGTCCGGACCGATGGCCTGCACGCCGTAGACGTAGGTGTGGCCGGCGGCCACGTTCCGGTCGATCCAACCCGTCTCGGTACGAGTCTCGAACACGACCTTGCGGCCCGTGTTCATCTCCGCCCGCCACAGCCGGTAGCCGGCCTCGCGGTCGACGAGCTCGGACCACCGGCAGGCCACCGCCGGGGCGGGCCGGACGTTGGTGGTGGACAGGGCGGCTTCGTCCATGACCCGGCAGGCCAGCTTCATCGCCGGCTGGGGGACGGGCTTGGGTTCGGGCGCCGGGACGGGCTCGGGCCGCGGCTCGGGCGCCGGGATGGGCTTGGGCTCGGGCCGTGGTTCGGGCTTGGGCTCGGGCACCGGGACCGGCTTGGGTTCGGGGCCCGGCCGCGGGACGGGCTGGGGCTCGAGCCGGGGCGGGACGCCGACGTGGACGACGTCGCTGTGGCCGATGGGGAGACCCCAGTGGTTGACCGACTGCACCAGGTAGCGGTAGCGCTGACCCGGCTTCACCTCGGTGTCGAGGTAGCGCTGGGCCTCGCCCCGGTAGACCACGTGCCGGGCGCCGTCGGGACCATCGGCACGGAAGAGGCGGTGGGCGGCGAAGTCGGGACGCTCGGACTTGGACCACTCGCACGCCACCGCCTGACGGTCGATGGGGACGGGCCGGACGATGGCGTCCGAGGCTGCCGCCCAGGGCAGGTCGATCGCCTTGCAGTCCAGCTTCAGGGCCTCTTCGGGAAGGATCGGGACCTTCACCCGGACGACGCTGCTCTTGGCGATGGTCCGGCCCCGGACGTCGAGGGCCTCAACCCGGAAGGCGTAGCGCCGGCCCTGGCGGACCGTGGCGTCGATGTGGCTGTGGTCCTTCCCCCGGTAGACGACGTGGGGCCGCTCGAACCGCCCGGCCCGCCACAGGCGGAAGCCGGCCAGGTTGGTGGGGATGGCGGCGTCGACGTTGTCGGCGGCGGTGTCGTTGGCCGCGGCCATGATCCGGTCGGGTCCGGACCACTTGCAGGCCACGGCGGGCAGGCCGTCATGACGGACGACTTCGCAGGCGAGGCGCAGATGGTGGCGCCGGCCGGGGTTGTCCGCCGGCCCGGCAGCCGCCGGGATGAGGGCGGCGGCGAGGCTGGCCGCCCCCAGGAGGGCGGTCAGGGAACGTCGCATCGGGGGTCCTCCTGAGAAAGGGAACGGGCGTGAAGGGGGTCACGAGGAGAACGCCGAGCTGGACTAGTTCTTTCACCTCAAGTGATTTAAAGGCCACCAGCAGTGGTGACTGCCCGGCGCGGCATTTGTCCGAATCTCGACAGCTGACGTGTCCCTCGGCTGACTTCCGGGCGCGCCGATCCGCCGTAGAACACACCGTGTTCGATTCCGAACGTCTGAACCCAGAAGGAACAAGAAAGGAAGTGGTCCCAATGCACATCGTCCGACGTTTCCTCGTTGCCCTTCCCGTGGCCCTGATCTTCGCCGCCCCGTCCCTGCCCGGCGACGGAGTGCGCCTCCGTCTGACCCCTGTCTCCCACACCCCGCAGGTGGCTCCCCAGGTGGCTCCGCAGATCGCTCCTGCTCCCCAGGTCGCTCCGCAGATCGCTCCTGCTCCCCAGGTGGCGCCGCAGATCGCTCCTCAGGTCGCCCCCACCGTCGCCCCTCACGTCGGTTAAAGGGACGGGCCTTCGCCGTCCGGGCGGGTCTTCTACAGGCCCGCCCGGACCCGGAGCCGGGCCGGGTCTTTCAGCAGGAGCTTCCGGCCCTTGATCTCGACCAGGCCCTGCCGCTCCAGGGAACCGAGGATCTGGTTCACGCTCTGGCGGGCACCACCGACCATCCGGGCCAGGTCGCCCTGGGTGAGTGGCAGATCGAGCTCGGTGGCCAGGTCTCCGCCGTCCGAGCGCGATTCCGCCAGGCGTAGGAGCTGCTTCGCCACCCGGCCCTGAAGGTCGAGGAAGACAAAGTCCGAGGCCTGCTCCGTGAGCCGGCGCAGCAAACCCGCCAACGACGACATCACCGCCTCGGCGACGGCCCGGTCCGACCCGGCGAGGGCGAGAAAACCGGCCCGTTCGATGCTGACCATCGTGCTGGGGGAGAGCGTCTGCACCGTGGCTGACCGGGGACGGCCGTCGACCAGGGAGAGCTCGCCGAAGCTGCTGGGGGGCTCGAGGGTGGCGAGCACCATCTCCTCGCCCTCTTCGGAGGTGAGCAGCACCTTGAGGAGACCTTCGGCGAGGACGAATACCCGGTCCCCGGTATCGCCCTGGAGGAACACGTAGGAACCTCGGGGATACCGGCGGACGACGGCCTGGTCGGCGATTCTCCGCAGAGGACCCTCCGCCAGCGCCCCGAAGAGCTCCGTCTGCCGGAGGATGGCGACGACGCGCTCAGCGTTCATGACCCCTCCCTCCCCCAGCGATCCTAAGCTTCATTGACCCCACGTCCAACGGGGGGGATCGGCGTCCGGGGGCAACTAGGTTGGCCGGCATGGATGACGTGGTGATCGTGGAAGACGCCGTCGGAGTCCGGACCATCACCCTCAACCGGCCCCAGGCCCGCAACGCCCTCTCCGCCGAGCTCATCGCCCGCCTGGCCGAGGCCCTGGTGGCGGCCGAGGGAGACCCCGGCGTCGCCGCCGTCGTCCTCACCGGAGCCGACCCGGCCTTCTGCGCCGGCCTCGACCTGCGGGAGGTCGGCGCCCAGGGTGTGAGCCAGGAGGCGGTGACCGAGGCCAAGGCCTCCCCGTGGGTGGCGCTGGCCACCATGGACACGCCCGTCATCGGCGCCGTCAACGGACCGGCGGTGACGGGCGGCCTGGAACTCGCCCTGCAGTGCAGCTTCCTGGTGGCCTCGGAGCGGGCCGTCTTCGCCGACACCCACGCCCGGGTCGGCATCCACCCCGGGGGCGGGCTCACCGGCCTGCTGCCCCAGGCCGTGGGGCTGCGCCGGGCCCGGGAGATGAGCTTCACCGGCCGGTTCGTCGGGGCCGAGGAGGCCTACCGCATCGGCCTGGTGAACCATGTCGTCCCCCACCAGGTGCTGGTGCCCTTCGCCCAGCGCCTGGCCGGGGAGATGGCCGCTCTCGACCCCGTCACCGTCCAGGCGCTGAACGCCACCTACCGGGACGTGGCCGCCACCACGCTCGGCGAGGGCCTGGAGCTGGAGCGCCGGCGGTTCGCCGGTTGGAGGTTGTCACCCGCCGACGTGGAGGCCCGCCGCCAGGCGATCATCGACCGGGGCCGCTCGAAGCTGGGCTGACAACCTCCCAACCGGGGTGGGACTCGGGCTTCTCAGCCGGGAGGGAAGCCTGGACAGGTGCGGTCGTAGGCCACGCCGGGCCCGACGAAGTCCTTCCACTCCCGGGGGCTGAGGTTGCGCCCCACCACCTGGCAGACCAGGTCGGACGCCACCGACCGGTCGGCGCCGGGGTCGGCCCGCAGGGCGCGGGCGGCGGTCGTCTCGCCCCGTTGCCAGAGACGGGCGGTCCCGTCGGCGCTGGCGGTCACCACCGTGTCTCCGGCCGGGCTGAAGGCCACCGAGGAGACGAGGCCCGTGTGCCCGGTGAGGACGGCCGGTGGCTCACCACCGAGGGGCCAGAGCCGCACCGTCCGGTCTTCGCTTCCCGAGGCCAGCGTGGCCCCGTCACCACTGAAGGCCAGCGCCGACACGGGCCCACCGTGTCCGGCCAGGATGCGGGGACTCACCTCCGGCTGCAGCTGGTCCCACAGCCGGACGAGCCCGTCGCGGCTTCCGGTGGCGACGAGGCGCCCGTCGGGGCTGTAAGCGACGGCGGCCACCGTGGTGCCCACGGCGAGGGTGGCCACCGCCGCTGGCTGGAGGACGTCCCAGATCCGCACCTGGCCGTCGGCGCCGGCGGACGCCAGGCGGGTGCCGTCGGGGCTGAAGGCCACGGCGGTGACCGTCCCGGCGTGGCCGCTCAGGACCGAGGCCGACGGCGGCGAGGTGCCCAGGTCCCACAGCCGCACGGTGCCGTCCTGCCCGGCGGTGGCCAGGCGCTGGCCGGCGAACCCGAAGGCCAGGGACATGAGGCGGTCGGTGTGCCCCTGGAGGACGGCGGGCGCCGCACCCGGCCGGGTCAGGTCCCACAGGCGCACGGCCGGATCGTCACCGCCGGTGGCCAGCGTCTTCCCGTCGGGACTGAAGGCTACGGAGGCGACGGTACCGATGTGGGCGGAGAGAGCCAGGGGGGACTTCTGCGAGCCGCGCAGGCCGATGAGACGAACCTGGGAGCTGGCCACCGCCAGGCTGTTGCCGTCCGGGCTGAGCGCCGCCGACCACAGGCCACCCCGGGCGGTGGCGACCACCCGGCTGAAGTTGGGTGCGGTGAGGGCGGCTCGCAGGGCCTGGTCGACGTCGCGGGCCGCGGTGGCGCCGGTCCGGCGGTCGAAGAGCTCGGCCTGGCGGGCCAGCAGGGCGGCCCGCTCGGTGCGCCCGGCGCCGATCTCTCCGTCGACCCGGGCGGCGAGGGCGTGGGCCACCGAGGCCAGTTGCAGGCGGCGGGACTCGTTGCGCTCGGCCCGCGCTGACCGCACCTGGAGGAGGGTGGCGCCCACGAGCACGACCAGCACCGCCGCCAACCCGCCCCGCAGCCGGCTGGACCGGATTGCCTGCGCCACGCGGTCCCGCTCCGGCTCGCTGCCGGTGTCGGCCGGGGCGTCACGTTCGGCCTCGGCCTCGGCCACGGTCTCGGTGCTCGCCTCGAAGACGACCTCGATCTCAGCCCCGGCGTCCGGCTCCTCCTCGGCCAGGAGGTCCGGCTCCTCCTCCTCCTCCTCCTCCTCCTCCATGAGGTCCGGCTCCTCCTCGGCCCACCCGTCCGGGTCCACCTCCACCAGGACGTACCGCTCCACCTCGGCTGTGGCGTCCGCCTCGATCGCGGCCTCGAACTCGAACTGGGTCCAGAGCGTCCCCCACAGGGCCGCCTCGAGCTCAACCGCCTCGAGATCCACCTCCACCTCGACGTCAGCCTCATCCGGGGCCGAGGCCTCGACGTCGATTTCGTGCTCCGCCTCGACCTCGGCGGCGAACTCGGCCCACAGCGTTTCCCACGCCGGCGCCTCCAACTCGACCGCCGGCGCCACCCGGCCCACCGGCTCCTCCAGCGCCGGGACGTCGGCGGGCGGGAGCATCAGCGTGCTCGCCCCCGCTCTGATCTCCTCCAGCAGGGCCGACGGCGAGGGCGGGCGCCGGGTGGGATCGGCGTCGAGGCCCCGCCGCAGGGCCCGCACCACCCCTTCGGCCTCGGCGTCGGACAGCCCCGAGAACCGCGGCACCGTCCCCGGTCCGGGGGGCGTGCCGGTCAAGAGGGTGTGAGCGGTGACAGCCAGGCCGTACACGTCGTAGGCAGGCGAGGGTGGTTCCTCGAGCGCCGGCCGGGATGTGGCCCACCGGGTGGAGAGGCCGAAGCCCACGAGGACCACCCGCCCCTCAGCGGTTAGCACGAGGTTGGCCGGCCGCACCTCCTGGTGGATCACCGGGCACTTCTGGGCGTGCAGGTGCTCGAGGGCGGCGGCCACCGGGGTGAGGTGATCGACGACCCGCTCCAGGGGCAGTCCCGGGGCGCCGTCCGCCTCCAGGAGCCGCTGGAGGTTCACTCCCTCGATCCAGTCCATGACGAGGTAATAGGAATCGTCGAGGAGGAAGTGCTCCCGGACCAGGGGAAGGTTGGGGTGGCGCACCACGTCGATCAGGGCGAGCGCCTCGCACACCAGGCCGTAGTGCTCGCCCAGCGAGACCAGGTGGCGGACCTGGAGGGCCACCAGGCGCCCGCTCAGGTGGTCCCGAGCCCGCAGGACCTCCGCCTCGTGGCCGCGGACGACGACAGCCAGCGGCTCATAGCGCTCCCCAACTCGATCGGCCATGACCTCGTCTCGCCCCCGGCCCGGCGGTTCCCCCTACACGACCCTTGTGAGCCCCACGCTCAGGTGAAGACGGATCGTGCCCGCAACCTCCGCAACCTATGGGAGAACAACTCACGCGACAAGGCCCCGATGTCTGACAAAGTCGTTTCCCGCTGCGAACCCCTCGCTACCCGAGGAGATCGCAGCAGAGTTCCGCAATCGGTGCCCTAGGTGCGCACCCCGGCGGGCTGGTCGAGGACCTGGCGGCACAGCCGGCGCAGGCCTTCGACGACCTCGGGATCGAGGCCGGCACCCTCCAGGGCGGCGCCGGCCCTCTCCACGTGGCGCCCGGCCACGTCCAGGGCGCTGGTCACCGCCCCGTTGCCGCAGGCCAGCTTGCGGCCCAAGGCCACTCCCGAAGGGTCCAGCGGCCCCCCCAGCAACGATCGCAGCTCGGTGGAATCCCGCAGGGCGTAGATCACCGGCAGGGTGTAGATCCCCTCGGCCAGGTCCAGGCCGGCGGGCTTGCCCAGCTGCTCGTCGCTGGCGGTGAGGTCGAGGACGTCGTCGACGATCTGGAACACCATCCCCAGGTGCCGTCCATAGACCGTCAGCGCTTCCACCGCCTTCCGGTCCAGGCCGGCGACCAGGGCCCCGATGCGGCAGGAGGTGGCGAACAGCGACGCCGTCTTGCCTTCGATGGACCCGAAGTAGGCCTCTTCGTCGCGGTTCACGTCGAACAGGCGCTGGAGCTCGAGCACCTGACCCCGGCACAGCTCCCCGATGGTGGCGGCCAGCAGCCCGGCCACCTCCACGCCCAGGCTGGCGGCCAGGCCCGAGGCCCGGGCCAGGAGGAAGTCGCCGGCCAGGATGGCCACGATGTTCGACCAGCGGGCGTTCACGCTCTCCACGCCCCGTCGGGTGGTGGCCTCGTCGATCACGTCGTCGTGGTAGAGGGAGCCCAGGTGGACGAGCTCCACCGCCACCGCCCCGGTGATGACGTCGTCGGAGGCCGGGCGGGCTCCCCCGGAGCAGCCGGCACAGATGGCCAGCAGCGGCCGGAGCCGCTTCCCGCCGGCCCCGATGAGGTGGCTGGCGACGTCGGTGAGGAAGGGGTCATCGGTGCGAACCGCGTCCCGGAGGGCGACCTCAACCCGGCCTACGTCGCCCGCCAATGTGGCGATGCCGAGCGCGCCGGCAGGTTCCATGCCGCGAAGGTAGCAGCGCAGGTGGGAACAAAACGGAGCCGCGAAGTGTAGGCACTGGACTACCGGCGTTTCAGGACGGGGCACGCGAGCGGTACGCTCCGACCTCACCGATAAACTAGGACTCCAGCGTCCGCCCAGGTCCCGCCCCAACGAGAAACCGGAGGGACGCCCCAGAGCCGGGTCACCGGCAGTCAGGCAGGAGGCGGCAAGTGTTCGAGCGCTTCACCGATAGAGCCAGGAGGGTCGTGGTCCTCGCCCAGGAGGAGGCCCGCCTGCTCAACCACAACTACATCGGCACGGAGCACATCCTCCTCGGCCTCATCCACGAGGGCGAAGGGGTGGCGGCCAAGGCGCTCGAGTCGCTCGGCATCTCCCTGGAGGCGGTGCGCGCCCAGGTGGAGGAGATCATCGGCCAGGGCGGCTCGTCGCCCTCGGGCCACATCCCCTTCACCCCCCGGGCCAAGAAGGTCCTCGAGCTCTCCCTCCGGGAAGCCCTCCAGCTCGGCCACAACTACATCGGCACCGAGCACATCCTCCTCGGCCTCATTCGCGAAGGCGAGGGCGTCGCCGCCCAGGTGCTGGTCAAGTTGGGCGCGGACCTGTCCCGGGTCCGCCAGCAGGTCATCCAGCTCCTCTCCGGCTACGCCGGCCAGAAGGAGCCCTCCAGCTCCGGGACGGCGGCCGAGGCCGCCCCCACCGGGTCACTCGTCCTCGACCAGTTCGGCCGCAACCTGGCCCAGCTGGCCCGGGAGAAGAAGCTCGACCCGGTCATCGGCCGGGACAAGGAGATCGAGCGGGTCATGCAGGTCCTGTCCCGCCGGACCAAGAACAACCCCGTCCTCATCGGCGAGCCCGGCGTGGGCAAGACCGCCATCGTGGAGGGCCTGGCCCAGAAGATCGTCTCCGGCGACGTGCCCGAGACCCTGCGGGGCAAGCAGCTCTACACCCTCGACCTGGGCGCCCTGGTGGCCGGCTCCCGCTACCGCGGCGACTTCGAGGAGCGCCTGAAGAAGGTGCTGAAGGAGATCCGCACCCGGGGCGACATCATCCTCTTCATCGACGAGCTCCACACCCTGGTGGGCGCCGGCGCCGCCGAGGGTGCCATCGACGCCGCTTCCATCCTCAAGCCCATGCTGGCCCGGGGCGAGCTCCAGACCATCGGCGCCACCACGCTCGACGAGTACCGCAAGCACCTCGAGAAGGACGCCGCGCTCGAGCGCCGCTTCCAGCCGATCAAGGTCGAGGAGCCCACCGTGGCCCACACGATCGAGATCCTCAAGGGCCTGCGCGACCGTTACGAGAGCCACCACCGGGTCACCATCACCGACCAGGCGCTCGTCGCCGCCGCCAACCTGGCCGACCGCTACATCTCCGACCGCCACCTGCCCGACAAGGCCATCGACCTCATCGACGAGGCCGGCTCCCGCCTGCGCATCCGCCGGATGCGCACCCCCTCCGACTACCGGGAGCTGGAGGACGAGATCGCCACCGTGCGCCGCGACAAGGAAGCGGCCATCGAGGGCCAGCAGTTCGAGAAGGCGGCCAAGCTGCGCGACAAGGAGAAGGACCTCCTGGGCCGCAAGGCCACCAAGGAGGCCGAGGCCCGCAGCGAGGGCATCGACTTCTTCGACGAGGTGGACGAGGAGTCCATCGCCGAGGTCCTCTCGCTGTGGACGGGCATCCCCGTCTACAAGCTGACGGAGGAGGAGACGGCCAAGCTGCTGCGCATGGAGGACGAGCTCCACAAGCGGGTCATCGGCCAGGAGGACGCCATCCACGCCGTCTCCCAGGCCATCCGCCGCACCCGGGCCGGCCTCAAGGACCCCAAGCGCCCGGCGGGCAGCTTCATCTTCCTCGGCCCCTCGGGGGTGGGGAAGACCGAGCTGGCCAAGACGCTGGCCGAGTTCCTCTTCGGCGACGAGGCCGCCCTCATCCAGCTGGACATGTCCGAGTACATGGAGAAGCACACCGTGTCGCGCCTGGTGGGCTCGCCCCCGGGCTACGTGGGCTACGACGAGGGCGGCCAGCTCACCGAGGCCGTGCGCCGCAAGCCCTTCTCGGTGGTCCTCTTCGACGAGATCGAAAAGGCCCACCCCGACGTCTTCAACACGCTGCTGCAGATCCTGGAGGACGGGCGCCTGACCGACGCCCAGGGCCGCACGGTGGACTTCAAGAACACCGTGATCATCATGACCTCCAACCTGGGTACGGCCGATCTGCGCAAGGCCGCCATCGGCTTCGCCAAGGCCGACGAGGCCGTGACCTACGAGAAGATGAAGGAGAAGGTCCACGAGGAGCTGAAGCGCAACTTCCGCCCCGAGTTCCTGAACCGCATCGACGAGGTCATCGTCTTCCACGAGCTGTCCCGCGCTGAGGTCACCCAGATCGTCGACCTCATGATCCGCCGGGTGCGCGAGCAGCTGGAGAGCCAGGGCCTGGCCCTCGAGCTGACCGGCCCGGCCAAGGACGCCCTGGCCAAGAAGGGCTACGACCCGACGCTCGGCGCCCGGCCGCTGCGCCGGGCCATCCAGCGGCTGGTGGAGGACCCGCTCTCCGAGCGGATCCTCTGGAAGGAGTTCCGCGCCGGCGAGACCGTCGTCGTGGACGCCGAGGGAGACGAGGTGGTCTTCCGCTCGATTGAAGGTATCGAGCCCCCGCCTGTCGAACCGGTCACCAGCGGCTCAGAGGGATAAAAGCACCCGAATCACCCCGGGGCCGACCGCAGCTCTTTCCGACTGGCGGAGCCGCAGGGGAGCAATGGTGCTCCCCGCAGCTCACCAAGCGCGCTCAGAAAGAGAGGGAGGTCGGTCAAGGATGCTGCGCCGATCGGTAGTGGCTCTGCTCATCTCCTCGCTCGTCCCGCTGGCTGTGGCCACGCAGGCGACCGGCGAGGTCACCCCGGCTCTCGGCCGGTACATCGTGGTGCTCAGGTCTCCCGTCGCCTCGGCATCGGTGGCCGAGTCGGCGAGCGGGCTCGGAGCCACCGTCAACGGGGTGTTCAGCTCGCTCAACGGCCTGCTCGTCACCCTGCCCCTGCTCAACCTCAACGGGCTCCGGCGTGACCCCCGCGTCGCCTACATCGTCCCCGACCGGCCCGTCCGGCTGCTGGCCGACCAGGCCGCCGGCGTCAGTCGCATCGGTGCCGCCAGGACCAACCCCGACGGCTCCGTGTTCTCCAAGGCCGACCCCAAGGCGGCCGTCGCCGTCGTCGACACGGGGATCTCACCCCATCCCGAGCTCAACGTAGTGGGCGGCGTCAACTGCGCCTCAGACCCGTTGGGCGGCCTCCTCGGCGGCCTGCTGGGCGGCGGTGCCAGCAAGCCCGACGAAGGCGGCGACTACACCGACGACCACGGCCACGGCACCCACGTGGCCGGCACGATCGGCGCCAAGGCCGACGGCAAGGGTGTGGTGGGCGTGTCCCCCGGGGCGCCCCTCTACGCCGTGAAGGTGTTCAGCTCCCTCGGCACCGGTGCCCTCTCCGACGTCATCTGCGGCCTCGACTGGGTGGCGGCCAACGCCGCGGCCAAGAACATCAAGGTCGTGAACATGAGCCTCGGTGGGGACGGCGCCGACGACAAGTCCTGCGGCGTCGAGACCAAGGACCCCTTCCACGAGTCGGTCTGCCGGGTCGTCGCCGCCGGCGTCACCGTGGTGGTCGCCGCCGGGAACTCCCATGTCGACCTGGTCAAGAGCGTCCCCGCCGCCTACGACGAGGTCCTCACCGTGACGGCCATGGCCGACTTCGACGGCCTGCCCGGCGGGAAGGGTCAGGGCAGCTGCTCCACCAAGGACGTCGACGACACCGCCGCTGACTTCTCCAACTTCACCCTTCCCGACAGCCCCGACGCCGCCCACACCGTGGCCGCCCCGGGGGTGTGCGTGAACTCGACCTGGAACGACGGTGGCTACCAGTCCATCTCGGGGACGTCGATGGCCTCGCCCCACGTGGCCGGCCTCGTCGCCCGCTGCATCGACGCCGGCCCGTGCGCCGGGAAGAGCCCGGCCGACATCATCGGCAAGATCCGGGCCGACGCCGCCGCCCGTCCGGACGGCACCGGCTTCTTCGGGGACACCAAGATGCCCCTGGAAGGCCGGTACTACGGCAACCTGGTCGACGCCTCCACCTACTGACCCGCATCGGCCGCCTAGTTTGGCGGCATGCACCTGGCCGCCCCGCTTGTGTTCCGGCGGGGCGGCCTTCTGCTGCTGCTGGTGGTCGCCGGCGGGTGCCGGGTCGACGCCCTGGTGACCATGACCGTCGACGGGCCGGGCGGTGAGGTCGCCGTCCGCTTCGAGGCCGACCGGGAGGCGGTGGCGACCGTCGGGGGGCCCGCGGTCGTCGCCCAGGGCGCCCAGGTGGCCGACCTCCGAGCGGCGGGCTGGGAGGTGTCCGGCCCCCGGCCGGCCGCCGGCGGCGGGGCCGTCGTGAACGCCTCCAAGCGCTTCTCCCGCCCCGCTGAGCTCGGCGCCATCGTCGACGAGCTGTCGGGTCCCGAGGGGCCGCTGGTCGGCTTCCGCCTCGACCGGGACCGGGGCTTCACCCGGGTGCGCTACCGCCTCTCGGGCGGCATGCACCTGGGGGAGGCGCCCGGGGAGCTGCTCACGGGGTTCGGCAACGATCCCGATCTTGGCCGGCGCCTACAGGCGGCCGGCGTGAACCCGCAGCGGGTGGCCGACCTCCTGACCCAGCGGGCAACTGAGGGGTTCCGGCTGGCCGTGGTGGTCGATCTGCCCGGGCGGGACCCCGTCCGCTTCGAGGCCGGCCCGGGGAAGACGGCGGAGGTGCGGGTCGTGGCCACGCAGCCCGACCGGGTCCGTCCCCTGCTCCTGGTGGTGGCGGGCGTGCTGGCCCTGGCGGCCGTGGCGGTGCTCGTCCCCCGGGCCCGCCGGCGGCTGCCACCCCGCGGCGCGGCGCAATCGGGTAGTTAACGACCGTTCAGACGGGTGCTGTTCACGGACAGCGCCAGCCCGGCTGGGGTACCCTCATGGCACAGACCGGCGAGCCTCGAAGGAGCGGCCCGTGCAGGTGCGCCGTTCAGAGGCGCTGCTCGATGCACTACGGATGGTGGCGCCCGGTACGCCGCTGCGGGACGGTATTGATCGAATTTTGCAGGCCAACAAGGGCGCACTGATCGTCGTCGGCGATGGCCCGGAGGTTCTCTCGGTGTGTTCGGGCGGGTTCCTCCTGGATGCCGAGTTCACCCCCCAGCGCCTCTCCGAGCTGGCCAAGATGGACGGCGCCCTCATCCTGGCCGCCGACTGCTCGCGGGTGGCCCGGGGCAATGTCCACCTGGTGCCCGACCCCAACATCCCGACCCTGGAGACGGGCACCCGCCATCGCACCGCCGAGCGGGTGGCGCGCCAGATCGACGTGCCCGTCATCTCCGTCTCCGAGGCCATGTCGGTGGTCACCATCTACCGCAACGACGAGAAGTACACCTTGGAGCCCATCCCCCGGATCCTGGGCAAGGCCAACACCGCCCTCCAGACCCTGGAGCGCTACAAGATCCGTCTCGACGGCGTGTCGGGGGCGCTTTCGGCCCTCGAGGTCGAGGACCTGGTGACGGTGCGGGACGCGGTGAGCGTGCTCCAGCGGGCCGAGATGGTGCGGCGCATCGCCGAGGAGATCGAGGGCTACATCGTCGAGTTGGGCAGCGAGGGCCGCCTGGTCATGCTCCAGCTCGAGGAGCTCATGGGCGGGGTGGAGGACGACCGCCGGCTGGTGGCCAAGGACTACTTCGTGGCCACCCCCGAGGCTCCCCTGGAAGAGGTTATGAAGCGGCTCACCCAGCTGAGCACCGAGGAGCTGCTCGACCTGAAAGAGGTATCCGACGTCCTCCACCTGCCCCAGGGGACGGGCCTCGACTGGTCGCTGCAGCCCCACGGCTACCGCCTGCTCCACAAGATCCCGCGGCTGCCCGAGGTCGTGGCCGACCGGGTGGTGGCCCGCTTCCACAACCTGCAGAAGATCATGCGGGCGTCGATGAAGGATCTCGACGACGTGGAGGGTGTGGGCGAGACCCGGGCCCGGTCGATCAAGGAAGGTCTCTCCCGCCTGGCCGAGACCTCCATCCTCGACCGTTACGTGTAAGTAGGCTCGTCGCCCATGTCAGCCCTGCCGGAAGGTCCTCATGCGGCCACGGTCGAGGCCATCAGCCTCGACGTGGAAGGCACCCCAATCCAGGCGCTCCACGCCCGGCCCGACGGCACGCCGCTGGGCGGGCTGGTGGTGGTGCCCGACCTGGCCGGCCTGCGGCCGCTGTTCGAGGACATCTGCCGGCGCCTGGCCACCCACGGCCTGGCCGTCTGCGCCGTCGAGCCCTTCTCCCGGCTCCTCAACGCCGCCGGTCCGCTCGACCTGGACACCCGCCGGACCCGAGCGGGCGAGCTCTACGACGACGTGGTCATGGAGGACCTGGCCGAGGCGGCCGATCACCTGGCCGCCAGCGACCATGTCAGCCGTCCGGGGGTGATGGGGTTCTGCCTGGGAGGCGCCTACACCCTCAAGGCGGCGGCCACCGGGCGCTTCGAGCGGGCGGTGGCCTTCTACGGGATGGTGCGCACCCCCAAGCAATGGGCCGACGGGGGCCACGCCGACGCCCTGGAGACGGCTGGCTCGGTCTGTCCCACGCTGGCCATCTTCGGGGAGGCTGACCCTTGGGTCCCGACGGAGGACGTCGAGGCCCTCCGGGCCCGGTGGGCCGGCCGGCCCGAGCACAAGGTGGTCGTGTACCGGGGCGCCGAGCACGCCTTCGTCCACAACCCGGACGCTCCCAGCCACCGGCCCGGCGACGCCACCGACGCCTGGCACCGGGCGCTGGCGTTTCTACTCGAATAGAAATTCGCCCCGCATGATTCGATGTGACTCTGGGTATAGTTTCCACCACGTTGCGTGATTTCCCCCTACCGGACAATTCCAATTGCGCGCCGTGATCGGTGGCAAACTTGAACGTACGGTCAAGTTGTTAGGGCCCCCAAGGTGCCGTACCCTGGAAGGCAAGCCCATCGTGGGCCGCCGGGGAGCGTGAGCATGCTGTTCGATGTCGGCGACAAGGTGGTTTACCCCCATCACGGTGCCGCGATCGTCGAGCGTCGGGAAAAGCGTGAAGTGTTTGGCGAGACCAGGGATTACCTGGTTCTCAAGCTCGCGTACGGAGATCTGACCCTCATGGTCCCCGCCGACAACGTCGACGAGGTCGGCCTGCGCGAGGTGATCAACGACGAGGAGGTTGAGGAGGTGTTCGCCGTCCTTCGCAAGAAGGAGGCGCGGATGCCGACCAACTGGTCCCGCCGGTTCAAGAACCACGTCGAGAAGCTGAAGAGCGGCGACATCTATCAGGTCGCCGAAGTGGTCCGGAATCTGTCCATCCGGGACAAGGACAAGGGCCTCTCCGCGGGCGAGAAGCGCATGCTCACCAAGGCACGCCAGATCCTCGTCTCCGAGCTGACCTTCGCCATCGGTGTCACCGAGGAGGAGGC
>JBIOUX010000204.1:0-18129 GCA_044867425.1 Acidimicrobiia bacterium | reverse complement strand
CGGCATGCTCACCATCTGGGAGAACTCGCTGTCGTTCACCAGCTACCTGTTCCTGCTGGCGATGACGCTCAAGGTGCCGGCCAACAAGCTCGACGTCCGGGCGGTCCCCGCCGGCGGCAGCTTCGGGTCCAAGCTGTGGGCGGTCAAGACGGCGGCTGTCGCCGGCATGTGCGCCAAGGCCACAGGCCGGCCGGTGAAGTTCATCGAGGACCGCGTCGACAACCTCTCCAACAGCGACCATTGCGGGTCCGACCGGGTGTACAACGTCGAGCTGGCCGCCATGCGGGACGGGACCCTGCGCAGCCTGCGCGTACACGTGGTCGACGACTACGGCGCCTACATGCAGTTCGGCGTGGGTCACCACGGCAATGCCCTGGCCCAGGTCACCGGGCCCTACCGGATCGGAAGCGTCTCCTACGAGGTGCACGCGGTGGTGACCAACAAGTGCCAGCAGGGCGCCTACCGGGGGTTCGGGTCCGAGGTCAACAACTGGATGCTGGAGCGCATGGTCGACCTCCTCGCCCGCAAGCTGGAGCTGGACCCGGTCGAGATCCGGCGGCGCAACCTCATCGCCCCCGCGGAGTTCCCCTACTTCATCCCCACCGGCAACGTGTACGACAGCGGTGACTACGCCGAAGTGCTGCGCAAGGCCCTGGAGCTGGTCGGCTACGAGCAGTGGCGGGCCGAGCAGGAGCGGGCCCGCCAGGAGGGCCGCTACCTCGGGATCGGGCTGTGCTCGTGCCAGGAGCGCAGCGTGTTCAGCGCCACCGAGTTCTGGTTCTGGTTCGACGAGCCCGCCGCGCCGGTGACGAGCACGCCGGAGAGCATCACGCTCAGCGTCGACGCCACGGGGGGTGTCAGCGCCACGCTCTACTCGTGCGCCTTCTGGGGCAACAGTCCCGAGACCATGGTGGCCCAGCTGGTGGCCGAGCAGCTCGACGTGGACCCGACCACGGTGAACGTCGTCTATGGGGGATCGAACACGGGCCTGCCGGCCACCGGCCCCGGCGGCAGCAGGTTCACCGTGATGATCGCCGGCGCCATCGAAGGCGCGGCGGGCAAGATCAAGGAGAAGGCCTTCAAGATCGCCGCCCATCTGCTCGAGGCCGCCCCCGAGGACCTGGAGTGGAGCGACGGCGGGGTGGCCGTGAAGGGCAGCCCAACGGCGCGGAAGAGCCTGGGCGAGGTCGCGGTCATGGCCCACCTGTTCAAGCACAGCCTGCCCGACGACATCGAGAGCGGGATGGAGGCCGGCCAGGTCTTCGACCACCCCTACACCACGATGCCGTCCCCCGACCGCTCCAGCCTCGGGGTGTTCTACCCATTCATGGGCCACGCCTGCCACATCGCGGTGGTCGAGGTCGACGTCGAGACCGGGGCCGTCGAATTCCTCAAGTACGTCGCCGTGCACGACTGCGGCACCATGGTCAACCCGCGGTCCCTGGAGGGCCACATCGTGGGCGGCACGGCCCAGGGACTGGGGACCGCCCTCCTCGAGCAGTTCGTCTACACCGACGACGGCAACCTGCTCACCCAGTCGTACTTCGACTACCTGATGCCCTCGGCGCTGGAGGTTCCCGAGGTGGTGATCGGCCACCACGAGACGCCCTCGCCCTACACCCCCTACGGCATCAAGGGCGGCGGGGAGGCGGGCCGCATGATGGCCCCGGCCGCCATCGCCTCCGCCATCGAGGATGCCCTGGCGCCCCTGGGGGTGCGGGTGCACACGCTGCCGGCCACGCCCGAGCGGGTGCTGACCTGGATCGAGGAGGCGCAAGGCGAGTAGCCGGGCGATGGGGCTGCTCACCGACCGGGTGGCGGTCGTAACCGGCGCCGGCCGCGGCATCGGCCGGGCGATCGCGCTCGCCCTGGCGGGGGAGGGCGCCCAGCTCGTCCTGGCCGGGCGTTCCGTCGACGCCTTGGAGCAGACGCGCAAGGTCGCCGCCGACACTGGACGGGACCCGCTCGTCGTGCCCACCGACATCACCGTCCCCGACCAGGTCGAGGCGCTCGCCGAGGACACCCTGGAGGCGTTCGGCGCCGTCGACGTGCTGGTGAACAACAGCGGGATCGGCGGCCCGTCGGCTCCGCTGTGGGAAGTCGACCCGGTCGACTGGGAGACCACCATGGCCGTGAACGTGACCGGCACCTACCTCTGCTGCCGGGCGTTCCTGCCCGCCATGGTGGCCCGACGCTCGGGCAGCGTCGTGATCATCGGGTCGATGACGGGCAAGCGGCCGCTCGTGGGCCGTACCGCCTACGCCGCCAGCAAGATGGCGCTGGTGGGCCTGGCCCGCACCCTGGCGGCCGAGGCGGGGCCGCACGGGGTACGGGTGAACCTGATCTCACCGGGCCCGGTGGAGGGCGAGCGGATCGAGTGGGTGATCGGGCGACAGGCCGAGGCGCTCGGCGTGAGCGTCGAGGAGGCCCGGGCCCGATTCACCAGCGCCTCGCCCCTCGGGCGGCTCGTGCCGCCCGAGGACGTGGCCGCCGCCGCCGTGTTCCTCGCCTCCGACCGGGCCGCCTCGATCACCGGCGAGGACCTCAATGTCTCGGCCGGGGTCGTCATGTACTGAGCGGGGCGGAGGCGCCCGCCGTTTCACAATCCCAAGGAGGATCGCCGTGAGCAGGCTGATCGACCTGTCCCAAGTGATCTATCAGACCATGAAGGTCTACCCCGGGCACCTGAAGACCGTCATCTTCGAGCACGCCACCCACGAGGAGACCAAGGAGCGTTTCGAGGGCGGTTTCTCGTTCCAGACCAACGGGTTCATGCTGAACGACAACGGCCCCACCCACGTCGATTCGTTCAGCCATCTCGACCCGACGCCTGGCGCCGAGAGCATCGACCAGATGCCTCTCGACCTCTTCTACGGCGACGCCATCTGCCTCGACGTCTCCGGCTACCCGCCCCGCACGGACATCACCGCCCAGGATCTCGACGGCGTGCTGGGGGACTCCGGCCAGGAGTTGCGCCGGGGCGACATCGTCCTCTTCTATACCGCCACCTACAACCGCTACGTCGGCCAGCCCGAGTACCTGAGGGAGTTCCCCGGCCTCGGGGAGTCGGCCAGCAAGTGGATCGTGGAGCGGGGAGTCAAGACCTTCGGGGTGGACAGCCCCACGCCCGACAACCCCTCGAGCCGCACCTACCCGTGTCACATGATGTGCCGGGAGCAGCACATCACCCATTACGAGAACCTGGCCAACCTCGATCAGGTCGTGAACCGACGTTTCACGTTCGTCGGGTTCCCGCTGCGGCTGCAGGGCTGCCACGGGGGACCGACCCGGGCGGTGGCGCTGGTGGACTGGGACTGACGCGGTCGACCTGCCGGGGCGAGAAGGCGAGGGAATGATGCGGGAGGTGTATGAGCATCGTCCCTGGCTGGATCTGTACTCGCCGAACGTGCCGCCCGACTTGCAGCCGAGCGTGCGCAGCAGCCTCGAACACCTGGCCGCAGCGGTGGCGTCCTCACCCCGCGGCCCCTGTATTGCGTATTTCGAAACGGTGCTCGATTTCGCCACCGTGGATACCCTGTCCGGTGCTCTGGCCATCGGACTCTCCGAGCGTGGGGTGAAACGGGGCGACCGGGTGGCCGTCATGTCCCAGAACGTCCCTCAGTTCGTGCTGGCCACCTTGGCGAGCTGGAAGCTGGGTGGCGTCGTGGTTCCGCTCAACCCCATGCTCAAGCAGCAGGAGGTCGAGTACCACCTCCGAGACTCGGGGGCCAAGGCGGTCGTGGCCCTGGAGGATCTCTACCGGCAGTCGATCGAGCCGGCGGAGTCGTCCACCTCGGTCGAGGCGGTGATCACCACGTCCGGGCTGGACTTCCTCGAAGGCCCGGGGGTGCCCCGGCCCCTCCGGGGAGTGGAACGTCACCGGCCCGAGGGAACCGATGACCTGCTGGACCTCGTCCGACGCCACGAGGGCAGGGAGCCGGAGTTGGTGGCGCCATCGATGTCCGACGTCGCCTTCCTCACCTACACCTCCGGCACCACGGGCCGGCCCAAGGGAGCCATGAACACCCACGCCAACGTGGCCTTCAACTCCGAGGTGTACCGGACGTGGATGCAGCTCGGGCCAGGCGACGTCGTGCTGGGTGCTGCCCCTCTGTTCCACATCACCGGCCTGATCGCCCACCTCGGGGTGGCGCTGGCGGCCGGTATCCCGCTGGTGCTGGCCTACCGCTTCGACCCCCAGGTTCTGCTCTCGGCCATCGAGGAGCGGCGGGCCACCTTCACCGTGGCGAGCATCACCGCCTTCCTCGCGATGCTGAACCATCCTGACATCAAGGAGCGGGATCTCTCCTCGTTCCGGAAGGTCTACAGCGGCGGTGCCCCAATCCCCCCGGCCACGGTGGAGGCGTGGGAGGCGGCCGCCGGCTCCTACATCCACAACGCCTACGGCCTCACCGAAACCACCTCCCCCTCCCACCTGGTACCGATGGGCCGCAGGGCTCCGGTCGACCCTGACACCGGTGCTCTCGCCGTCGGCGTGCCCGTCCCCTCCACGATCGTGCGGGTGGTCGACGTGGAGACCGGCGAGGACGTCGGGCCGGGGGAGCTGGGCGAGTTCTGGACCAGGGGCCCGCAGGTCGTGCCCGGGTACTGGCAGCGCCCGAAGGACACCGAGGAGACGATCGTCGAGGGCGGGTTCCTGCGTACCGGCGACGTGGGGAAGATGAGCGAGGACGGCTGGTACTTCATCGTCGACCGGGCCAAGGACATGATCAACGCCGCCGGCTACAAGGTCTGGCCCAGGGAGGTCGAGGACTTCCTCTACCAGCACCCGGCCGTCAGGGAGGCGGCCGTCGTCGGGGTTCCCGACCCCTACCGCGGGGAGACGGTCAAGGCCTTCGTCGCCCTCAAGTCGGGCTCCAGCGCCACACCTGAGGAGTTGGTCGAGTTCTGCCGCAGCCGGATGGCCGCCTACAAGTACCCGAGGATGGTCGAGATCGTCGAGGAGATCCCGAAGACCGCCACCGGCAAGTTCCTGCGCCGGGAGCTGCGCGGCCGAGAGCAAGCGACGGAGGACGGAGGGGGATCGTCCGAGGTCCGCTGATCAGTCGACGCCGGCGTTGCCGAACCCCATGCCGGCGAGGGTGGCGGCCAGCACCACTTAGTGCTTCAACTCGACGGTCACGAACCGCATGGTCGTGCCGCCCACGTTTTCGAGGTCGTGGACCAGCGCGTTCTCGGGCGAGTGGACCAGGTACCTGGTTTCGCCGAGCCGGTAGTCCCTGATCAAGAAGGTGCCGTCGGGGAACCGCTGCAGGCCCCGTCCGGGCTCCACCACCGTCCAGAAGTAGGTCTGGTCGTGGACGTGGAACGCTCCCCGCTGTCCGGGCTCGAGGTGGATCTCCCACACCTGGACGTGGTCATTCTCGAACCGGCGGGTCGTGCCCACTTCGTGGTTCTCGTGAGCACGTGCAAGTTCGCCGGCGAACTCGGCGATGTCGTACTTCCCCTGCTCTTCCACTGGCGACAGTGTATTCGGGCTGGCTCTCCCTCTGACAGGAGCGTTGCGGGTCAAACCCCGATGACGCCGTCGATCGACTCGCGGATGATGTCGGCGTGGCCGGCGTGACGGGCGGTCTCCTCGATCATGTGCAGCAGGATCCAGCGCAGGCTCCACTGAGCGGTATCCGGGTGGCGGCAGGCTGCATCCGGCGACGCCACTTCCGCCGTGATCGACCGAGACTCGGCCACCATCGCCTCGTAGAAGCCGAGCACCGAGTCGACGGTGTCGTCGTCGTCGTCAAGGCGATACTCCGGCTCCCGGTCCTCGACCGGCCAGACGCCCGGCATGTGCCGTCCGGCGAGGACGGCTTGGAACCAGCGGCGCTCGACGTGGCCAAGGTGTTTGACGATCGCCAGGAGCGACAGGGCGCTGGCGGTGGGACTGCGACGCGCATCCTGATCGGACACACCGGACAGCTTGCGCATGATCGCGGCGCGCTGGCCATCCAGGAAGACGGTGAGACCGGTGAGCTCGTCGGGTACAGGCGGCAGCAGCCCCATGCGCCAACGCTAGGCGCGCCGGCAGACAGAACGCACTCGACATCGGGATGCCACTCAGCAAGGCGTGGCGCCCCCCGTTCGATGGGGGGGCCGGACCATCGCGCGGGCGATGCGTAGCCCTTTTGCAGGCTGGGCTGACGAGCGGCACGCCCAGGCCTGGGGGACCGTCGACACCCACGTCACCCAGCCCTCGAACGGCCGATCCTGACCCAAACCCCCTCGAGTGGCGATGCCCCGAACCTCGTCACGTTGCTCGCCGTCAGCTGCCCGCACGTCACTCGGCGCGCCCCATGCGGCGCAACCCGTCGGGCGTGACTCGGTGGACGCCGGCGGTGCTGATGAGCAGGCCCAACTCCGTGCCGAAACGCTCCGGGGCGATCCCGGTGCCGGTCGGTGTGGTGAACACAAGGTCAGTCTGGCGCCACCGCTCGCCGGCCAGGGGCCGTTCGGCGTCCTGCTCGCGCCCGTGCGCCATGAGTCTCTTCACCATGTCGGCGCCCAGCGGGACCGTGCGGCGGCCCCTTCCGGAGTCGAGCGTCTTCAAGCGCCGGCGCCCGGCTTCGACCACGAGGTGACGGACGACCCGCAAATGACCCCGGTCGAGATCGAGGTCCGACCAGCGCAACGCCAGCACTTCGCCGCGACGTAGACCCGCCTCCAGCACCAGCCGGTAGGCGACGCCGAGACGGTGACCGGCCGCGGCGGCGAGAAACCGTCTCCTCTCGGCCGCCGTCCACATGACCGGATCCCGCGTCACCGGTTCGGGTGCCTTCACGACCCTCAGCGGGTTCTCCCCGAGTCGGCCCCACTCCACGGCGTCCTCGCAGGCCATCGACAGCACCTTGCGGACGACCCTGACCGACGTCGCCCCCAGCGGGGCCTCTCCCGTTTCCGGAACCGGACGGGCGAGACGGGCCAGCCACCCCTCGAGCACTTCAGGTCCGAGGTCGGCCAGCTTCAGCGAGCCCAACACCGGGTTGACGTGCCGGCGCACCGCCCAGGCGTACTGGTCCAACGTCGAGCGCTCCACATCCGATGCCTTCGCCGGCAGCCAGATCCGCTCCAAGAACCCAGCCACCGTCTTGACGTCGCCCCCGCCCTGAGCGGCCAAAGCGTCCGCCAGCGCGGCCTCCGCCTCCTCCCGGGACGAGAAGCCGGCCACCTGGCGCTGGCCGCGACGACCGTCAGGTCCGCTCGCCGAATCGATCCGGTAGGCCCACGTCCCGCCCGGTGTGCGCGGCGCACGAATCCCGCCCTTCATACCGGCCATGCTACGCCCGACCCGTGGGCACAGCGTGAGCAATCCGTGGACACTCCCGACGCGAAGAGGAGGCATCGTCGTTGCGATACCCCCTCTGACGTGCTATTTTGTAGTCGGGCTGGGGAGATTTGAACTCCCGACCTCTTGACCCCCAGTCAAGCGCGCTAACCAAGCTGCGCCACAGCCCGTTGTGACGGGCACTGAGTCTAGAGGCTCGGCAGCTGGTTGGCTGCGCCAATCCTCAGAGGTGGTGGACCACCCACTCGATGCCCTGGACGAACCGGTAGCCGAGATAGATCACCAGGGCGGCGCCGAGGGCCTTCAGGTGGAAGGGTATGGGTCCCGTTTCTTCTTCCTCGGCCGCCTGCGGCTGACTCCGGGCGGGGTCGCGATTGGCTTCCACCGGCCCCCCGCAGTTCGGGCAGGTGCCGTCGGCGCGCACGGTGGGCGGGGACAGGAACCGATCGCAGGCCGGACACCAGGGCATCGCCTGGTCAAACTACCCCGAGCCCCACCGCCGGAGTCAGCAGGGATCGCCCTCGCAGGGGCGGGTCCAGCGGGGGCCGGCCCGCATGACCTGACCGCGGAGGCGCCGGCCCACGATCTCCTCGGCCAGGTGGGCGACGGCGATGAGGGCGTCGAGGTCGACCCCGGTGGCCACGCCCAGGTCCTCCAGCATGTGAACCAGGTCCTCGGAGGCCACGTTGCCCGACGCCCCCGGGGCGTAGGGGCAGCCCCCCAGGCCTCCCACCGAGGCGTCGAACCGGGTGACCCCGCGGTGGAGGGCGGCGTAGGCGTTGGCCAGTCCCGTCCCCCGGGTGTCGTGGAGGTGGAGGCGCACGCCGGCCGGGTCGATGCCGGCTGTTTCCAGCGCGTCGAGCAGCTCGTTGATGCGCCGGGGAGTGCCCATCCCGGTGGTGTCGCCCAGGTAGATGGCGTCGGCTCCGAGGTCGACGAGTTGGCGGGCCAGGCCGGCCACCCGCTCGGGGGCCACGTCACCCTCGTAGGGACAGCCGAAGGCGGTGGCCACCGCCGCCTCCACGGGCCGGCCGGCGGCGTGGGCCACCTCCACGATCCCGGCGATCTCGCCCAGTGTCTCCTCGACCGAACGGCCCAGATTGCGGCGGTTGTGGGTGTCGCTGGCGGAGACCACGGCCTCGATCTCATCGGCTCCGGCCGCCACCGCCCGCTCCGCCCCCCGGCGGTTGGGTGCCAGTGCCGTGTAGCACACCCCCGGCTGGCGGGTGATGGACGCCATCAGCTCCTCGGCTCCGGCCATGGCCGGCACGGCGTCGGCCCGCACGAAAGAGGCGACTTCTATACGTCGGACCCCGGTCGCCGAGAGGGCGTCGACCAGTCGCACCCGGTCGGCCAGGGCTACGGGCGCCTCGCTCTGCAGCCCGTCCCGGGGACCGACCTCGCGCACCTCGGCGGAGGCGGGCAGCGAACCGTCGGGCGAGGCGGGAGCCATGGCACCGGCAATTCTTCCAATTCCCCACCAACGGCGACGAACGCCGCGACCCGCCTGGCAGGGCCGATACGGGGTCCACCCCGGCATGTCTGTCGCCCACCCGAAGGACGTGGCCCGCAGGGTTGCGAACTTTGCCCACTGAGTCCGCACCTCACCGCGAACGGAGCCTCCGATGTGCAAGCCCTCGGCCCCGGGCCGCTCAGTGCACCGCACCCCCGGCCCGAACCTGGCCCGGAGTCTGGCCGGCACGCTGGCCGGAACGGTTTGTGCTCTGCTCCTGGCGGCACCAGCCCAGGCCGCCGAACCGGGCCGGATCGTGATCGAGAAGACCGACCAGTTCGCCGACCCGGTGGCCGGCGCCGTCTTCGAGGCGTTCGCCAGCGACGGCGACGGCGTCTTCGAGCCCGATCAGGCCGGCGGGGACGCCAAGGCGACCGAGTGCACCAGCGATGCCGGCGGCACCTGCGCGCTCGGGCCACTGGTCGCAGGCGAGTACTTCGTCCGGGAGCTCTCGGCGCCGGCCGGTTATACGGGGGACAGCCGTGTCCGGGGCCCGGTCGCGGTGGCTGAGGGGTTGACGGTGGTGATCGACCGGGCGACCGATCTCGACGGCGACGGCGTCTCCGACGGGTTCCTCAACGTCCGCGCCGTGCCGGTGGGAAGCCTCAGCGTCACGGTTGAGGGCGCCGGTGCAAAGTTCGCCCTCGATCCCGCAGAAGTCGGTGCCTTCTCCCTCGGTGAGGGCGAGTCCGCCACCTTGTCCGACCTCCCTTCCGGCTTCTACACGTTGACCATGACCGACCTGGAGGACGATCTGGTGCTCGACGCCATCGACTGCGGCGGCGACGAGATCGACGTCAATCTCGACAACCGGTCCGTCAACTTCGCCATCACCGGCGAGGACACGGTGGCATGCACCTTCGCCGTGTCCGGGGGCGACGACGCCGATTCCTACGACACTTACGACGACGACCCCGGTGACCCCGACTTCGACTTCGACACCCCCTTTGGCGGCGCCGACGATCCGGAGACGTCGGCCCCGACGCTCGATCCGGGGAGCAGCACGGCCGGAATTTCCCAGCCGCCCTCCGCCGGTGATCCTGCAAGTGCCTTCGCCGGCGAGACCGCGGCGCCGGGCCCGGCCAGTGAGTTCGCGCCTGCCGCCCTGACCGAGCTGCCCCGGACGGGCGGCCCGGCCCGTCACCTGACCGCCACCGGTGTCGGGCTGGTCGTCGTCGGCGTACCAGCCACCCTGGCCGGGCGTCGCCGCCGCTCTCTCCGTCAGGCCTGACGACTCCATCACCCGCGCCTCGGGGCTCCGGCTACCGCGCCACCGGAAACAGGGGCATGCGCGGCAAAGGATCCCGGAGCCTGTAACGCGCCGGCACGGGCCGGCGATACGCCCACCCACCCACAAACCGGTCGCTTTTGCGCCCCTCACGCCATTGGGTCGTATCGCTCTTCTCGCCCGGCAGCGCCCAGTGCCACGCATGTCTGTTTGGGCCCTGAAGGTGATGCAGCCGGGACAACAGAACCCCTCCGCCAGCAGCAGGAGAAGCGTCGGGCGCGTCGCGGATGGCTCAACCCTGGCCGCCTCGCCCTCACGCCTGAGACATGGAGGCCGTTGTGTTCCACAGGCACCACCGCCCCGCCGATGGGGCAATGACAGACAGTGCGGAGGGGCGCCGCAAGGGCCTACGCAGAGCAATGCGCGGCACGGCGCTCTCCCTGGGAGCCGTGCTCGTCTTCTCCGTGACCACCATCATGACCGCCTCGGCGGTCCCGGACGCCCTCGATGCAGACACCCACCAGGGCCAGGAGAAGGTGGACGGCGTTCTCGGCGATTTCACCAACGGGAACGTGACCGAGTATGCCGAGCTCGACACCATCAACTTCCGCTTCACGCTGAGGGCGACCGACGAGGGCACCGGCGTGATGGCCGTGCGCTTCACCGATGGGATCGGCGAATGCGAGTTCTTCGACGGCACATTCGTCCTCGGGGCGATCGAGAATGTCTCGGGCGCCATCCCCATTGTCACCGTTGGATCGATCTCCCAGGACGGACCGGCGGGTGAGTTCGTTCAGTTGCTCAACGTGGACTTCGACTCCGCCGGTGTGGCGATCGTGAACTACACCCTCAGGCTCACCGACGAAGCCGGCGACTGTAACGGGGCGTCGCAGCACAGCCGTCTCCAGACGGTGAGCGGTGACTTCAAGACCATCGGCGCCCAGAACGTGCCTGTCCCTGCCAACCAGGTCCTCGAGCTGCCCGACATCACGGTCACGAAGCAGATCGACCGCGACGGCGACGGGTCGTTCGAAGACACCGCTGACGCCGGCGAGTTCTGCTTCGAACTCGACAACAGCGGCGTGTGCGTCCCTACCGACGCCTCCGGGCAGGTCGTGTTCACGAGCGTCACCCCCGACGGTGACCACACCATCACCGAGGAGCAGCTCGTCTTCACCCAGGGCGTCTTCGAGTTCGACTCGGGCTCCGGCACCAACTGCGCCTTCACCGACGACGTCGCGACGGCCACCGTCGCCGCGGATAACAATGACCCCACCAACGCCGAGTGCGTCTTCAACAACGCGGCGGCGGCGGCCAGCCTGACGGTGACGAAGGTTGTCACCAACGACAACGGCGGGGACGCCGTGGTCGCCGACTTCCCGCTCTTCATCGACGGGAGCCAGGTGACCAGCGGCGTGGCCAACGTCGTCTCGCCGGGTGCCCACACCGTCACCGAGACCAACCTCTCGGGCTACACGCCCAGCATCGGCGGAGACTGCGCCGCCGACGGCACCATCAGCCTTCTGCCGGGCGAATCCGCCGAGTGCATCATCACCAACGACGACCAGCCCGCCTCTCTGACCGTGACCAAGATCGTCATCAACGACAACGGCGGCGACGCCGTGGTCGCCGACTTCCCGCTCTTCGTCAACGGCAACCCGGTGACGTCCGGGGTGGCCAACACCCTGAACGCCGGTGACTACACGGTGTCCGAGACCAACCTGCCGGGCTACTCCGCCACCATCGGCGGGGACTGCGCCGCCGACGGCACCATCAACCTCGACCCGGGTGAGACAGCCGAGTGCACCATCACCAACAACGACGTGGCTCCCGAGCTCGGCCGCATCGTCGTTCGGAAGGTGGCCGACGAGTACGACACCGACCGGGAGTTCCCGTTCTCATCGAACTTCGACGGTGACGCCAATGACGGTGCCGACTTCTCCCTGGAGGCCGGCGAGGAACTGGGCTTCGACCTCGCCCCCGGCACCTACTCAGTGAACGAGCTCATTCCCGACGGATGGGACCTGGTGAGCGCCGTGTGCTCGGACCAGAGCCCGGTCAATGCCATCCTTCTGGGCGCAGGCGAGACCGTCATCTGCACGTTCACCAACGAGCAGGAGGCCAACGACTACGACCAGTACCCGGGTGACAACGACTTCGACTTCGACACCCCGTTCGACGACGCCGGTGACCCCGGCACCCCGACCCCGACGACCGACACGGCGGGGACCAACGACCAGACCGGGACGCAGGCACCCGCTGCCCCCGCGCCCCAGCCTGCGATCGGGAACAACGTGGTGGAGAACAACGTGACCGTCGCCCAGCCGGACCCGGCGGCGCCGGTCGCCCTCGACCAGCTTCCCCGGACCGGTCAGGGCATCGAGCGGATGACGATGCTCGGTGGCCTGCTCATGATCGTTGGCGGCATGGCCGTGATGGCCGGCCGGCGCCGCCGGGAGCACAAGGCCTAGGGCCAACGACAAGAGGCGGGGGTCACCTTCGGGTGGCCCCCGCCTCGTCGCGTTTGAAATGTCCGATGTGGCCCATCCGGCAGGAGGCCACACCGGTCTCACAGAATTGTCCGGAGCCGCAATGCCTGGGGTGTTTGTCGCACTACCGTCCAGCCAGTCGGGGACGAGACGCCCAGGACCCCCTCATCTACACAACTGGAGCGTGTCATGTCCTTGCGCCTGAAGACCGGGCCCCGTCGCGCCGGGCGGGCCACCGGAAGGATCGCCATCCTCGCCGGTGCCGTCCTGGCCCTGTCCTCCTTGGCCGTCGTCCCCTCGACGGCCGCCGTCTTCCCCACCCTCGCCACCGACAAGCCCGACTACCACCCGGACGAGACGGTGCATATCACCGGCACCGGCTACGAGCCCGCAGCCGGCTACGACGTCCCCGTCATGCGCCCCGACGGCAGCATGGTGCACGGTGACGGCTCTGGCCTCCCCGGCTGGGACAGCGTCACGGCCGACGGGTCGGGCGACTTGGCTTACGACTACGTCCTGGACGGCATCTTCGGCGTCTACGAGGCCCGGGTCTATGCCTCGCCGTGGTCGGGCGACTGGAACCAGGCGCCCCTCACCGCCGTGACCTTCACCGACGGCGCCAACCTCGACCAGTGCGCCAACGATGAGCCCGGCACCCCGCCGTGTGCATGGCAGAACGGCAACCTCAACGGCAACAACTCGGCCTACGCCGAGGGTGACGTGGTCCCCTTCCGCCTGCGGGTTGATGCCCTTGCGCCCGGCGCCCACACCATTCACCTGAACTACGACTTCACCCAGGGTGGCAACAAGGCCTACGACTTCCTGGCCACCTACAACGCCACCGAGACCGTTGCCATCTGCGGTCCCGGCGGTGGTGGCGCGCCGTCCTCGCTGTGCCCCGTTGGGGCCCCCACCGACACGGCGCCATTCCAGCCCGACCCGTTCGTGAGCGACGGTATCCAGGTCTCCGCCGTCCAGGCAGCCTTCGGCGGCGCCCAGGAGCTCAGTATCTGGGGCGGCATGATCACCTCGATCAGCGTCCCGTTCCACGACGGCCCCGACCTCACCGGGAACAGCACTGCTGACATCACCGTGAACTTCACCTCCATTGGCGACTCGGTGATCCTGGCCTGGGGTGGCCACATCGCCCGCTCCGTCGACTGGAACGGCAAGGGCGCCGGGCAGATCAGCGGTGCCCCCTGGCACATGCGCACCCAGTTCCTCGACGGCGGCGGGGCCTCCAACGAGGACCGCAGCATCCAGCCCAGCGCCCTCGTCCCCGGGTCCAGCATCACGGTGATCAAGAACACCGTGCCCGACAACGTCGAGGACTTCGTCTTCCAGCCCAGCGCCGGCGTCAACGGGGGTATCTCCTTCATCCTCGACGACGACGGTCCCGGAGGGTCGGCCACGCCGTCGCAGTTGACCTTCCCGGTCGAACCCGGCCCCCATACGGTGACGGAGGGCCCTGAGGACCTCTTCATCCTCGACTCGATCACGTGCGTCGATCCGACAAACAACAGCAGTGGCAGCACGGGTACTCGCATCGCCACCTTCGATGTGGGCGTCGGTGAGAACGTGTCTTGCACCTTCCACAACGTGGAGCGGGTGGCGCCGGCGCCGGGCCGGATCGTCGTCCGCAAGGTGGTCGTCGGGCCGGCCAGCGACCAGCAGTTCCCCTTCACCAGCAGCTTCGACGGGGACATCGCCAACGGGACGGACTTCGCCCTCGTGGGTGGCCAGTCGTTCGACAGCGGTCCGCTGGTGCCGGGCACCTTCGCCGTGAACGAGATCGTTCCCGACGGATGGAGCCTGGTCAGCGCCTCCTGCGACGACGGCAGCCCCATCGGCGCCATCGTGCTCAGCGTGGGCGAGACCGTCACCTGCACGTTCACCGACGAGCGGCTGCCTCCGCCTCCGCCGCGGCCCTATGACACCTACGACGACGACCCCGGCACGCCGGACTTCGACTTCGACACGCCCTTCGACGACGCTGGTGGCTCGGACGTGGACTCGAACGATGACACGGTGACCGACGTGGCCGGGACCAACCAGGACCAGACGGCGGACCCGCAGCCCGTGGCCCCGTCGGTGGGGGGTGACCAGCTCGGTGCCGCCGTGCCGGCCGGCGGATCCGATTACTTCGGGGGGATCAGCTCCGCCGACCCGGACGCCAGCGTGAACCCTGCGGTGGCACCGCAGGCGCTGTCCCAGCTGCCCCGCACGGGTACCGCTCCCAACCGGCTGGTGGCCCTCGGGCTCCTGCTCATGGCGATCGGCGCTCTGACTGTCGGGGCCTGCCGGAATCGCCGGGCCGAGGTCCAAGCCTAAGCAACACCTGGGCTTTGCCCGACAGGCGGGGGTCACCTCCACGGTGGCCCCCGCCTCGTCGCGTCGGAAGCAATCGCCGGGCAGGGAAGCAGGCAGCAAAGGGCGCCTTTCCGACACCGTGCCAGCAGTCCGGCGTACCGGTCATCGGGCTGAAGGACGACGCCGCGAAGGGATCGAACCTTCCACCGCACTCACCGCGCGCTCGCCCGGCGCCCACCCCCGGGGTCCCGCAGGCAGCCCGCGTCCCCACTCACCAGACGAGGAGAAGCACCGTGACCCCCATGCCGTTCCTGAAGCGCTCGACGCCGCGCGTCCTCGTGGCCGCCTCGCTGATGGCCGGCCTGGTGGCGACCGTGGCGGGCCCCGCCGCCGCCCAGGAGCCCCCCACCTTCACCATCATCAAGGACACCCGGCCCGACCAGGGCCAGGACTTCACCTTCACCGCCACCGGCCCGATTCCCCAGGAGCTGGGCGATGAGATCTTCCAGCTCGACGATGACGGCATCGAGGACAACGCCCTGGCCAGCAGCCTCACCGTCACCCTGCCCCCGAACCCCGAGGGCTCGGGTCTCGACCCCTACGTCATCACCGAGGAGCAGGTCGACGGCTTCGAGCTCACCGACATCGAGTGCACCCTCAACGGTGAGCCCCAGGACCTGGCCGACATCGCCGTGCTGAACGACGAGGACGAGCTCATCGGCATCAGCGGCCGCCTCGACCTGGACGACGCCGCCCTGTGCACCTTCATCAACGAGGAAGCGGACGACGACTCCGACCCCTATGACACCTACGACGACGACCCGGGTTCCAGCAACTTCGACTTCGACAGCCCGTTCCAGAACGCCGACTCCGACCCCGACCCCGTCGACGTGGCCGGCACCAGCCAGCCGGTGGTGGAGCCAGCCGGTCAGGTCGCAGCGGCCCCCGCCGTCCTGAGCGAGGTCCAGCCGGCGCCGCAGGGCGACGTGGCTCCCGTAGCCCTGGCCGAGCTGCCCCGCACCGGCTCAGGCGCCCGCCAGATGACCTTCGTCGGCGGCCTGCTCCTGATCGCCGGCGGCACGGCGAGCCTCGTCGGCCGGCGCCGCAAGGCCACCCAGGCCTCGTAGCCGTACCCGTTTCCCAGCAACAAGGAGAGGGGGTCACCTCCGGGCGACCCCCTCTCCGCGTCCCGCCATCGCTCCCAGGATGGACTAGACCAACCTAACGCTTGTTCGGTAAGATCCGGCGCCATGGCGGTGGCAGCCCGGCGGGCCGACGAGATCCTGGAACTGGCCAGCCGGCTGTTCTACGAGCAGGGCTACCAGGGCGTCAGCATGCGGGCCCTGGCCCGGGAGGCCGGCATCCAGGGCGGCTCGCTCTATCACCACTTCCCGTCCAAAGAGGCGATGCTCTACCGCATCACCGAGTACGGCTCCCGGGAGTTCTTCGCCGGCCTGGTCCCCTATCTGCAGTCGAAGGGCCCGCACGCCGAGCGCCTCGACGGCTTCGTCCGCACCTTCGTCATCACGTCCTGGGCGCGGCGCCACTCCATCGCCGTCCTCTTCCGGGACATGGGCCACCTCGCCCCCGAGCACCTCGACGAGCTGCGCACCGTCCGCCGGCGGTTCCAGCAGACCTTCCAGCGGTTCGTGGCCAAAGGGGTGAGCGCCGGTGAGTTCGCGGTACCCGATGCCAAGGTGGCCGGCATCGCCGTCCTCGACCTGCTCCTCGGCATCGACCACTGGATGCGGGAGTCGGGCCGGCTCGACATCCGCCAGGTGGCCGACACCTACGCGGTCCTCGTCGCCCAGATGCTCGGACTGCGAACCAGGAGGGCGCCCCGTTGATCCCCCCCGTCTATCCCACCCTGCCTACTCTCCACGACCCGCATTCGGAGCGCTCCCAGGCCAACCGGGCGGCCATGGAGGCGGCCGTCGCCGATCTCAAGGAGAAGACCGCCCGGGCGGCGCAGGGCGGGCCGCCCAAGGCTCAGGAGAAGCACCTGGGGCGGGGCAAGCTCCTGCCCCGCCAGCGGGTGGAACGCCTCCTCGACCCCGGCACCCCCTTCCTCGAGCTCTCCCCCCTCGCCGCTCATGACATGTACAAGGGCGAGGCGCCCGCGGCCGGGATCATCACCGGGGTGGGCCGGGTGGCGGGCCTCGAGTGCGTGATCGTCTGCAATGACGCCACCGTCAAGGGCGGCACCTACTACCCCATGACGGTGAAGAAGCACGTGCGGGCCCAGGAGATCGCCCGCCAGAACCACCTGCCCTGCATCTACCTGGTCGACTCCGGGGGCGCCTTCCTGCCCCTGTGGGACGACGTCTTCCCCGACCGGGAGCACTTCGGGCGCATCTTCTACAACCAGGCCACCCTCTCGGGCCTGGGCATCCCCCAGATCGCCTGCGTGATGGGCATGAGCACCGCCGGCGGCGCCTACATGCCGGCCATGGCCGACGAGACCGTCATCGTGCGCCGCCAGGGCACCATCTACCTGGGCGGCCCGCCGCTGGTGAAGGCGGCCATCGGCGTGGACGTGTCCGAGGAGGAGCTGGGCGGCGCCGACCTCCACGCCCGCACCTCGGGCGTGGTCGACCACTACGCCCTCGACGACGCCCACGCCCTCGAGATCGTGCGCGACATCGCCGGCTCCCTCAACCGGGACAAGGCCCTGCCGCCGGGCATGGCCCCACCGGAAGAGCCCAAGTACGACTCGAGAGAGCTCTACGAGATCGTCCCCCCCGACACCAAGATCCCCTACGACGTCCACGAGGTCATCGCCCGCCTGGTGGACGGCAGCCGCTTCCACGAGTTCAAGGCCCTCTACGCCACCACCATCGTGTGCGGCTTCGCCCACATCATGGGTTTCCCGGTCGGAATCATCGCCAACAACGGCATCCTCTTCTCCGAGTCGTCCCTCAAGGCGGCCCACTTCATCGAGCTGTGCAACCAGCGCACGATCCCCCTCGTGTTCCTCCAGAACATCTCCGGGTTCATGGTGGGCGCCGACGTGGAGGCCGGGGGCATCGCCAAGGACGGCGCCAAGATGGTCACGGCGGTCTCCTGCTCCGTGGTCCCCAAGTTCACGGTGGTGATGGGCGGCTCGTTCGGGGCGGGCAACTACGCCATGTGCGGGCGGGCCTTCTCGCCCCGCTTCCTGTGGATGTGGCCCAACGCCCGCTGCTCGGTCATGGGCGGGGAGCAGGCGGCCAGCGTGCTTGCCACCGTGCGGGGGGGCTGGGCGTCTCCCGAAGAAGAGGTGGCGTTCAAGGCGCCCATCCGCGACCAG
>JBIOUX010000203.1:0-75690 GCA_044867425.1 Acidimicrobiia bacterium | reverse complement strand
GAGTGGCCGAGGAGGATGCGGATCCCGAGGTTGATGTCGACGAGGTCGTTGGTGAGCAGCTTGCCGTCCACCACCACACCGGGGGAGACGAAGGCCTTGCGGCCCCAGTTCGTCATGTCCCGGTACTCGAAGTTGCAGTACTCCGGGTCGTTGAGGGCGCCCCAGGAGATCATGCAGATCCGGCGCTGCCCGACGGCCTCGTAGCCCGGAAGGGCTTCATAGAAGAAGTCGAACAGGTCGTCGTGCAACGGCACGACCCGCTTCATGAACTCCACGTAGCGCATGAGCCGGGTGTAGTAGTCGGTGAACAGCTGGATGGTGGCCACCGTGCCCACGCCACCCGGGTACAGGGTGGAGGGATGGACGTGGCGTCCCTCCATGAGGCAGAACATCTCCCGGGTGTACCGGCTGACCTGGAGGGCCTCCCGGTAGAACTCACCCTCGAGCGGGTTGAGCGTCCGCATGATGTCGCCGATGGTCTTGTGGCCGTGGATGGCGGCGTTCTTCGCCTCCGTCCGGTTGGCCAGATCCAGGACACCGGGGTTGGTCTCGGCCACCATCTTCTCGCAGTAGTCGACCCCGACGAGGTTCTCCTGGAAGATGTTGTGGTCGAACATGTACTCGGCCGCTTCGCCCAGGTTGATGATCCACTCACCGAGGGCCGGAGGGTGGACCCCGTAGGCCATGTTCTGGTTGTAGACGGAGCATGTGGCGTGGTTGTCCCCGCAGATGCCGCAGATACGGCTGGTGATGAAGTGGGCGTCGCGAGGGTCCTTGCCCTTCATGAAGATGGAGTAGCCACGGAACACCGAAGAGGTGCTGTGGCACTCCACCACTGACTTGTTGGACCAGTCGATCTTTGCGTAGATGCCCAGGCTCCCGACGATGCGCGTGACCGGGTCCCAGGTCATCTCCACGATGTTGCCGGCCGTCTTCGCCATGCTTATGACGCTCCTTTCACCATGAAGGCCGGTACCCGGTCGTGATCTCGCGGCCCTTCTTGCGCCAGCTCGGCTCTTCGTCCACGGTCTTGGCCGTGACGTTGCGGAGGGCCCGGATGACGTTCCCGTAGAGGCCGCTAGCGGCGGTGGACACCTTCGAGCCGGGCGGCTCGTCCATGAAGGGCATGAACTTGTCCGGGAAGCCGGGCATCGTGCAGCCGATGCAGATGCCGCCCACGTTCGGGCAGCCGCCCACCCCGTTGATCCAGCCCCGCTTGGGGACATTGCACTTGACCACCGGCCCCCAGCACCCCAGCTTCACCAGGCACTTGGGGGAGCCGTACTCGGTGGCGAACTCGCCCTGCTCGTAATAGCCGGCCCGGTCGCATCCCTCGTGGACGGTGGCGCCGAAGAGCCACGTGGGCCGCAGGGCCTCGTCCAGGGGGATCATGGGGGCCGCCCCGGCAGCCTGGTAGAGCAGGTAGAGGATCGTCTCGGAGAGGTTGTCCGGGTGAACCGGGCAGCCGGGCACGTTGACGATGGGGATGCCCGCCTTCGATCTCCAGTCCCAACCGAGATGGTCGGCGACTCCCATAGCTCCCGTCGGGTTGCCGGCCATGCCGTGGATCCCGCCATAGGTTGCGCAGGTCCCGACGGCCAGGATGATCGTGGCCTTGGGGGCCAGGCGGTCGAGCCACTCCATGTGCGTGATGGGCTGGCCGGTCTCGGGGTTGTTCCCGAAGCCGGTGAAGTAGCCCTCCTTCAGGAGGTGCTCGTTGGCCACCGAGCCCTCGACGACGAGCACGAAAGGCTCGAGTTCCCCGCGGTCAGCCATGTGGAACCACTCGATGAAGTTGTCGGCCCCCTGTTCAGGGCCGCACTCGAAGTCGATCAATGGCCAGTGGACGGCGATCTTGGGTAACCCGGGAAGGGCCCCCAGTGCGATCTCCTCAATGCTGGGCTGGGTCGCAGCAGTGAGTGCGACGGAGTCTCCGTCACAACTCAGACCCCCCTGCATCCACAGGATATGGACGACACCTTCTTCCAGTTGCTTTTGGGCCATCCCGGCACCACCCCCCTGGGGCGCTTGAGCGCCCGCCACCGCGGCGGGTCGAATGAAGCTGCAGCGCGGACTCTAAATCGTTTGTAAACAAAGGGGAAGAGATGCAATTTTCAGAGTCTATGTGCGCGCCTCACATAGCTAGATATTCCAGTCTCTCGGCCTCTAGGTGCCCGCCTCATATACCCAAACCGCAAGGATGCGAAGCTGCTACCTGTCAGGCGGGACGGCCCGGGGCTGGCGCAAAGCGCTGATGGCCGCGTCCCGCCGTTCCACCAAGGCCCGCACGAAGTCGACGAGGTCGCCGGTGGGGGTCTTGTCGGTCACCTCGGTATCCACCAGGTCGCCTATTTCCCGCAGCGCGAACGCGGCGTGGGACCGGACGGCCGCCAGGAAGTCCTGAAACTCCTTCGAGGAGAAAATGCCCTTGGCGGTGGCGATGACGTCATCAAAACCTTCGTTCCCCGTTTTGGCGCCAAGGGCCCACCCGGCGGCGAAGTCGGCCAGTCCCAAGATCAGTCCTCCATCTTCGCCTCGAGGTGTAGCTGCACCCGGACGTCGGGATAGATCCGAAGCATGGCGACCGTGGGCGGCGTGATGTGGAAGTGACGCATGTCCAGAATCTGCTCGCCCTCCACCACCATGCGCTCGGGGGAGGGGAAGGACACCGACACCGTGCCCTCCATGGCCTGGGTGACGCCGTGAAAGGTGAGCTCTCCCTGCACGTGGTAGCGGCCGGTACTGCCCACCGGGGACACCTTCTGCAATTCCACCACCGCCTGGGGGAAGAGCCGGGCGTCGACCCGGCGCATCAGCTCGGCGTCGTAGAGCTGGTTGCCCGAAGTGAGCTTGTCGATGGGGACCTGGAGCCGGGCGGCGGGCTGGATCCGGGTGGAGACGGCGCCCTGGTCGACCTCGGCTTCGATCGACCCCTCGATCCCCGTGGCCCCGAAGGTGATGGGGCCGGCGTTGGACCGGGCCACGAAGACCACCGCCGCCCGGTCGGGCACGACCCGGAACGAGGCGGAGGTACCGTCGCTGGACGGCCGCTCTTCCGGGGGCGCCTGGTTGCCGTTACTCACTGCGCTCCTTGTGATCGGGGCGGTCACCGTCATCGTGGGAAGGGTCCGCCCCGGCGTCCAGATCGACGAGGCCGAGGAGGTGTCGGGTGGCCGCGCGGATCTCGGCCACGCCCTGCCTCTGGTCGGATCGTAAGCCGGTCTGTTCCAGCTGCTCGATCCGGTCGGCGATGGCCCGGATCGTCCCGACCAGCTCCCGTCCCTGGTCGACGTTGGCCAGCGTCCGTCCGGTCACATCCTGGCAGATGCCCCGGAGTCCGGCCACGACGACGGCGTCGGACGGCGCCAGGGCCACCTCGGCCCGGGCATAGAGGTGGCGGACGGACCCGTCGGGTCGGACGATGCGGTACTCGGTCTCCAAAGGCTGGTGGAGGCTGACGGCCGCGGTCATGGCCGCCCGGACGCGCTGGCGGTCGGCGGGGTGGACGAGGTCGAGGTGGGCCTCGATCGTCCCCGCGAAGCGGGCGGGGTCGAGCCCGTGGATGCGGTGCAGCTCCTCCGACCACTGGACCGCCCCGGTGCCGACGTCCCACACCCAGCCGCCCACGTGGACGAGGGACTCGCTCTCCCGGAGGCGCACCTCGCTCTCGGCCAGGGCGGCCTGGGCCAGGCGCTCGTCGGTGAGGTCGCGGGCGATGACGGACACGCCCACCACCTCGCCGGCCCGGTCCCGGACGGGCCAGAGGTTGAGGGACACGGGGACGAGCACGGCGTCGTCGCGCCGGGCCTCGGTCTCGAAGAGTTGGACGGGCTCGCCGGCCAGGACGCATTCGAAGGCCATCCCCGCCTCCTCGTGATGGCCGGCGGGGAAGAGTGAGGTGCCCGGCAGCCCGATGGCCTGGTGGGCCCGGTAGCCGTAGAGGCGTTCGGCGCCGTGGTTCCAGGTCTGGATCACCCCCTGGGTGTCCAGGGTGAAGATGGCGTCGGCGGTCGACTCCAGGACGGCGGCCAGGCGGCTGCGGGCCTCTTCGGCCCGCTCGCCGCTCACATCCCGGGCGACGGCCCGGGCTCCCGTCACCCGTCCGCCGCCGTTGCGGGCCGGGATGACGGCCAGCGCCACCTCGAGCCGGGTGCCGTTCTTGTGGCACATCGTCTCGTTGGCGTCGATCTGCTCGCCGCGGGCGACGGCGGCCAGGATGCGGGGGAACTCGGAGGCCTCGTCGGGGGGGAGGAGGACGGCGACGGACTGCCCGACGAGCTCCTCGGCCGTGTAGCCGAAGAGGCTGCTGGCGCCCGCGCCCCAACCAGCGATGGCCCCGTCCAGGGCGACGAGAAAGGCGGCCGCGTCAGGAGTTCCTGCCATCAACCTCCCCCGGCCTGTCCCGACAGTATGGGTCAGGTTACCGTTCCGGCACACACAGACGCCGCAGCTTCGTGCGCGATCCGTTCATTCCCGAGGCGCCATCCACCCGGACCACCGACCAGCCCGCCCCCGCCGCCGCAGCGGACAACCGTCCACTGACGGTCCATCGGCCCGCTGAAGCTTCAAAGCAGGTCAGAACCGCGATGCAGCACCCCGGCCGGGTTCGGCAGGGTGCTGGAGGTGAGACTGGGCGTCGGCGGGCTCCAGCATGTAACCCCGGGAGCGCACCGTCCGGATGGCGAGGGACAGCGGGGCCAGGCGCCGGCGCAGGCGCAGGACGTGCACATCGAGGACGTTACGGCCCGGCGACGACCCGGGCCACACGCTGCGGCGCAGCGTGTCCCGGCCCACCACCGCGCAGAAGCGCAGGACCAGGGCCTCGGCCAGGCGGGCTTCGACGGGGGGCAGCGCCACCCATCTGTCGCGGTAGCGCACGACGCCGTGGGCGTCGACCTCGGGCACGTCCCGCAGATGGGTGCGGCTCCGGGTCATGAGCCCCTGGACCCGGGCCCGCACGTCGGCCTCCGAGGCCGGGAGCCGGACCCAGTCCTCGAGGCAGTCGGGGGCCTCTGGGGGTTCGGTGCCGTCGTCCAGCAGGAGGAGCCGGGGCAGGTTGC
This sequence comes from Acidimicrobiia bacterium, assembly GCA_044867425.1. Lineage (GTDB taxonomy): Bacteria > Actinomycetota > Acidimicrobiia > IMCC26256 > BP-133 > CAWBJP01. Next base: position 70,630 of record JBIOUX010000203.1, on the reverse strand, counting down.
GCTCGGCGAGACGGGCGCGCCGGTCTGCTTCCGCCGGCCAGCGCACCACCACCACGTCCACGGTCGGGACGGTAGGAGCGCTTCGTTGCCAGTCTGTTACGGGGTTGTGAACCTTGCCGCGCGCAGGGTGGCAACGGGCCGAGGAGATCAGTCCGGGGGTTCGACGGTGTCCTCGGAGTGGCGGTGTTCCCGGGCGGTGCCCGCCCGGTCGAAGGTCCGATCCTCGGAGTCGGCCAGCACGGCCGTGGCCAACGCGTCGGGGTCGTCCACGCCTCCCTCCTGCTCCTCGGGGGTGAGGGACCGGGCCCGGGCGGCGACGAGGTCGGGATCGGGTTCGGGCGTCGCTGAGGGGGAGTCGCTCATGAAGTTCTGCTTGCCCGAGGCAGGGCGGAGGGCAAACCTGGGGGCATGGATCGCGACAACCTCTTCTCCGCCCTGGTCGAGGCACGCTTGGGCGAGGGCGACGTCGTCTACGTGGAGCGCCGGGGCGACCAGTACGCCCTCAATGTCACCGGACCGGGGGTGGAACTGGCGCCCGTCGACCCGAACGCCGGCTTCCCCGACGTGTGGGTGTACTGGTCGGGCCGGTGGCCCGACGACGACCCGGGCCGTCAGAAGCTCGTCTTCGACGACCTCCTGGCCGAGATGGAGTCGATGGGCGGCGGCCAACCCGACCGCTGCCGGTGGTCGTCCGACGACCCCTGGCCCCACAGCCACTGACGTTCGCCGGCGGCCGCGCCACCGACGAACCGGCGTGGCTCAGCGCCGCATGGCGGCGGTGAACAGCGCCGGTTGGAGGGGACGGCCTGCTTACGGACGGCGACCGTGGCCGTCAGGGATCGCCGGCGCACCACCTTTACACTTGATCGGGTGGAGACGGTGTTGCTACCGCTGCTGGCCGTGGGGGCCGGCGTGATCTCGTTCTCCTCCCCGTGCGCCTTGCCCCTGGTGCCCGGCTACCTCTCCTACGTGTCGGCGCTGCCCGTCTCCGAGCTGGGCCGGCGGGAGGCCCGGGCGGTGACGCTGCGGGCCGCGGTCCTCTTCGTGGCCGGGTTCACCACGGTGTTCACGGTGCTCGGGGTGGTGACGGCCCTGGCCGGCGGCGTCCTCCTGCGCAACAAGCCCGTCATCCTCCAGTTCGCCGGGCTCGGCATCATCGTCATGGGCCTGGCCACCCTGGGTGTGATCCGCCTGCCCTTCCTCTACCGGGAGCGCCGGGTCGATCTCGCCCGTCTGCCCCGGGGCCCGGCGGCGGCGTTTCCCTTCGGGATGGCGTTCGCCTTCGGGTGGGTGCCCTGTGTGGGCCCCGTGCTCTCAACCATCTACACCACGGCGGCGGCGACCCGGACGGCGGCCTGGGGGGCGGCGCTCCTGGTCCTCTACTCGGTGGGCCTGGGGCTGCCCTTCATCGCCCTGGCCCTGGGCTTCGACCGGGCCCGGGGGTCGCTTGACTGGCTGCGCCGGAACGGCCGGCGGATCGAGCTGGTCGGTGGGGTGCTGATGGTGGCCGTGGGCGCGCTCTTCGTCTCCGGTCGTTGGGAGGAGCTGTTCCTACCTCTCCAGCGGGCCTTCGCCCGCCTGGAATGGCCGCCGATCTGACCTCGGCCCGTCGCCGGCGAGGTCATCCCGTCCGCTGGGCGGTGATCGCCGTGTCGGCTGCCGTCCTCCTGCCGCTGGTGCTGGTGCTGGGCAGCCGCCTGGGAAAGGACGCCACCCTCGGTCAGCAGTCCGTCCTGATCGGCAAGCCTGCTCCCGAGTTCAACCTGCCCAACATCGACGGCGGCTCCATCAGCTCGTCCGATCTCGCCGGCCGGCCCTACGTGGTGAACTTCTGGGCGTCGTGGTGCGTCCCGTGCCGGCAGGAGCACCGCAACCTCGAGGCCTTCTACGCCCGCTACAAATCCAAGGGCGTCGAGATCCTCGGCGTGATGTTCAACGACACGCCCGAGGGCGCCCGGGCCTACCGCCAGGAGCTGGGCGGCACCTGGCCGCTGCTCCGGGACCCCAAGGACCGGGCCGCCGTCGACTTCGGCGTGACCGGCCCGCCCGAGACCTTCGTGGTTGACGACGCCGGCATCATCGTGGGGAAGATCCGCAGCGCCGTCGGCCCGGGGCAGCTGGAGGAGATCTTCACCGACCTCGGCATGCCCCCCACGGGGTAGTCCCGCCCCACCCGCGGCCGCCCGCGGGTAACCTGTCAGGCCGTCCGGCGGCGTGGCCGAGTGGTTCAGGCAAGGGTCTGCAAATCCCTGTACAGCGGTTCAATTCCGCTCGCCGCCTCTGAGAGTTCTTCCTGATCAGGGCCGGTTGGTGCCTCAACGCCCTGCCGGATGGTCAAGGGCCGTATCGGCGGACGGCGCGGGCCTTGCCGCTGGAAGGGCCGGAAATGACGGAATCGGAGTGTTCGGGCTTGAGCACACGCCGGCTGAAGGGGCGTCGGTTCCGGTTGCCAACGAGGGAGAGCTGGTCTGTGGACATCCTGGTCTTCCTTTCATCACGTCCCCAGCTACCTGAGGAGACGGTACGGGAGATCGTGGTCCGGGTCTTTCAGCGGGGCGACACAACCTGCGACGCCGGTATCACCGCGCCATGCGGTTCAATTCCGCTCGCCGCCTTGACGAGTTCTCCCTGTCATATGCTGCCTCTGTGCGTGTCCTCCTGTTCGCGGCCGTCCTCTCCACCTTCCCCGGTCCCGCCTTGGATCCGCCGCCAGGCACTCCCTGCGTCGGCTTCTACGCCACCACCTGCAGCCTCATCGAGCTCGTCCCCGACGACCCCTCGCGGCTCCCCGCGGACGTGCACGACGCCGTCTGCCGCCGGACTGGCTGCCCCGCCTGACGGGACGGGCGGCCGAGTGGGCGAACCGTTCCCACAAGGCCCGCTCGCCCCCAGTGTGACCCTCATGGCACATGGCGTGTCGTTGCCGAGGGCGACGGCGGGTGCCACAGGGCGGAGCATCTGACTCCTCACCGCGGCCGACGTTGCGGAACGACCAAAGGGGGCTTCCATGCAAGCGAGGGTGGTGCGCATACGCTCGTTGCTGTTGACGGCGACCGTCATCGCCTCGCTGCTGGTGGTGTTCGGCCCAGTTGGCGAGTCGACCGCGGCCACCGGGGACACGGTCGAGTTGACCATCTCGAACTCCCGGTACTGCGACACGCCGATCTGCTCGCCGGACGACCAGGGCTACGTGCGGACAAGCAGTGGACCTGTCGCCGGCGCTGACAATCCATCGGCGATCATCGACGTCCCCGAAGGCAGCACCGTGACGTGGGTCTACCGGGATACCGGTCCCGGTTCATGTGACTTCATGGGTGAGGGATGCCCGGGCCACGACGTCCGCTTCGAGGATGGTTCTCCTCAGGGCCTGGACATGGGCTCCGCCGCGGCCCGCAGCGGCCCGACCACCGTGACGGTCAGGATCTCGCAGCCGGCCGGCACCCTCATCCGTTACTTCTGCAGCGTGGATAACCACTACCAGACCGGGCAGACCGGCGTCCTTCGTGTCGTCGCCGGTGCGGGTTGAGGCCGGAGCGTCAGCGGTGAACCCGTTCGCACTCCCCGTGCACGCCCCGATGGTCCACCTCCCGGTCGCCCTGCTGACCATCACCTGGGTCTGTGTCATCGTCCGACACGTCAGCGGCTCGGCACGCTGGGACGAGCGCACGAGGATGTTCGAAATCGTCGGTGTCCTGGCGCTACCGGTGACGATCGTCACCGCGTTCGTGGACACGCGGGGATTCGACTTCCTCACGAACCCCCGCTTCGACGCACCACTGATCTGGCACATGGTCGCGGGGCTGGCCGCCACCGTCTTCTTCGGCTGGCACTTTCTGTGGCGCCGGGACCGTAGGAGGGTGGACCTCCGTCTTCCCGCCACCATCGATGTCGGTCTCGCGACGCTGGGGATGCTCGCCCTCATGGCCGCGGGACTCCTGGCCGCGGAGATGGTGTACGCCACGTGACCTCGGCCCGGGGCATCCGGTGGGGCCTGGTCTCGTTCCCGCTCGTGCTCATGGGCCTCATGCCGATGCCGGCGCGGGCGGAGACAAGGCAGGCCTCCGTCGGCAACTACTGGTTCGAGGATGACGCGACGGGCGACCGGACCTCGATCGTCGTGAACCAGGGGGACCAGCTCACCTTCACGATCCGGGAGGGCATCTACCCCCCTCATACCGTCGACGTGGACGAGCTCGACATCCACTCTCCGGACCTGCTTCTGGGCGCGACCTACACGACGCCCCCACTCAAGACTCTGGGAACCTTCAAGCTGTACTGCCGGCCGCATGAACAGCGAGGGCACGTCACCACCCTCGCCGTCCGCGCCACCACCCCCACGACATCCGCGCCGCAGCCGGAACCGCAACCCGAATCGCAGGCGTCGACTCCGACGACAACCGGCGCGGGGCAGCCGCCGGTCGTCGAGGGGTCGCAACCAGCACCGCCCGCTCCGGAACCCGCCACTCCTGCACCGCAACCAGCAAGTCCGGTTCCGCCGGCAACGCCGGCTCCGCAGACAACTCCGGTTCCGCACGCAGCCGTTCCCGATCCAAAGTCCGCCACCGTTGCGCTGCAAGCAGCGCCTCCCGCTGCGGATTCAAGCGCGCCGCCGGCGCCACCTCCTGACGATCCCGTGACGGCAACGACGCTCACGCCGGTGGGCGTGGGCCGGGCGGATCCGGAATCACTGGCGCGCGCCCCGGAGCCGGAACCCGGCTCACTCGATGACCTCATCGGACGCCGGGAGGCACGCGGCGCCGTCCCCTGGACGCGGGCGCTGCGGCTCCTGGTGGTGTCGGCCGTGCCGATCCTGGGCGCGGCCGGCTTCTCCCTGTCCCGGGAAGCCGGACGCCATCGCGCTCGCGAGCCTGAGCGAGGCGAAAGTCGTCGAGGGCTCTAGCTCGCGGGACGCCGGCGCGCCGTTGTCATGATCGCTTCATCCGACTGGTCGCAGGCTCGCGGCATGGAGTCGCCGAGCAACCTCCACTACGTGGTCGAGTGGGAACTCCCTCATCCGCGGGCCAGCCGGCCCAGGAGGGCGGAAGCGGCCACCACACCGCCGGCCATCGCGGAGACGAGGACGGCGAAGTCGACGGCGAGGGCGGCGTGGGTGCCGATGAGCAGGCCGCGCAGGCCATCGACCTCGTAGCTCAAGGGGTTGATTCGGCTGACGACCTGGAGCCAGCCCGGCATGAGCTGCACCGGGTACAGGGCGTTGGAGCCGAAGAACAGGGGCATCGTGATGGCCTGGCCGATGCCCATTAGGCGTTCCCGGGACAGGAGATGCCGGCGATGACCATCGACAGGCACGAGAAGAAGGCGGCGCCGAGGAGGACGAGGGCGGTGGCGCCGGCGCAACTCGACGCGGGACAAGGCCAACACCCGCCGGGGCAGCACCCGCCACCCCGGCGGGAGCAGGTCAGCCGAAGCGCTGGGCGGCGCCGCGGGCGAGGCGGACGTCACGCAGGTCTCCTTCCGCCCCGCCGCCGTCACCGGGCGCGTCGCTGGCGTAGTGGCGGAACACGTCGTCGAGGGTGGCGCCGGGGCCGAAGGCGGATTTCAGCGCCGCGGGCGGGCCCACCCGCCGGATGCGACCCCGGTGCATGAGCGCCACGGTGTCGCACAGGTGGTCGGCCTTGTCCATGTAGTGGGTGGTGAGCAACACGGTCGTTCCCGCCGTGGCGGCCTGCAGGGTCCGCAGGTGGCGCCACACGTCGGAGCGGGCGATCGGGTCCAAGCCCACCGTGGGCTCGTCGAGGACGAGAAGGCGGGGAGCGTTGACCATGGCCTGGGCCAGCTCCAGGCGCCGGAGCATGCCGCCCGAGTAGGTACCGGCGAGGCGGTCGGCGGCTTCTTCCAGCCCCATGCTGGCGAGGGCCTCATCCACCTTGGCCCGACGCCGGCGGCGAGCAACGTCGAACAGCTCGGCGAAGAGGGCGACGTTCTCCCTTCCCGTCAGGGCGGTGTCGGCGGAGAGGAGCTGGGGGACGTAGCCGATGAGGCGGCGCACCCGCATCGGGTCCCGGGCGGCGTCGACGCCGAAGATCCGCACGCGGCCGGCCGCCACCGGCAACAGGGTGACGATGGCCCGGATCGTCGGTGTCTTGCCGGCGCCGTTGGGGCCCAACAGGCCGAAGACCTCGCCCGGGCCGACGGTCAGGTCGAGCCCGTCGACGGCGGTGCGGGAGCCGAACCGGTAGTGTGCCGGCGGCATTCCAGCGCCGGCGTCGTCTCCCTGGGCGTCACAGGGTGCCCAGGGTGACGGGGACCGACCGGGTGCCTTGGCCGGCGCGCAGGACGTCGACGGTCGCGCCGGCACCAGGCTCCAGGCCGGCCAGGATCTCCTGCAGCGTGGCCTGGTCGGGGGTGGGGTGGCCGTCGACGGCGGTGATGATGTCGCCGGGCAGAAGACCGGCGGCGGCGGCCGCCCCCTGGGCCTCGACCGCCCGGACGAGGACCCCGACCGGCCGGCCGAAGGGGGTGCGGGCGGTAGTGGCCGAGATGCCCAGCGCCGCCCGTCCGGAGCTCCTCACCATCCCGGTTGCGACGAGCTGATCGGCAATGCGCTTGACGGTGTTGGACGGGATGGCGAAGCCGATGCCGGGGGCGGCCCCCCCGAACTGTGCATCGGCGGCGGCCAGGGTGGGAATGCCGATGACGTCGCCGTCGAGGTCGACGAGAGCGCCGCCGCTGTTGCCGGGGTTGATGGGGGCGCTCGTCTGGATGGTCGACGGCAGCACGACGCCGTCCCCCTCGCTGACGGTGCGCCCGTTGAAGCTGACGATGCCGTCGGTGACCGAGCTGGCCAGGCCCAGCGGGTTGCCGATGGCGAGGGTGATGTCACCCACCCTGACCTTCGACGAGTCGGCGAACCGGGCCGGGGTGGGGTGCCCGTGGCCGCCCACCGCCACCACGGCCAGATCGTCAGGCGGATAGGTGCCGACGAGGGTGGCGTCGACCGTACGGCCCTCGGCGAGCGTCACCCGGAGGCGGCGGGCGTCCCCACGACATGGGCATTGGTCACGATGTGGCCCTTGTCCTCGTAGACGACGCCGGAGCCGAGACCGGCGTCGGTGGAGATCTCCACCACGGAAGGACGGACGCGCTCGAGCACGCTCACATAGGCGTCCTGAAGGGCGCGCGCCACCCCGCCACCCCCGGCGCCGGCGGTGGAAGGAGCGGCGGGGGGAACGACGACGGCGGTCAGCGCGCCGGCCCGGTTGGCCGTGCCCCGGAGGGCGTACCCTCCCACCCCGGCGAGGGTGGCGACGAGCAGTGCGGCGAGCAGGAGAAACCGGCGACGCCGGTGGCGGGGGTCGAATCTCAGGAACATGGTGGGCCGAGAGCGACGTCAACTGGCGTCGCGGTCGCTGTCGCGCCAACGGCAGGGGGGCCAACGCCAGTCCTCACGGTTGAAGCGCCAGCAGTCGTCACGGTCGGATCGCCCCCGCTCGTCACGGTCGTGGCGCCGCCCGTCGTCACGGTCGTGGTGCCGCCAGTCGTCACGGTCGTGGTGCCGCCCGTCGTCACGGTCGTGGCCGCGCCAGCTTTCGTGGCTGGGGTGACGGTCGCGGTCGGTGGAGCGGCCTTCGTCGGCGAACGCCGGTGTGGCCAGACCGATGACCATGAGAGCACCCATCACCAGCGTGATGATCTTGCGCATGTCGCACCTCCTGTGGTGTCGCTTTGGTGTCGATTCGACCGTACGGAGGGCGGTCTCTCAGCCGACGCAGCACTTCGCGAAGAATCCTCAGGTGGCGCAACGACCCTGCGCTCGATGAGCTTCAGAGGACCCGGGACAGGAACGCCCGGGTGCGTTCGTGGCGGGGCGAGCTGAGCACGGCCGTCGCTTCGCCGTGCTCCACGATCATTCCGTTTTCCATGAACGCCACCGTGTCGGCGACCTCCCGGGCGAAGCCCATCTCGTGGGTCACGACGATCATGGTCGTGCCCTCCCCGGCCAGCTGGCGCATGACGTCGAGGACCTCGCCCACCAGTTCGGGGTCGAGCGCGCTGGTCGGCTCGTCGAAGAGCATGACCCTGGGATCCATGGCCAGGGCCCGGGCGATGGCCACCCGCTGCTGCTGCCCGCCGGAGAGCTGCACCGGGTAGGCGCCGGCCCGGTCATCGAGGCCGACGCGCTGGAGCAGCCGGTGGGCCCGGGCCTCCGCTTCTCCGGGAGCAAGGCGCCGCACCCGCACCGGCGCCTCGACGATGTTGCCGAGGACCGTCAGGTGGGGGAACAGGTTGAAACGCTGGAATACCATGCCCACCAGGGCCCGCCGCCGGGCCACCTCCCGCTCCGTGAGCTCGTGGAGCTTCCCGCCCACCTCCCGGTAGCCGACCAGCTCACCGTCCACGTAGATCCGCCCGGCGTCGATCTTCTCCAGGTGGTTGATGCAGCGCAGCAGCGTGGACTTCCCCGACCCCGAGGGCCCGATGAGCACCAGGACCTCGCCTCGGCCCACGGCGAGGTCGACGCCTCGCAGCGCCTCGAGCCGGCCGAAGCACTTGTGCACACCCTCGACCCGGACGGCGTCATTCACCGGTCGTCCCAGCCCCGGGAGAAGCGGCGCTCCAGGCGCTGCTGTCCGATGGTGGCCAGGGTGGTGAGGACCAGGTACCAGATGCTGGCCACGACGAGCAGCTCGAGCACGGCCAGGTTGGTCGAGTAGATGTCCTGCGCCCGGCGGAGCAGCTCGCCGTAGAGGACCACCGACGCCAGCGACGACGTCTTCAGCATGGAGATGAGCTCGTTGCCCGTCGGCGGGACGATGACCCGCATGGCCTGGGGGAGAACGATGCGGCGCATCGTGAGGGCGCGGGTCATCCCCAGGGAGAGAGCCGCGTCCGTCTGGCCCCCATCGACCGAGACGATCCCCGCCCGCACGATCTCGGCCATGTAGGCGCCCTCGTTGAGGCCGAGGCCGAGGAGGGCGGCCACCAAGGGGGTCATGACGTCCACCATCGGTGCCCGGTAGAGGACGACGTGGGTGAAGGGCAGGCCGACGGTGAGGTGGCGGAAGACGGCCGGCACGGCATTGAACCAGAAGATGAGCTGGACCAGGACCGGCGTCCCCCGGAAGAACCAGACGTAGAGCCGGCTCGCCACCGACAGGACCGGGTTCTTCGACAGGACGAGCACCGCCAGCATCAGCCCGAGGGCGATGCCCATGGCCTGGGCCGCGACGGAGACGACCACGGTGTTGCGCAGCCCCTGGAGGATGGTGGGGTTGAACAGGAAGCGGCGGACGACGGCGAGGTCGACCACCCGGGCCCGGACCGTCGAGGCCGCCAGCCAGCCGGCCCCGGCCACGAGGACGACCGCCGCCGCCCAGACGCCCCGGTGGTGGACGGGCCGGGCCGGGGCGACTTCAGGTGGAGCCCGCAGACGATCCAAGCTGTCCGTCAGCGGCCGCCGTTCACGGTCACCGTGTCGATTGCCCCGGGGCGGACGTTCCAGTGCCCCAGGATCCGCCCGTAGGTGCCGTCGGCGATGACCGACCGCAGCGCCCCCCGGATGGCGTCGCGCAGCCGGGGATCGTCTTTGGGGACGGCGATCCCGTAGGGAGCGACCTGGAACTGGCCGCCCACCACCTCGAAGTCCCGGCCGCCTCCGGAGGTCAGGGCGTTGTAGGCGGCGACGGGAAAATCGTTGAGGTCGGCGGCGGAGCGGCCCGTCTTGAGGGCCTGCAGGGCATCGGTGTCCTTGTCGAAGGCGAGGACGGTCAGCGGGTGGCCGCTCTCCCGGCAGCGCCGCTCCTCCCCGCGGGCGAGTTTCTCCTGGGTCGTCCCCCGCTGGAGACCGACCGTCTGGCCACAGAGGTTGTCGAGGGCGTGGATGCCGTTGGGGTTTCCCCGGCGGACGAGGATGGCCGTGCCGGCGTTGAAGTAGTCGACGAAGTCGACCCCCGCCCCCTGGCGTTCCCTGGTGTCGGACATGGCCGACATCACGATGTCGAAGCGCCGGGACCGGAGGGCGGGGATCAACCCGTCGAAGGTCGAGTTGACGAACCGGACCTGCCGGCCCAGCTTGGCTCCGATCGCCTGGGCCAGCTCATAGTCCAGGCCCTCGACCTGCTGGGTCCCCTCCCGGAAAAACTCGATCGGGGCGTAGGAGACGTCGGACCCGACGACGAGCTCACGGGAGCCCGAGGTACTCCCGCGCGCCACCGCCGGCTTGGCGCCGTGCCCGCAGCCGGCCCCGACCAGGAGGCAGACGAGCGAAAGCGCCAGCCCGGACCGCCGCATGCTCATGACCGGCAACCTACGGACGCCGGCATGAGATCCAGATGAGTTGCCCGGAGGAGCGAAACCGCTCATCTACCTCTCATCTACCCAGGTAGAGAACGTGACCATGAGAAGAACGATCATGCGCAGGGTCATGGGGGTCGAGCTCCGGGTCGACGAGTCCTGGCTCCTGGTGGCCTTCCTGGTGGTGTGGAGCTTCTGGGCGCGGTTCACGGGTGGAGGCCGCCACCACAGTGTGGGGGCGGCGTTGGTCATGGCCGTCGTCGCCGCCGGACTGTTCTTCTCGTCGGTGCTGGCCCACGAGTTGGCCCACGCCCTGGAGGCCCGCCAGCGGGGGCTACAGGTGCGAGGGATCACCCTGCATCTCTTCGGGGGCACCACCGAGATCGCGTCGGACGCCCGTCGTCCGGGAGACGAGCTCGCCTACATCGCCGTCGGGCCCTACACCACCCTCGTGCTGGCCGCGGCGCTGGGCCTCCTGGCCTTCGCCAGTGGGCGGCTCGGCCTGACGGAGGTGGCCGAGGTCTCGGGGGTCGTGGCCTGGATCAACCTGGGCCTGGCGCTGTTCAACCTGGTACCGGCCGCCCCCCTCGATGGCGGGCGGATCCTCGCCGCCGTCGTGTGGCGGATCACCGGTGACCGCCTCAAGGCGGGTCGGGTGGCGGCCTGGGCCGGGCGAGCCGCCGGCACCCTGCTGGTCACCGCCGGCCTGTTCGGGACGTTCCTCGTCCGCGGCGGCTTCATCGCCGGGCTGTGGCTCGTCCTGGTGGGCTGGTTCCTGCTCCGGGCCGCCCTTGCCGAGCAGTCCCGACTGGAGCTGGAAGCCGTGCTGTCCGGCCGTCGGGCTGACGCGCTGGCGTTCGAGGAGGCCGAAGCCGTCGAAACCGGCACCTCGCTGGGCTGGATCACCCAGGCCCAGTTGCGCCGGCACCACCTGGATGCCGTCCCCGTCGACGAGGACGGCCGCACGGTGGGGATCGTCCACGTCGACGACATCTCCCGGATTGCACCCGAGCGGCGGTTCGAGACAACGGCGGGCGACGTCATGCGCCCGATCGACGGCATTCCCCGGGTGGCGGCCGACGACCGCGCCTCCGCCGTGCTGACCGCCCTGGACGGGAGCGGCCTCGTCGCCATCACCGAGGGCGACACCGTGGTGGCGCTGGTCACCGCCCGCCAACTGGCCGGAGCGGTCCAGCGCCTGCGACTCCTCCACGGCGCAGGATCCGGAGTGGGGGTCCTCCAGTGAGGAAGGCGATCTTGTTGTCCGGTCTGGCGATCCTCACCGCCGCCGCGCTGGTGGTCCCGTTGCCCGTCGTGGAGCTCAGTCCCGGGCCGGCGGTGGACGTTCCTCCGGTGGTCCGGGTCGATCACCCCACCCGGGCCGTGAAGGGCCGGCTTCTCCTGCTCACCGTCGACGTGTCCCAGCCCAGCGCCGCCGGCCTGCTCCAGGCGCTGGTCACGCCCCACCACGAACTGGTGCCGCGTCAGGAGGTCATCCCGCCGGGGGTCGACCCCCGCACCTTCCAGCGGGCCGAGCGTGGCGTCTTCGACGAGAGCGCCCGGCAGGCGGCGGCGGTGGCGCTGCGGGCCGCCGGCCTCCCCGTCCGGGTGACCGGCGGGGGCGTCGACGTGGCGGCGGTGATCCCGGGCGGGCCATCCGACGGGGTCCTCGAAGCCGGTGACGTGATTACCGCCGTCGACGGCCGGGCCACCCACCTGGCCGCCGATGTGGCCGCGGATTCCGCCCAGGTCCCGGCCGGCCAGAGCGTCACCCTGCGGGTCGAGCGACACCACACCCTCCGCAATCTCGTCGTGACGCTCGAGCCGGTGGGCTCCCTGGGGCGGGCCGGGCTCGGGGTGGCCATCCGCACGCTCGATCCGAAGATCGCCTTGCCGTTCCCCGTCACGGTCGACGCCGGCGACATCGGCGGTCCCTCGGCCGGCCTCATGATGGCGCTGTCGGTCTATGACCTCGTCGGGCCCACCGACCTGACCCGGGGACGGGTCGTCGCCGGGACGGGAACCATCGATGTGGCCGGCAACGTGGGACCGATCGGAGGCATCGCCGAGAAGGTGGTCGCCGCCCAACGCGCCGGCGCCACCGTCTTCCTCGCCCCCGCGTCGCAGGCCGCCGCCGCTCGAGCCGCGGCCGCCCCGGGTCTGCGGGTGGTGCCGGTCCGGACGTTCGCCGATGCCGTCACCGCCCTGGGTTCGTGACGCCGAGGTCCCCTGGTGCCCCGCCCGTTTCCCTCCGGCGTGCTCCTTCGCCGGCCGCCGATCCGCCCCGTCGACGCCCTGGTGGCGGTGGCGACGCTGGCCCTGCTCTACGCCGTGCTGCGCCTCGGACGCTCGATGGACGTGGCCTTCCTGCCCGAACGGGCGTCCGACCAGGTGTCCACCGGGCCCGCCCACCTGCCCTACTACGCCGCCCGGTCCCTGCTGCGCATGTTCATCGCCCTGGGCGCCTCGGTTGTCTTCGCCCTGGGATACGGGGTGGCGGCGGCCCGCAGCCGTCGGGCGGAGAAGGTCCTCGTGCCCCTCCTCGACATCCTCCAGTCCGTGCCCGTCCTCGGCTTCCTGTCGGTGACGGTGACAGGGTTCCTGGCTCTGTTCCCGGGTTCCTCGCTGGGTCTGGAGTGCGCGTCGATCTTCGCCATCTTCACCGCCCAGGCCTGGAACCTGGCCTTCTGCTTCTACCACTCGCTCGTCGTCCAGGCCCGCGACCTCGACGAGGCCGCCCGGATGCTGCGGCTCACCAAGTGGCAGCGGTTCTGGCGTCTGGACGTGCCCTCGTCGATGATCGGCCTGGTCTGGAACGGGATGATGAGCTTCGGTGGCGGTTGGTTCTTCCTCGCCGCCTCCGAAGCCATCGTCGTGGTGGGCAGGAAGTACGCCCTGCCTGGCCTCGGCAGCTACGTTGCCGCCGCCGTCGAGCAGGGCCAGCTCGGACCGGTGCTGGCCGCGGTGGGGGCCACCATCGTGGTCGTCGTGGGTGTGAACGTGGTCGTCTGGCGCCCGCTGGTGGCGTGGGCGGAGCGCTTCCGCTTCGAGGACACCGAAGCCGGTGAGCGGCCGGAGAGCGTGGTCCTCGACCACCTGCGCCGGTCCAGCCTCCCCCGCCTCCTCGGCCGCGCCTTCGGCCCCCTGGGGCGGCTGCTCGACCGGGTCACGCAGCCCCTCGGGCGGGGCGAGCATCCGCTGCGGGTGGATCCCCGGCGGCGCCGGGCGGGCGACGCCGCCTTCTGGTTGGTGGTCACGGCCTTCGTCGCCTACGGCGGATGGCGCGGCTTCGCTTATCTGCAGCACACGGTCGGCCTGGCCGAGTTCCCTCATGCCTTCGCCCTGGGTGGGCTGACCTTCGCCCGCGTCGTGGTGCTGGTGGCGGCGTCCGCCATGGTCTGGGTGCCGGTGGGCGCCTGGGTGGGCATGCGTCCCCGGTTCTCCCGCTACGCCCAGCCCGTGGTCCAGGTCCTGGCCAGCTTCCCCGCCAACCTCCTGTTCCCGTTCGCCGCCATTGTCTTCGTCCGCTGGGGGGTGGGCCTCAACGTGGGCGGTGTGTTCCTCATGGCGCTCGGGGCCCAGTGGTACGTGCTCTTCAACGCCATCGCCGGGGCGTCGGCCATCCCGAGCGACCTGCGGGAGGCCATGGAGAACCTGGGGGTTCGGGGCATCCGGCGCTGGCGCCGGCTGATCCTGCCCGCCATGTTCCCGGCCCTGGTGACGGGGGGCATCACCGCCGCCGGGGGGGCGTGGAACGCCTCGATCGTGGCCGAGGTGCTCGACTTCGGCCGGCACCATCTGGTCGCCTCGGGCCTCGGCGCGTACATCACCGAGGCCACCGCCAGGGGGGACTTCCCCCGCGTCCTGACCGGTGTCGTGGTGATGGCCACCTACGTCGTGGTCGTCAATCGCCTGCTCTGGCGGCGCCTCTACCGCCTGGCCGAGACCCGCTACTCGCTCTGAGGAGGTGAGCCGATGTCCAGGCCGAGCTCCGCCGTCGCCGTCCCCCCCGCCCGAGACGGCAGAACGCCGGCCATCATCGCCGTGGAGCACCTGACGAAACGCTTCGACACCGCCGAGGGGCGCTCACTGGCTGTCCCGGACGACGTCACCTTCACCCTCGATGAGGGGGAGAGCGTCGCTCTACTGGGACGGTCGGGCTCGGGCAAGTCGACGTTATGGACGAGCCCTTCAGTGCTCTGGACGTCCTCACCGCGGAGAACCTGCGCAACGAGCTGCTCGCCTTGTGGGCGGAGCCCGATTTCCCCACCCGGGCCATGCTGGTCGTCACCCACAACATCGAGGAGGCCGTCGTCCTCGCCGACCGTGTCCTGGTCCTGTCGGCGGGGCGCATCCAAGCCGAGCTCGACGTCGCCCTGCCCCGGCCCCGTGACCGGCGGGCGCCGGCTTTCGCCGCGCTCGTCGACCGCATCTACGACCTCATGACCGGACGGGAGGAGCGGGGTGCGCCGCCCGTCACCCGCGCCGCGGGCGGTGGCTCACCGACCGACATCCCGTTGCCCGCGGTCAGCGTCGGCGGGCTGGCCGGCCTCCTGGAGGTGCTGGCCGGCGTGGGTGGCCGCGAGGACCTTCCCGCCCTCGCCCAGGGGCTGAACTTCGAGGTCGACGACCTGCTGCCCCTCGTCGACGCCGCCCGGCTCCTCGGCTTCGCCGAGGTCGACGAGGCCGACCTGGAGCTCACCGACGCCGGACGGGCCTTCGTCGCCGCCGACATCCTGGCCTCCAAGGAGATCTTCGCCCGTCACGCCGCAGCGCGGGTGCCCCTCATCGGCGGCATCCGGCGCTCGCTGGAAGCCGCCGTCGGAGGCTTCCTCCACGAGCAGTTCTTCCTCGACCTGTTGCAGCGGGGCTTCGGCGCCGAGGAAGCCCGCCGGCAGGTGGGCATCGCCGTCGACTGGGGTCGCTACGCGGAGCTGTTCGACTACGACGCCGACACCGGGGAGCTCATCCTCGAGCGTCCCTCGGAACCGGAGAGCGACGAGAGGAGCACAGCTTGAACCCCGAAACGCAGACGACCGAACCCACCCACGCCGAGGCGGCGGCGGAATTCGCCACTGACAACTCCCTCTACCGCTTCCTGGAGGGAACCCTCTTCAAGGGGATCATCGGCTACACGGTCCACCCCATCCACATCCTGGCCCTGCTGGTGTTGTGGATCGGGTTGCTCGTCTGGCACAACACGATCTTCGAGCTGGTGGGCGGGAACTACACCAATGGCCTGAGCGCCATGGCGGCCAGCATCGTGCTGCTGCAGCAGACCAGTCATCACCGCGAGCTCAAGCGCCTCCATCACGAGCACCGCCAGGCGCTCGACGAGCTTCGGCGGCTCCTCTCGGGCGACGCCTCCGCCACCCGCTCAGGGCGGCCCGGCGAAGCCCGATGAAGTTGAGCCGCGGTCTCCAGATGGCGCCTCCCATCCACGCCATCGGCTCAGAGCGGTACCGTTCAGGCGTGGACGACGACCTGCGACGACTCCTGGACGAGCTCTCCGCCGCCATCGAGCGCACCCGGGAGAGCGACGAAGACCGAGCCGAGTTGGTGCGCCTCCTCGCCGCCGTCGAGCGCCGGCTCCGGGCCGACGTTCCCGCCGAGGACCATCGCCGGCTCATCAAGGCCCTCCAGGCGGCGGAAGTCCGCTTCGAGTCCGACCACCCGCGGCTGGGGGACGCACTCCGCCAAGCCGCCCAGGCCCTCTCCGCCGCCGGGATCTGAGGCCGGTTTTTTGTAACTGGTGTTGCCAGTGACATAGAAGTTGGAGAAGTTGGGTAGGGGCGCGGAACGGGGGCCGGTACGGCCCCGGAGCGGACTTCCCCAGGATCGCTCCCCCGCCCCCGTACCGGCCCCCCTTTGCGGCGCCGGCGACCGGGAGCGGGACAAGGCCGGCGTACGTGCGTCAGAGTCGAACACCAGGCCCTGACGCACGTCCCGTTCGCCGGCCGCGTCGGAAGCTACGACCAGAACTCGTTCCAGCGCTCGAAATCGAACGGGTGCTGCCAGACCTCGACGATCTTCCCGTCACGGACGTGGTACACGTTGACGTGTCGCCACTCAAGCGTCTTGCCGTCACGTGTGGCCGTCCAGGTGTAGATGCCCACGGCATGGTCCTCACTGCCGATGATGTCGTGGGGGTTGAGGACGACCTGCCCGCCGGTCAGCGACATGAGCTTCCCCAGGAAGCCGGCGAAGAGCTCCTCCTTCCCCTTGTAGTCCCCGGAGACCTGGTTCGTTCCCGGCACGTGGACCACGACGTCGTCGGCAAAGGCCGCCGCCAGCCCGTCCATGTCCCCGGTGGTCATCGCCGTCACCGCGGCGCGAAGCACCTTCTCGGTCTCGTACATGGCTCTCTCTCCTCTCCATCTCCAGCCCCGGTAGGGCTGCACCGGTTGATGCCACGAGCATCACCCGGGCTGGTTGCGCGATGACTCACGGCCGGGTCACGGGCCGCTCTCTCAGGATCGGCACTACCCTTTTGGGTCTCACGCCACCGCCAGTGGGAGGCGCCGGCCAAGGGCGAGGCGCAGCGTCGATGGAGTACCGCATTCTCGGTCCGCTCGAGGTCCTCGGCGACGGGGGTGCCACCGTGGCGCTCGGGGGGAGCCGCGAGCGGGCCGTCCTCGGCCTCCTGTTGCTGTCGGCGAACCAGGTCGTCTCAGCTGAGCGACTGGGCGACGGGCTCTGGGGTGATCGCCCCCCGGAGGGGGCGGCCCACGCCCTGCAGGTCTACGTGTCCAGGCTGCGCAAGGCGTTGCGGGAGGCGGGCCAGGACGGCGTCCTCATCACACGCCCCCCCGGCTATCTCATCCGGGTCGAGCCCGGCGCCCTTGATGCCGCCCGGTTCGAGGCCCTCCTGGAGAGGGGCCGGGACAGGGCGAGGAGCGGCGACCATGCCAGGGCGGCGGAGGCGCTCCGGGAGGGACTGACCCTGTGGCGGGGACCGGCGTTGAGCGACCTGCTCGATGCCCCTCTGGCCCGGGCCGAGGCGACCCGGCTCGAGGAGGCTCGCCTCGCCGCCCTGGAGGAGCGGGTCGAGTGCGACCTGGCCTGCGGGCGCCATCGCGAGCTGGTGGCCGAGCTCGACGCCCTCACCCGAACCCATCCACTCCGGGAGCGCCTGTGGGCCCAGCGGATGGTCGCCCTCTACCGTTGTGGCCGTCAGGCCGACGCCCTCCGCTCCTATCAGGAGCTGCGGGGAGTCCTGGGGGAGGAGCTGGGCCTCGAGCCGAGCGCCGCCCTGGCCCGCCTGGAGGGTGCCATCCTGCGCCAGGAGGCCGAGCTCGATTGGCGGCCGGCCCAGGCGACGGCGCCGGCTCCGCCTGCTGCCGGCCGGCCCGAGGGCCCCGTCCCCGAGGGAGTCGTCACGTTCCTGTTCACCGACCTGGTGGGATCGACGGAGCTGCTCGACCGCCTCGGTGAGGACGCCTTCGACGACCTGCGCCGGGCGCACTTCACCGCCCTGCGCCGGGCCGTGTCGGAGACTGGTGGGCGGGAGGTCAAGAGTCTGGGTGACGGGCTCATGGTGGCCTTCGCCAGCCCCGTGGCCGCCTTGAAGTGTGCCGTGACCGTGCAGCGGGACAGCGAGGAGCACAACCAGGCCCATCCCGACAGGACCCTGCGGGTGCGCGTCGGTCTGCACGCCGGGGAGCCCACTCAGGAGGAGGGCGACTTCTTCGGCACCGCCGTGGTGGTGGCCAAGCGCCTGTGCGACCGGGCGGAGGGAGGTCAAATCCTGGCCGGGGAGCTGGTGGCCGCCCTCGTCGGCTCCCGGGGCGGCTACCGCTTCGCCTCCCTCGGCCCCTTACCTCTGAAAGGCCTGGCCGCGCCCGTGCCCGCCGTGGCGGTGGGATGGAAGGCCACCGGCGGGACCGACACCGGGGTGGACATCCCTCCGGAGGCGCCGTCACGCGTGCTTCCCGTGCCGGCCCTGCTCACCGGGATCGGGCGGATCTTCGTCGGCCGGGACGCCGAGCTGGACCGGCTCAGGATGGCCTGGAAAGAGGCACTGGCCGGCGGCCGGCGCCTCGTCCTGGTGGCCGGGGAGCCGGGCGTGGGCAAGACCCGCCTGGCCGCGGCGCTGGCGGGGGAGGCCCACGCCGAGGGGGCGACGGTGCTCGCCGGGCGCTGCGACGAGGACCTGGGCGTTCCCTACCAACCGTTCGTCGAGGCCCTCCGTCACATGGCCGACCACACACCCGATGCCCACCTGGCCGGCCGTCTCGGTCGCTTCGGGGAGGAGTTGGTGCGCCTCGTCCCCGAGCTGGCCCAGCGGGCCCCCGGGCTCCCGCCTCCGCTGCGGGCCGATCCCGAGACGGAGCGCTACCGGCTCTTCGACGCCGTGGCCGCCTGGCTGGCGGAGGTCTCCGAGTCGGCACCCGTGCTGCTGGTCCTCGACGACCTGCAGTGGGCGGCCAAGCCGACCCTGCTGCTCCTCCGTCACGTCGTCCGGGCGGCAGAGCCGGTGCGCCTCCTCATCGTCGGCACCTACCGGGATACCGAGCTCTCCCGTGCCCATCCCCTCACCGAGCTCCTGGCCGATCTGCGCCGGGATGCCGGCGCCGAGCGCATCCCGCTCTCCGGCCTCGACTCGGCGGCGGTCGCCGCCTACCTGGAGAAGGCGGCGGGCCACGATCTGAGCGACGACGACCTGGCGCTGGCCCGGGCCATCCATGCCGAGACGGAGGGAAACCCCTTCTTCGTGGGCGAGGTGGTTCGCCACCTGACCGAGTCGGGAGCCGTCGTCCGTCGGGATGGACGCTGGGTGACAGAAGCCCCCATCGAGGATCTCGGGATCCCCGAGGGGGTCCGGGAGGTCGTGGGCCGGCGACTGTCGCGCCTGTCGGAAGAGGCCAACGGAGTCCTCACCGTCGCCGCCGTCGTGGGCCAGGAGTTCGAGCTGTCCGTCGTCCAGACGGCCGGGGGGCTGCACGAGGAGACGGTGGCGGCCGCCTTGGACGAGGCGATCACGGCTCGGCTCGTCACCCCCGATGTCGCCCTCCGCTACCGCTTCGCCCACGCCCTGGTCCGGGCCACCCTCTACGACGAGCTCACGCCGGCCCGCCGGGTCATCCTCCACCGAAAGGCGGCCGAGGCGATCGAGACGGTCCATGCCGCTCGCCTCGAGGACCACCTTCCCAGCCTCGCCCATCACTACGCCCGGGCCACGGCCCCGGTGGCGACGGCGGAGAAGGCGGTCGCCTATGCCCGGCGGGCGGGGGACCAGGCTCTGGCGCAGCTGGCCCACGACGAGGCCGTCACCTACTACCGGCAGGCCCTGGAGCTGCTCGACACCTCGGAGGGGCCCCTCGAAGAAGGGGAGCGTGTCGAGCTCATGATCGCCCTGGGCGAGGCCGAGCGCCGGGCGGGGAGCGCCGGCCACCGGGAGACGCTGCTGCGCGCTGCCCGTCTGGCCGAGGCCAGGGCCGACGCCGATGCCCTGGCCCGGGCGGCGCTGGCCAACACTCCGGGTAGCAAACCGGCTGCCTTCGGGGCCACCGACCATGAACGGGTGGAGGCCCTCGAGGCGGCGGTCCAAGCCGTCGGGGAGGAGGACGCCCCCGCTCGCGCCCGCCTCCTGGCCATCCTCGCCCTCGAGCTGTTCCATGACCGGAATCGGCCACGGCGCCTGGCCCTGAGCGACGAGGCGCTGGCCATCGCCCGGCGTCTGGACGATCCCGCCATCCTGTCTCACGTCCTGGTCGCTCGCCCCTTCGCCATCGGCGGACCGGACACCCTGGCCGAGCGACTGGCCAACACCGCTGAGCTGCTGGACGTGGCGGAGCGGCTAGGGGACCCGGTGACCGCCCACCGAGCCTGGTGGCTGAGGTTCCGGATGGCCGTCGAGGTGGGCGATCCCGAGGAGGCCGACCGCTGTCTCGAGGCGCAGGAGCGGCTGATCGCCGACCTCCGCCAGCCGGTCTTCACCTGGATGACCACCCTCCAGCGGATCGCCCGAGCCTTCCGGAGAGGGGAGTTGGACGACGCCGATCGTCTTGCCCTCGCTGCGTTCGCGCAGGGACAGGCCGCCGGGCAGGCCGACGCTCCGCTGTACTTCGCCATCCACCTCTTCCAGCTCCGCTACGAGCAGGGCCGGCCGGATGAGGCGGAGGAGACCTTGACCAAAATCATGGACTCCGCCTCCGAATTGCCGGCCGTCCGGGCCATGCTCGCCCTCGCCTACTCGGAGCTTGGCCGACTGGACGACGCTAGGGCGCTCTTCGAGGGGCTGGCCGGGAGCGACTTCGCCCAGCTGCAGGTGGAAGCAAGTTGGGTGGTCACCCTCTGCTACAGCGCGGCCGTCTGTGCGGCCTTGCGGGACGCCGACCGGGCGGCCTCCCTCCACCGGCTGCTCGCTCCTTATCCGGACCATGTGGCGGTCTTCGCCGTGGGTCTGGGCATCGGGTCCGTCGCCCACCACCTTGGTCTTCTGGCCACGACGATGGGCGACTACGAGGAGGCCGAGGCCCGCTATGCCGGCGCCGAGGCGATCCACACTCGCATCGGGGCTCCCACGTGGTTGGCTCGGACGCGGTTGGAATGGGCTGTCATGCTCCTCACCCGGCGCCGGCTGGGGGACGTCGACCGGGCCCGGAACCTCCTGGGCGCCGCTCTCGAGAGCGCCCGGGAGTTCGGTCTCGGGAACGTCGAGCGGCGAGCCATGGCGCTCCTGGCGGACGCGCCATGATCCCGACAGGAAGATCGCTCACTGAGACCCGCCTCGGACGTCCGCTCAGCAACCCCTCCACCACGACCGACGGCGCCGGGACTTGCCGATACCCGCTTCCCCGGACACGAACACGACTTGGCCGGCACCCTGGCGGGTGAGGTCGACCTGGTCCATGGAAGCCTCCTCGCGCCGACGCAAAAAGCAACACCTCTCCTGCTCGTCGAGTGACATTCTGGCCGACCCGGCCGAGGCGGATGCGGTGCCGCTCGAGCGCCCCCCCTGCACGTCATCAAGCGTACTTCTCGTGCATTTCCGCCCAGAAGCGCTGGCCGCCGCCTCCTCTTGAGGCCCGCTTCGGGGGGGAGAAGCGAAGGTCTCGCAGAAGGGTATTGCGCTGGAGCGCCGAATTAATCCAGTATCTCTACTTAATTACTAGACATTGGGCGTTCCGGAGCCCGGGGGAGGACCCCACCCAAGTGGCCGTCGAAGTCCAGACGCTCGAGCAGGTCCACCCCGAGGTCGTCCCCGAGGCCCCGAGGCGGGGCGGGCGGGCCGGCGCCATCGCCGCCAAGATCGGATGGGGTTTCCTCGCCTTCGGCCTGTTCGTCGGTTCTCTGCAGATCATGAAGGCGGGGGCGGCGGCCCTCATCCCGGCGCTGTCCGGGTCCGTCTTCACCGACAACGCCTGGAGCACCCTGGGCCTGGGATGGCTCGGCGCCTGCCTGGTCCTGTCCGGCTCGCCCATGGCCGCATCCTCCATCGCCCTGCTCGACGGGGGTGCCATCACCCGGTCGCAGGCCTTCACCATGCTGACCGGCTCGCGCCTGGGCGCCTCGTTCGTGGTGCTCGTCGTCGGCTTCATCTACGCCCTTCGGCGTCGGGGCGGTCGCCGGGCCCCGCTGTCGATCGGGATCCTGTCGCTGACCATGACGGTCATCGCCTACGTGCCCGGCGCCCTGCTCGGGCTCCTGCTGCTGCGCAGCGGAAGCCTCGACGGCGTCACCCTGGCTGCCCCGCCCGGTCTCCTGTCGGTCACCGACACCCTGTTCGGCTGGATGGCCGACCTGGCCAAGAGCGTGGTCCCCGGCTGGGGCCTCTTCCCCGCCGGCCTCGGTGTCCTCCTCGTCGCCTTCAAGCTGTTCGACAAGGTGCTGCCCGACCTGTCCGGGGACGGGCTGGGGGAGCGGCGCGACCGTTGGTTCGGACGGCCGTGGGCCATGTTCGCCTGCGGCTGCGCGGTGGCCTTCATGACCCTGTCGGTGTCGGTGGCCCTCACCGTGCTCGTGCCCCTGGTGGCCAAGGGCTACCTCAAGCGGGAGCACACCCTGCCCTACATCGCCGGGGCCAACATCACCACCCTGGCCGACACGCTGGTGCTGGCCATGCTCACCGGCAACCCCGACGCCACCCGGGTTGTCCTCGCCTCCACGCTCGGGGTCACGGCCTGGACCCTGGTCCTGCTCGGCTTCGCCTTCCCCGCGGTACGCCGGGTAGCCATGGGTCTGGCCCGCTCCACGGTGTCGTCCCGGCCCCGCCTGGCCCTCTTCATCGGCGTCCTCTTCGCCGTGCCGCTGAGCCTCGTGTTGGTTTAACGACAAGCAAAGTCAAAGACGCAGTGAAGGATGGGGGAGAGGGGCGGGCCCGCCGGTAGGACCGGAGGCGTTCCTCAGCAACGCCCGTGTGTTGCGGAAGAGCGCCGCTTTCTCCGGCAACGCAACATCAGCCACAACGGACGCTCAACCAACCCGTCATCCCTTCAAAAGCCGCCTTTTCCCACCTCAGCCCACCGGGCCGGAGCGGTGGACGGCCACCGCGCTGGCACCCAGGTAGGACTCAATCACCCGGGGGTGCTCCAGCACCTCGGTGGGCGTGCCCCGGGCGATGACCTGACCCAGCTCCAGGGCCACCACCTCGTCGGAGACGGCGGCGATGAGGGGCATGTCGTGCTCGATCACCAGCATCGAGCATCCGGTGTGGGCCTGCACCCGCCGCAGGAGCGGCCCCAGGGCCTCCGTCTCCCGCTGGGCCACGCCGGCCGAGGGCTCGTCGAGGAGCACCACGGTGGGGTCCTGGGCCAAGATGCAGGCCAGCTCGACGATGCGCCGGCTGCCGCTACTGAGCTCGCCCAGCAGCTTGTCCCGGAAGGCGGAGAGCCCCATCAGCTCGATGAGGGAGTCGACGCGGGCGGCGACGTCGGACTCCGACTCGTAGGAGGCGGGCAGGCGCAGGGCGGCGGCCACCATCTCCTTGGAGGCCAGGTGCCGTTCGAAGGCCACCGCGATCGTCTCCCAGGTGGTGAGCGACGGGTAGAGCAGCGCCTCCTGGAACGACCGGCCCAGCCCGGCCCGGGCCCGCTCGTGGGGGGCCCAGCGGCTCACGTCCCGGCCCCGCAGCGTCACCGTGCCGGCGTCGGTGGGCAGGAACCCCGAGATGCAGTCGAAGAGGGTCGTCTTCCCCGCCCCGTTCTGGCCGATGAGCCCGAGGATCTCGCCTTGGCGCAGGGTGAGGTCGACCTCGTCGACGGCCCGGATGCCGCCGAAGCGCTTGACCACCCCCCGGCATTCGAGGACGGCTTCGGCGCCGTCGAAGCCGGTGCTGCCGTTGGTGGTCGGAGCCGGGGTCAGTCCGGCCCGGGTGGCGGCGGGAATGAAGACGGAACGCAACAGGTCGGGGCGCTCGGTCAGTTCGGCGGTGGGGCCGGTGAAGCGCACCTCGCCCTTCTCCATGAACACCGCCCGCTCGGCCAGGTCGACGGCCAGGTTGACGGACTGCTCGACCACCACCACGGTCGTCCCCGAGCGATGGACGTCGCGGAGCACCTCGAGGAGCTGGCCCACCACCGTGGGGGCGAGGCCGAGCGAGAGCTCGTCGACCAGGAGCAGCCGGGGCCGGCCCATCAGGGTCTGGGCCAGGGCCAGCATCTGCTGCTCGCCGCCCGACAGGTTGGCCGCCGGCTGGTCGAGCCGCATGCCCAGCACGGGGAAGAGCCGCAGGACCTCGACCCGGGCTTGCGCCCACCGCGCCCGGTCGCTCCGGTACAGCCACCCGGCCAGGCGCAGATGCTCCTCCACCGTCAGGCCCGGGAACACTCCCTTGCCGCCCGGCATCAGGGCCACGCCGGCCCGGGCCCGGGCCTCGGCGGAGGTGGCGGTGACCTCCCGGCCGGCCAGCTCCACCGTGCCGGCGGCGGGCGTGACGAGGCCGGCCACGGCCTTGAGCAGCGTCGACTTGCCCGCCCCGTTGGTGCCGAGGAGGGCGACCAGCTCCCCTTCTTCCACCTCGAAGTCGACGCCGAAGAGGACCTGGACGTGCCCGTAGGCCACATCGAGGTTGCGGCACGAGAGGATCGGCGTCACCGGCGCAGCGCCCCGGCCAGGAGGTCGACCTCGTCTTCGGGATGGTCCTCCTCCGAGCCCGGCTCGGGCCGGCGGTCGGCCACCAGCGAGGGCACCAGGATCCCCCGGCGCCGGGCCACGGCCCGCAGGTAGGCGTCCCGCAGCCGGCCGGCGGCCTGGCCCAGCCCGCCGGGCAGCACCATGAGCACGGCCAGCAGCCCGCCGCCCGTCACCAGCAGGCGGTAGGCGGGGCTCACCGCCTGCTCCAGACCCCGCAGGGTGAACACCCCGAGGAGCACACCACCCACCGACGACAGCCCGCCGATCACGGCCATGGAGAAGATCTCCAGGCTCTGCACGGGCTGGTAGCTGCCCACCCGGGCGCCGTGGAGCACCACCACGTGGAGGGCGCCGGCGATGCCGGCCAGCATGCCGGAGAAGACGAAGCCGGAGAGGATGACGGCGGTGGTGGGCACCGAGGCGGCCTCGGCCGCCCGGCGGTTGTCCCGGGCCGCCAGCAGCACCCGGCCCGGCCGGGAGCGGCGCACCCCCCGGGCGGCCAGCACGAACAGGCCGAGGAAGGCGAGGCACAGGAAGTACATGGTGCGGGCGTTCTCCAGCGGGAAGCGCTGCCACAGGACGCCGCGGTCGAGGTTCTGGGGGATCCAGGCGTCGAAGTAGGTGGGGTTGAGGAAGTAGCTGTCAAGGGCGATGGCGAAGGCCAGGGTGGTCACGGCCAGGAACAGGCCCCGGATCCGCAGCGCCGGCAGGCCGACCAGGAGGGCGATCACGCCGCCCACCACCCCGCCGGCCAGGATGGCCACGAAGTAGTCGACGTCCCCGCGGGACACCAGGTTGCCGGCCGCCACCGCCCCCACCCCCACGATGGCGAACTGGCCCAGGCTGATGTGGCCGCCCCAGCCGGTGAGGACGACCAGAGAGATGCCCACCATGCCCCACACCAGGCCGAGGGCGAGCAGCGTGGTGGTGCTGGGCCCGTAGACGAACGGGGCCAGGAGGGCGGCGGCCACCCCCAGCGCCACCAGCCCGGCGCGGAGGAAGCGCACCTCGGGCAGCCCCCGCAGCTCGGTGGGGACGGGGCGGGCCACGGCCACCTCCGTCCACGCCGCCTGCTCCTCGGTGCCCCGCCCCACCCGGTCCCGCCGCACCAGGAGGCCGAGGAGGATGACGACGAGGAAGACCAGGTCGGCGGCGGAGGGGACGTTGCCGTTCCACAGCACCAGCTGCTCGACGACTCCGAGGCCGGCGCCGGCCAGGAAGGCCACCGGCAGGGACTCCATCCGGGCCAGCACGGCGGCGGCCAGGGCGGGCAGCAGCAGGGTGGGGCCGGCCAGGCCGCCCGGCGTCGAGCCGGCGAAGGGAGCCTTGAGGATGAAGGTGAGGGCGGACAGCCCGCCGGCCACCACCCACACCAGGGTGGACAGGCGCGCCACGGGGATGCCCAGCAGGCGGGCCCGGTCGCGGTTCTCGGCTGCGGCCCGCATGGCCACGCCGGCATCGGTCCGGTTGAGGAACCAGGCCAGAACGGCGATGACCAGGGGGACGGAGATCATGATCAGCACGTGGCTGCCGGTGAGCTTCACCGGCTCGACGGTCAGGCTGATGTCGTTGTCGATGGGGGTCACGAACCCGCCCAGGGGCGCCGCCCGTCCCCCGAACCAGGTGGGCAGGAACAGCTCCACCCCGGACAGCACCTGGGCCAGGCCGATGGTGGCCACGGTCAGCAGGAGGCGGGACGAGCGGGCGAAGCGGCGGATGACGGCGAACTCGACCAGCCCGCCGACGGCCATGCCGCAGGCCACGCCGGCCGCCATGGCGGCGAAGTAGTTCCAGTCCTTCTGGAGGAACAGGTTCACCGCTACCAGGCCGGCGACGCCGCCGATGGAGCCGTAGGCGAAGTTCACGATCCGGTTGGTGCGGTAGATGAGGACGAGGCCGATGGCCAGCAGGCCGGTGGCGTCCCCCAGCACGAGCCCGGTGAGCACCACGCCCAGCGGCGCCCCCTTGGGCAGGACCAGGCCGGCCATCCACCAGGCGACGATGACACCGGCGGCCACTGTCGCTACGGGGACACCCCGGGCCCCGAGACCCCACCGGGCCAGACGGTCGTCCGGCCAGAATCGCCTCACCGCCAGGTCACGGGGCGAAGACGGCCGGGTCGCCCCCCGGCCACTGGCCCGGCCGGTAGCGCTTGCCGGGCGAGGACTCCACGTAGGCGCCCTTCTCGCCGTTCTGGGGCGACGTCCGGTTGCGGTCCCAGTAGATCTCCCGGGCGTCGACGGTGGGGGTGTAGCGGCCGGGGGTGAAGTCCCACGTCCCCGCCAGCCCGCTGCCCCCGGGGTAGGCGAGCATCCCGGCCTCGAAGCTGTCGGGCGTCAGGCCGGGGCCGGCCATGTGCACGCCGAGGGCCAGCAGGTACATCTGGTAGTAGAGGATGTCGACCAGGGGTGACGGCTCTTCGCTGGGCCGCATGACCTTGAAGGCGGCGTAGCCGAGCGTCCCCCGCAGCGGCTGCATCGGCCCGAGGAAGCTCACGCCGAAGGCCCGGGACCACTGGTCCTGCTGGTAGAGCTGGCCGAGGACGTCGACGTCGACCAGCGCCGCCCCGGTGATGATCCACTCCGGCTGGTAGCCCTGCTCCTCGGCCTTGGCGGTGAGGAAGACGGGGAAGGCCGGGTCGCAGCCGCAGATGACCGAGGTGATGCCCTCCGAGCGCAGCTTGGCGATGACACTGGCGGCCTGGTTGGAGAGCGTCCCGAAGTCCAGCTTGTACTTGATGTTGGCCTGGGTGGGGTTGCCCGCCGCCCGGGCCACCCGCTCGCCGGCCTCCACGCACTGCTGGTACCAGGGGTTCTCGGGGGCGATGACGGCGAAGGTTCGGGGCTTGCCTTGCAAGGCGCCCCCGGCGTGCGCCGCCGGCCGGCCTGTGAGCCGCTTCAGCCGGTAGTCGGTGACCGACTGCTGGATGAAGGTGCAGTCGGTGAACGGGCTCCACACGTAGGGGCGGCGTTCCGCCATCCACTCCTGGGACATGTAGGGGACGCCGAAATTGACCACGGCCCGACGGGCCAGGGCGTCGCCGAAGGGGGCGGTGAAGGCGTTGAGCTCGGCGAAGGCCTTGATCTCGTCGGCCACGGTGATGGCGTCGGCCTCCACCTCCTCCTGGCCCCCGCCCTGGATCTCGGTGGTGTAGGAACCCTTGCCGTCAAAGAAGGCGAGCTTCAACTTGCGCCCGTAGAGCTGGAAGCGGGAATTGAAGTAGTCGGCCAGGCCGGCCATGGTCCGTTTGACCTCCTCCGAGTCGATCCGGAAGGTGGCCGCCGGGCCCTTGTCGGAGGGGGCCTGGGAGAAGTCGGGGAGTCCGCCGATGCGGGCCGAGACGAGAATGTCGGTGGCGCTCACCCCCCGGGCGGTGGCGCCGCCGTTGTCCCCCGAGAAGGTGAGGCAGGGCGGCGAGTAAGGGTCGTTGGGGACCTGGGCGGCGCGGGTGGCGCAGGGCCGGACCCCGGGACCGGCACCGGCCGGGGCGGCGGCGCCGCCGGGGCGCCCGCCGGCCGCGGTGGCCGGGCCGGAGCGGGGAGCGGCCGGGCCGGTGGCGGCGCCGCGGGCCGCTTCCGACGCCGGCGATCCGCCGGCCGGGGAGGCACCAGTGGCGCTGCCGGCGGGGAACGATGAGCCGGCACCGGCGCCCGAACCCGCCGGAAGCCCACCGGCGTTCCCGGCGGCGCCCGGTTGCTCGACCTGTCCCGCTACCGGGACGGTGCGCACCTCCGTGCCGACGGTGGGGACGAAGGCGGCCATGAGGCAGAAGAGGACGGCGAAGGCCAGAAGCGGCCCGTAGCCCCGCAACAGGCGAGAGGTCGGCGAAGGGCCGGTCATCGTGCGCTCGGGACGCCATCCGGGCAAAGTGCACATGGGATGTGCAAAATGCCCGTGGTGCGGCTCACGGGATGCTCCGGGCCGAGCGGCGCAGGTGGAGGGCGTCGGCCGCGGCCAGGACGAGGACGGCGAGCAGGCCGACGGCCCCTACGGCCAGGGCCGCACCACCCCGGCTGCCGGCCAGGCGCCGGGACGACGGCCCGACCGCCGGCTGCACGACGGCTACGGATGGCGGCGCCGGTTCCGCCGGCCCGGGACCCACCGCCGGGAGGGGAGCGGGGCTGAAGCCGGAGGCGGGCAGGGCGAGAGGGTTGCCGGCCGGAAGGGGAGCAGCCAGGTGCTCACCGGCGGGGGTCTCGAAGGCGAAGTCGTCGCCGGGCGCCGGCAGCGCCGGCTCCGCCGCCCCGAACGGGTCCCCCAGCGGGCCGTCGAAGGGGTTGTCGTACCGGGTGCCCTCGGTGGTGGCCGACACGCCCCCCACGTCGAAGCTCACGCCGCCCGACCCCGAGGCGATGGAGGTGACGACGTCGGCCACGGTGACGGCGGTGCCGAAATCGCACGAGAAGGAGAGGAGCTGCTCGACCAGCGGGTCCCGCACGGGCTGGAGGGCGCCCAGGACGGGGCCGACGGCCGAGCGTCCCAGCGGCGAGTCGGACAGCCGTACGGTCATGGGGCTGACCCGGACGACGCCGGCGTCCTTTTCCACCTTGGGCGACAAGAGGGCGACCCCGGTGGGGGCGAGGGCGGTGTTGGCGGCTTCGAGTGGATCGGGTCCCCCGCCGCCGGTGGGGACGGCGGGCAGCGGCGCCCCGCCGACGGTGATCCGCCCCACCGAGAAGAGACCCTCGGCTTGCGGCCCGTCGCCGCTGCGCTGGGTCGCTTCCCACCGCAGCCGTTCCAGGACGACCAGCCCGTCGAGGAGGTCGAGGCGATCGAGGACGACGACGGCGGAGGCCACCCGGGCCTTGTCCTCCACCACGCCGGCGCGGGCCTCGGCCCGGGCCTGGGTGTAGCCGATCAGGTCGACCAGCCCGAAGCGGCCTTCGATCGTGGTGGCCTGCGACGACGGGTCGTCGGTGGCGGACACGGCCTGTTCCGACCCGGCGCCCTGGATGGGGCTGCCCGCCGGCGAGGCGAACGACGACGAGTGCCGGCCGGCTTCGCTGTCCTTGTCCTCCGAGCTGACCCTGATCGTGGAGGTGAACGGGTTCTGGGTCGGGCTGGGCGGCCTGGGAGCGCCGCCGCCGCCTCCACCCCCGCCCCCGCTGCCCGGGTTGCGACCTCCGCATTCCGCCGCCGGGGCGGGGGGAGGGGAACCCTCGGGCGCCCGCATGGCGGTGGAGGAGGCCTCGGCGCCCGTCCCCTGGTAACTGGCCGTCGCCCGCCCGAAGCTCACCGGGAGGGTGAGACCGCCGGTGCGGGGGACGATCTCGAAGATGCTGGCCCGGGCCCGGCCGCTACCGGCCACGAAGTCCTCCCCGGCCCCCGCTCCGGCGGGCAGCAGGCCCCCGGCCAGCACCCCGAACAGGCCGAGAACCGTGAGGCGGCGCCGCCGCCAGGTGATGGGTGTCGTCAAGACTGCCTGCCCCCAGCTCGGTTTGGGGCGTTTGCACCGAGCATCAAGCCCATCGTACCGATGCAAGTTACCGCGCGGAAAGGCGGGAACCCCGGCGTCCCCCGGCCATACCCCCCGACGGGGGATGTTGCCCGCGGGCCTCGTCTCTAGCCTTTTCGGGGTGCCTGACAAGCAGATAGCCATCGAGCGGGCCTGGCGCCGGCCGGAAAACGGCGCCCGCCCGATCATGCTGGGGATCGCCGGTGACTCGGCGGCGGGGAAGACCACGCTCACCAAGGGCCTGGTCGACGCCCTGGGGCCGGACCGGATCACGGCCATCTGCGTGGACGACTACCACCGATACGACCGTGTCGAACGCAAGCAGTTGCCGTTCACTCCCCTGCATCCCTCCTGCAACTACGTCGAGGTGATGGAGCAGCACCTCCAGCTCCTGGCCCTCGGCCAGTCCATCCTCAAACCCGTCTACAACCACAAGCAAGGAACGCTGGACCGTCCAGTCCTGGTGGAACCGCGGGAGTTCGTGATCGCGGAGGGTCTGCTGCCGCTGCACAGCCGGCTGGCCCGGGCGTGCTTTGACGTGACCGTGTATCTCGATCCTCCCGAGGCCATCCGCCGGGACTGGAAGGTCTTCCGGGACACGACCAAGCGGGGCTACGCCGAGCAGCAGGTGATCGAGGAGCTGGCCCGGCGGGAGCCGGAGTCGGCGGCCTTCATCCGTCCCCAGCGGGCCAACGCCGACATCGTGGTGCGCTTCGCCCCCATCGAGGAGCGGGGGGAGACGACGGCGGACCCGCTCTCGGCCTACGTCCTGCTGCGTCCCACCATCGGCCATCCGGATCTGTCGGGGGTGCTGTCCGACGACACGCGCTCGGCCATGCACCTCAAGCTCATGCGCGACGAGGACGGCAAGCCGGTCGACGCTCTCCACCTCCACGCCTACGCCCCCCGCCCCCTCAGGAGCCGGGTGGAGGAAGCCATCTGGCGGGCATTGCCGACCGACGACCCCCTGCCGGAAGGCCTGGGCCGGGTCAACGGTGAGACCCGCAGCGACCCGCTGGCCATCATCCAGCTCCTGTTGCTCTTCCACCTCTTCTCGGCCCGGGGGCCACAGCCCGTCCACGGCACCGCCTCCGCCGCCGCTGGGCTCACCGGCTGAAGGCTGCCCCCGCCCTATCCTCGAGGGGGATGGGTGCCCCCTCCGAAACCGAGGTCCAGGCGCTGGCCCGCCGCATCGCCGAGGCGGGCGCCTCGGAGAAGTCGCGCATCTTCCGCGGGTCGTGGTGGAGCGAGCAGCTCCTCGAATGGGCCATGGCCCACCCCGGCTTCAAGACCCAGCTGTTCCGCTTCGTCGACGTGTTCCCCGCCTGCCGGGACGACGAGGACGTCATGCGCCACTTGGAGGACTACCTCGGCGGTGGCGACACCCCGGCCCCCCTCCAGCTGGGGCTGGGCCTGGCCGGTTGGGTGCCGTTCGGAGCCGGGGTGTCGGCCGCCACCGCCCGGCGCAACATCACCCGCCTGGCCCGCCAGTTCATCGCCGGGGAGACCGCCAGCCAGGCCCTGCCCCGGCTGCGCACCCTGTGGGAGGCGGGGGAGGCGTCCACCGTGGACCTGCTGGGGGAGAAGACCATGACCGCGGCGGAGGCCGACCGCTACGCCGACCGCGTGGCCACCGTGCTCGAGACGCTGGCCACGGCCAGCGCCGCCTGGCCCCGCCGGCCCCGGCTGGAGTCCGACCCCTGGGGCGACCTGCCCCGGGTCAACATCTCGATCAAGGCCACCGCCCTGGCGCCCCGCCTGGCTCCCCTCACCCGGGCGGCGGGGATCGAGGAGGCGCTATCCCGGCTCCGGCCCATCCTCCTGCGGGCCCGGCAGGTGCCCGCCACCATCCACCTCGACACCGAGCACGACGACGTCAAGGATGTGACCTTCGAGCTGCTGCGGGCCATCGGGGCGGAGTTCCCCGGCGGCCCGGCGCTGGGCTGTGTGGTGCAGGCCTACCGTAAGGACTCCTTCGCCGACCTGCGCGACCTGGTGGCCTGGTCGGGCCGGGACTTGACCACGCCCCTGCAGCTCCGCCTGGTCAAGGGCGCCTACTGGGACTACGAGACCGTGGTGGCCAGGGCCGAGGGCTGGCCCATTCCCGTCTTCGAGCGCAAGGCGGAGACGGACGCCAACTACGAGCGCTGTGCCCGTTACCTGGTGGAGCACGCCGGCCGGGTCCGTCCCGCCTTCGCCAGCCACAACCTGCGCTCCCTGGCCTACGGGCTGGCCGCCGCCCGGGCCGCCGGCCTGCCCAGCGGGGCGGTCGAGCTGCAGCTCCTCTACGGGATGGCCGAGCCGGTCCACGCCGCCCTGCGCCGGATGGGGGAGCGGGTCCGGGTCTACGCCCCCGTGGGCGAGCTGGTCCCGGGCATGGCCTACCTGGTGCGGCGGCTGCTGGAGAACACCTCCAACGAGTCGTTCCTGCGCCACCGCTTTGCCGAGGGTCGCGAGCTCACCGAGCTCCTCAAGCCGCCTGCCGTGCCCGGGGTCCGGGGTGTCCCCGAAGAACTGGAGCGGGCCCTCCCCGAGCCGGAGCCGGGCCCGCCGCCCCGCCCCCCGACCGACCCCGCCAACCCGGGCGACTTCTTCAACGAACCGGCCGCCGAGCTGCGCCGGCCCGGACCCCGGGCCAAGCTGGCCGCCGCCGTCACCAAGGTGGGCGGGGAACTGGGCTTCGAGGCCCCGGTGGTGGTGGACGGGAAGCCCCGCCCCACCGCCGGATCCATCGTCTCGGTCGATCCGGGGGCCTACGACACGGTGGTGTGCACCAGCGGGCGGGCCACCAGCGCCGATGTCGAGGCCGCGCTCAGCGCCGCCCAGCGGGGGTGGCCGGCGTGGCGGCGGGCGGGGTGGGAGCGCCGGGCCGGCGTGCTGTTCCGGGCCGCCGACCTCATGCGCCACCGGCGGACGGAACTGGCCGCCCTCATCGTGTTCGAGGCGGGCAAACCCATCAAGGAAGCCGACGCCGACGTCGCTGAGGCCATCGACTTCTGCGAGTACTACGGCCGGGAGGCGCTGCGGCTCGGCGCCGGTGTGCGCATCCTCCAGGCGCCGGGCGAGGCGAACATCTACCGTTACCAGCCCCGGGGCATCGGCGTGGTCATCGCCCCCTGGAACTTCCCCCTCGCCATCCCCACCGGCATGGTGGTGGCCGCCCTGGTCACCGGCAACGCCGTCCTGTTCAAACCGGCGGAGCA
Source organism: Acidimicrobiia bacterium (assembly GCA_044867425.1). Taxonomy (GTDB): domain Bacteria; phylum Actinomycetota; class Acidimicrobiia; order IMCC26256; family BP-133; genus CAWBJP01. The sequence continues at coordinate 37,642 of JBIOUX010000203.1, read as the reverse complement.
GACGCCGGGCATCGCCTACCGCCTGGTCCAGCTGCTCCTGGAAGCCGGGGTCCCTCCCGGGGTTCTGGCCTTCCTGCCCGGGGTGGGGGAGGAGGTGGGCGCGGAGCTGGTGGCCCGTCCCGAGGTGTCGTTCGTGACCTTCACCGGGTCGCTGTCGGTGGGCCTCCAGATCATCGAGCGGGCGGCCGTGCACCAGCCCGGGCAGGGTCATGTCAAGCGGGTGGTGGCCGAGATGGGGGGCAAGAACGCCATCGTGGTCGACACCGACGCCGACCTGGACCAGGCCGTGCCCGCCATCGTGGCCAGCGCCTTCGGCTACGCCGGCCAGAAGTGCTCGGCCGCCGCCCGGGTCATCGGGGTGGGACCGATCTTCGACGAGCTGGTGGAGCGCCTGGTGGGAGCGGTGGAGCTGGTCACCCTCGGCCATCCCAAGGAGCTGTCGACGGTGGTGGGGCCGGTCATCGACGAGGACGCCTGGAAGCGGGTGCGCCGCTACCAGGAGGCGGCCCGGGTGGAGGGCGAGGTGCTGCTCCAGCGGGACGACCTGCCCGCCGGCGGCTGGTATGTGGGCCCGACGGTGGTGGTGACGGACCAGCCCGGCTGCCGGGTGGCCACGGAGGAGATCTTCGGGCCGCTGCTGGTGTGCATGCGGGCGGGCGGGTTCGAGGAGGCCCTGGCCGTGGCCGGCGCCACGGACTACGCCCTGACCGGGGGGTTGTTCTCCCGCTCCCCGGCGCACATCCGCCACGCCACCGAGGAGTTCCGGGCGGGCAACCTCTACATCAACCGGGGCATCACCGGTGCGCTGGTCGGCCGCCAGCCCTTCGGCGGCTACGGCCTGTCGGGGGTGGGGTCCAAGGCGGGCGGGCCCGACTACCTCCTGCAGTTCGTCGAGCCCCGGGTCATCACCGAGAACACCATCCGCCAGGGCTTCGCCCCCGTCGACGACACCTGAGCCCCACAGACGCGCTGAGCCCCCGGGGAAGGGGATTACCCGGGGGCTCAGTCCGTGGGCGGTAGGTGAGTGACGCCTCACCCGGTTCCTGCAATGAGAGAAACGTCCCACCTGCGCACTTATGACGCCGTTCGCGCACCTTTTTTCGGTTGCCCCTCAGCGACTGTCTACCGGCAGTCGGCCCGCAGTTTGGCGCAGCCAGCACTGGTGCCGGGGCACCGGGCCTTCGTATCGTGGCGATGACGCTCGTGGTGGAGGCGACCAGTGTTCAAGTCGATCGTGGTGGGAACCGATGGATCGGCTACGGCCCGGGAGGCGGTGAGAACAGCATCCAGGCTGGCCGAACTCTCGCAGGCGGACCTCCACGTGGTCAGCGCCTATCGGCTACCCGAGATCGGCGGCACGTTGATGATCCCCGGGAGTGACGAGGAGGTCCGAGCCGCGGTCGAGGCGATGCTCGCATCCCTGGCCGACGAGATCGCCGATGAACGCGTTGTCGTGACAACCCACACCTCTCCCGAGCGGGCCGCCGCCGCGATCCTGTCGGTGGCCGAAGCGGTCCACGCCGATCTCATCGTGGTGGGCAACCGAAGGATGCGGGGGATGGGCCGGTTCCCGGGCAGTGTCCCGAACAACATCGCTCATCACGCCGCCTGCGCCGTGCTCATCGTGCACACCTGTTGAGCAGGGGCGCGAGTCAGGTCGGGCCGGAACCCGCGCTGGTCCGCGACGGACCATCGTGCGGAACTGCGACTCGGCCTACGCTGTGCCCTGCTGCCCACCGGTCTCGGAGGTGGCAAGAGTGACCGGGGCGACGTCAAGGCACGGCTTGGTCATCGACGTACCCATGGTGGGGCGTGACGTCGAGGTGGGCCGCCTTGCCGAGCGTCTGACGGCGGCCGCAGCCGGTCGTGGCGGGGTCGTGCTCGTCGCAGGCGAGCCCGGCATCGGCAAGACGAGGCTCCTCGAAGAGCTGTCGGAACATGCCCGCCGGCAGGAGATGCTGGTCCTGTCCGGCCACTGTTTCGAAGGCGACTGGGCCCCGCCCTACGCCCCCTTCGCCGAGGCCTTCCGGGCTCACGTCTTCACCTGCGACCCGGAGGAGTTGCGGCTCGACCTCGGTCCGGGGGCCGACCGGCTGGCCCAGCTGGTGCCGGCCGTGCGTCAGGTGCTGCCCGAGGTGGGCGAGCCACCGCCCGTCGAGCCGAACGAGGAGCGTTTCCGTCTCCTCGACGCTGTGGCCCGGTTTCTCATCGCTCGCTCCCAGCGGGCGCCGGCGCTGCTGTGCCTCGACGACCTCCACTGGGCCGACAAGGGGACCGTGGCGCTGCTGCGCTACCTGGCCGGTTTGGTCCACCGCCGCCGGATCCTCATACTCGGCGCCTACCGGGACGTCGATCTCGAACGCGGCCATCCCTTCAGCGAGGTTCTGGGCGTCCTTCCCCGGGAGACCAACTATGAGCAGTTGGCGCTGAGGGGCCTTGACATCGAGGGGACCACGCAGCTCCTGGCCGCCATGGGCGGACAAGACGTGCCCATGAGGGTGGGTGCGGCCTGGGCCAGGGAGACCGACGGCAACCCCTTCTTCATCCGTGAGCTGCTGCGCCACTTCGTGGAGGAAGGCAAGGTCTACCGGGGGCCTGACGGTCAATGGACGACGGATCGGCCCTTACGGGAACTCGGCGTACCGCAGGGCGTGCGCGACGTCATCGGCCGGCGGCTGTTCCAGCTCTCCGAGAACGCCGAGCGGCTCCTCGGCGTGGCCTCCGCCTTCGAGGGTCCGTTCCCCTTCGATGTGGTGGCGTCGGTGGTCGGACTCGACGAACCCGACGCCCTCGACGCCCTCGACGAGGCCCTGGCCGCACAGATCCTGACCGTGACTCCGAGCCGGGAGGCCCTGAACTTCGCTCATGCCCTCATCCGCCACACCCTCTACACCGAGTTCAGTCCACCTCGCCAGCTTCGGCTCCATGGCCGGGTGGCCCAAGCACTGGAGGCGGTCTACGGCCAGCATCCCTCGCCCGGCCGGGCGGGGGAGATCGCGTTCCAGTACCACCGCAGCGCCGGGCTCCCGGGCGCCGAGCGAGGCGTGGAGTTCGCCCTGGTGGCCGCCGCGCACGCCGAAGTCGCGGCCGCCCACGACACCGCTGCTCGCTTCTTGCGCATGGCTCTCGACCTGCTTCCGGATGGTGACGATCGGCGGCTCGGTCTCCTCGGGCGCCTCGGAATGGCGCTGATCTGGGCTCTGGCCTTCGACAAGGCGGTGGCGGCCGCCTGCGAGGCGGGCGACGCCATCGCCGAGGCCGACGGGCCGGACGCTGCCGCCGAGTACCTGTCCGAGGCCGCCTATGCGGCCAACATGGCCGGCAGTCCCGCTCACGCCTGGCCCATGGCCCGTCAGGGCCTGCGCTACGCGGGTGTCCGGCGGGGCGTGGCCTGGGCCCGCCTCGTCTCCTTCGACCACATGCGCCGGGAAGCGGAGGTTCCCAGATACCCAGGGATTCCGCTCGACACGCCGGAGCGCCGAGATGCGGCGCGCATCCTCCGGGAGGCCCGCCTCGACCGGGCCGGTCCTGGTCCCATGGAGGCCGTCCTGGCCTGTCGGGCCGACGCGTACACCAGTGCCAATTTCTTCGTCCTGTTCTACTGGGCCGGCGAATACCTCGGCACCCTGGCCCCGCTGGAGGACGAGGCGGAGACGTCGCTGTCCCGCGGGCAGCTGAACCGGGCGGCCCGCTGTCGAGCGGCCGTCGCGGTGTTGGAGGCGGCTCTGGGTCGCCTTGACGATGCCCGCCGATCCCTGGAGGAAGCGAAGTCGCTGGCCGCCCGGGTGGGCGAACCGGTCTGGGCCACGCTCCTCGCCGAGGAGACGCTGGCCGTCGCCCTCGACGAGGGACTCGAGCAGCTGGCCGCCACGCTGGCGCCGCTCTTGACCGCCAAGATCCCGTCTCTGTCGTGGGCGCTCGGCTCCATCTCCGCCTGGGCGGCCCGGATCGCCGCCCGCCTCGGTCAGGAGGAGGACGCCCTCCGCCTCCTCGGCCTGCTCGCTCCGTGGCTCGAGCGGGCACCACCCTGGGCGGTCGCCTTTCCTGTGATGGCGTGCCACGCCGCGGAGGTGCTGTGGTTGCTGGGGCGCACTGACCACATCCACGTGGTCGAGCGCGCCCTGAGGGAAAAGGTCCTGGCTCCCGATTTCCGCACTCCGATGGTCGATGGACGCTTGGCCCTGGCCCGCCTGTGCGCACTGCACGGCCATCACGAAGAGGCCCACAAGTGGCTTGCCGAGGCCAGGCGCGTGCTGGACGAGCAGGGCGCCCTCTCCCTGCTCGCCATCTCGGACTTCGACGAGGCGCTCATGCACCTCCGGCGCCTCGGGCCCGGAGACGAGGAGCGCGCCTGGTCGCTGCTCGAGGGCGCTCGCCGGCAGTTCTCGTCGCTGGGCATGACCGGTTGGGCCCGTCGAGCCGACGACGTCACCCACCCCATCGCCCGACCGACGAAGGACGTCGCCGGAGGCCTCACCGAACGGGAGACGACGGTGTTGCAGCTCGTCGCCGAGGGCAAGACGAACAAGGCCATCGCCGCTGAGCTGTACCTGAGCGAGAAGACGGTCGAGCATCACCTGAGCAGGATCTTCGCCAAGCTCGGGGTGGGATCCCGGGCGGCGGCGACATCCTGGGCCCACCGCAGCGGAATCATGTGAGGGTCTTCGCCCGCCCATAGGGGAAATCCCCCACGGCCGAGGAGGACACGGGTATCGGGTGCCCCGGGATTTTCGGGATTCTCCCGATGCGCCGGCCTTCCTTCCTCCCTAACCTGTCTCCAGACGGGGAGGGAAGGACCATGGGTGACTCCAGCGGACTGGTCCCGGAACGCTTCGGCCCCCTCCAGGGGGTGAAGATCCTCTCCACCGGCACGCTGGTGGCCGAACCCTTCGCCGCTCACCTCGCCGCCGCCTTCGGCGCCGAGGTCATCCAGATCGAGCATCCCAGCGGCGTCGTCGATCCATGGCGGACCCTCGACGCCGCCCTCGAGGTGGACGGCGTCTCGGTGGCCACGTCGTTCATCCAGGAGCGCCGCAACGCCTTCTACATCACCCTGGACCTGTGCACCGAGGAGGGACGGGAGCTGTTCCTGCGCCTGGTGCGCACGCGCGACATCTGGATGGAGAGCTCCAAACCGGGGACCTACGCCAAGTGGGGCCTCTCCGACGAGGTGGTGCTGGACGCGAACCCGAGCCTGGTGGTCACCCACGTCTCCGGGTACGGCCAAAGCGGCCATCCCGACTACCTGGGCCGGGCCTCCTACGACATGATCGGGCAGGCATTCGGTGGGCTCATGTACCTGACGGGCTTCCCCGACCCGGAACCCCCCGTGCGGGCCACGCCCTACACCGGCGACTACATCTCCGCGCTCTTCGCCCTGTGGTCGTCGCTGGCGGCCTACGTCCACCGTCTGCAGACCGGTCGGGGGCAGGTCGTCGACGTCGCCCAGTTCGAGGCCATCCACCAGGTCCTGGCCGGGACAATGGTCCAGTACCTCAACACCGGGACGCTGCGGGAGCGGACGGGCAACAAGTCGCCCGCCTTCCAGCCCTACGATGCCTTCCGGGCCAGTGATGGATGGCTCGTCCTCGGCGCTGTCGGACCGGTGTTCGACCGGGCCTGCGCGGTGGTGGGAATCGACCCGCAGACGTGCGCCGCGGCCAGGGTCGACGTGAACTCCCCCGAGGGCCTCAAGTTCGACGCCCAGCTGCGCAACTGGATCGCCGACCGGTCGGTGGCCGAGGTCGTGCGCGCCTTCAACGCCGTCCAGGTGCCGTGCTGCCCGGTCATGAGCGGCCGGGACATGGCTGAGGACCCCCACTACCGGGCCCGCCAGACCCACATCGAGTGGGAGGACCTCCAGGTCGGCCCGGTCAAGGGGACCGGGGTGGCGCCCAGGTTCTCGCTCACGCCGGGGAAGGTCTGGCGGGGCTCGGTGCCCGTGGGCCACGACAACGAACTCGTCTACCAGGAGCTCCTCGGTCTCAAGGAACAGGAACTGGAGGACCTCAGAAACCGCCGGGTCGTGTGACGCATTCGCCCACCGTGTTGAAATTGGCACATCCACCAGACAGCAGGCGACGCAGGTCAGGGTTCGACGAGAGGGGGCTCGACATGAGAGGGATCCGGCGACGTTTCGTCCTGATGATCGGCGTACTCGCCCTCGTGCTGGCGGCGTGCGGTGAAGGGGGTGGAGACGGGAACGGGCCGGAGGCGGCGCCCAAAGCCCCCGCGGCGGGCAAGGAGACGCTCAAGATCGGTGGGCTGTGGGCCATGACCGGGATCGGCCAGTCCTTCGGCAAGAACGCCTCGGCCGTGTTCCAGATGGCCATCGACGAGATCAACGCCCAGGGCGGGGTCGAGCTGGCCGACGGCCGCAAGCTGCCCCTGGAGGGGATGGTCTACGACGAGGGCTGTCCCAGCCCCGAGCCGGGCATCGCCGCCACCCGCAAGGCGGCTGGCGACCCCGTGGTCATCATGCTCGGCCCCAACTGCTCCTCGGTGGCCGAGCCCGTCTTCGGCATCCTCCAGAAGACCCTCGACGACCCGAACGACACCGGCCTCCAGCTGCCGTTCTTCACCGACGGCGCCATCAAGGCGGGGCTGGCCAAGATCTCGCCTTGGGCCTTCCGCAACGTGCCCAGCGAGGCGGAGATGTACAGGGTCCTCTTCCAGCACCTCAAGGACACCACCAGCTACAAGACGGTGGGACTGGGGACGGAGATCGATTTCGCCCACTCGAAGTCGACCGCCGACAACGCCATCAAGCCCGCCGCCGAGAAGGCCGGGTTCACCCTGGTGGCCGATGAGGGCTGGAAGCTGACCGACACCGATTTCTCGACCCAGGCCAGCAAGATCCGGGAGGCCAAGCCCGACGTGGTCGTGACCGCCTCCCACCCCTTCACCACCTGCGGGTTCCTCAAGGAGCTGGGACGCCAGGGGTTCGCGCCCAAGGCCTTGGTCGCCCTGACCTCGAGTCTGACGGCCGAGACCATCGAGGGCTGTCCCAAAGAAGCCGAGGGGATGATCGGTCCCTCCTCCTTCGCCCCCGTCAACCCCGAGGCGGCCGCGGTGGCCGACAAGGTGGCCAAGGAGTACAGCGGGTTCGTCGACATCCACTCCGCACCCGTCTACGAGAACCTCATGCTGCTCAAGGATCTCTTCAAGTCCGCCGGCGTAGAGGGCCGGCCCGACACCGTGGCCCAGGACCGGCGGCGGATCCGCGACCAGCTGGAGAAGACCACCGAGTTCAAGGGCCTGCTGGGGACGATCAAGTTCCACCACGAGCTGGGGGGCGAGGTGGAGAAGCCCTGGCTCGTCTCCCAGGTGAAGGGAGGCAAGTTCGTCCTCCAGTGGGTCCCGCCCCAGTTCGAGGCGGTGATCGAGAAGTCGTGAGTTGATCACCGACATCGTCCAGCAGCTGCTGAACGGCGTGCTGGTCGGGTCCACCTACGCCCTCATCGGTATTGGCTTCACCCTCATCTGGGGGTTCATGCGCCGGTTCAACGTGGCGTACGGGGCCACGGCCATCGGGGCCGCCTTCCTCGGCCTGGCCGCCCACCGGGCCGCCCCCTCCCTGCCCCTGGTCGTCCCCTTCCTGGTCGCCATGGCCGGGGGCGCCATCCTCGGCTACGCCGTGGACCTCGTCTCCTTCCGCTACCTCCCAAAGGACTACGAGCTGGCCCCCCTGATGAGCACCTTGGGGGTGCTCTTCCTCGTCGAGGAGGCGATCAACCACACGACCGAGGGGAGGCCCCAGGACTTCCCCGCCCTCATCCAGACCTCGCTCCACACCGGGCAGTTGTTCGGCACCGGTCCGTACTTCGTGAGAGGCGACTACGTCGTGGTCTTCGTGCTGTCGGTGGGCGTCGTGGCCGGCCTCTACTGGGTCCTCTTCCGCACCCGCCTCGGCCTGGCCCTGCGGGCCACCGCCCAGCAGCCGGTGGCGGCCCAGCTGGTCGGCATCAGCCCGATCCGCAGCGACGCGCAGGCGTTCATGCTCACCGGCGCCCTGGCGGGAGCGGCGGGCATGTTGCTCAGCATGGGCGTGGGCACCGCCACCGCCGAGCTGGCCACGAGCTACACCGTGCGCGGTCTGACCGTCGCTGTCATCGGCGGCCTGGGGAGCATCCCCGGCGCCATCGTGGGTGGGCTGGTCATCGGCGTCATCGAATTCGAGGCGCTCGGCTTCCTCGGGATCGGCTACCGCGACATCTTCGCCTACCTCGCGCTCTTCGCCGTGCTCGTCGTCCGGCCCCAGGGCCTGTTGGGCCGGCGGGTCGGGTAGCCGCAGGTGGACTACTACCTCGCCGTCCTGTCCCTCGCCGCCATCCAGGCGCTGCTCGGCCTGTCGGTGTTCATCGTCACGCTCACCGGCCAGGTTTCCTTCGGCCAGCAGGGCTTCTATGCCATCGGCGCCTACGTGGCCGGGATCGCCACCGTCATGTGGGGCTGGCACGTCGTCCCCGCCCTGGCCCTCGGCACGCTCGTCGCCGCTCTCACCGGGGTGGTGGTGGGGATCCCCGTGCTGCGCGTCCGCGGCCTGTACCTGGCCGTCGCCACCGTGGCCTTCGCCGAGATCGTCCGCAACCTCATCCTCAACTTCCGCTACTCCAAGGTGGTGGAGGGGAGGAACGTCGGCGCCCTCGGCCTGGAGGGATTCCGCGGCATCCGGTATTTCTACGACCGCGGCCTCGACCCCCCTGCCGTCTTCGGCGTCATCGCCGGGACGCTGGCCCTGGTGGTCGTCCTGGTGTGGCGCGTCGACCGGTCCCGGTCCGGCCGCGTGTTCCGGGCCATCGGCGAGGACGAGCACGCCGCCGCCATGGTGGGGATCAACGTGGTGGCCATGAAGGTGCTCGCCTTCGCGGCCGGAGGAGCAGTGGCCGGGTTGGCGGGGGGCCTCTACGCCCACTACACCACCTTCGTCGACTACAGCACGTTCCGCTTCCAACTGGGCGTCCTGGCCGTCGCCTACGCCCTCATCGGGGGCACGGCCAGCGTCGCCGGCCCCCTCATGGGGGTGGCCTTCTTCACTGCCATCACCGAGGGGTTGCGCCCCTTGGGGGAGTACCGGCTCTTCGCCTACGGAGCCCTCATCGTGATCGCCATGCTGGTACGCCCCTTCGGGATCGTGGACGGCGACCTCGTGCGTCGCCTGCGACGCTGGGCCCGGAAGCGGCCGGGCGGGCGCCCGGGGCGGCCCGACGAGCTGGAGCCGGTGGGCGATGTTGCGGGTTGAGGGCCTGGCCAAGCGATTCGTGGGCGTCCAGGCGCTCGACGGGGTCGATCTGGAGGTGCGAACGGGCGAGATCGTCGGCCTCATCGGACCCAACGGATCGGGCAAGACCACGCTCATCAATGTGGTGACCGGGGCCCTCCCGGCCACCGCCGGGCGGATCCTCTTCGCCGGGCGCGACATCAGCCGGCTCCCCACCGATCGCCGCGTCCAGCTGGGCATCGGCCGCACCTTCCAGAACGTCCGCCTGTGGCACAAGCTCACGGTGTGGGAGCACCTCTGGATCGCCCGGCGACCAAAAGGTCGTGAGGGGGCCGGGGACGGGAACGGGCAGGCTCGAGTGGCCCAGCTGCTGACCTTCGCCGGCCTCGGGCAACGCCGGGACGACCTCGCCGGGAGTCTCAGCCTGGGCGAGCAGCGACGCCTGGAGATGGCCCGGGCCCTGGCCACAGGACCTCGGGTCCTGCTTCTCGACGAACCGGTGGCCGGGCTCACCGCCGACGAGATCGAGACCTTCCTCGAGCTGGTCGGCGCCATGCGGGAGCAGGGCCGGGGAATTCTCCTCGTCGAGCACAACATGGACGTGGTGATGGCCGTCACCGATCGCGTCGCCGTGTTGAACTTCGGCCGCAAGATCGCTGAAGGGATCCCGGGCGAGGTCCAGCGGGACCCTCTGGTGCAGGAGGCCTACCTTGGCAAGCCCCGGCCCGACCGCTGAGGACACCGGGGCTCGGGACGCCCCGCTCGGGACGCAGCCCCTCCTCGTGGTGGAGGACCTGCGAGTGTCCTACGGGTCCATCGAGGCGGTTCGCGGGGTGAGTTTCGAGGTCCCCGAGGGCGAGGTCACCTGCCTGCTGGGACCCAACGGCGCCGGGAAGACGACCACCCTCTACGCCATCGCCGGCGTGCTGCGCGGACGGGGCCGGATCACCCTGGCCGGCGTCGAGGTGAGCTCCCGCAGCGCGGAGCAGCGGGTGCGGGCCGGGCTGGTGCTCGTTCCCGAGGGCCGGCTGCTCTTCCCCGAGATGACCGTGTACGAAAACCTCCTGGCCGGCGCCTACTTGCGGCTCTCACGGCGCCGGGCGGCATTGGAAGAACGCCTGGAGGAGGTCATGGACCTGCTGCCCCGGCTCCGGGAGCGGAGCCGGCAGGCGGCGGGAACGCTGTCCGGCGGTGAGCAGCAGATGCTGGCCATCGCCCGGGCGCTCATGTCCGAGCCCCGGCTCCTCATGCTGGATGAACCGTCCATGGGCCTCGCCCCCCTCGTGATCGAGGAGATCCTGGAGATCGTGCAGGGTCTGGCCGCCCGGGGGACCACCATCCTGCTGGTCGAACAGAACGTCCGCCTACCCCTCGAGCTGGGAAGTCGTCTTCATGTGCTGCAGACGGGCCGGCTGGTCTTCTCCGGCCACCGCGCCGAGGTCGGCGAGGCCGTGCTCCTCGACGTCCTCCATCGGGCCTACCTGGGAGCGCTCTAGTCGCCGCCGGCGGCGGCGAAGGAGCAACAACACCAGGGCCACCGGGAGGCTAGCGGCGACGAGGCGGAGGCCGGCCGGACGAGGCGCCCGGAGGACGTCGACGGGCTCCCGCAGAGCGAAATCGGCCCGCCCCTGCACCTGCGGGGCTCCGTCGTGGGGCCAGATCCGCACCTCGGCGCTCCACCGGTCCCAGGGGACGGTCAGCCGGTCGGTCGCGCCCGTGAACTCGAAGGGCGCCGCTCGGCGCAGGTCGGTCTCCGCCACCCACACGACGTGGTCCGGATGGGGTTCGACGGCCAGGCCGAGCTCCACCCGGCGGGGAGATCGTTGGGACGCCGGCGGCCGGAGACGGACCCGGACCTCGTTGGTTCCCGCCCACCCCGGGCGCATCTCGAGGGCGAAACGCCAGTTGCCTGCCCGCTCGTCGAGCCGCAGGGCCTGCGTGGCGGGCTCCAGCCTCCCGGGGCTGCGGGTGGTGAGCACCCCCGTCAACAAGATGACCACGGACAAAACGGTGGCCTCGGCGGCCAGGCTGGCGCGGAACGGAGCCGGATCCTCTTCACCCCGACGCCGCCAGCGCACCAGATGGATCCCGCCCAGGACCAAGGCCAGACCGAAAGCCCCAGACTTGAGCAGGAGAAGCCGGCCGAAGCCTGTCCCCGAAAGCCCCTTCCACCCGCCCAGCTCCTGGATGGCCCGGTACAGGCCGGTTGCCGCCAGACCCCCAACCGAAACCAGAGCGAGGTTGGAGAAGCGACGGATCACCGGCCGCCAGGCGAAACCCGGGGGCCGGAGCCATGCCAGCCAGACCAGGTGTCCCAGGCCCCCCGCCCAAGCGGCCGCCGCCAGCAGGTGGACCCAGTCGAGCACCGGGGCCAGGGGATCCTCCGTGGCGGCGGCGTGCGCCGCCAGGGACAGGGTGGCGAGGAAGGCCAACCCCGTCCCGAGGCGGACAGCAGGCCGGAACCGCACGGCCGCCAGGGTGGCCAGCGCGGCGAGGTCGCGTACCAGGAAGAACATCCCCGCTCTGGTGGCGAGGAGTTCGGTGGCCCCTGACAGCCCGGCCCCCTGGAGCGACCAGACCACGGTCCATCCCACGGTCATGAGCGGCAGGAGGGCAGCGGGTGTCACCAGCAGGAGGCGGGGGACGACGAAGCCGGGCGCGACCAGGAGGCTGAACAGGGCGCCGCCGACGATCCATGCGGCGAGCAGGAAGACGAGCCCCCGCAGCTGCGCCTCGCCGGGAACCGCCGACGAAGACGACGCCCGTGCAGCCGCCGCGGTGTCATCAACCGGTGGCCCGTCTCGACCCCCCACCCCGAAGGAGTACGCACCCCTCGTGACGTGGCCCTCGATCCGCGACAGCACGCGCCAGGAGACGAGATAGCGGCCGGAGTCTGCGAGACCGATGTGGAGGGCCAGGCCATTGGGTTCCCCGGGGATGGACCGCAAGCTCCCCCCTTCCACCGGCTGTTCGGAGGCGTCGAGGAGGCGGATCTCGGCGTGTCTCGGATCCACGGGCTCGGAGAACCACAGCCGAATCTCCTCTGGGCCGGCGGGGAGCAGAGCGTTGGCCGGCGGCTGGGACCGCACGAGGCTGGAGTGGGCCCGGGCTGCCGTGCCCGAGACCGCGACGAAGACGGCGATCAGACCGAGGAGGACCCACCGCCTCCGGCGCCCGCCGAGGGGCTGGCACCTCCGACGGCCCCCGCCTCCCCGCTCGTGCTCCATCCCGGCCTCCCGACCCGGAATTGTGGTGCCTGAATGTCACCGCGGCCAGGTGAACCAGTGAAGGGATCATCCCGGCCTCGCCGGTGGGCGGCGAGGTCTAGGATGTCGGTCGAGTTCCGGCTCAGCTTGTCACCCCCAGTGTCAATCGGGTGTTCGGGGGGTGGCAGAGAATCTCGGGCGCTTAGCTCAGGGGGAGAGCACTTCCTTGACGCGGAAGGGGTCAGAGGTTCAAATCCTCTAGCGCCCACCAGCAACAGAGCAGGTCAGCCCCGGTTTTCGCCGGGGCTGATTCGCGCTTGGAATCCCGGCGTGCCACGAACGTGCCATAACGAAATGGCACGAGAGGTCAATGGTGGGGCTTGGTGGACGCTTTCGGGAGGGTCCGCACGTCGGCCCGGACGGGGGCCGTGGGTGTCGCGTAGCCCTCCTCGAGACGCCGCATCACCGCCTCCTCGTGACCCGGGAAGAGGTGCCCGTAGCGGTCGAGCACGACTGACACCGAGGTGTGCCCGGCCCAGGTGGCGATCTGCTTGGGGCTCGCCCCTTGGGCGATCCAGAGGGCCACCGCGGTGTGGCGCAGGTCGTGCGGACGCAGGGGCGCCAACACGCCTTCGGCCACGGCCGGTGCCCAATGCCGGGCCCGCCAGGCCCGGGCCCGAAGGGCGCCGCCGTCCCGGCCGGCGAAGACGAGGGAGTCGGGTTCCGGCGGTACGAAGCGCTCGAGGTGAACGGCGACCTCGTCGGCCACGGGGCGGGGGAGTGGAATCTGGCGCCGACCTGCTCGGGTCTTGGGCCCGCCCGTGAAGACCTCGCCCCGGACCTCCACGATGTTCTCGGCCACGTCGAGACGGGCGCGGAGCACATCGACGCGGGCGCGGCGCAGCCCGGCCAGCTCGCCGATGCGGAGCCCGCCGTAGCCGCCCACCAGCACGAGGGCGCGGTAGCGGGGGGCGATGACGGCGGCGAGGCGTGCGATCTCGTCGGGGGAGAGGAATCGCATCTCACGGGGTTCGACCTTGGGCAGCGGGACATTGCGGCAGGGGCTGAGCGCCAGCAAGCCAGCATCCACGGCGGCGCCCATGGCCTTGGAGAGCACCTGGTACGCCTTGTGGACGGTCGTCGGCGCCAGTCCGGAGGCCACGAGGTCGGCCACCCAGGATCGGACATCGAGCTGGCCGACGTCGGCCAGGGCGCAGGTCCCAAAGGCCGGGAGGACGTGGCGACGGATGACCGCCTCGTCCCCTTACCCGTGTCGTCGGAGCCAGGTCGGTCGTCGTGGCTCACCATTGGTCCACCCACTCGGCCAGGCGGCGCCGGCCGAGCGCAGGGCTGGCCCACTGGCCGCGCAGCCCGTCGGTCGTGGCCAGTGCGAGGGCGCGGTCGGCGTCGCCCTTGGTGTCGTAGCTCCCGAGCGATTCCAGGAGGTTCGTGCGCGGATCGCGGATGCAGGCCTGCCACCGCCCCGAGGGGAGTCGCCGTACGCTCCCCGCAGTCCGCCGGCGTCTAGTCGGCATGATCACGCCTCCTTCCGTTCTCGTCGAACTGCCGCGGGCGGGATGCCCACGGCTGCCTCGTGCGGCTTGCCCTATCCGGTACCGGCCGCTCCGGCACTCGCGAGGCTGCGATCCATTCCTCGATCTCGTCGGGTTCGAAGCGGATGAGGTGCCCCCACTTCCGGTACGGGATCCGCTTCTCGGTGACGAGCCGGCGGACGTGGCGCACCCCGACCGAGAAGCGTTCTGCCACCGCTTCGATGTCCATGAGCGGTGGCCGCCCTCCATTCCCATTCACGCCACCGCCTACCCCAGTCGTCTTCGCCATTCTACGTTCCTCCTATGACAGCCTTCTCTTGGACCTATGCGCGTCCCGCAGCCCAGAATGCGACACGAACCTCGAAACACCTCCTTGACTCGTCGGCACCGTTGACGGCCCTTCCGGTCCCGTCACAATCAACTACTGGCGGTCGGGAACCGGTTTCGCGACGCGGGTTTCTTGGGGCCGATCATGCGCTTCGGGATTCCCGGTCACCTTCCCGGTTTGGTTCCCGAACCGTTCCCGACCAAGAAAAATCTGGAGATTCGCCCCAGAATGCGTTCCCGACCTCACACTCGGCCTCGCACGCCACCTAATTCGTGGCCTCATGCTCGGGCGGCGTTCGGGCTCCCAGCTTCCCGCTGGCCACGGGACCCGGAGGCCGACCGGCCCGTGTGTCGCATCTCCGGACACCGTGGGCCGGCACACCGTCGAAACCGATCAACGCGAGTAACGCCTACCTCTATAGCCAATACCACTGACCACCAGAGACCCCTACTAACCTCCAATAACCAAGAACAACCACTCACGAAATAATCCTTTACAAACTCCCGACTCAACGCTTCAATTCCCCAAAGCGGCGAAGACGATTGCAACGAAGTTGCCGGGGGGTGTCGACGCTGTGGCGTGGATGCGGATGATGGGGGCGGACTCGGTGGCCTACCACCGGGCGACCGTCGTCGACCGGGCCGACGATCACGCCGGCCAGGCCCTGGCCTATTACGCCTCCCGGGGCGAGACCCCCCTCGCCTGGGGCGGTTTGGGAGCGGAGCGGTTCGGGCTGGTCGGTTCGGTGACCGACGCTCAGTACGTGGCCATCTACGGCCCGGGTGGTGCCTGCGACCCCACGACCGGCCGGCGGCTGGTCCGCGCGCTTCGTCCCGGGATGGAGCTGGTGATCTCGGCCCACAAGTCGGTGGCCGAGCTCGGCGTTCTCGGCCGGGTCGAGGACATGCACGCCATCATGGACGCCGAGCGGGACGCCACCCTGGCCTATCTCGATGGGCTCACCCGGTGGGCGGGGGGTCGTCGCGGTCGCTCCCGGACGCCGGCGGCCACCAGCGGCTTGGTCTACGCCCATACCCGCCATGCGACCAGCCGGGCCGCGGATCCCTGCCCCCACGACCACGTGCTGGTGGCCAACGTGGTCGAGATGCTCGACCGGCGGGGCGGCTACAAGGCGCCGGACACGTCTCTGTGGCGGGAGCACCTCCACGCCGCGACCATGGTCGGGCGGATGGCGTCGGCCCGGAAGGCGGTCGATTTGGGCTACGCCATCGAGGCGGACCATGGCCCGTCGGGGCGTCTCGGCCACTGGGCCATCGCCGGGATCCCCAACGAAGCGCTCGAGGTCCACTTCTGACAGCCCCCGGCGGCCGCCGCTACGCCGCCGGGGACCGCATCGTCACCCTCGCCCCCGGCGCCGACGGTCAACTGGTCACCAGCGAACGGGGCCGGGTCCTCGAGGTCGACCCCCGCCTGGACACCCTCACGGCCCGCATGGACGACGGCCGTCTCCAGCCCTTCGCCCCCGAAGAGGCGACCGCTGACCGGCTGGCCCTCGGGTACGCCGTCACCATCCACCGCTCCCAGGGCGCCACCGTGGACACCGCCCACCGCTACGAAGACGGCGGCGGCCGAGAACTCGCCTACATGGCCATGAGCCGGGCCCGGCACACATCCCACGTCTATGTCGTCGGTCTATGTCGTCGCCGACAACCGCGACCAGGCCGTCGAAGACCCCGCCCGCGACTGGTCAGCTGAACACAGACCCCGCTGGGCCATCGACACCGGCACCCCCACCCCCGAGTTCCCTCCGAGCCGCGCCCACCCCCCGATCTCCCCGGAATCGGCCCTGCGCCTGGCCCGCCTGCGGGCGGAGCGCGAAGCGGTGGCCGCCGCCATTCCGCCGGATGCCCGGCCGCTCCTGCACAGCGTCGAGTCCCGGCTGGCGGACCTCCGTCAAGCCCTCGTGGAGCTCGGCAGCGGACGCAGCCGCTACGCCGACACCCCGGAGGGAGAAGCCGCCCAGGCACTCGCCCGGGCACAACATGGCCGCCGCCAGGCGGAGACCTTCGCCCGCATGCCCAACATGGACTGGCGGAGCCGGCGCCACTGGCAACGCAGCGCCAAGGCCTCGGCCGCAGAGGAAACGACCGCCCAAGAACTATTCGAGCGGGCGTCGGGCCCCGAGCGGGACCGCCTGGAGGGAAACATCAGCGCCCTCGAGGAGGGCCGACACGAACTCCTCCGCAGGTCGAGGAACGAGACGACTGGCTCACAGGGCACCCTGAGGCCCAACGGCGCCTCGACCACCTCGACCGCGAGATCGACCGGGCGACTCCAACCCCAGACCGCGGCCTCGAAAACGGTCTCCTCCCCGAACTCCAGCAAGTCGCCCATGTCGGCAGCCGGAGCTGGGGGCGAGTCTCGATCTCGGGCTGTAGCCTCCCGAAGCCCATTCGGAGGAGCGCGACGGTCGCGCACTCAGCGGGTGACCGAAAACGCCAGATTCATCCGGCTCCGGCGTGAAGCACCCGCTGGCCGACCTCCGCCACGCCGAGTGAATCAGGGCATTGGCGGGTCACCAGCGATCGGAAGCGCCAGAACGTCGATCTGTCGATTCGCTGCCGTTGGAACCGCTCGACGCGCCCCCGTCCGTCGCGGACGGCCCGAAGGGCATGAGCGCCAGCCCACCAGCCGGTGGCACGGCCGGAAGGGCGTGCCTACGATTCGGACGTGGTCGCGGACAGTGGCGCCGGGGTGGACCGATCGACGGCAATCGTGGTCTTCACGGACCTGGTCGGATCGACCGAGCTTCGGTCTCGTCTGGGGGAGGACGCCGCCGAGGAGCTTCGCCGGACCCACGACCGGCTGATCTCGAACGCGATCGTGGCGAACCGGGGACGACTGGTGAAGAACCTCGGGGACGGCGTCATGGCCACGTTTATCGGAGCGTCCGACGCTCTCGGTGCCGCGGTTGCGATTCAGCAAGCCCTCGACCGCCACAACCGGTCGGGTTCGAGCGACCTGCCGTTGGAAGTGCGGATCGGGGTCAGCGCCGGGGATGTCGCTTTCGAGGAGTCGGACTGCTTCGGCACGCCGGTCATCGAAGCTGCCCGGCTGTGCGCGGCCGCCGGCGGCACCAAGATTCTCGTGACCGAGGTAGTGCGTCTGCTGGCCGGCACCGCTGGCAGCCATCAGTTTGTACCGGTGGGTGCGCTCGACCTGAAGGGCTTGCCGGCGCCGGTGGCGGCCTACGAGGTGCGTTGGGAGCCGCTCGCTGGATCCGTCCTTCCGATGCCTGCGTTCCTGACCCGGACGGGGCGGGTTTTCGTTGGCCGGGAGGAGGAACTGGAGCGCCTCCAGCAACTTTGGAAGGAGGCAACCGCGGGTGAGCGGCGGGTGGCACTCCTGGCCGGTGAACCGGGCATCGGTAAGACCCGACTGGCCGTCGAGCTAGCCGTTCGGACCGGCGAGTCGGGCGGAGTCGTGCTGGCCGGCCGCTGTGACGAGGACCTCGGTGTTCCCTACCAACCGTTCGTCGAGGCCCTGCGCCACTACGTCACTTCTGCCGAGAACCGCCGCCTCGGGCGCTACGCCGGAGAGCTGGCCCGGCTCCTCCCCGAGCTGACCGAGTTCGTCGGTGACCTTCCCGAGCCGCTGCGCTCCGATCCCGAGACCGAGCGCTACCGCCTCTTCGACGCCCTAGCCGCCTGGCTCGCCGACGTTTCCGCTGAAGCGCCTGTCCTCCTGGTCCTCGACGATCTCCACTGGGCGGCCAAGCCGACACTCCTGTTGCTGCGCCACGTGTTGCGTTCCCAGGAAGCGCTGCGCCTCTTAGTCCTCATCACCTACCGCGACAGCGACATCGGCCGCGGCCACCCGATGAGCGACCTTCTCGCCGAGCTTCGCCGCGACGGGGGGATGCAACGCCTGGTGCTCTCGGGCCTGGACGTCTCCGGGGTGGCCGCCTTCATCGAGACGGCCGCCGGCCACAGTCTTGAGGAGGAGGAACAGCAGCTGCCCAGGGTGGTATGGCGGGAGACGGAGGGAAACCCCTTCTTCGTCGCCGAGGTGCTGCGCCACCTGTCGGAATCGGGCGCCATCGAGCAGCGCGACGGCCGGTGGGTCCTCAATGCGGCCGTCGACGAGCTCGGCATTCCAGAAGGAGTACGGGACGTCGTCGGCCGGCGCTTGTCGCGCCTCACCGAGGCGACCAACCGGGTGCTAGCCACCGCCGCGGTGGTCGGCCCGGAGTTTGAAGCGGCCGTGGTCGAGCGAGCCGCGGGAGTCGAAGAGGACGAGGTCTTCGCCGCCTTCGAGGAGGCCACCAACGCCCGCCTGCTCGTCGAGGTCCCTGGGGCCCGCTACCGATTCGCCCATGCCCTGGTGCGTGCGACGCTCTACGACGAGCTGTCCGGACCTCGCCGCGTGGCCCTCCACCGCCGCGTGGCAGAAGCCATCGAATCGCTCCACGGCCGCGCCCTCGACGACTACCTTCCCGCCTTGGCCCACCACTGGGCCCGGACGGCCGCCCCAGCCGCCGACACTGCTCGGGCCGTCGACTACGCCACCCGGGCCGGCGACCGGGCTCTGGCTCAACTCGCCCACGACGAGGCGGTGACGTACTACCAGCAGGCGTTGGAGTTGCTTGACATTGCTGAGGGCTCCGCCGAAGAGGAACGGATCGAGCTTCTGATCGCCATGGGGGAGGCCCAGCGCCGAGCGGGTGACCCGTCCCACCGAGAGACGCTGCTGCACGCCTCTGGCCTCGCCGCCGAGCGGGGCGACGCGGATGCCGTGGCTCGGGCGGCACTGGCCAATACCCGGGGCATGTTCTCGAGCGTCGTCGGCGAGGTCGACCACGAGCGCGTGACGGCCTTCGAAGCCGCGCTCGAGGCCGGGGGAGACGACGACACCCCGACCCGGGCCCGGCTGCTCGCCGCCCTCGGGGTGGAGCTCATGTACGCCGGCGACCGGGAGCGGCGGATACGCCTGGCGGACGAGGCCCTGGCCATCGCCCGCCGCTCAGGGGACGTCGCCACGCTCGCCCACGTCCTGCTCGAGCGGTTCTTCACGATCTCCTTCCCGGACACCCTGGAGGAGCGACTGGCCAACACCGAGGAACTCGTTCCGCTGGCCGAGCGCCTGGGTGACCCCGTCATCACCGCCCGGGCCTTGCTGCTTCGCTTCCGCGCCCTCGTCGAGTCGGGCGACATTGAGGAGGCCGACCTCCACCTCGAGGCGGCCGAGCGCCTCACCGAGGAGCTGGGGCAGCCCACGCTGCGGTGGCTGGTGGGGCTAACCGCGACTGCTCGCACCATCCTCGCTGGGGACCTCGAAGAGGGCGAGCGCCGAGCCCGGGCCGGTTTCGAACTGGGGCAGGCCACCGGCCAGCTCGATGCCGCCAGCTTCCTGGCTGGCCACCTGTTCCTCGTCCGCTTCGAACAGGGCCGGCTCGGTGAGCTCGAGGAGCTCCTCACTGAAAGGGTGGCCGCGGTCCCCGGCCTCCCTCTGTTGCGGGCCTACCTGGCGCTGCTCCTCTGCGAGCTCGACCGGCCCGACGAGGCCATCGCGCACTACGAAATGCTGGCCGGTGAGAACTTCGCTGTGCCTCTGGACAACGCCTGGATGCTCGCCGTGCCGCAGTGCGCCGCCGTCTGCGCCTTTTTGGGTGACCGGGGCCGGGCCCAAGTGCTCTTCGACCTGCTCCTACCGTATGCCAGCCAGATCTCCTTCACCAGCGGAGGAGCGCTCGGCGCCGTGGCCCACTACCTGGCCGCGTTGGCCACCACGTTCGGCGACTTCGACGAGGCCGAGCGCCGCTTCGCCAGCGCCGCCACCACCCACGAGCGCATCGGCGCCCCGATCTGGCTGGCTCGAACCCAGCTGGAGTGGGCCCGGATGCTTCTCGCCCGGGCCCGGCCCGGCGACGTCGAGCGGGCCCGGGACCTCCTCGGCCAGGTCGTCGCCACCGCACGAGAGCGTGGCCTTGCCAACATCGAGCGTCGCGCCGTTCATCTCCTGACGTGAACAACCCTTGAGGCGCCAAGCAGCGGCCCGATTGGTTTGACCCCGCGCATCATTCGGCGTTCGGCTCGTCGTCTGGCGGGTCGCGTGAGACCTCTCGCCGCCAGCCACTCACTGTTCGTGGCCGAAGTCAGACCAGCACGGCCCCGTCACGTGGGCCGGGTCGGACGTCGTTCCCGGCCGCCCGACAGGCAGAGCTGATGGCAACTCTCCGTGGCCGAGAGTGCATTTGGACGCCGCCTCTTGACCCCGAGTGCCCGCGATGTTTGTGGTCTTTTTATGGTCTGTCGGCCGTTCACGCCGCCTCTGAACGCGACTCAGGACCGGCCCAATCCGGCCCTGAGCAGCAGTTTCTCTCTGTCGGGACGGCGGGATTTGAACCCGCGACCTCAGCGTCCCGAAATCCGGGTCGCCCCAAGTGGGTCATCGTCAGGCCATCTCGTTCAGCATCAGGGGCTTCACCAGGGCGACGAACTGGGGAACGTGGGTAGCGAGGCGGTCGAGCATCTCGCCGGTGGACATCGCGGGGCGCGTCTTTCGCCCGGCCTGAGCTACCAGAACCGCGGCCACCAATTCCGGCCAAGCCGTGACGGCCTCGCACAGGAGGGCGTCGGGGGTCTGCACGGCGATCCCGTGCGGATCGCAGGCGACTTGGGGGAAGTGCCGCGTGTTCAGGGTCACGATCACCTCAGCCTCGGCGGCGACTGCGGCGGCCAGGACGTGGCGGTCTTTCGGGTGGTTGGTCATCGAGTCGACGAGGTGTTCGTAGCCCTCGACCATGGCGTCAGGGAAGGCCCGGCGCATCGCGGCGAACGTCTTGCCGAGGTGTCCGGCCGTGAGGCCCGGCGTGTCTTCGACGATGTTCCGAGTCGTCTCGGTCAGGATCTCCTCGGTCCAGTGCACCCGGTAGCAGCCGGCTTCGGTGAGGTTGAGCAGCGTGTCCCGCAACCCGATGGGATAGAGCACGCAGGCGTCGAGGACGACCGAGACGGTCACCGGTCGGACCCTAGCGAGGACGCTGGCCGGGGTGGCGGATCAGTAGCGCAGGCCGAGCCGCTCCGCCTCGGCGCTCATCTCGTCGAGGGCCGCCCGTCGTTCGCGGTCGCGGACCCGCCGGTAGGCAAGCACATCGGAGAGACGGACACGGCGGTGACTTCCGGCCGTGAGGGTGCAGGGGAGGGCCCCCTCTTCGAGCAGCTTGATGAGGTATGGGCGGGACACGCCGAGGAGATCCGCCGCCTCCTGGGTGGTGAGCTCCGCACGCACCGGGATGACGGCCACCGCGTTGCCCTCGGCCATCTCCCGCACCGTCTGGACGAGCACCCGGTACACGGACTCGGGCAGCTCGAGCGGTTTTCCGCCGGCGGCCAGCAGCCTTGCCGCCGAGGCGCGGGCACCGGGCGCCTCCAGTGCCTGGCGCAGCCGCTCGAGGAGAGCGGACTCATCAGCCGCAGGCCTGACCGGGTCAGGCTCGAATCGGTCTGCAGACTTCGCCACGGTTCCAGTGTTCCAGAGATTCGAAAAAATCGCAACGGCTCGTTGCGGCAGGACCGACTCGGCGTGCCACGAACGTGCCATAACGAGGTGGCATGGAGGGGTTCTGCCGGTCACTGGCGGACAAGCGAAAACTCCCCTGACCTGCTCGAATAACAAGAGTGGCAGTTCAGGCCAAGGCCCCGATCTTCCTTGACGCGGAAGGGGTCAGAGGTTCAAATCCTCTAGCGCCCACACCACAGGGTCAGCCCCGGTCCTGCCGGGGCTGATTCGCGTGTCACGCCCGGCGGGTCAGAACAGGAAGTCGGAGATGGTGTCGGTGATCGGGCGGGGAGCTCCGCCGATCGACAGGTATCCCCGCATGATCGGGTGCACCCGGCACACGATGAGGTAGTCGCCCTTCTTGAGGTGCTCGATGCCCGGGACCCGAACGGTCGATCCGAAGGGAACGACGTCGGTGTCGAAGAGCCGTGGCTCGCCGGGCCTGGCGTTGTGGGTCACGGTGTGACCCTCGCCCGAGAAGGGGTCGGTGTTGGCGAAGAGCAGGCTGTCGCCCTCGTTGGTGTCCACCGATTTGGGCGTGTACTCGATGAAGAACGCCGCCATCTGGTGCTCGTCAGCCCCGGCCGGCAGGGCGGGGACGAGGGCGCCCAGCGCCATGACAGCGAAGGCGATGCCGACGAAGCTGCTACGACGGAATGCGGACATGGTGCTCCTCTAATTCGACTGCGTACCCATTGTCCCCTTTGTCCCACCCGGGGGGGTACGCGCCCCGGCTACCTCTTCTTCTTCGGGGTGGACCGGCTGCGGTGACGGATGGGCTGGGTCTTCCGGGCCGTCGCTTTCTCAGCCCTCTTGGTCTTGCTCGGCTTGAGCATCACGTAGCCGACCGCCAGCGTGGCCAGCGAGACCCCGGCCAGCAGAGGCAGCGCCTTGCCGCCGCCGCCTCCGTCCGTCGACCGGCCCCGGGCCCGCTCCCTGACCTTGGCGATGGGGACGAACTGCGTGATGCCGGTGACCTCGGTATGGTTCTCGCCGATGAGGAGGGGAACCTTCCAGGTCTTGACCGTGGTCGGGTCCTG
Organism: Acidimicrobiia bacterium; assembly: GCA_044867425.1. Lineage (GTDB taxonomy): Bacteria > Actinomycetota > Acidimicrobiia > IMCC26256 > BP-133 > CAWBJP01. Next base: position 14,774 of record JBIOUX010000203.1, on the reverse strand, counting down.
GCGGTCGGTGAGCTCCTTGGGCGGGTCCCCCGGAGGCGGGGCGGCCCGGAACTCGAGCCAGCGCCACTGGGGCGACTTCTGAACCTCCTGCCAGTTGGGCGGGCTCTGGGCGTCAGCCTCGACCTGGCCGACCCCCTCGGCGGATTCCGGCGTCTTGGCGATGGCCTGTTGCATCTGGATATAGCTGGGGCTGTGGAGGTTGACCTCGACGTTGGGGCCGATGCGCACGAAGGGTTCGCCCTCCGACCCCAGGACCGTGACGGTCCGGGGGGAGGTGTTCTGCAGGAAGATGGCGGGAACCTGGGCCGAGACGACCGCCACGGTCACGCCTTCGGCGGGCTTGTCGGGCGATCGCAACACGGCCTCGTAGGTGCCCAGCTGCGGCTTGTACTCGAAACGGCCTTTGATCTTCCCGGCGGTGTCCCCGTAGCGGACCGGGACCTCCCAGGGCCCCAGGTTCACCGGCACCCGGGACTCCTGGACCTTCTTCTGGACGTAGCGCTCGACCGGGTGGAGGCGATGGTCGTACCAGCCCCATGACGCCTCCCGGGACACCTTGGTCCAAGCCGGCTCCACGTCGGGTCCGGGCTTGGCCCGCTTGGGGATCTGGTTGGGCAGGAGACCGTCGGGGACGTTGGAGTTGTACCAGGACGGGGAGTTGAAGTTGCCGAAGGCGCCGTCGGGTCCGATGCGGAGGAACGGCTCGCCGGTCTCGGCCACCACGACGAGCTCGGTGGGAGTCGGATTGGTGACCAGGAACTGGTAGTTGGCTGTGTAGACGATCTGGACCTCGAGCCCGGGGATGTCCGGGTCGAGGCGCTCGAAGATGGGCCGGGCGAGGAAGTCGCCGGTGTGGGCGTCCGCCGGCAGCGAGCCGACCGTCAGCGACAGCGACGCCGCCAAGGCCAGCGCGACACGGACCGTCTTCACCTTCTGAACCTCCCCAAAAGTACGCGTCCCTAACAGGAAAGATTAGAGCCACAAACGGCTACGGCGGCCCCGGGGGGCCGCCGTAGCCAAGGTGCTTCAGCTGGTTGAGCGCGGTTAACGCCTGAACCAGCGTCTGACCGTCACGCCTACCACACCCGCAACCCCCATGGCGGCCGCAGGAAGGGCCGGCGAGGAGAACGGAGTCGTGGCGTTGATCGGAGCAGCGGACAGGCTGGTGTAAGCCTGGGCAGCCGTCTCGGTCGCCTGGGTGGCCGGGCCCGCGATGGGGGCCGGCATGCCCTTGGCAGCCTCGTTGGCCTGCTTGGAGCTCTTGGCAGCCTGGCTGGTGTCCTCGTCAGGGGTGGCGGAGCCACCGGTCGGAGCCGCGATGTCGTCCGGCATCGGCTTGAGAGCAACAGCGTCGTTCGCCGCGCCCACGTTGACGATGCTGGCGACCGAGGGGATGGACCCCTGGAGGCTCTTCTTGTTCACGACGAGGTAGTAGGGACCCGGAGGAGCGACGTTCCCGCTGGGCGGGGCGATCGCCGTCAGGGTGTTGCTTCCGCTCTGGGTGAACTCGAGCTTCAGGCCGCGGCCATCGCTGTCGTTCACGTGCTGAGCCGACGGGGTCTTGAGGAGCACGACGCTCTCGATGTCACCCGCGTTGGGCGTCGAGATGTCGAAGCTCTGGCCGTAGCCGACACCGCTCTGGACCGAGGTGATCGTGGGACGAGCACCACGGAACAGGTACGGCGGGCTCCAGACCTCGAAGCTCGGGTCGTTGTCGTTGTTGGTGAACGGGCCGCCCTGGTCCTGGTTCGCACCGCCGTAGTGGCTGGCGATGGGAGCGTGGCCACCGAGGAGGACACGCATGTCAGGAAGCAGGATTGCCGAGTTGTGGTACGTGCGGTCACGGGTGTGCTCCGCAACCTCAGTCCAGTTACCCGAGGTCGGGTCGAACACCTCAGCGACCTTGACGGCCACCTCGACACCGGGGTCGATGACCTCGTCCTTGTCACCGCCGCCGACGGTCAGGATCTTGCCGTCGGGGAGGAGGACGCCGGACGGGAACCAGCGCGGGTGGTGGAGCTCGCCCACCACCTTGTTGGTCACGTTGTCGTTGGCGTCAATCGTGGTCACCGTGGTGAGCCCGTTGGCGGGAATCCAGTTGCCCGGAGGCGGGCCGAGGGTTCCACCGAAGGTCACCAGGTTCAGCTGGTCGTAGGGCGCCTCCATGAGCTGCGAAACGACCTGGGTGCCAGAGCGGCCACCAAACGGCCCCATGCCTGTGATGGACCACTGCTTGGAAGCGGGGTCCCACATCTGCTGGAACATCATGATGGCCTCGTCGGCCCCCTGCCCGAACGGACCCCACATCTGGCCCACACCGGTGTAGAAGGTCTTACCGGAAGGAGCCAGGAACTGGCGGGGCTGCATGGGCAGCGAGGTCTCCGACTTGCTGTCGACGTACTGCTCGGTCCAGGCGTTGGTCGCCGGGTCGAAGACCTCGCCACGGCGGACTTGACCGGCCTGGTACTTGTTCGTCATCTGCGAGGCACCACTGGTGATGAGCACCTTGCCGTCGGGCTGGACAACCATGCCCGGGTACCAACGGCCGTACTTCATGGGGCCTTGCTGGGTGAAGGTGTTGGTCTGGTAGTCGAAGGTGCTGGCGCTGCGGAGACCCTCGAGCTCCACCACACCGGAGTCCTGGGGGTCGCCCTTGTCCCGGTCGGTGAACCGGGGCTCGTTGTACCAGTCGGTACCACCGGCGATCAGGATCCGGCCGTCGGCGAGGCTGGTCACGTCGGCGCAGAACATGTCGCCGTCGTTGTCACCGTCGTCCGGCGGGGTGTCGGGAGAGTTTTCCGGAACACCGAGCGCACAGGCCGTGCTCCCGGTGAAGCCGTCACCGCAACGACCCTGCGGCGGGAACACGCCGACCGGCGCACCGCCGTCGTCGCCTTCCTTCACGTCAGGGTTCTTATGAGCGCCCCGCTCAGGTGTCGGGACGACCCACTGAGGCGTGCCGGACCGGAGGTCGAGCACCCGCGCCTGGCTGTCACGGGCGGACGGAGAAAGCGACATGGCACTCGGGCCCCTGGCGTTCTCCTGGCTCTCGATTCCGTTCCAGTACAGGATCCGGCCGTCAGGCAGCATTGCTGACGCCTGAGCGGTCGGCTTGCAGACCAGGAAGCCGGGAGTGTCGTTCTCGGCGGGGACACAACGAGGCGTGCCCGACCCACCCTCTTCGAACGGCTCAGTCCACTGCCCGACGAGGTCGGGTGTGCCGACTACCTGGGCGGAAGAGCCAGATACGACCCCTCCTACCAGAAGCACTGCCGCTACCGCGACGAGTGCACATCTACGAAGCCCATGCATGGGCATCTCCTCCCCTTTGAGTGCGAATCGTGGTGTGGTGACGTGGAGTAATTGATCCGTATTGCTAGATGCTGCATAGGGAACGGCAGACTGTTACAGCTTAGGCCCCCGTGAACGGGGGATCACGGCTTGTGTTGAGGCTCATGAGTCTCGGCACTCCGTGGGACCGAGTGCTCCTCCCCCCGGCTGCGGCCCGTACGGCTCGTGCCTCACACAGAGAGCCGAACCGACGAACACCCGCGTTGAGGCCGTGCCGAACTAGGCCACCACCGGGCAGGGAGGCGAATCCCACGTTTCCAGTCTTGTCGGACGGACAACCCGGGTCAAGGGTTGTATTCCCGGACATTGCACCACCCGTGAGCTTCAGGCCACGCAGAGTGGGCCTTCCCCCGGGCGATTGCGTGTTCGCCCAACCGCACCCGGGGTACGCGCGAGGGCGTAGGGGACCCGAGACCGACGAGGAGGAGAGATGGACCTCAAGGGCAAGCGCATCGCCTTTCTGATGGCGAACGAAGGTGTGGAGCAGGTGGAGCTGACCGAGCCCTGGAAGGCCGTGGAGGAGGCCGGTGGCCAGCCCGTGCTCGTCGCCCCCGAGGCCGGTCAGGTCCAAGCCTTCAATCACCTCGACAAGGCGGACACCTTCCCGGTCGACGAGACCCCGGCCGAGACCGACCCCCAGAAGTTCGACGGCCTGATGCTCCCCGGGGGGGTCGCCAACCCCGACCACCTGCGGATGATCCCCGAGGCAATCGACTTCGTGCAGTCGTTCTTCGCCGCCGGCAAGGTGGTGGCCGCCATCTGCCACGCCCCCTGGATGCTGGTCGAAGCCGGCCAGGTCAAGGGCCGCACCCTCACGTCGTGGCGAGCCTCAAGACCGACATCCGCAACGCCGGCGGTACCAGGGTGGACGAGGAGGTCCACACCGAGAACGGCGTCGTCCCCAGCCGCAAGCCGGACGACCTGCCCGCCTTCTGCAAGAAGATGATCGAGGAGTTCGCTGAGGGCCGCCACGCCCGGTAGGTCCACCGCCCCAATCGGGCGTGCCAGCATGGCGGGGTGAGCGCCGAGGACGACGTGCTCGAGGTCAACCGGGCCTTCTACGCCGCCTTCGAGGCCCGGGACCTGGACGCCATGGGGCAGGTGTGGGAGCGCAGCGACCGGGCCACCGTGACCCATCCCGGGTGGCCCACGCTGCGCTCCTGGCCGGCGGTGGCCGAGTCGTGGCGACGCATCTTCGACCACACTCCCTATATCCAGTTCTTCCTCACCGACGAGGAGGTGATGGTGGCCGGCGACGCCGCCTGGGTGACGCTCTACGAGAACATCCTCCAGGAGGTCGAGGGCCGCCGGCCCGGGGTGCGGGGTGCCCCCGAAAGCGCCGCCCTGGGGGATGCCCGGGTGGCGGCCACCAACATCTTCATCCGGACGGACGGCGCCTGGCGGATGGTCGTCCACCACGGCTCGCCCGTGGCCGGGTGAGCGCTCAGCCGGCGGCGCCGGCCGCTTCCCCGGCGGCGGCGAACTGGGTGGCGAAGAGCTCGGCGTAGAGCCCGCGGGCCCGGAGCAGCTCCCCGTGCGTGCCGCGCTCGACGATGCGGCCTTCCTCGAGGACCAGGATCTGGTCGGCGGCGGCGATGGTGGAGAGGCGGTGGGCGATCACCACCGCCGTCCGGCCGGTGAGCGCCTCGCCCAGGGCGGCCTGGATGGCGGCTTCGTTCTCGGAGTCGAGGTGGCTGGTGGCCTCGTCGAGGACGACGACGGTCGGCGCCTTGAGCAGCAGACGGGCGATCGACAGCCGCTGCTTCTCCCCACCCGAGAGGCGGTAGCCCCGCTCGCCCACCACGGTGTCGTAGCCGTCGGGCAGGGCGGCGATGACATCGTGGATGCGGGCCGCCCGACACGCCGCCACCACCTCGTCGTCGGTGGCCTCGGGGCGGGCGTAGCGCAGGTTGACGCCCACCGTGTCGTGGAACAGGTGGGGGTCCTGACTGACGACGCCGATGGCGCCGGCCAGGCTCTCGAGGGTGACGTCACGCACGTCATGGGCGTCGATGCGGACCGCCCCCGAGGTCACGTCGTAGAGGCGGGGGATCAGCGACGCCAGGGTGGTCTTGCCCGCTCCCGACGGGCCCACCAGGGCGACCACGGTGCCGGGCTCGGCGGTGAACGACACCCCCCGCAGCACCGGCTCGGACACCTCGTGGCGCCGCTCCCGGACGCCCTCGCCCTCCAGCGACTCGATGGAGACGGTGGCCGCCGAGGGGTAACGGAACCACACGTCGTCGACCTCGATGCGCCCTCTGACGGACGGCAGCGGCTGGGCGCCGGGGGCGTCGGCCACCGCCGGCGGAGTGTCGAGCACCTCGAAGACCCGCTCGAAGCTGACCAGGGCGGTGAGGAGGTCGACCCGGGCGCCGGCCAGGTCGGTGAGCGGCGAGTAGAGCCTGGCCACATAGGCGGCCAGGGCGGTGAGCGTGCCGATCTGGATGGCGCCCGAGGCCAGTTCCCGGCCGCCGACCCAGTACACGGCGGCGGTGCCGATGGCCCCCACCAGGGCCAGGCTGCCGTAGTAGAGGCGGCTGGTGACGGCGATCTTCACGCCCGACGTGCGCACGGCGTCGGCCCGCTCGGCGAACTCGGCCGCCTCCGCCCGGGGCCGGCCGAAGAGCTTGACCAGCAGAGCCCCGGCCACGTTGAAGCGCTCGGCCAGCGTCGAGGACATCTGGGCGTTGATCCCCATCCGGGCCCGGGACAGGGCGGCCAGCCGCCGGCCCATGCGCCGGTCGAGGACCACGAAGCCGGGGATGACGAGGAGTGCCAGGAGGGTCACCTTCCAGCTGAGGATCAGCATGGCCGTGAGCGTGGTGACGAGGGTGAAGACATCGGAGGTGACCGTGGCCAGGGTCCCGACCACCTGTTGGGCGCCGAGGACGTCGTTGGACAGGCGGGAGAGCAGCGAGCCGGTCTGGGTGTGGGTGAAGAACGCCACCGGCATGCGCTGGACGTGCTCGAAGAGGGCGACGCGCAGGTCGTAGATGAGGCCCTCACCGATGCGGGATCCGAGCCAGCGGTTGAGGAGCCCGAGCCCGGTGGTCAGCAGGGCCACCGACACGGCCGCCGCCACCAGCCAGTTGATGGTCCCGGCGTCGAGCGTGCCGGCGTCGGCCCGGTCGACGAGGGCCTTGAGGACCAGCGGCGGCAGGACGGCCGCCAGCGAGGTGGCGGCCAGGCCGGCGAGGTGGAGGACGAGCAGCCCCCGGTAGGGGCGGGCGAAGCGCACCGCCCGGCGCAGGGTGGCCCGGTCCACGCCGCGTTCGAGGTCGGCGGCGGTCAGGTCGGAGGGAGGGCGCCAGCGGCTCATGGTGGCTGATTCAACGGGCGGGCGACCCCCCGGATTCCCCTGGTAGCGGCCCAAAAGGGCCGGGCCTGCCCCTGGGCCCCGGGTCCGCTCACAGACGGACCCGAAGCCCTGGGCAGTTTCCCAGCGTGACGAGGATATCGCTCTTCGTGAGCGTTAGCGAGTGGCGACCAAGCGCCCGGCCCGGTTCGCCACGGCGATGTCGTCCGTCTCGGTCGACGGGAGGGCGACGACCGCCCGGACCGTGCCCACCCGGCGCTCGTAGGTGACCACGTTGATGACCGCTTCATAGACGACGAGCCGGCCGAAGAAGGCCAGCCAGGCGAGGGCGGCGAAGACCACGCCGATGGAGCCGTAGAGGGCGGAGGACGACGCTACCGCCTTGGGGATCCAGTAGGCACCCGCGACCTTGAGGAGCTCGAGGCCCACGGCCCCGAACAGGGCGCCGGGGACCAGCAGCCGCCAGGGCACCTTCTTGTTGGGGAGCACCCGGGCCGTCCACAGCCATAGCAGGAAGCTGACCCCGATTCCGACCAGGATGCCGACGGGAGCAAGGAAGCCGGGAAGCCAGCGCAGGACGGTCGTGAGCGCGGCCGAGGCGACGAACAGCAGCGCCGCGCCCAGCAGCCAGGCCAGGCCGACCAACTTGTCTTTCAGACCGCGGTCCTTCACCTGCCACGCCCCGTCGTAGATGGCCTGGAGGGCGGCGACGACGCCGAGACCGGACCACAGCAGGCCGGCCAGACCCACGATGCTGGCCGCCTGGCGGCTGTCCTCGGCGGCGTGAATCGTGTTGGTCACCAGGTCGGCGGCCTGGCCCTGGAGCCCCAGCTCGGTGACGGCCTTCTGGGCCAGGTCGGTGTCGGAGCCGGCGGCGACGAAGCCGAGCACGGCCACCGCCACCAGCATGAGGGGGAACAGCGACAGGAAGGCGTTGAAGGCGAAGGCGGAGGCCAGGATGTTCCCGTTCACCTCCCCGAAGCGTCGCTGGACGTCGGCGATGGGCTCGAGCCACGGGAACCGCTGCGCCAACCGGTCGAGGAACCCGCCCTTGCTCGCCTCGTCAGGGTCGGGGAGCGCTTGCGGCTTGTCGCCGTTGTGGCCGCGGCGGTCGAGAAGGGAGTGGACGGCGGCCGTGCCCAGGACGACCGCGCTCCCGAGGGGGACCACGACACTTTCCAGCAACCCACGCTTCTTCTTGCCCTGGCGCTTCGCCCCGTCTCCCGCCATGGCCATGACATACCCTCGAATGGTGACCGTCTACCTCGTAGGTGCCGGGCCGGGAGACCCGGGACTGCTGACCGTGCGGGGCGCGGAGGTGCTGCGCCGGGCCGAGGTGGTGGTCTACGACCGCCTGTCGGTGGCCACCCTGCTCGACCTGGCCCCGCCGGGGGCGGAGCGGATCAGCGTGGGGAAGTCCCCGGGGCGGGCCAGCCTGCCCCAGGACGAGATCAACGCCCTGCTCGTCGAGCGGGGCAAGGCCGGCCAGGAGGTGGTGCGGCTCAAGGGCGGCGACCCCTTCGTCTTCGCCCGGGGCGGCGAGGAAGCGGCGGCCCTGCTCCACGCCGGCGTGCCCTTCGAGGTGGTGCCGGGCATCACGTCGGCCGTGGCCGTTCCCGCCTACGCCGGAGTGCCCGTCACCCAGCGCGGGATCTCCACCTCGTTCACCGTGGTCACCGGCCACGAGGGGCGCGAGATCCCGAACCGGACCGACTGGGAGGCGATCGCCCGGGTGGGGGGCACCATCGTGGTGCTCATGGGCGTGGCCCACCGGGGGGAGATCGCGGCCCGGCTGATGGCCGGCGGGCTGGCGGCCGGCACACCGGTCACCGCCGTCACCTGGGGGACCCGGCCCGAGCAGCGCACCGTCCGCACCACCCTGGGCCGACTCGGCGCCACCGCGGTCGAGTCCCCGGCCACCATGGTGGTGGGGGCGGTCGCCGGTCTCGACCTGCGCTGGTTCGAGGACCGGCCCCTGTTCGGGTGCACGGTGGTGGTCACCCGGGCCCGGGAGCAGGCCTCCGATCTGGTGGAGCGCCTCCATCACCTCGGCGCCGAGACGGTTGAGCTGCCCGTCATCGAGATCGGTGATCCCGCCGACGGCGGGGCCGCCCTGCGGGCGGCGGCGGCCACGCTGGGGGACTACGACTGGTTGGCGTTCACGTCGGCCAACGCCGTGCAACGGTTCTTCGCCGCCCTCGCCGACCTGGGGGGAGACACCCGGTCCCTGGCCGGTGTGGCCGTGGCCGCCATCGGCCCGGGCACGGCGGCGACCCTGGCCCGGGCCGGTGTCCGGGCCGATCTGATCCCGGGCCGCTTCGTGGCCGAAGCGGTGGTGGATGTCTTCCCGCCCGGCCCGGGCCGGGTGCTGCTGCCGCGGGCGGCGGTGGCCCGCGACGCCCTGCCCGAGGGCCTGGCCGGCAAGGGCTGGACGGTGGACGTGGTCGAGGCCTACCGCACCACCGTCGCCCAGCCGTCGGCGGCGGCCCTGGGCGCCGCCCGCCGGGCCGACGCCGTCACCTTCACATCGTCGTCCACCGTGACCAACTACCTGGAGGTGGTGGGGGAGGGACCGCACCCGCCGGTGGTGGCCTGCATCGGACCGATCACGGCCGAGACGGCCAGGGCCGCCGGACTGGTCGTCACCGTGGAGGCGGCCGAGCACACCATCGCCGGCCTGGTGGAGGCGCTGGTGGAGGTGCTGGGCGACGCCCGCCGGGACTGAGCTGACGTTCCCGGGCGGGGGAACGGAGTGGCCGAGCGACGCCGCTTGGAGTCGAGAAGACGCGATGAAGGGGCGCGGGACGCCGGACGCCGGGGTTCACTTCTGAACCGGCGTTTCTGAGCGCCGCATACCGGCGGTGAACAGAGCCAGTTCGAGGAGCACGCCACTTACACACCAACCGGCGTATCTCACCGCCGCATGCCGGCGGTGAACAGAGCCGATTCGGGGGGACAAGGCGCTGACCCAACTGGCCGATGCCGCGCTAGCGCCCCACCCTTCAACGCGTCTTTGTCTTCCGCCGCGCCGTGGTTCTAGCGGTCCCGACGGGCGACGTAGACGGCCAGCTCGGCCAGGGCGTGGCGGGCCTCCGGGTTGAGAGACGACTCCTCGAGGGCGCCGATCGCCTCGGCCACCAGGACCTCCACCTGACGCTCGGTCTCCTTCTTCGCCCCCGTCTCCACCATCAGGGCCTGGAGATCGGCCACCTCGGCGTCGGTCAGGTCGCTGGCGCCGACCCGCTCGAGCAGGGCCCGCCCGGCAGGTCCGGCCCGGGCGGTGGCGATGGCCAGGAGGGGGGTGGGCTTGCCGTCGCGCAGGTCCTCGCCCACCGGCTTGCCGGTCACAGCCGGCTCCCCGAAGGCGCCCAGGATGTCGTCCCGCAGCTGGAAGGCCTCACCCAGGGGCAGGCCGTAGGCGGACAGCGCCGGGCTCAGGTCGTCGAGGCGTCCGGCCAGGGCGGCGCCCAGGTGCAGGGGCCGTTCGACCGTGTACTTGCCTGACTTGTAGCGGGCGATGCGCCGGGCGGTGTCATGGTCGGCGCGGCTGGCCGCCGTCCCGGCCATGTCGAGGTACTGGCCGATGTTGAGCTCGAGGCGGAGCTGGTTGAACACCTCGCCGGCGGCGGCGGGGGCCCCGGCCAGCAGGATGTCGGCGTACACGAAGGCCAGGTCGCCCACCAGGATGGCGACGCCTTCCCCGAAGCGCCGGGCCTCCCCCCGCCAGCCGGCCATGAGGTGGCGGGAGGCGAAGTCGAGGTGGACGGTGGTGCGTCCCCGGCGCCGGGACGAGCCGTCCATCACGTCGTCGTGGACGAGGGCGAAGCTGTGGAGGAGCTCCAGGGCGGCGCCGGCGTCGACCACCGCCGGGTCGTCGGGGTCTCCCCCGGCCCCGACGTAGGCCCAGTGGCAGAAGGCGGGACGCAGGCGCTTCCCGCCGGCCAGGACGAAGTCGGACAGGGCGGCGATGGGCTGGAGCAGGTCGTCGTCGACCAGCGACCAGCGCAGCGCTTCCGCGTCGAGCAGGTCCCGAATGCGGGCCTCCACCGGCGCCACCACCGCGGCCAGACTGTCGGGCACCGGAGGAGCGGTGGACAGCGCCGGGTCCGCCGGCGGACGGGACCGAGACATGCACGGAACCGTAGTGTGGGTCGGTGTCCGCAACCGCGCCCGAGGGGCGCCGGCTTTCCTTCCTCGGACCCGAGTGGCTGGTGGAGCTGGGCCGGGCCGCCGGCCGGGTCACCCTGCCCCCCGACCTGCGCCTCACACTCCAGCAGGTCGTCATCCGCGCCGGCGGAACCGACGTCCGGTACTACCTCGAAGTGGAGGGCGGGCGCCTGTCGGTGCAACCCGGCCAGGCCGCTGACCCCGACCTCACCCTGACCCAGTCCTACGACCTGGCGGTCGCCCTGTCCCGGGGGGACACCAACGCTCAGCTGGCCCTGTCCACCGGCCGGTTGAAGGTGTCGGGCAACGTCGAGCTGCTCATCCGCCATGCCCGGGCCCTGGCCGGAATGGCCGACGTGTCCGCCGGCCTGCGCCACCTCACGGCCTACTGAGCGCGGGGAGCGGGGCCAAGAAAGAAAATCCCCGGGGCTCCCGGTGCCCGGTGGTGGAAGGGGAGGTTTCACCACCGGGCGCCCGGGAGCCTCACCGGGGGAGGCTGGGGGACCTCCACCCAATGAAACGCCCTAAACGGGCATTCATGACGCGGATCGACCGGTCTCGTACGACAGTTTGGAAGCCGCGTGGCAAGGGTCGGGTCAAGGGTGCATGATGTAGCCCTTTCGGCCGAACCCCGGGGGGTGGTTTTCCATGCGGGTGTCCATGACCGTCAACGGTCAGACGGGCGAGCATGACGTCGAGCCCCGTCTGCTGCTCGTGTTCTACCTGAGAGAGGTTCTGGGACTGACCGGTACCAAGATCGGTTGCGACACGACGTCCTGCGGAGCATGCACGGTGCTCATCGACGGGGAGTCGGTGAAGAGCTGCACCATGTTCGCCGTCCAGGCCGACGGCGCTGACATCACCACCATTGAAGGTCTGGCCACCAACGGAACCCTCCATCCCGTCCAGCAGGCCTTCCACGAGCACCACGGCCTGCAGTGCGGCTACTGCACGGCGGGCATGGTGATGGCCGCCGTCTCCCTCCTGGACGAGCAGCCCAACCCGTCGGAGAGCGACGTGCGGGAGGGCCTGGAAGGCAACCTGTGCCGGTGCACGGGGTACCACAACATCGTCAAGGCGGTTCTCGCCGCCTCCGGTAGCGGGAGCGGGTCGTGACCGCCATCGGCGAGCGCCTCCGCCGGCGGGAGGACGCTCCGCTGCTCACTGGTGAAGCCCGCTTCGTGGACGACCTCGACGTTCCCGGCGCCCTCCACGTCGCCCTGGTCCGCAGCCCCCACGCCCACGCTCGGGTCGTCTCGGTGGACAAGTCGGCCGCCGAAGGCGCTCCCGGGGTGGTGGCCGTCTTCACCGGCGCCGACCTGCAGGGCGACTGGGCCGGTCCCATGCCCTGCGCCTGGCCAGTGACCGACGACATGAAGAGCCCGGCCCACCTGCCGGTCACGGCGGACAAGGCCCGCTACGTGGGTGACGCCGTCGCCGTGGTGGTGGCCGAGTCCAAGACGGCGGCCAGGGACGCCGCCGAGTCGGTGGTGGTCGAGTACGAGGTCCTGCCCGCCGTCATCGACCTGGAGGATGCCGTCTCGGACCGGGTCGTCATCAACGAGGACCTGGGGACCAACACGTCCTACGTGTGGGAGCTGAAGCCCGACGAGGCCAAGGTGGACGACGCCTTCGCCAGCGCCGCCCACGTGGTCAAGGAGCGCTACATCCAGCAGCGCCTCATCCCGTCGGCCATGGAGACGCGGGGCGTGTGCGTCGTCCCCGCCCCCTATGGCGGCGACTACACCCTGTACTCCGCCACTCAGATTCCCCACATCCTCCGAGTCATGTCGGCGCTCACCGTGGGCGTCCCGGAGACCAACCTGCGCGTCGTCGCCCCCTCGGTGGGCGGCGGGTTCGGCTCCAAGCTCAACGTCTACGCCGAGGAACTGCTGTGCCTGGCGCTGGCCAAGCGGTTCAAGCGCCCGGTGCGGTGGACGGAGGAGCGGACCGAGAACGCCCAGGCCACCATCCAGGGCCGGGGGCAGATCCAGGACATCGAGCTGGCCGCCGACGAGAACGGCAGGATCACCGCCGTGCGGGTCAAGCTCGTGGCTGACATGGGGGCCTACCTGCAGCTGGTGACCCCCGGCATTCCATTGCTGGGTGCCTTCCTCTACCACGGCGTCTACGACATCCCGGCCTACTCGTTCACGTGCACGGGGGTGTTCACCACCATGACACCCACCGACGCCTACCGGGGGGCGGGCCGGCCCGAGGCGACCTACGCCCTCGAGCGGGCCGTCGACTCCCTGGCCGCCAAGCTGGGTGTCGATCCGGCCGAGCTACGGCGGCGGAACTTCATCCCGACCGAGGCCTTCCCCTACACGTCGGCGGCCGGGCTGATGTTCGACTCGGGGAACTACGAAGCCGCCCTGGACAAGGCGTTGGAGCTGGCCGGCTATGAGGGCCTCCGCAAGGAGCAGCAGATGCGCCGGGAGTCGGGCGCGACCAAGCACCTGGGCATCGGGTTGTCGTCCTACGTGGAGATGTGCGGCCTGGCCCCGTCCCGGGTGCTGTCCGCCCTCAAGTACGTGGCCGGCGGCTGGGAGGCGGCCAGCGTCCAGATGCTGCCCACCGGCAAGGTGCAGGTGGTGACGGGCACCTCGCCGCACGGTCAGGGCCACGAGACGTCGTGGTCGCAGATCGTGGCCGAGCGCCTCGGCATCCCGCCCGAGGACGTCGACGTGCTCCACTCCGACACGTCCATCTCCTCCCTGGGGATGGACAGCTACGGGTCCCGGTCGCTGTCCGTGGGCGGCGTCGCCGTGGCCCTGGCCACCGACAAGGTCATCGACAAGGCCCGGGCCATCGCCGCCCACCAGCTGGAGGTGGCGGAGGGCGACCTCGAGTTCGTCAACGGGGTGTTCCAGGCCAAGGGCGCCCCCGACAAGAACGTGCCCATCCAGGCGGTGTCCTTCGCCGCCTTCACCGCCCACGACCTGCCCGAGGGCGTCGAACCCAACCTACGGGCCGAGGCGTCCTATGACCCACCCAACTTCGTCTTCCCCTTCGGCACGCACGTGTGCGTGGTGGAGGTGGACGAGGAGACGGGTGAGGTCGAGCTGCTCAACTACGTCGCCGTCGACGACTGCGGCACCCAGATCAACCCCATGATCGTGGAGGGCCAGATCCACGGAGGGGTGGTCCAGGGCATCGCCCAGGCCCTCTTCGAGGAGGCCGTCTACGACACCGACGGCAACCTGCTCACCAGCACCATGGCCGACTACCTGGTGCCGTCGGCGGCGGAGATGCCGAACTTCACGCTGGCCCACACGGTCACCCCGTCGCCCACCAACCTGCTCGGGGTGAAGGGCATCGGCGAGGCGGGCACCATCGCCTCCACGCCGGCGGTCATCAACGCCATCGTCGACGCCCTGTCGCCGCTGGGCGTCACCGACATCGCCATGCCGGCGTCACCCCAGCGGGTGTGGCAAGCCATCCAAGCGGCAAAAGGAGGGGCGCGATGATCCCGGCGGCCTTCGACTACGTCCGGGCGGGCTCGGCCGACGAGGCCGTGTCGCTGCTGTCCAGCCACGGTGACGACGCCAAGCTGCTGGCCGGAGGGCACTCGCTCATCCCCCTCATGAAGCTGCGTCTGGCCTCGCCGTCGGTCCTCGTTGTCGTCGGCCGCCTCACCGACCTGTCCTACGTCCGGGACAGCGGCGACCAGGTGGCCATCGGTGCCCTCACCCGGCATCGGGACATCGAGACCAACGAGCTGCTCCAGAGCCAGGTGCCGATCCTGGCCCACGTGGCCGGCCTGGTGGGCGACCCCCAGGTCCGGCACCGGGGGACCATCGGCGGCTCGCTGGCTCACGGCGACCCCGCTTCCGACCTGCCGGCCGTGGTGCTCGCACTGGGCGCCACGCTGGTGGCCCGGGGGCCGTCGGGGGAGCGGGAGATCCCCGCTTCGGACTTCTTCACCGGGTTCCTG
>JBIOUX010000202.1:0-2446 GCA_044867425.1 Acidimicrobiia bacterium | reverse complement strand
GCAATGAAGGGGGTTAGGGGCCGAGCGCGGGCGGCTGACTTCAGAAGGCCCGCCGATGGACCTCTTTTCCCGGAACTTGTGAAACGGCGCCGCCGTCAGGGGAGGCCGGCGTGGGGGACGTCGACTCGGATGGCCAGGAGGCGGGCCTGGTGGTCGACGCTGGCGATCGCCTCCACGAAGGTGGGGGCGGCGCACAGGAACAGGGTGCGGCCGTCGTCGCCACCCAGCATGCAGGCGAACACGCCCAGGTCGCCGGTGGAGATCTCGGCCACGATCTCGCCGCCCTCCCGGACCCGCACCACCCGGTTGCCCAGGGCGTCGGCGAACCAGACGCAGCCCTCGGCATCGAGGCAGATGCCATCCGGGGCGGTCTTGATCTGGGCCAGCAGGCCGCCGAAGTCGGTGGCCGTGGGGGTGTCCCCGAAGATGGCCCATGGGCGGCGGTTGGTCAGTGACCCGTCGGGATTGATGGCGAAGGCGGTGAGGCGATGGCCTGTGGTCTCGGCCACGATCAGCGTGCGGCCATCCGGCGTGATCACCATCCCGTTGGGGAAGCGCAGGTCCTTGGCCGCCACGGTGGCCGCGCCATCCGGGTCGACGCGGATCAGTTCGGCCGGTGCCGGGTCGGCGCCCGACATCAGGTCGAAGCCGAAGTTGCCCACGTAGGCCCGGCCCTGGCTGTCGACCACCATGTCGTTGCAGTGCCAGGTGGCCAGGCCGGACAGGTCGGCGTGCTCCACCAGCGTGCCGTTGCCTTCCAGGCGCAGGACCCGGCGGTCCTTCATCGACACCACCAGCATGCTGCCATCGGGCAGCCACCCGATGCCGGCGGGCTGTTTCTCCACCTTGGTCACGGTCGCCATCGCCCCGTCCGCGGTGAAGGCGACCACCCGCTGGTTGTAGAAGTCCGAGGTGTACAGGCAGCCCCGGTGCCAGCGGGGGCACTCGAGATACGAGAGGCCTTCGGCGATCGTGCTCAGCTCGCTCATGGCGCCACGCTAGTGGCGCCATGGGAGGCGGGGCAGGGGCCCCCGCCAACGACGCGATGAGCCGCCAGGCGAAGAGCCATAGAAATCGCGGCCGAGGCTAGTTCTCGCCCGGCTCAGTGCTCCTCGTAGGGCTGGTCCCCATTGTCCTCCAGGCCCTGGGCCAGCGTGTTCCAGGCCAGCGTGGCGCACTTGATGCGGACCGGGAACTTGACCACCCCCTGGAGGGCCTCGAGGTCACCGAGGCGGACGCCCTCCAGTTCGGCGGCCAGGGCGTCGCCGTCGACCTCGCCTTCCAGGCGGGACTCGTGAATGGACATGAGCGCCTTGAAGGCCCGGATGAGCTGGCGGACCTCGTCCACCGGTTTGCCCTTCACCGCCGCCCCCATCATCGACGACGAGGCCTGGCTGATGGAGCAGCCCTGCCCGCCGATGCGCACGTCGTTCACCGTGCCCCCGGCGCCGTCCAGCTCCAGGTAGAGCACGATCTCGTCCCCGCACAGGGGGTTGAAGCCCTCCAGCTTGCGGGCCGGGGGCACGGGCAGCTCCCCGCGGTTCCGGGGCGAGCGGTAGTGGTCCAGGATGATCTCCCGGTACAGGTCCTCGAGGCCGGACATCGCTTCTCTCGCTTCTCCTCAGGCGAAGAGCTTCTCGGCGGCGACGAGGGCGTCGACCAGGGCGGCGACGTCGGCTTCGTCGTTGTAGATGTAGAACGACGCCCGGGCGGTGGCGGGCACGCCCAGCACCTTCATCAGGGGCTTGGCACAGTGGTGGCCGGCCCGGACACATACCCCCTCGGCGTCGAGCACCTGGGCGATGTCGTGGGGGTGGATGCCCGACAGCTCGAAGGAGATCACTCCGGAGCGGGCTTCGGGCTCCGGCGGGCCATGCACCCGGAGGCGGTCCTCGAAGCGCTCGGCCAGTGCTTCCAGGGCGTAACCGGTGAGGGCCACCTCGTGGTCCCGGACGGCCTCCATGCCGACGCTGTCCAGGTAGTCGATGGCCGTCCCCAGCGCCACCGCCTCACCGATGGGCTGCGTGCCGGCCTCGAACTTCCACGGGACCTCGGCGGGGGTGAACCCGGAGAAGGTGACGTCGGTGATCATCTCCCCGCCGCCCATGAACGGGGGCATCTCCTCCAGCAGGCGGCGGCGGGCCCACAGCACTCCGATCCCGGTGGGAGCGAGCATCTTGTGGCCGGAGAAGGCGCAGAAATCGGCGTCCCAGGCCGTCACGTCCACCCCCAGGTGGGGGGCGGCCTGGGCGGCGTCGACCAGGATCAGGGCGCCGGCGTCGTGGGCAGCGGCAGCCAGGGGGGCGATGTCGTTGACCGTCCCCAGCACGTTGGACACGCCGGTGACGCAGAAGAGCTTGGCGCCGTCGAGCAGGAGGGGGAGGTCGGTCGTGTCCAGCCGGCCCTCGGGGGTGATGGGGACCCAGCGCAACTCGATGCCCCGCTC
>JBIOUX010000201.1:0-3898 GCA_044867425.1 Acidimicrobiia bacterium | reverse complement strand
CCGGCTCGTTGTAGTACACGAGCGAGCTGGCCGCGTCGACCACGAAGATGGGCATGGCCAGGTAGCTCGCCACCTGCTTCAGGAGCACCATCTCGATCGCCGGAGCGGGCACGCCCCGAAATTACCTCCCGACGGGCTGCCGGCCCAGGGTGAGCCGGGAGCCCTCCTGGGCGGGGATCAGCTCGAACGGCCAGTCCCGCCACCCGGAGGCCTCGGCGAAGAGCCGATCCAGAAGGCTGTCGTTGTGGTTGGGATCGTGGTGGAAGGCAAGGAGCTGGGACACGCCCGCCATCTCGGCCACGGTCATGGTGTGGCAGATCGAGCTGTGACCCCAACCGACGTGGGCCGGGTACTCCGCCTCGCTGTACTGCGCGTCGTGGATGAGCAGGTCCACGCCGGCCATGAGGTCGTAGCCCGAGGTCCATTCCGGGTGCTTGGGGAACGACTCGGCGCCCAGGGCGGGCTCGTGGTCGGGGAGGTAGGCCATGGTGGCCCCATCGGCCATGATCCGGTAGCCGAGTGTGGGCCCGGGGTGGCACACCAGGTCGGCCGTCACCGAGGCGCCCGGAAGGTCGAACGTGCCTCGGGGAGCGTCGTGGAGGATCAGCTTGCACGGCAGGTCCCGCAGGCGGACCGGAAACAGTGGCGGCGACAGATAACGGGTGAGCCGGCCGTGCAGATCGAGCGTGGTCGACGGCGGGCCCCAGATGTGGACTTCGAGGTCGGGCTGGAAGAGGGCACCGAAGAAGCCCAGCCCCAGGATGTGGTCCATGTGCAGGTGGCTGAGGAGCACGTCCACCCGGGGTATGGTCCGGCTGAAGTCGGGCAGCCGGTGGATGCCGGTGCCGGCGTCGAGCACCACCGCCGAGCCATCGGCCATCTCCAGCTGTACGCACGACGTGTTACCCCCGTAGCGTGCGGTGCCCGGGCGGGGGCTGGGCAGCGAGCCCCGCGTTCCCCATACGGTGAGCTTCACGTACCTTCCGTCTCCCAGAAGATGGCCATGGCACCCAACAGGGCGCCGCCCTGGCCGTCCAGAGGGATGGCGGTGGTGGTGATTCGATGGGCGGTACCTCCGGCGTCGTGCACGAACAGCTGCGCTTGCTTGGGGCGGCGCTCGCGCAGGGCGACCCGGATGGGCAGCTGGTCGAAGGGCAGCGGCTCACCGGTCTCGTCGAGCGGCGCGTAGAACTCGGCCAGTTGGGCCAGGGGGACTTCCCCGGTGTCGTCGTGGCGTAAGCCGAAGAGCTGCTCGGCGTGCTCGTTGAAGAACACGACCTGGCCGCGGGCATCGACCATGGTGACGGGAAACCCCATCTGGCTGACGACGTCCTTGAGGAGGATGAGCTCGATCGGCTTCTGCGCCAAGTTGCCTCCATCCGGGAACCGTCCATCGTCGTCGGCGCAGAGCCGCTGGTCAAACCTTGATGGTCAAACGGCGAGAGAGACGGGTTGGGAGACAGGGCGTGGGTCCCGCCGGGCGGTTCGGGCCGTGGCCGCGGCCAGGCCCGCGAGTTCGATCTCCATGCGGAAGAAGTCGGCCAGCGCGTGGCTGCAGCGGTCGAACAGCTGCTGGTGCGCCGTGCTGCGCAGGCAGATCGGTCCTACGGGCCGCACCACGAGCTCGCAGCTGGCGGCCGACACCGGTGCCGTCTCGATCTCGATGGGGACCGAGATCCATCCCCGGCGCGACCGGAGCGTGCCCACCAGGAGGCTCCGGTCCAAGGCCGAGGCGCCGCTGAGGGCCTCGGAGCGCAGGTCGGCGCGGCAGCTTGCGGGCAGGTTGAGCCGGAACTCGTCCCGCGACCCGGCGGAGGCCGCAGTGAAGCTGTCGACGCAGGCCTGGACGGCGGCCTTCGCCGCTGAGGGCCTCAGCTGCACCGTTCGGCTGGTGGCCATGACGGTCTGATTCGCATTCCAGAGGTCCTGCATCCCCGTCTCCTCTCCTTGCGAAATGGCTTACAGACCCCGTGACTTCGACGGTACGGGAGAGGGCGGATGCGATCCTTGGCCTCGGCGACAGCCGGAATGTCAAACCGGCGACAGTTGACCGCCGGCAATAGATTTGGGGGAAACGGCCGGGCGTGGGGCTGGGGCCCCACGTTCCGGAGGAGCCGGGTGCAGGGACCCGGCGGGAAGGAAACGATGCCGAGCAGTCATCGCAAGGACGTCCGGGAGGGGCTGGCCCAGGTGCCGCTCTTCGCCGCCTGCTCCAACCGGGAGCGCCAGATCATCGCCCGCCACGCCCTGCTCGTCGACGTGCCCGCCGGCATGGACGTAGTGGAAGAGGGCACTCCGGGTGACGCCTTCTTCTTCGTGCTCCAGGGTGAGGCGACCGTTCGCCGTCAGAAGCGCAAGGTGGCGACGCTCGGCCCGGGCGGCTACTTCGGCGAGCTCGCCCTGCTCGACCCGGCGCCCCGGGACGCCACCGTCACCGCCGACACCCCCATGACGCTCGGGGTGCTGGGCGCCCGTGCCTTCCGTACCCTGGTGCTCGAGCTGCCGGCCCTCAATGAGAAGCTGCTGCGGGGTCTGGTGCGCCGGCTGCGGGAAGCGGACCTGCGCGAATACTGAGCGAGAGGCGAGGGCTGATGGCCGAGACCTCATCGGGACTGGTCACGTTGCTCTTCACCGATCTGGTCGGCTCCACCGAGCTGCTCTCCCGGGCCGGCGACGAGGAGGCGCAGCGGATCTTCTCGGCCCACCACCAGCTGCTGGCCGAAGCGGTGGCCGAGCACGGCGGCCAGGAGGTGAAGTGGCTGGGCGACGGTCTCATGGTCGCCTTCCCGTCGGCCGCCGACGCTGTGTCCTGCGCCATCACCATGCAGCAGGCGGGGAGCCGGCCCGTGGCCGGGGAGCACCTCGCCATCCGGGTGGGGCTCACCGCCGGCGAGGCCCTGCGCGACGCAGTGGACTACTTCGGCACCCCGGTGGTGATGGCCAAGCGGCTCTGCGACCGGGCGGAGGCCGGACAGATCCTGTGCTCCGACCTGGTCGCCGGCCTGCTCGCCGGCCGGCCCGGCTTCAGCTTCGCCTCCGTGGGCGAGCTCGACCTGAAAGGGCTGCCCGTCCCCGTGGCCGCCTACGAGGTGCGTTACGAAGCGTCGCCTCAGGGACTCAGCGCCGAGGCACCCTTGATCGGGCGGGAGGCGGAGCTCGCCCGCCTCAGCGAGCGCCTCCGCCAGACGGCGGGCGGCCAGGGCGGCCTCGTGTTGGTGGCCGGCGAGCCGGGGATCGGCAAGACGCGTCTGGCCGAAGAGGTGGCGGCCCGGGCGGAGCGCGACGGGGCCTTCGTCCTCTGGGGGCGGTGCTTCGAGGGGGAGTGGGCCCCGCCCTATGCGCCCTTCGCCGAGGCTCTCGCCCCCCACGTGGCCGTGGCCGCTCCCGATGAGCTCCGGGCCGACCTCGCCGGCGGGGCGGGCCCGCTGGCCCAGCTCGTCCCGAAGATCCGGGAGGTCCTCTCCGACCTCCCGGAACCGCAGGCGGTCCCGCCCGAGGAGGAGCGGTTCCGGCTCCTCGACGCCATGGCCCAGTTCCTGGTCGCCCGGTCCCGGCGGGCGCCCGTCCTCCTCGTGCTCGATGACCTGCAGTGGGCCGACGCCTCCACCGTGGCCATGGTCCGCCACCTGGTGCGCTTCGCTCCCCGGGAGCGCATCCTCATCCTCGGGGCCTATCCCGACCTCGAGCTCGACCACGATCACCCGCTCACCGATCTGCTCGGGATGATGGCCCGGGAGGCGGGCTACGAGCACCTGCATCTCCAGGGCCTCGATCCCGCCCAGGTGACCCGGCTTCTGGGCGCCCTCGCCGGTCACGACGTCGAGCAGCAGGTGGGGGCCGCCTGGGTCAACCAGACCGAGGGGAACCCGTTCTTCATCCAGGAGCTCCTCCGGCACCT
>JBIOUX010000200.1:0-56022 GCA_044867425.1 Acidimicrobiia bacterium | reverse complement strand
CCACGGCGCGATGGCCCACGGCGCGAACAAACCGTGAATATCGCGGTGTTCCGCGTCATATGTCCGTCTTGGTGCCGTCCTTCCGTTTGTTCGGGGCGCGCTGGCCCCGCCCATTCAGGAGGATGCACGTGCGTTACGCCCGGACCATGATCACCCTCGTCGGCCTGGCCCTGACCGGGGTCTCGGCCCTCGCCGACCAGGCGGCGGCCGAGCCGGTCCCGCCGCCCTTCCCGGCCACGCTGGTCGGCTTGCCCGCTGGAGAGTCCAGCGACTACCAGCAGCTCTTCGAAGTCGAAGTGGGCGGCGCCGGGCGGCGCTGGGAGGTGGCCCAGGTCGGCGCTGAGAGTTTCATCTACGACGTGGAGCGGGCCCCGGACGGGACCGTCTTCTACAACGTGGTCACCGGGGACAGCACCGAGATCCTCCGCCTCGCTCCCACCGAGCAGGGCCACGAGGTGGTGGCCACCGGATGGGCGCCGGCCGTCAGCCCCGACGGCCGCTCCCTGGCCTACGCCTACCACCCCATCGAGATCGGCGACGCGCGGGGCCCCGGCGAGGAGGGCTTCTGCGCCGAGAACGGCATCGCCGTCCTCGATCTCGAGAGCGGCGATGTCCGCCGCTTCCCCTTCCGCAGCACGCCGGTGAGCGGGACGGAGTGCCCCGTGAGCCCGGGCCGCGTCGAGAACATCACCTGGGCGCCCGACTCCCGCCGCCTGGCGTACGAGTACATCGGTATGAGTGTCGACACCTTCGGCGCCGTCCGGCTGCTCGACACCGCTGACGCCCAGGCTCTGGAGGACACCCGGGCGCTCGACGTCGACCGCCAGTACATGACGCCCGCCTGGCTGGCCGACGGCCGTCTGGCGGTGACGGAGCGGACTGGCGACGGGATCCTGGTCATGGCCGTCGACGCGGACACCCTGGCCGCCAGCCCGTTCTCACCCGTCCGGTTCTCGGCCGGTGCCGTGAACGGCCTGGACGCCGACGTCTCCGGACGGAACCTCCTCCTTTCCTTGGACGGCGTCGCTCACACGCCCGACGTCTACGGGCTGGCCGCCCACGATTCCCCCACCCCGCTCGACGCCGGGTTCGCCATCGCCGTGTGGTGAGCGCCTATCGGGGTTCGCCCTCCACGTAGACCGCCCGCTCCTCGACGTCCCGGTAGAGCCTCATACCGATCGGGTCGGCCATCTCCTCGGCCAGGTGGCCGACCACGCCGGCGGCCCGGGCCAGGATGGCGAAGCCCCGCACCAGCTTGGGGGGAAAGCCGAGATCGGCCAGCGCCGCCCCGGCGGCGCCGGCGCCGTTGATGGGCATGGCTTTGCCGGTGACGTCGTGGTGGGCGACGGCCAGGTGGCGCAACAGGGCGAGGTGAGGGCCGGCCAGGCCGGCCTCGGCGGCGATGGCGTAGAGCCGGGGGGTGCGGGGGTCTTCCACCTTGTGGACAGGATGGCCCAGGCCGGGGAGGCGTCCGCCGGAGGCCACCGACCTGGCCACCGCTTCCTCCGCCGCCGCCCGCAGGGCGTCGTCGCCGGGTTCGGGACCCAGGTCGGCGAGGATGGCGTGGAGGAAGCGGGCCGTGTCCTCCACCACCCCCAGGAACACGCTCCCGCCGCCCAGCAGGCCGGCGGCGATCGCCCCCTGGATCGATTCGGGAGCACCGAGGTAGGTGAGCCGGGCGGCCAGCACGCTGGGGGTGAGCCCGTGGTCGGCCAGGGATACCAGCACGGCGTCGAACAGCCTCGTCTCGCCGGGCGTGGGGAGGCGGCCGGCGGCGAGGAGGAAGGCGTGCTCGGTGAACGTCACGGCGCCCATGAGTTCGCCGGCCAGGTCCCGGCCCCGGATGGTGATGCTGTCGGCATTGGAGGTGCCGATCGCGGTCCGCAACCAGGAGTCCCCGCTCATCGTCCGCTCCTCTCCGCGTCCCATTCCCGCTCGGTGTGCTCCCGTCCCAGCTGGTGTTTGGCCACCCGCCCGGTGGGGGTGTGGGGCAGCTCGTCCACCACCTCGAGGTAGCGGGGGACCTTGAACCGGGCCAGGCGTTCGCCGGCCCAGGCGTGCAGGCCGGCCAGGTCGGCCGCGGCCCCGTCCTGGAACACGACGAAGGCCTTGACCTCCTCCTCGGACAGCTCCGAGGCCACTCCGACCACCGCCGCCTCCACCACGTCGGGATGAGACGCCAGGGTCTCTTCCACTTCGGCCGGGGCCAGGTTCTCCCCCCGCCGGCGGATGACCTCCTTCTGGCGGCCCACGAAGGTGTAGGTGCCGTCGCCGTTGTCGCGCACGATGTCGCCCGTCCGC
Source organism: Acidimicrobiia bacterium (assembly GCA_044867425.1). Classification (GTDB taxonomy): domain Bacteria; phylum Actinomycetota; class Acidimicrobiia; order IMCC26256; family BP-133; genus CAWBJP01. Next base: position 53,721 of record JBIOUX010000200.1, on the reverse strand, counting down.
AGCCAGCCGTCGGGGGCGAGCACCTTGGCCGTCTCCTCCGGCATGCCCCAGTAGCCCTTCATGACGGCCGGGTTGCGCAGCTCCAGCTCACCCTCCTCGTCGGGGGCGACGGGCTTGCCCTCGGCCATGACCCGGCCCTCATTGATCTCGCCCAGGGTGGGGTGCTGGCGGACGCTGCCCAGCGACCCGTAAGGGCGGGTGCCCCGGCGCCACACCGTCCCGTAGGGCGTTTCCGACATGGCGTAGCCGCTCACGATCCGGAGACCGAAGCGGCGCTCGATCTCGAGGTGGCGTTCCTCGGGGGGCGCCGGTCCCGTGTAGCAGAGCCGCAGCGGGGTGTCGGCGTCGTCCTCCCGCTCCGGCTGGAGCATGAGCATCTCCACCATGGCGCCGATGGCGTTGAACTCGGTGGCGCCGTAGCGGCGGGCGGAGTCGAGGAAGGTGGAGGCGGAGAAGCGGGGGAGGAGCACCAGGCCGGCCCGGGCCGCCACCGACCCCAGCACGGAGTAGGCGGGGGCGTTGATGTGGAACAGCGGCAGCGAGGTCATGAGCCGGTCGTCGGCGGTGAGCTCCAGCCACCACGGGAACCCCTCGCCGGCCATGACGTAGGCCAGGTGGGTCTGGGTGACGAGCTTGGAGCGGCCGGTGGTTCCCGACGTGGGGATCAGCACCGCTGGGTCCTCAGGTTCGACCTCGGCTCGGGCCGCCGCCTCCGCGCCGTCGCCTTCAGCAAAGAGTGTGCCCACATCCACGAAGTCCCCGAGAGCGGCGCGGGCGTCGCTCACCACCAGCCGGGGCTCGGTCTGGCCGGCCAGGCCGGCCAGCTCCGCCTCCGGGCTGGCCGGGTTGGCCGCCACCAGGATCGCCCCCAGGCGCATCAGCGCCAGCCAGGTGAAGAGGTACTCGGGGGTGTTGCGCAGGGTGACGAGCACCAGGTCGCCCCGGCCGACGCCCAGCCCGGCCAAGGCGGCGGCCCCGGTGCCGATGCCGGCGTGGGCCTCCTCGTAGGTGAAGCTGCGGTCGTCGTGGAGCAGCCAGGTCTTGGACGGGACCGCCTCCACGGCGGCGTCGAAGAACTCGGGGATCGTCCGCTTCATCACCGTGGTCGGGGAGCGTAACCTTGGCCCGCCAAGGAGGAGTCAAGAGGGGTGATGGGGATCAAGCCACAGCGTCACCGGTCGCGGCGGGCCCTTGCCGTCCTGGCCGCGGTGATGGCAGTGGCCGTCCTGGACTGGCCCGCCAAGGCCGCTGGCCCCGCCATTCCGGTCCGGGGCGAGTGCGGCTACGGGCCCTGCGGGCGGAACGGCTTCACTGCGTTCAACCTGGAGTACTTCCCCAAGCGGCAGAAGACGGTGGGCTGGAAGGACATCGTCGACTTCTACAACGCCGACCCGATGTCCCAGGCCGGTGGCGGCCACTCCGTGACCCACCTCAACGAGCACGGCCCGCCCCGCTTCGACACCGGGATCGTCCCCTTCGGCCACGCCGTCAAGGTGGCCGGGCTGGAGACGCTCACTCCCCAGAAGTACCTGTTCTACTGCCGGGTCCACCCCTTCATGAAGGGCAAGTTCTGGGTCATCGGGGGCAGCATCGACGTCCTCCCCATCGCCCCCTGACCCGGCCCGTCAGCTTGCCCTTCGGTGGCCGTCCCCCGGCGCCTCGTCAGGCGCTGGGTTCGGACCCCACGATGGAGACGAAGGAGACGCACTCCCCGGGCTGGCCGCCCAGGTTGTGGGTGAGGCCCAGCTTCTTGCCCTGGGCCAGGGTCCGGATGCGCCGGTCCTCGGGAGCCTCGCCCCGCAGCTGCAGCCAGCACTCGAACAGCATCCGCAGCCCGGAGGCGCCGATGGGATGCCCGAAGGCTTTGAGGCCGCCGTCGGGATTCACGGGCAGCTCGCCGTCGAGGTCGAAGGTGCCGGCCAGCACCTCCTTCCAGCCGAAGCCGCGCTCGGCGAAGCCCAGGTCCTCCATGAGGACCAGCTCGGTGGGCGTGAAGCAGTCGTGGACCTCGGCCATGGCCAGCTCGGCCCGGGGATCGGTCACTCCCGCCTGGGCGTAGGCGTCGGTGGCCGAGTCCACCACCTCGGGGAAGGTGGTGAAGTCGTAGGCCGGGTCGGCGTTGCCGGCGGCGTCGCCGGCCACGAACGACAACGCCTTCACGTACAAGGGTTTGTCGGTGTAGCGGTGGGCGTCCTCGGCTCGGACCACAATGGCCGCCGCCGACCCGTCGGACACGCCGGAGCAGTCGAAGACGCCCAGCTGGCCGGCCACCAGCGGTGCCGAGCAGATCACGTCCTTGTCGATCGCCTTGCGGTACTGGGCCCTCGGGTTGTGGGCCCCGTTGCGGTGGTTCTTCCAGGCGATGCGGGTCATGACCTCCTTCATCTCACAGGCGTCGACGCCGTACTTCTTGGCGTAGGCCGGGGCCAGCAGGGAGAAGTTGGCCGGCGCCGTGGTGGTGCCGTAGCTGCCGCCGGTGCCGTCGGAGGGGATCTCCGCCCGGGTCAGCCCCGAGTAGCCGGAGTCCTTCAGCTTCTCCACCCCCACCGCCATGACCGTGTCGTAGGCGCCGCTGGCCACGGCGTAGCAGGCGTTGCGCAGCGCCTCGGATCCGGTGGCGCACATGTTCTCCAGGCGGGAGACGGGCTTGCCCTGGAGGCGCAGCGGCCGGGAGAGGGTCAGCCCCGAGGTGCCCGAGGCCGCCGTGCCCAGCCAGAAGGCGTCCACGTCGTCGAGGGGGACGCCGGCCGAGGCCGTGGCGGCGGTGACGGCGTCGATCAGCAGGTCATCGGTGGAGCGCTCCCAGTGCTCGCCGAAGGTGGTGCAGCCCATCCCCACGATGGCGACCCGGTCCCGGATGCCCCTCGAAGCCATGCCCTCTCCTTGTCGTCCTCGGACCCGCTGAGGTTACTGAACCATGGTTCAGTGTTGCACACTCGGTGTGCCGGGCGACCTGCTGGTGGCCTCAGAAGTTGGTGCCCAGGATCAAGCCGCCGGAGACGCCCAGGGTCTCGCCGGTGATGTACGAGGCGTCCGGCGAGGCCAGGAAGGCCACGGCGGCCGCCACCTCCTCCGGCGTCCCCACCCGGCGCAGCAGCACGCCCCGGGTCATGATCTCGATGGCCCGCTCGTACATCCCGCGCAGCGCGGGCGTGTCGATGGGGCCGGGGGCGATGGCGTTGGCCGTGATCCCGTAGCGGGCGTTCTCCCGGGCGATGGACTGGGTGAAGGCGATGACCCCGCCCTTGGTGGCGGCGTACACGGCGTTGGTCTTCGCTCCCATCCGGCCCGCCTCGGAGGAGATGTTGACGATGCGGCCGTACCCGGCCCGCGGCATGGCCGGCAGGGCGGCCTGGGTGCAGGCGAAGACGCCTTCCAGGTTGACGGCCAGGATGCGCCGCCAGCGCTCTGGCGACACATCGGTGAACCACCCCGGGTCGATGATCCCGGCGCAGTTGACCAGGATGTCGAGCGCGCCCGCGCCTTCGATGGCGGCCCGGGCCGAGTCCGGGTCGGCCACGTCGAGGTAGACCGGCCGGGCGCCGATGTCCTTGGCGTGGCCTTCGGCCGCCTCGAGGTCGAGGTCGCCGACGGGCACCTCCCCGTTCCAAAGGCGTTCGCAGTTTTGCCGCTGAGAGCGGCAAAAGCGCCAACACCTCTGGCTTGACTCCGTGTGTTCTCAGACATGGCCGAGCAGAACTTCGGCAATGCGGAGCGGATCTGGTGACGGATTTTCTCACCCGTCGAGAGGATCGGTCCCCAGAACAGTTCGGCGGTCAGTCAGTTGCATGACTAAACTGACTGGGGTAGTGTCGCTCTACACGAGCCGGTACAGCGGGAAGGAAGCCAGTCATGCTCTTCGCCGACACCCCCACCGTCGAGGTCGAGGTCCACGTCGACGCACCGCTGGAGCGGGTCTGGCCGGTGGTGGCTGACATCGGCACACCCATCCGCTTCTCCTCCGAGCTCCAGGAAACGGCTTGGCTGGACGACGCCGTCGGCGCCGCGCCCGGCGCCCGGTTCAAGGGCCGGAACCTGCATCCCGCCCGGGGCGAGTGGGAGACGACGTCCACCATCGTGGTCTGCGAGCCGGGCCGGGTCTTCGCCTGGGTGGTGGGGGATCCCGAGCGCCCGTCGGCGCTGTGGCGCTTCGAGCTGGAACCCGCCGGCGGCGGCACCCGGCTGCGCCAGTGGGCCCAGATGGGCCCCGGCCCGTCCGGGGTGACGATGGTCATCGAGATGATGCCCGACAAGGAGGAGGCCATCATCGAGCGGCGCCTGGGGGAGTGGCGTCAGAACATGGTGGCCACCATCGAGGGCATCAAGGGGCTGGCCGAGGCCGGGCTGGCCTAGCGCCGGCGCCGGCACCCGGGGATCTCATGCGCACCGCCGTCATGCTCTCGGCCGAAGCCGGCCCCTGGCCCGAGCTGGTCGACTACGTGGTCGAGGCCGAACACCTCGGCGTCGACGTCTGCTGGGTGGCCGAGGCCTGGGGCTGCGACGCCGTCGGCCCGCTCGGCTACCTGGCCGCCCGCACCGAACGGATCCTGCTCGGGTCGGGCATCCTCCAGGTGGGGGCCCGCAGCGCCGCACTCACGGCCATGACCGCCCTGACCCTGGCCCGCCTCTCCGGCAACCGGTTCCTCCTCGGGCTGGGCGTCTCGGGCCCCCAGGTCATGGAAGGCCTCCACGGCACGCCCTTCGCCCATCCCCTGGGCCGCATGCGGGAGACCATCGACGTCATCCGGCGCCTCTTCGCCGGCGAGAGGCTGACCTACAAGGGCCGCCACCTCCGCCTCCCCCTTCCGGGCGGCAAGGCGCTGCGCCTGTCCCAGCCGGCCAACCCCGGCATCCCCATCTACGTGGCCGCGCTGTCCCCCAAGATGCTGGAGCTGACCGGGGAGGTGGCGGACGGATGGCTCGGCACGGCCTTCATCCCCGAGGCGGCCGCCGCCTACCTCGAACCGATCAGTGCCGGCGCCGGCCGGGGCGGTCGCACCTTGGCCGAGATCGACATCTGCCAGGGGGCCGAGGTGGCCTTCGGCGACGACGTGGCCGGGATGGCCGCCCCTCGCAAGGCGGGCTTGGCCTTCACCCTGGGCGGGATGGGATCGGCCACGACCAACTTCTACAACGACGCCTACTCCAGGCAGGGCTTCGCCGGTGTGGCCGAGGAGGTCCAGCAGCTCTGGACGGCGGGCCGTAGGGAGGAAGCGGCCCAGCTGGTGCCCGACGAGATGGTGCTGGCCACCACCCTCATCGGCACCGAGCCCATGGTGGCCGACCGCCTCCGGGCCTGGCGGGACGCCGGCGTCACCACCGTGCGCCTCTACCCGGCGGGGGACACGCCCGAAGAACGCCTGGACACCCTCGGCCGGGCCATCGATCTCATCCACCAGATGAGCAAGGCCGACGGACGTCGGCCGGCGACTGGGGCAGGGGCCCCAGCCGCACCGCGATGAGCCGCCAGGCGAAGAGCCATGAGCAAGGAGAACTGACGCCCGTGAGCGCAGCCAACGGCGAGTGGAGGCCCACAGCCTGCATCCTCTGCGAGTGCAACTGCGGTATCGAGGTGCGCCTCGGCGGCGAGGACGGCCGCCGGTTCGAGCGCATCCGGGGCGACAAGGCCCACCCCGCCTCCCAGGGCTACACCTGCGAGAAGGCGCTGCGCCTCGACCACTACCAGAACGGGCGATCGGGCCGGGTGCTGCGCCCCTTGCGGCGCCGCTCGGACGGCACCTTCGAGGAGATCGACTGGGACACCGCCATCACCGAGGTGGCTGAGCGTCTCGCCGCGGTACGGGACACCCACGGCGGCGAGTCGATCTTCTACTACGGCGGCGGCGGGCAGGGGAACCACCTGGGCGGCGCCCACAGCCCCGCCACCCTCCGCGCCCTGGGGGCCCGGTTCCGCTCCAGCGCCCTGGCCCAGGAGAAGACGGGCGAGTTCTGGGTCAACCACCGGATGCTGGGCACCATGGTCCGGGCCGACTTCGAGCACTGCGAGGTGGCGGTGTTCGTGGGCAAGAACCCATGGCAGAGCCACGGCATCCCCCGAGCACGCACGACCCTGAAGGAGATCGCCCGGGACCCCGACCGCTGCCTGGTGGTCATCGACCCCCGCCGCACCGAGACCGCCGAGCTGGCCGACATCCACCTCCAGGTCCGCCCCGGCACCGACGCCTGGCTGCTGGCGGCCCTGGCCGGCGTGCTCGTCCAGGAGGGCCTGGTGGACCGCGACTGGCTGACAGAGCACGCCACCGACTACGACGCCACCCTCGAGGCCCTGGCCGCCGTGCCGGTGGCCGACTACTGCGAGCGGAGCGGCGTCGCCGAGGACACCGTGCGCCGCACCGCCCGGCGCATCGCCGCCGCCACCGGCGGCGTGTCCGTGTTCGAGGACCTGGGCGTGCAGATGAACCGCCACTCCACCCTGGTCAGCTGGCTGGAGAAGCTGATCTGGCTGACCACGGGGAACTTCGGCCGTCCCGGCACCGCCTACTCACCGTCCCACCTGGTGGACATCACCCGGGGCGGCAAGCTCGACGGGCGGACCAGCCCGGTGGTCGGGGCGCCGCTCATCTCCGGCCTGGTGCCGTGCAACGTCATCGCCGACGAGATCCTCACCGACCACCCCGCCCGCTACCGGGCCATGCTGGTGGAGAGCGCCAACCCGGCCCACTCCCTGGCTGACTCGCCCCGCATGCGCGAGGCCCTGGCCGCCCTTGATCTGGTGGTGGTCATCGACGTGGCCATGACCGAGACCGCCCGCCTGGCCCACTACGTGCTCCCCGCCCCGACCCAGTACGAGAAGTGGGAAGCGACCTTCTTCAACTTCGAGTTCCCCCGCAACGTCTTCCACCTGCGCCGCCCGGTGCTCCCGGCGCCCGACGGGCCGCTGCCCGAACCGGAGATCCACGCCCGCCTGGTGGAGGCCCTCGGCGCCCTCACCGACGAGGATCTGGCGCCCCTGCGGGAGGCGGCGGGGCTCCCGGCCACGGCCACCGGCGGTCCCGCCGCCGGCCGAGCCGCGTTCGCCACCACCTTCTTCGCCGCCGTGGCCGCCAACCCCAAGCTCGGCGCGCTGGCCCCGGTGGTCCTCTACCGCACCCTGGGGCCGACCCTCGTCGAGGCGATCGATGACAGCCCGAACGCCGCCTGGGCGGCCGCCGCCGCCGTGCTCTGGGGCGCCGCCCACCGCTGCGCCCAGGCCAATCCCGAGGGAGTGCGCCGGGCGGGGTTCAGCGGTCAGGGGATGGAGCCGGGCGAGCGGCTCTTCGACGCCATCCTCTCCAGGCCTTCCGGGGTGGTCATCACCGACGACCCGTATGACGAGAGCTGGCGCCGGCTCAAGACGCCCGACGGCCTCGTTCACCTCACCATCCCCGAGCTGCTCGACGAGCTGGCCGGCCTGCAGGGTGAGGATCCCTCGGCGGGCGACGACCAGTGGCCCTTCGTCCTCTCTGCCGGCGAGCGCCGCTCGTTCACCGCCAACACGATCATGCGGGATCCGGCCTGGCGGAAGCGTGATCCCGCCGGCGCGCTGCGGATCAGTCCCGCCGATGCCACCGCGCTGGGTCTGGCCGGCGGCGACCGGGCCCGGCTCACCACCCGGCGGGGGAGCGCGGAGGTGGTGGTGGAGGTCGACGACCGCATGCAACCCGGTCACCTGGCCCTGCCCAACGGCCTCGGCGTCGATCACCTCGACGACGATGGGAGCGCGGTCATCACCGGCGTGGCTCCCAACGAGCTCACCACTGCCGCCGACCGCGACCCGTGGGCGGGAACGCCGTGGCACAAGCACGTGCCCGCCCGACTCGAAGCGGTGCCCTGACCGCCCGGGCCCGGGGTGTCCCCCGAATCCGTCAGCGGGCGGGGGCGTGGCGGTGGAGCCAGGCGGCCACGTCGGCCATCCGCAGCTCGAAGCCGTCCTGGGGAAGGTTGGCCACCACGTCATGGGTGAAGGCGCCGGCCAGCTCGTCGGCCCACTCCACACCCACGGCATCGGCCATGACCGCCCGGGCCAGGAGGTGGGCGCCGGTGTCGGAGCTTCCCCAGGAGAAGGTCCGGGAGCCGTCCGGGGCGGAGGCGCCGGCCCGCAGGGGGGACATGACGGTCCCGCGCAGCACCGCCGCGCAGGGCCGGCCGTCACCATCCTTCCAGCCGAAGTAGGTGCGCCCCGCCGTCCCGGTCATGGTCAGGACCTCGTTGCGCCAGTCGGCGTAGCCGAGGTCGGGGGCGAGGTCGGCCAGGGACGGGAGCGTGGCCCGGGCCCGTTCGACGATGATGCCCGGCGAGCAGTACTCGCCCAGCACGGAGACCCGCACGCCGCCCGGGCCGCGGTCGGCCAGAGCCGCCTCGGTCAGCAGGGCCAGGGCGTCCCGCCGGCGCTGGTCCCATCCGAGGTCGTCGGCCACCAACAGAACGGAGGCGTGATCGGCCAGGAAGGGAGACACGGCGGTCACCGCGTCGACCCGGGCCACCAGGGCCGGGCCGTGAGCGCCGGCGGCGGCCACTGCGCCCGGCAACTGGACGTAGCAGTTCACCGAGCCCGGTCCGAGCGGGGCGGCGTCGGGACTCCAGTTGTCGAAGGCAAGGGTCTCGAATCCCTGCGTCTGGAGCGCGTAGGCCACCGGTCCGGTGCGGTCCTGTGCTCCTGTGACCAGGGCTGTGCTCATCGGGGACCTCCTCGGCTGGGACAAGCGGGGACAACGGCCTACGTCCCGCCCGCCGATATCCAATCCCCGTCATGTTCCCGGGGCGGTACGGATACGTGACGGCAACGCCACGAACATCTGACATCTCCCTGTCTGTCCGCGTGGCTCTTTCGCCCGATGCCGCCAATTCATGCCTACCCCGACCGGCCCCGCCATCAACTGTCAGGACGACCCAGGCCCCAGCAGTGCTGGTGGGAGAGCATGGCGCCGGTCTGCGCTTTACATATCAAGCATTATGGGTAGTATTCTTAGCAAGGTTGCCGGTACGGGATGAGGAGGTGGCAGTGAACTTCACCGCATTGGGCATCGAAGGGAGCGTCAACCTCCAGGCGACGCTGTCCTCCTCGAGCGTCGTGGAGCAGACCGAGCCCGCCCGCCCCCACCACCCCATCACCTGTCCGACGGAGCTGCGCCTGGAGGAGGACGGGACCTTCTCCTGCGAGCATGCCTCGGTCCCGCCGGGTGACGTCCGCACCCAGCTCTGCCTGGACCACACGGTCGCTCTCCTGCTCATCGAGCTCTCCCAGCGCCTCTGAGCTGAGCGGCCCGGGGTCAAGTGACCCCGGATGTGGGTACGCCCTTTCCAGCGAACGCGCCTGGAAAGGGTTGACCCGATGAGCCTCCTGGAATCCGCCCCCCGTGTGTCCTCTCCGGCTGAGATCCGGCTGCCGGGCTTCTTCGCTCCCGCCGTGGATGGGGCGGGCGACGGCCCCGTCGCCCTCCAGAACCTGGTGGGCGGCCGGTGGGGCCCGGCCCGGAGCGGCGCCACCTTCGAGGTGCGCTCGCCGATCGACGGCACGGTGATCGCCCGGGCGCCCAAGGGCGGGCCCGAGGACGTGGAGGCGGCGGTGGCCGCCGCCGTCAGGGCCCGCCGGAGCTTCGGTGCCCTCCCCGCCGCCGAGCGGCTGCGGATCTGCGAGGAGGCGGCCCGGGTCATGGTGGGCCACCTGGAGTGCTTCGTCGACGCCATCGTCAACGACCTGGGCAAGACGCCCGACCAGGCGACCTCCGAGACGAAGGCGACCCGGGAGCGGCTGGAGCTGGCCCGGGAGGAGGTCCGTAAGATCTTCGGCGAGTACCTGCCCGGCGACTGGATCGGCGACACGGTGGGCAAGTCGGGCATCGTCCTGCGCGAACCGGTGGGCACCGTGGCCGCCATCGGGCCCTTCAACTACCCGCTGTTCCTGGCCGCCTCCAAGGTCATCCCGGCCATCGCCGCCGGCAACACGGTGGTGGCCAAGGCGCCCTCCGATGATCCGGTGGCCCTGGTCATGTTCGCCCGGATCCTGGAGGAGGCCGGGCTGCCCGACGGGGTGCTCAACGTCCTCACCGGGCCGGGCCGCGAGATGGGCGACGAGCTCGCCACCTCCGAGGGCGTCTCCATGATCTCGTTCACCGGCTCAACGGCCGTCGGCCGGCGCATCGCCGGGCTGGCCAGCCCCAAGCCGCTGCACCTGGAGCTGGGGGGCAACGCCGCCGCCATCGTGCTGGCCGACGCCGATCTCCCCCTGGCCGTGGAGAAGTCGGTGCTGGGGGCGTTCAAGAACGCCGGCCAGCGTTGCGATGCCATCAGCCGGGTCCTGGTCGAGGCCCCCCTCTATGACGACTACGTGGCCGCGGCGGTGACCGAGGCCGAGGGCTGGGTGTGCGGCGACCCCCGGGCCGACGGCGTGAAGGTGGGCCCGCTGGTCACGGCCCAGGCCGCCGCCCGGGTGCACGGCTTGGTGGAGCAGGCGGTCGAGCAGGGAGCCAAGGTGCTGACCGGGGGCGGGGTGGAGGGCACCTACCACGAGCCCACGGTGCTGGTCGACGTGCCCCTGGAGGCGGAGATCCTCTGGGAGGAGACGTTCGGGCCGGTGCTGGCGGTGACGCCGGTGGAAAGCCTCGACACCGCCCTCGACATCGCCAACCGCTCCCGCTACGGCCTCGACTCGGCCGTCTTCACCGCCAACCTGGAACAGGCGTGGCGGGCGGCCCGGGCGCTGGAGTGCGGGATGGTTCACGTCAATGACGCCCCCGCCCACGGCGTCGGCCACTTCCCCTTCGGGGGTCGCAAGCCTGACTCCGGCATCGGGCGGGAGGGCCTGGGCTACTCCATCGACGAGTGCACGCAGATCAAGACGGTGGTGCTCCCGGCCTGATCGCTCACTCGACGCGACGCAGTGGGCTGTTCCGGCGCCGGCGGCGTGCCCGGGCCCCGGCCAGGGAGAAGCGTCCGGGCGGTACCTTCTTCGCCGCTTTCTCAGCTTTCTCCGCCTTGATCGCCCGCCGCAGCCCCCGGAACGAGACCCAGGCCCAGACGCCTTCGAGGAGCAGGAAGCCGAGGTCACCGTTCACGGCCGCGACCACGGCCAGGATGGTGGCCCCCACGGTGTTCAGGGCCAGGAACTGGACCGAGTCGAACCTCATCCGGCCCCGTTGAGCAGCCACATAGGCACTCAGAATGAGGGCCGCTCCGAGCAGCTGCACCGCCTGTCCCATGGCCCGAGTGTACGGGCTTGCCCGGTCGGGCCGTCAGCCCCGCGACCTAGGTGGTGGGAACGACAGGACGGGCCTTCTCGAGTCGGACCGGCTGGTCGAGCCACAGGCACACCTCGGTGAGGGCGGCGTCGACCATGGCCAGGGCCGCCTCGAGGCCCGGCACATCGAGGAGCTGACAGTGCGCTTCCGAGAGGTGCTCGACGAGATCCCAGCGGGAGCGGTGCCAGGTGGCAATGAGGTTGTTCATCGGTCGGATCCCTTGCCGGTGGTTGCTGTGGTTGGGACCAGCATGCGCCAGGCGGCGCCCGCCTGCAAGGGGTGAAACGGCTAATGAACCTTACACTTACGTAGGTGGTCCGGCGCGTTCAGCCATCGATGACGCCGAGTTGGCGCATGATGGAGAGCGAGTCGTAGTACTCCCGTTCCCGCACGATCAGCCCGTCCTGCGCCTCGACGACGTTGCAGACCACGACCTCCACGAGCCTGCCCGTCGGTGGGATGCCTTCCAGCTCCGCCTGGTGCGTGCCCCGGGCGGTGAGCTCCAGCACCGACACGCCGGTGCCGGCGGCGTAGAGGTGCCGGATCTCGAACTCCAGATCGGGGAAGGCCCGGAGGTACGTCTCGGCCACGGCCACGCCGGCGTCGGGGCCCTTCTGCTCGGCTCCGTCGGCGCTCATGTAGACGTAGTCCGGGTGGTACAGCTCTCGCAGGGCGGCAAAATCCCGGGCTCGTACCGCTTCGAGCATCTCCAGTTGCAGCGCCTGGGCGTTCTTCATTCAGGTCCCTCCTGTTCGGCCCGCCGCCGACCAGCTAACGCCCGCCGCCCCTCCTCCGCCCATAGCCCGTCCGCGCCATTCTGGGGCGCATTGAGGACAACCGGGCCCGAGTCTCCGGTCAGGTCGAGGACGAGCCCCGGGGCCGGGGGGGCCAGAGCACCCTGGCGACGGTGCTGAAGCCGATGGCGTAGACCACGAAGCCCAGTGCCGCCACCGTGATCAGGCCCAGGACGGGGACGACCACCCCCAGGACGGCGAACACCAGGGCCACGGTCCGCCATTTCCGGGCCAGGGTGCCGAGGGTCATGAACCCGCCGACGATCTGCCCGATGGCCACGGCGGCGCTCATCAATCCCCGGTTCCGGATAAGCGACTCGCCCGGAACCGACATCGTCTTGTCGCTGTCCGCCTTCCTACGGATCTGCTCGGCCAGGAGCACGGCCTCGTCGCAGGCCACCTTGTCGGCTTCGCGCCGGCCCGTGTCGACGTCGTTGAACGACTCGTCGTCGTCGTTGGCGTCCTGGATGAGGGTCCGGGCCAGCGAGCACCGGACGCCGTCCGGGTTGAGGATCGTGGGCACGGCCAGGAACAGGGAGATCACGCCGAGGATGGCCAGCGTCAGGCAGCCGGCCCGGATGACGGCCGGGATGGCCGGCCGCGGCACGCCGCTGTCCGATGCCTTCTTGCCGCCCATGCCGCCGATGCCGCCCATGCCGCAGAGACAATAAGCGACCGGGCCGTCCGGCCGCGTGGTTCCCACGGGATGCCGGGGCGAGGAAAAATTCTGCGCGGGCTGTCGATTGGGAGGCGGCGCGTTCGTAGAAGGGTTGAAGAGGCGGGCACGGCGCCCGCCTCGGAGAGGAGATTCCGATGACTCAGTACCTGCTCTCTGTGCACATGGTCGAGGGTGAGGAGCTGCCGCCGCCCGAGGTGATCGAGCAGATGTACAAGGACGTGGACGTGTTCAACCAGGAGCTCAAGGACGAGGGCGCGTGGGTGTTCGGCGGCGGGCTCCACCCCGCGACCACGGCGACCGTGGTCCGGATCGAAGACGGCGACGTGATCACCACCGACGGGCCGTTCGCGGAGACCAAGGAGCAGCTGGGCGGGTTCTGGATCGTGGAGGCTCCCGACCTGGACGCGGCGCTGGCCCTGGCCGCCAGGGGCGCCCGAGCCTGCCAGGCTCCGGTGGAGGTGCGGCCGTTCCAGGACGAGCCGGCCGAGTAGACGGGTTCCGTGACGCCGTTCGACCCGACGAGGATCGGCGAGGTCTTCCGGCAGGAATCAGGCCGGACCGTCGCCACCCTGGTCCGCCTCTTCGGCGACATCGACATCGCCGAAGAGGCGGTTCAGGAGGCCTTCACCATCGCCGTCGAACGCTGGCCAGCCACGGGACTGCCCCCCAACCCGGGGGGCTGGATCACCACCACGGCCCGGAACCGGGCCATCGATCGCCTCCGGCGCGAAGGATCACGCCAAGACCGCCACGCCCGGGCCGCCCTCCTGCACGCAGCCGACGAACCCCCAGAACAGGCAGGACCCGTGACCGACGACCGCCTCCGGCTGATCTTCACCTGCTGTCACCCGGCCCTGGCCACCAGCGCCCAGATCGCGCTGACCCTGCGCCTCCTGGGTGGGCTCCAGACGCCGGAGATCGCCCATGCCTTCCTGGTCCCGGAGGCGACCATGGCCCAGCGCCTGGTGCGGGCCAAGCAGAAGATCAAGGCGGCCCACATCCCCTACCGGGTTCCCGGCGACGCCGAGCTGCCCGACCGGCTCCGCCCCGTCCTGGCCGTCGTCTACCTCATCTTCAACGAGGGCTATACGGCCTCGAGCGGTGACGAGCTGATCCGGGACGACTTGTGCGCCGAGGGGATCCGCCTGGCCCGCCTCCTGGCCGAGCTGATGCCGGATGAACCCGAGGTGCTCGGCCTGCTGGCCCTCCTGCTGCTGACCGAGTCACGCCGGCCGGCCCGCACGGCCGCCGACGGCGGCCTCGTCCTCCTGGCCGACCAGGACCGCAGCCGCTGGGACCGGGGCCTGATCGACGAGGGCCAGGCGCTGGTGCGGGCCTGCCTGCGCCGCAACCAGCCCGGCCCGTACCAGATCCAGGCGGCCATCAGTGCCGTGCACAGCGACGCCGCCATCGCCGATGACACGGACTGGCGCCAGATCCTCCGGCTCTACGACCAGCTTCTGGTGTTCGCCCCCACCCCGGTGGTATCCCTCAACCGGGCCGTCGCCCTGGCCGAGGTGGACGGGCCGGCGGCGGGACTGGCCGCCGTCGACCAGCTCGACCTGCCCCGTTACCACCTGTTCCACTCGACCCGGGCGGACCTGCTGTCGCGCCTCGGCCGTCCGGGCGAGGCGGCCTCCGCCTACGAGACCGCCCTGTCGCTGGCCACCAACGCCGAGGAGCAGAAGTTCCTCGCCCGGCGTGCCGTTGACCTCCGCCGCCAGGTGCCATCTCGCCTTTTTCCCGAGGTGGTCGCGATCGACCCCCTCCAGGGGGGTCAAGCGCAACCACCTTCTCCGAAATGGTGACAGGGGGTCAGGGCAGGCGGTGGACGGAGACGGCGTAGTCGCCGTCGTCGAAGGGGGCGCGGTCCCAGGTGGCCCAGCGCTCGACCAGCTCCAGGCCGGCGGCGCGGCAGTCGGCGTCGTAATGGGCCAGCCCGTAGCCCCGGTTGAGCTGGAAGCCGCACACCAGCCCGCCGCCCGGGACGAGTTGACGAGCGCAGCCGGCGACGAGGGCGCCCTGGGTGCCGGGAGCGGTGAAGAGGGGCACGTTGCCGGCCATGACGACCACGTCGAAGTGGCGGTCGAGCTCGACGTGGGCCATGTCGGCCTCCACCCAGGTGAGCTCGGGGGCCAGACGGCGGGCGGTGGAGATCATGGCCGGTGCGGGGTCGACGCCGACCACGTCGACACCCCGCCGGGCCAGCTCGATGGCCACCCGGCCGGTGCCGCAGCCGGCGTCGAGGACCGACTGCGGGCGGAGCCCCATCACGAAGTTGGCCTCGCCGTGGACGTCGGCGCCCGACTCGGCCAGCTCGGTGAAGCGGGACTGGTAGCGGTCGCCGTCCCACTCGCCTTCCCAGATGCGGTCCCGGTCGGACATGGCTCCCAGTAAAGCGCGCGCGGGGAGGGGCGGTCCGGGCCGGGCGGACCCCTACCGCGGGCAGAGGGCTTCGGCGGTGGCGATCTTGGCTTCGATCCCGTCGGGCCAGTCGGGCTCGAGTCGGTGGAAGGGTTGGCGGGAGCGGCGGAGCACGGCGCAGGCGAAGGTCCAGGCCAGGGCGGGTGGGGTGGCGTGGTAGCCGTCCCGGAGCCCTTCCAGGGCGGCCCGGACGTCGTCCAGCTCCGTCCGGCACCCGCCGTAGAGGCAGGCGGCGTAGGAGGCGAAGTCGAGAGCGGCGGGGGCGGCGCAGAGGTGGTCGACGTCGACCACGGCCAGGCCGTGGGGGGTGTCGAGGAGCTGCTTGCGCTGGAAGTCGCCGTGACAGGCGACCAGGGGCAGGCCGGCGGGCTGGGCCGCCTCCAGGTCGGCCAGCAGGCGGGTGACCCGCCCGGCCAGGGCCGGGACGAGCCGGCCGGCCACCGAGGCGGAGGCAGCTGCGGCGGCCAGCAGGGAGACCGGCGGGAAGGCGGGCAGCGCCTCCGGGGCGCCCGTGTGGAGGGCGGCCAGGAGGGCGCCGGCGGCGGGGGCGATGGCCACCGGGTCGTCGACGGCGATGCCGGGCAGGCGCTCCTGGACGGTGGCGCGCAGCTCGGGGAGGAGGGCGGCGAAGCCGGGGGTGAGCACGGCGCGTCCCACCCGCTCCAGGGCGGCGCCCGCCACCCGGTAGTGGGTCTCGTCGGCGTAGAGCTTGAGGACGTAATCGTCGAGCCCGAGCACCGCCCGGCGCCTCGGGGTGTAGCCGAGGAGGGAGAGCTCACCCGCTCCCGCCTCCAGCCCCGCCGCCTGCAGGCGGGAGACGAACGCTCCCGCCGGCTCGGCCAGGGCGGGCAGGGCGGGGTCGACGGGCAGCCAGTGGATGAGCGCCCCCAGCTCCGTGTCGTGGGTCAGGAGGTGGAGGGCGGGCGAGCGGCCCTCGGCCCGGCGGACGAGGGCCTGGTGCTCCAGCCGGCGGGCACCGGCGAAGCGGGTGTGGGCGGCGATGATGGCCACCGCCTGGGTGTGCTCGCCATCGACGGCCACGTCGTAGACCACGACCAGGCGGGCCCCCGGCCGGTACCGCAGCCGGGCGACCCGCACCTTGGGCTCGGGGGCTCCGGGCGGGAGCGAGCGGGCCAGCACCGGAGTCATGGCGTCGGCGTCGACGAGGATGGGCAGGCTGGGGAGGGCCCGGTCCTCGGGCAGGGCCAGGGAGGGACCCGTCCGGGGCGGGACGGCGACCACGTCGTCAACCGGACAGCCCTCCTCCTCCGCCTCCTCGGCCAGCAACCGCCGGAAGGCGCCGGCCCGCCGGAGCAGCTCGGCGGGAGTGCCCTGCTCGGCCACCCGGCCGTCGGCCATCACCACCACGAAGTCGGCCGATCCGGCCACCGTGGGGGAGTGGGTGACGACGATGGTGGTCCGGCCCGCGGCCAGCGCTTCGAAGCCGGACATGACCTCGGCTTCGGTCTGACGGTCGAGGCCGGCGGTGGGCTCGTCGAGGACCAGGACGGGGGGGTCCCGCAGCAGGGTGCGGGCGATGGCGAGCCGCTGGCGCTGCCCGCCGGAGAGGGCGACGCCGCGGGCTCCGAGCCAGGTGTCGTAGCCATCGGGCAGGGCGGCGATGAAATCGTGGGCCCCGGCGGCCCGGGCCGCCGCCTCCACCTCCATCCGCCCCGACGGGGTGGCGTAGGCGATGTTGTCGGCCACCGTGCCCGAGAACAGAACCGTGTCCTGGAGCAGCAGCCCGACCTGGTTCCGCAGCCAGATGAGGCTGCAGTCCCGCACGTCCCGCCCGTCGAGCAGCACCCGTCCGCCGCCGGGGTCGTAGAGGCGGGACACCAGCGCGGCCACGGTGGACTTCCCCGCCCCCGACCGGCCCACCACCGCCACCCGCCGGCCCGCCGGGATCCGCAACGTGATGCCCTTCAGGGCCGCCCGCCCGGGGGTGTAGGCGAAGGACACCGCCTCCAGCACGACCTCGCCGGCGGCCCGGGGTCCGGCGTACCCGCCGGGCCGGTCCTCGACCAGCTCATCGGTGCTCAGCACCTCGGCCACCCGCTCGGCCCGGGCCATGGCTCTCGCCACCCGGCTGGCCTCCTTGGCGATGTCCCGCAGCGGCTTGTACAGGCGCCGGGTGTAGGAGCTCATGACCACCAGATCGCCAGGAGACAGCGCCCCGGCCGCCACCCGGCCCATCCCGAGGACGAGCACCAGGGCCCAGCCCGCCGCCCCGGTCACGTCGATGACGCCCCCGAAGCGGCTCTCGGTGGCGGCCGCCGCCACCCCCGCCCCCAACCGCTCCTGGCTGGCCCCGGCCAGGCGGTCGTGCTCCAGGCGCTCGGCGCCCAGGGCCCGCACCGCCCGGACCGCCCCCAGGGCTTCGGTGGCCAGCGAGGCCAGCTCGCCGTCCTTGGAGCGCTGGTGCCGGGCCAGGGCCCGCACCATCCGCCGGAAGCGCACGGTGAGGAAGGAGAGGATGGGCGTGACCGAGAACGCGGCCAGGGCCAGCACCGGGTCGATGCGCAGGCTCACCACCACCATGCCCACCAGCAGGAGGACGGAGGCGGCCAGGTTGCCCAGCGACTGGGAGAACAGGTCGCCGACGGCGCTGACGTCGCCGGTCAGGCGGGTGACGAGATCGCCGGTGGGCCGGCGGTCGTGGAACCGGAGGGAGAGGCGCTGGAGGTGGGCGTAGACGGCTAAGCGCAGCTCGTGGGTGATGCGCTCGCCGGCCGACTTGAGGCGCACGTCGACCAGGTACGAGGCCACGGCCTCGAACAGGGCGATGGACAGCGCCAGCACGGCCACGCCGGCCAGGAAGCGGTGATCGCCGGCCGTGAGCTTGAACGGCCCCGAGGCCCGCTCCGCCACGCGGTCGACGATCAGCTTGAGGGGGAAGGGGTGCGCCAGCTCGGTCACGGCCAGGACGACGCTGCCGAGGCCGGCCATGCCCAGGGCGGGCCAGTGCCGGCGGAGGAACGGCGCCAGCAGGCGGGCCGGGTGGGACCGGCCCGTTCCGGCGGCCGGCGGCGTGACCATCGGGCCGGCGGGCGTCATGATTCGAGCGCCTGTCGAGCCGAACGGATCAGGACGGCGGCGGCGTCGGGCCAGCGTTCGTCGAGGTACCGGAACGGGATGGCGGCCCGCCTGAGGAGGCAGGTGGACAGGAACCAGCCCAGGGCGTCGGGGCGTGAGCCGTAGCCTTCCGCCAGGGCGGCCAGCGCGGTCTCGACCACCTCCAGCTCGCCGCGACGACCGAAGGCCAGGTGGCTGGCGTAGGACGCCAGGTCGTAGGCGGGGTGGCTGTGGCCCAGGCGGTCCACGTCGATCATGACCAGGCCGTCGCCGGTGTCCAGGAGCTGGCCGGCGTGGAAGTTGCCGTGGCTGGGAACGAGGCCCAGACCTTGGGGCCGGTGTGCCTCCAGCTCGGCCAGCACGGAGGTCACCCCGGCTTGGAGCCCGGGCACGAGCCGGGCCACGAACTGCGCCCGGTTGGCCGCTTTGGCCAGCAGGTCGCCGGCGTCGCTGATCGATGCCGGCCCCGGCAGGGGCGAGGTGTGGAGGCGGGCCAGGAAGTCGCCCACCGGGGCACCGCCGGCGGGCCCCAGGCGGGGGGCGGCGCCCCGGACCCGGCTCTGCACCGTTGCCTTGAGGCCCGGCAGCACGGCTTCGAAGCGAGCGGTGGGCACGCCCAACGCGCTGGCGGCTCGCAGGCCCCGCTCGGCGGCGGTGAGGTCGAGGGGGTCGCGGTACAGCTTGATGACGTGGTCGCCGAAGCCGAGCACGGCCCGGCGCCGGGCCCAGTAGCGCAAGAGCTCGGGCTGGGTGCCCTCCGGCACCGCCAGGCCGGCGTCCGCCAGGCGCCGCCTGAGCTGGTCTCCGCTCTTGGCCAGTCCCTTGAGCCGCATGTCGAGCGGCAGCCACTGCAGCAGCGCTTCGACCTCGAGTTCGTAGGAGATGGGTGACGGGGTCGACGGCCCCTGCAGTCGGGCCGCCCGCTGGGGCTGCCGGGCGGTCTTGGCCACCAGCGCATCGGGGCCGGAGGTGGTGTAGGCCACCACTTCCAGCCACCCCGCTTCGGTGCCCACGTCGTAGTGGACGACGGCGTTCTTGCCCGGCTTGTAGCGCACCGAGCGGACCCTCACCAACGGGGTGGCGCCCAGAGCCCGGGCCAGGATCGTCGCCATGTCTCGGGCGTCGAGCAGCCGGCGGAACCCGGGGAGCGCGGGGTCGTCGGGCGGGAGGGGCGGCCCGGGACCGGCGGCGTGCGGGGCCGCGGGGTCTGCCGCCAGGCGGCGCGCCGTCTCCAGGCGCTTTCGCACCGACGGGGCCAGCGGCAGCCCGCCGGCGCCGACGGGGGTGTCGTAGCCCTGGGGGAGTTCGAGGACGAAGGCATGGACGCCGGCGCGCTTGGCCGCCGCCTGCACAGGGCCGGCCCCCCCGATCAGCTCGGCCACGGTCTGCACCAGCAAGCTGGCCGGTGGACCGGCGGCCGTGGTGACGGTCACGACACCTCGAGCTCCTGGGACATCCAGGCCATGGCCGCGGCGGTGGCCCGGCCGGGATTGAAGAACATGTCGGCCACCAGGGCTCGGCGGACGCCGGAGGACTCGGCCGGCTCGGCCAGGCAGGCCTCGATGTCCTTGACGGCGCTGGCCGGGTTGTGCGCCAGGCGGCCGCCCTTCCGGCCCCAGGTGTCCAGGTCGATCCTGGCTCCCTTGGCCACGGTGATCTCGACCAGCTCGGGTACGTCGAGGAACACGATGGGCCGGTCGAGCAGGGCGTATTCGTTGGCCACCGACGAGGCGTCGGTGATGAGCAGGTCGGCGATGAACAGCGTGGGGATCACATCGGCCTGGCGGACCAGATGGACGCGGTCGCTCTCCAGCGGGGCCAGGCGGGTGAACCAGTCCTCCGAGGTGTGCGGATGGTCGTGGAGCTTGATCAGCAGGTCGACCTCGCCGGTGTTCCCCAACCTGGTGATGAGCTCTTCGCCCATGGTCTCGAGCGAGTTGCGCCGCTCGCCGGTGGGGGCGTAGAGCACCACGGGCCGCTCGCCGGTCACACCGTGGCGGGCCAGCTCGGTGATCCGGTCGAGCGATCCGTCCACCAGGCGGTCCGTTTTGGGGAAACCGATCTCCACGCCCCGGGGATCGTCGGGGGCCAGGAGCCCGGCCGCCTCGAAGCCCCGCTTCATGTAGGGCCCGAGGAGGAAGTAATGGTCGGCGCCATCGGTCTCGGGACGGATGGCCCGGTTGCGGAAGGACATGCCATGGAAGATCTGGACCCGCCGCCCGACGTGGCGGGGTTCGATCCGCCGCGTGTTGGCCGAGAACATGACGTCGTACTCCCGGGCGGCGAGGGTGCCGACCGGCGTCACCACGCCCTCCGGGAGGTCGAAGTGGCGGTACATGTTCTGGTGGTCGTAGAGGTAGCCGCCCAGGGCGTGCTCCGATCGGGACCGGGTGCCCCCCGACAGCTCGACCTCGACGTCGCTCCGGGCGCGGAGATGGTCGTACATCGGCTTGAAGCAGAGGAAGTGGACGGGGGCGTACCCGGTGAACAGCACCCTCATCAGCGAGCCGCCTCCAGGTAGCCGCCGGTGACCGCAGGGAAGACCTCGGTGCGGGCCCGGTGCAGGTCGTGGGGGAAGTCGATCTCCACCCACGGGAGGCCGCCGACATCGATGCACTCGATCGCCCGGGTGCCGGCGACGTGGCTCACCGCCACGGCCAGCCAGCACAGGGAGCCATGCCGGCGGACGATCTCCTCGCCGGCCTCGAAGATGGCTTCGGCCGTCGCCGCCGACAGCCGCAGAATGCCCACGTTCTCCCCGTGGGTGCGGTCGGCGGGCAGGTCCTTGGCCATCTCCACCAGCCGGCCCTCCCGTATCGACACCTTCATGTGCTCGTCTTCGTGGCCGGAGGTCGAGTCGTACAGGAGGGCGTCCCGTTCCGCCTTGACCAGCCGGCGGAGCAGCTCGGGGTGGAAGTAGACGTCCGAGTTCATGACCAGCACGTCGGTGTCCACGAGGGGGCGGGCGAGGAGGAAGGACCACAGGCTGTTGGTCTCGGCGAAGCGGTGGTTGATGACGTACCGGGGGCCGGGGGCCGCCTGCCGGATGCGGTGCTGCTGGAAGCCGGCGACGATGACGACGTCGGTGACGCCGGCGTCGGCCAGCGCGCCAAGCTGATGATGGAGCAGGGAGATCCCGCCCACCTCGTAGAGGCACTTCGGCCGGGGCGTCATGCTCCCGTTGAGCCGGCACCCCTGCCCGGCGGCCAGGATGACCGCCTGCGTAGCGCGCCGGCCCGTCCGGCTTCCGGTGGCCCCCTCAGCTCTGGCCCAAACGAATGGCACCGCGGGCCCAGACAACGGCTCGCTCCCCCCTGCAACCGGCGCGGCCCCTACGCCAGTCGCGCGTACTCCCAGCGATCCACCTCGAATGTTAGTGACCGCTTCACCTTGCTGCTACCAGGTGTTCTTGGTGTTTTCAGGTTCGATCTGCTATACGGGCTCTGCGCGCCACGCTCCGTGGGGGGCTTAGTTCGACGCGAAGGCCCAGTAGACGCCGCCGAAGCTGCGCCGGCGGTCGCCCCAGCTCTCCATGGCCATGCGTTCGAAACCGGCGGCGCTGAGCGCCGCGAACCAGTGCTGGGGAAGGAGGAAGCCCTGCTGAGGGCGCGACGGCGAGGTGGGCGCATCCCACCACCCGTCGAAGAGCGACAGCACCAGAGAGACCGGTGAGGGCAGATCGGCCGAGTAGTGCGAACCCTCGCCCAGCACCAGGGCGCCACCGGGCCGGAGCCGGGAGCGGAGCCTCTCGAGCGTGGCCACCAGGTCCTTGGCCACGTGGAGGCAGTTGGTCGAGAAGATCACGTCGAAGGATCCGATGCCGTTGAGCGGGACGTCGATGTTCACCAGGGCCGTCTCCAGTGGCACGCCGGGCAGGTCGGCGGCCAGGCGGTCGAGGAAGCTCTGGCGGACGTCGCTGAGGACGAACCGCCGGCAGTGCACCAGGTCGGGGGCCAGGCGCCTGGTGGTGCCGCCCGTGCCCGCCCCGAGCTCGAGCACGTCCTTGCCGGCCAGGTGGGGGCCGATGGCGCGGGCCACACCGTGGCCGTAGACGGCGCAGACCACGTCGCGGGCCTGGAACGCCTCCCACAGCTGGCCGCCACCCTTGCGGATGACGTCGGAGGCGCTGGCGCGACCGGAGACGAAGTCCTCCAGGTGCTCGTCGAGCAGCTCGAACCAGGCCAGGGTGGCCTCGATGCCGGGGGGCGGCGCGGCCGCCGGCACGTCGGGCCGGTAGCGGTCGGAGCCGGCGATCCGGCGGGCCACGTCGACCAGGTACGCCCGCTGGGCGTCAACCGGTTCGAGTGTGGCCGCCCGGGTGGCGATCCGCAGCGCCACCGGTTCGATGTGGTCGTAGAGGCCGGGTAGCAGCTCATTCATGGTGGGGCCCTCCAGTGACGGCTTCGCCACCGGGGCGATCCCTCCCTCCCGCCGCGCCGCCGCCGGCGGCAGAGGTGGGCGAGATGGGCGGTTTCAGCCGGCCGCGGGCTAGCGGCAGTCGATGCAGAGGTCCGAGCCGGGGACGAACTGGGTGAGCGCCCGGCGCATGTTGCACCCCGCGCACACCCGGTCGGTGGGCGGCGGCGGGGGCTTCGGAGCCGGTGGCTCCCGGCGGGGCGTCACTCTCGGTGGCGAGGGACGCGGCGGGGCCTTACGGGCGGCGCGTTCCTTGGATTTCGGTGTCGGTTTGGGAGCCGGGGGCGCCTCGGGGGGCGGGAAGGGGGGAGCCTCCAGCATCAGCCCCACCTCCCGGAACGCCGCCGACACCTCCTCGGGAACGCTGGCGTACCAGTGACCCGTCTCCAGCCGGCTCGGGATCCGCCCCTCGGCCCCGATGTAATCGGCCGGCCGGGAGCCCTTCGGGAGCCGGTAGCCCACCACCCAGCGGTTCTGGGTCCAGCGGGCGAGGTACAGGTCGGGCGGATTCCACACCCCGATGGCCACGCCGGACGGAGAGTGGGTCGCCACTCCCACCGGGAAGGCGGCCTGGGCGATGCCGAGCATCCGCAGGGCGGCGAAGCCGGCATCGCCGTTGACCGGCGTCTCCAGCCGGATCGTCCGGCCGCTGACCTCGATCTGGTCGTAGCGGTCCTGGAGCGCCTCTACGGCCAGCACCAGGCGATCGGGGGGACCGGGGAGATCGGGGGGCTGGCTCAAGCGAAGACGTCCACCTCTTCGTCGGCCTCGTCGAAGACCAGGATGGCCGTGGCCGGGCAGGCCCGGGCCACCTCCAGCAGGTGCTCGTCGGACAGGTCGGCGGCGCCCGGCTGGACCACGGCGATGTTCTCATCGTCGAACTTGAACGCCTCGGGGGAATCGGCCACGCAGGCGCCGGCGCCGATGCAGAGGTTCCGATCCACCTTCACGGTATAGCCCATGGCTGCGTCTCCTCCCGATGGCGGGCCCCAGGAGGAATACCTTCCCCATCGACGCCGGATTCACGTGTCGCCGAGGTCAGCGGCCGATTCTCGGAATTGCCGCCTGGCGCTCGCTGGTCCGCAGCCGTCCCCATCGCACCATGGTCAGGGCGATGACCACCAGAGGCGATGAGGACGACCACCCAGGAGGCGACGAGCCCCGCCGCCGGCAGCGCGCCGGCCACGGCCAGCGTCGTGCCCATCCGTCCCGGGCCCGGGAACCGGGTCCCGAAGCGCATCCTCTGCCGCCACAACTCCCCGACGGTGAGGGGCACGTCGGTGCGCGTGTAGGCCCGGCGGGCCACAGCCGCTTTCCAGCCGCCGCCTTTGAGGTCGAGCGTCATGGAGAAGTCCTCCACCAGGGAGGACTCGTCCCAGCCGCCCACCGCCCGGAGGGCGTCGTGGCGGAACAGCGAGCCGGTGCCGGACAGCACGGCGGGATTGTCGGGCGCCTCCATCCGCATGGAGTCGTAGCGCAGGTTGTCCATGCGCTGGAGCTGACAGAGGAACCACGCCACCGGGCTGAGCCGGAGGTATTCCTTGACCTGGTAGCGGCCGGAGCAGCCGCCGATCCGGTGGTCGCGGGCCATCTCGTCCAGGGCGGCGGCGACGAAGCGGTGGTGCAGGACGGAGTCGGCGTCCTGTTGCAGCACGAAATCCGGCCCAGGAGCGAAACGGCCGTCGAGGTGGCGCAGGCCCTGGTTGAGCGCCCCCGCCTTCCGGGCCGTGTTCCCGGTCGTCTCCAGCAGCTCCAGGCTGGGGTGGCCGCTTTGGAGCTGGCGGACGACGTCGACGGTGCCGTCCGTGCAGTTGTCCGCCACCACGAGCACGAGGTCGAGGGGGCGGGTCTGGCGGAGGAGGGCCAGCACGGCGTCGCAGATCTGGTCCTCCTCATGGTGCGCGGGGATGATTGCTGCCACCGTGCTGTTGCGTGTGTCTATCACTGTGACAAATGTGATTAATGAGGTACGAACTGACAAGGGCGGCTTACGCTTCCGGTCGGGCGGGGCCGGCGGACTTAGGGTGACGCGGTGGCCGTCCGGTTTCAGCTCGTGCCCGGCCGGGAGCCGCCCGATCTGCTGGGCCTGCCCTGGGCCGTCCCGCTCTCCGCCTGGGACCATCCCCGCCTGGTGCCGATGGTGAGGGGACCGAGTCGCCACGAGGTCCGCTTCGTGCGGGACGGGGAGCGGGTCTATGCCCTCAAGGAGATGCCCGCACCCGACGCCGAGCGCGAGTACTCCATGCTCCGGCTCCTGGCCACCGAGCGGCTGCCGGCGGTGGAGGCGGCCGGTCTGGTGACGGGCCGGGAGAGCCCGGCGGGTGAGCCGCTCGAAGCCGTGCTCGTCACCCGCTACCTCGACTACTCACTGCCCTTCCACCACCTCTTCAGCGCCCCGCCGGGGCCGGGTTTCGTTCCCCACCTGGTCGACGCCGCGGTGGTGCTCCTGGCCCGCCTCCACCTGGAGGGCGTGTTCTGGGGCGACTGCTCGTTGTCGAACCTGCTGTTCCGCCGGGATGCGGGCGCCCTCATGGCCTACCTGGTGGATGCCGAGACGGCCGAGCGCCACCTTCCCATGGCGGCGGGCATGCGCCACGCCGACCTGGAACTGGCCCGGGAGAACGTGGTGGGCGGGCTGTGGGACCTGCGGGCCGCCTCCGACCTCCCTCCCGATGTCGACGTCTTGGGGGTGGCCGACCGCCTGGAGGAGCGCTACCGCCTGCTGTGGGACGAGCTCACCGGCACGGAGGAGGTCGACGCCACCGAGCACCACCTCATCGAGCGCCGCCTGCGGCGGCTCAACCATCTCGGGTTCGACGTGGACGAGCTGGTGGTGGAGCACGACCATGATCGCCTCCGCATCCGGCCGGCGGTGGTGGAGGAGGGCCACCACTGCCGGGAGCTGCGGCGCCTCACCGGCCTGGAGGTGCAGGAGAACCAGGCCCGGCGCCTGCTCAACGACATCGCCTCCTTCGGGGCCCACCTCAGCCGCCAGGAGGGTCAGGGCCTCCCTCAGGCGGTGGTGGCCGCCCGCTGGATCGCCGAGGTCTACGAGCCGGCCCTGTCCCGGGTGCCCGACGACCTGGCCGGCCGGCTCGAGCCCGCCGAGCTGTTCCACGAGCTCCTCGAGCACCGCTACTACCTGTCGGAGGCGGCCGGTCACGAGGTCGACAACGACACCGCCCTGGCCTCCTACCTGGAGTCGGTGCTCCGCTTCCGCACGGTGGAACGGGTGCTGCTGGCCGATTTCGGAGGGCCCCTGCTGCCGTAGGTCCGCAAGGGACCTGGCTGGTCAAGGGGATTCCCGGGGGCGAGTACCTTTACCGGCCATGACGCGCGGGTCGCGAGCCGGCGTGGCCATCTCGGCTCTGATCCTCGTGTTCAGCGCCCTGACGGCCTGTGGCGGCGCTTCCGACACCTCCACGCTCAACTGGTACATCAACCCCGACAACGGCGGGCAAGCGGAGCTGGCGGCCAAGTGCACGGCGGCCGCCGGGGGGCGCTACCGCCTGGTGACCTCGGTGCTGCCCAACGAGGCCACCGGCCAGCGCGAGCAACTGGTCCGGCGCCTGGCCGCCGAGGACGCCTCCATCGACCTCATGAGCCTCGACCCGCCGTTCGTGGCCGAGTTCGCCGCCGCCGGCTTCCTGCGGCCCTTCGCCGAGGCCGAGGCCCAAGGCCTCACCGACGGTGTGCTCGAGGGTCCGGTGGAATCGGCCCGGTGGGACGGCAAGCTCGTCTCCGTCCCGTTCTGGGCCAACTCCCAGCTGCTGTGGTACCGCAAGTCGGTAGCGGCCAAGGCCGGCCTCGACCCCGCCGGCCGGCCCGTCACCTGGGAGCAGATCATCGGCGCGGCGGAGCGGACCGGCACCACCGTCGAGGTTCAGGGCCGGCGCTACGAGGGCTACATGGTGTTGATCAACGCCCTGGTGGCTTCGGCCGGCGGCACCATCCTGGCCGACCCCGAGGCCGGCAAGGACGCCCGGCCCGCCCTCGACTCCGACGCCGGTCGCAAGGGCGCCGCCGTCATCGACCGCCTGGCCGGCTCCCGGGCGGCCGACCCGGGGCTGTCGTCCGCCGACGAAGAGGCGGCCCGGGCCGCCTTCCAGCGGGAGCGGGGCGGGTTCATGGTGAACTGGCCCTACACCTATGGCGCCGCCCAGGAGGCGGTGGCCGACGGGTCCCTGGACCCGTCCGTCCTCGAGGACATCGGCTGGGCCCGCTATCCCCGGGTCACGCCCGACCAGGACAGCCAGCCGCCGCTCGGGGGGATCAACCTGGCCGTGAGCGCCTTCAGCCGCCACGCCAAAGCTGCCGTCGAGGCGGTGCGCTGCATCACCTCGGCCCAGAGCCAGCAGGAGTACATGGTGGGGGCCAAGAACCCGGCGGCCCGGGCTTCGGTCTACGACGACGCCGAGGTGCGCGAGGTCTTCCCCATGGCCGACCTCATCCGGGAGTCGATCAACGACTCCGCCCCCCGGCCCCGGACCCCCTACTACACCGACGTGAGCTCGGCCGTGGTCCGCACCTTCCATCCGCCCGTCCGGGTGCGCCCGGAGCGGACCCCCGCCGAGGCGGCGAAGCTCATCGTGGAGGTCCTCCACGACCGGGAGCTGCTCTGATGACAGCCGTGCTGTCGGACCGGGCCCGGTACGAGCGGCGCCTGGGCCGGATGCTGTCCACGCCGGCGCTGGTGGTGATGGTGGCCGTCACCGCCTACCCCATGATCAACGCCCTGTGGCTGTCGCTCTACAGCTACCGGATCACCGACCCCGCCGGCCGGGAGTTCGTCGGCCTCCGCAACTACGCCGTGGTGCTCACCGACGCCTTGTGGTGGAAGGACGTGGCCACCACCGTGATCGTCACCGTGGTGACGGTGGCCATCGAGCTTGTCATCGGCTTCGCCTTCGCCGTGGTCATGCACCGGATCACCATCGGCCGCCGGCTGGTGCGGACCTCGATCCTGATTCCCTACGGGATCATCACCGTCATCTCGGCCTTCGCCTGGCGCTACGCCTTCGCCCTCGACTCCGGCTTCGTCAACAACTGGTTCAACCTCGGGGACTTCGCCTGGTTCGACCACCGCGCCTCGGCGCTGTTCGTCATCGCCCTGGCCGAGATCTGGAAGACGACACCGTTCATGTCGCTGCTCCTCCTGGCCGGCCTGGCCCAGGTGCCCGAAGTGCTCCACGAGGCGGCCGAGGTTGACGGGGCCACCCGCTGGCAGCGCCTGGCGCGGGTCACGCTGCCCAACATGAAGGCGGCGATCATGGTGGCGCTGCTGTTCCGCACGCTCGACGCCTACCGCGTCTTCGATTCCATCTTCGTCATGACCGCCGGCGCCCAGGACACCGAGACGGTCTCCTTCCTGGCCTACCGCCAGACCATCGCCCGCACCGCCCTGGGCCTGGGGTCGGCGGTGTCGGTGCTCCTGTTCCTCACCGTCGTCCTCATCGCCGCCGTGTTCATCAAGGGGTTCAAGGTGGACCTGGGCCGGGCCCGGGGGGAGCGGTGACCCCGGGGGCCCGGGGGTGTCCCCTGTGACCCGACGCAGGCTGGGCTGGGTGGCGGCGGCCGTGGCCGTCGTCGGGTACACGCTCCTGCCGGTGGTGTGGATCGTGTCCCTGTCGTTCAAGCCGAGCGACAACATCGCCAACAACAAGTTCTGGCCCGACGTGTGGAGCCTGGAGAACTACCGCACCGTGTTCAGCACCGACCTCTTCACCAGCGCCCTGCGCAACTCGGTGGCGATCTCCCTCATCGCCACCCTGGCCTCGGTGACGCTGGCCACCCTGGCCGCCTACGCCATCGCCCGGCTCGACTTCCCCGGCAAGCGGCTGATCCTCTCTGCCGCCCTGGCCATCGCCATGTTCCCCACCGTCTCGCTCGTCGGCCCGCTGTTCGACATCTGGCGGTCGGTCGGCCTCTACGACACCTGGCTGGGGCTCATCATCCCCTACATGTCCTTCACCCTCCCGCTGTCCATCTGGACCCTGTCGGCCTTCTTCCGGGAGATCCCCTGGGAGATGGAGCAGGCAGCCCAGGTGGACGGGGCCACGCCCTGGCAGGCCTTCCGGCGGGTCATCGTGCCCCTGGCCGCCCCCGGCGTGTTCACCGCCGCCATCCTGGCCTTCTTCTTCGCCTGGAACGACTTCGTGTTCGGGATCTCGCTCACGTCGACCAGCGGCGCCCGCCCCGTGCCCGCCGCCCTCGCCTTCTTCACCGGTGCCTCCCAGTTCCAGCAGCCGACGGCCGCCATCTCGGCCGCGGCGGTGGTGGTCACCGTGCCCGTGGTCGTGCTCGTGCTCCTGTTCCAGCGCAAGATCGTCGCCGGCCTCACCGCCGGCGCAGTGAAAGGCTGAGGTCAGCCATGGCCGAGATCACCGTGACCCACGCCGTCAAGCGTTATCCCGACGGGTTCCCGGCCGTGAACGACGTCAGCCTCGACATCGCCGACGGCGAGTTCATGATCCTGGTCGGGCCGTCGGGCTGCGGGAAGTCGACGCTGCTGCGCATGATCGTCGGCCTGGAGGACATCACCTCGGGCGAGGTGCGCATCGGCGGGGACCGGGTCAACGAGCAGGCACCCCGGGACCGCAACCTGGCCATGGTGTTCCAGAACTACGCCCTCTACCCCCACCTCACCGTGTTCGAGAACATCGCCTTCCCGCTGCGGCTGAAGAAGGGGCTCTCCGAGGAGCACATCCGGGCCAAGGTGGCCGAGGCGGCCGCCACCCTCGAGCTCACCGAGCACCTGGAACGCAAACCGAGCCAGCTCTCCGGCGGGCAGCGCCAGCGCGTCGCCATGGGCCGGGCCATCGTGCGCGACGCCCGGGCCTTCCTCTTCGACGAGCCCCTCTCCAACCTCGACGCCAAGCTGCGGGGCCAGATGCGCATCGAGATCTCCCGGCTGCAGCGCCGCCTCGGCATCACCACCGTCTACGTCACCCACGACCAGACCGAGGCCATGACGCTGGGCGACCGGGTGGCGGTGCTGCGCAAGGGCGTGCTCCAGCAGGTGGACACGCCCCGGGAGCTCTACGAGCGGCCCGTCAACCTCTTCGTGGCCGGCTTCATCGGCTCGCCGCCGATGAACTTCCTCCCCGCCGCCGTGGAGGGGAACTCCGTGCGCCTGCCCTTCGGCACCGTGGCCCTGGCGACGCCGGTCGCCGAGCGGGTCGCCGGCCGGCGCCTGCTCATCGCCGGGATCCGCCCCGAGCACTTCGAGGACGCCACCCGCCTCGATCCGGCGGCCCGGGAACGGGGCGTGAGCTTCGCCGCCCTGGTCGACGTCACCGAATGGCTCGGGGCCGAGCAGTTCGCCTACATCCCCTATGAGGCTCCGCCCGAGATCACCGACCAGCTGCGCGACCTGGCCCGGGAGCTCGACAGCGAGTCCCTGCGCACCCAGCTGGTGGTGGCGCTCGACCCCGACAGCCAGATCCGCCGGGGTGAGGAGGCCCAGCTGTGGTTCGACTCCGCCCGCATGCACCTCTTCGATCCCAACAGCGGCGAGTGCCTGACCCGGGAGCTCGTCCCGGCGGTCATCTGAGTCAGGTGCCGACGGGCTGGCGCTGCTCGGCCCGGCGCAGGGCCCACTCCAGATCCTGGATCCGGCGTGACATCCGGGTGGCTCTGAGGATGGTGTCCTTCAGCTCCTGACGGGCGTTGTCGAGTTCAGCCTGAATACTGTCGTGCTCGCTCACGGCGCTGATGTTTCCAAGCGACATGCCATCACCTCTCTGCACCTCTCTGCATTGGTCGCGCTCTGCTTGCCCCCCGGCTCACCCCCGCCAAACCCGGGTATCCGGCAAATCTCACCTGAGGCCCGATCCAATCGGGACAAAGGGTTCCGGGAGCGCGAGTCGAACCAAAGGGAAGGAACATCCCGCAACCGGCCCGAGGCGGAAGCAATGCCGCGCCCCTGGAGACTTCGCCGAGCGAGCCCGGCCGCCATCGTGGTGGTCATGACCGGCTCCATCCTGACCTGGAGCACGACCGTCGCCGCCCCGGAAACCAGTGAGGGGGCCTTCGACCTGCCCACCATGGTCCTGGGCGCCGTGGCGCTGCCGCCACCGACCACCGTCCCGGTGGCCGAGACCACGACCACGACGACCGCCCCCCTTCCGCCGATCGTGTTCGACCCCATCGCCCCCGGTCGGGTGAACTTCGGGGGCGACAAGCATGAGGACATCCCCATCCCCGCCTTCGGCATGATCGAGATCCCCAAGATCGGTCTCGTCCACCCCGTCTTCGAGGGGTTCGAGGAGAGCCAGATCCACTGGGGTCCGGGCCACTGGCCC
Organism: Acidimicrobiia bacterium; assembly: GCA_044867425.1. Taxonomy (GTDB): domain Bacteria; phylum Actinomycetota; class Acidimicrobiia; order IMCC26256; family BP-133; genus CAWBJP01. The sequence goes on along the minus strand of JBIOUX010000200.1, from coordinate 22,793 downwards.
GGCTCGGCGCTCCCCGGCCAGGCGGGCAACGCCGTGTTGGCCGGGCACCGGGTGACCCATACCCGGCCGTTCCTCGACATCGACCTGCTCGTCCCGGGGGACCAGATCACCTTCCACACCAACGACGGGACCGCCGTCTACGTGGTCACCGACCACCAGATCGTCACGCCCGACGCCACCTGGATCGGCCAACCAACCCCGGACGCCACCGTGACCCTCTTCGCCTGCCACCCCAAGCACAGCGCCCGCCAGCGCTACGTCGTGCACGGCAAACTCGTCCTGTCGGCGCCTCGGACCTAAGTATCATGGCCGCCGTGCGGCGATGGCTGGCGTCGATCACGTTCGTGCTGGTGGCTGCGGCCGGGTTCGGGACCCAGGGGTCTCCACCGGCCGGGGGAGAGCCCAGCCCGACCGCGGCCCGTCCCTACGGGCTGAAGGTGCCCGGGGGCTACGACGGTTCGCAGCCCGTCCCCCTGGTCGTGCTCCTCCACGGCTACAGCTCCAACGGTTCGACCCAGAACGCCTACTTCCGCCTCGGTGCCCAGGCCGACCGGGGCGGCTTCCTGCTCGCCTACCCCAACGGCACCCGGGACCTGATGGGCAACCGCTTCTGGAACGCCACCGACGCCTGCTGCGACTTCTACGCCCGGGGCGTGGACGACGTCGCCTACCTCGACGCCGTGCTCGACGAGATCTCCGGCCGGTACCGGGTCGACCCGGCCCGGGTCTTCCTCGTCGGTCATTCCAACGGCGCCTTCATGGCCCACCGCTACGCCTGCGACCGGGCGGGGCGGGTGGCGGCCATCGTCACCCTGGCCGGCATGCAGTGGCAGGACGCCAGCCGCTGTCCGGCCGCGTCGGCGGTGTCGGTCCTCCACGTCCACGGCCGCAACGACGACACGATCCGCTACCAGGGCGGGTCGACCCCCAAAGGTCCCTATCCGGGGGCGGTGGAGACGGCCGGCGCCTGGGCGGCCAAGGACGGCTGCTCCGGAACCCTCACCTCCACCGGCCGGCGCATCGATCTCGACCGCTGGGTGGCGGGCGAGGAGACCGCGGTCGCTCGCTACGGGGGCTGCACCGGCGTCGACGTCGAGCTGTGGACCATCGAGGGCGGCGGCCACATCCCCGCCTTCAACGACCACTGGGCCGAGGCGATTTGGGAGTTCATGGCCGCCCACCCCAGGGGCGGCTGACCTCAGGGTTGCTTGCGGAGCACCAGGCCCACGCGCTCGTCGTCCTCCTGCACGTCGAGCTCGAGATCGGTGATGGTGTCGATGACCTCCGGAGCGACGAACAGGCGCGTCCCGTCCGCTTCGCTCACCTCGTCGCCGGCAAGTGGCTGCTCGCTGAACCCGATCTGGAGCATCCCCTGGCCGTTCAGTTTGGCTCCGGCGAAGATCCGGATGCCGTAGTGCTCCGGCAACTGGCGCTCGGAGCGCGCCCCGTCGATGAACGCGGCGGCGCGGTCGGTGATCTGCAGCATCATCAACTCCTCCCCTGGCTCTTCCCAGCACCTACCCACCGGTCGAGCCGGTGAATCGGCTATGCGGGATTCATTGAGCGGGGTTCCGGGCCGGCAGCCGGGTAGGGGAGGCAGGCGGTGCCGGCTGGCCGCGCCACGTGACGGGGGAGGGCCGGCCGTCCGAGTTGCGCGTCGACTTCGGATTGTCGTTGGGAGGCGACGAGGGGGTGCCCTTCCTGAGCCGGGGAGGCATGAGGCCGGGCGGGCCGGCGGGCGTCACTGCTAGCCGTCTCGGAACCGGAAATCGCTAACGTGCCCGGATGGCGGACTGGGCGCAGATCGGCGTGGTCCGGGGCGACGACGGCCGGCGGCGGTGTGGGTGGTGCCTGGGGGCGGTGGACTACATCGCCTACCACGACGAGGAGTGGGGCCGGCCGGTGGTAGACGACGTCCGCCTCTACGAGAAGATCTGCCTGGAGGGCTTCCAGTCCGGCCTGTCGTGGCTCACCATCCTGCGCAAGCGGGAGGGCTTCCGGGCCGCCTTCGCCGGCTTCCAGCCGGAGGCGGTGGCGGGCTTCGGTCGGGAGGACGTGGAACGGCTGCTGGCCGACGCCGGCATCGTCCGCCACCGGGGCAAGATCGAGGCGGCCATCGCCAACGCCCGGGCCACGCTGGCCGTCCAGGAGCACCACGGCTCCCTGGCCGCCCTGGTGTGGTCGTTCGAGCCGTCCCGGCGCCGTCCGGTGCCGAAGCGCCTCGGCGACCTGGCCAGCACCACGGCGGAGTCGACCGCCCTGTCGAAGGCGCTGGGCAAGTTCGGGTTCCGCTTCGTGGGGCCGACCACCGCCCACGCCGCCATGCAGTCCCTTGGCCTGGTGAACGACCATCTGGGCGGCTGCCATGTGCGGGCCGCCTGCGAGCAGGACCGTCGCCGGCTGGGGGACCTCAGCGGCCGCGGCCGCCGCTGACCGGTGGCGAGCCTGCCACTCACGCTCCTCTCATCGCTGCGGGCCGACGCTGGGGTCTGAGAACCGCGCGAGCCGGAGGACGCCGATGGCGCCACGACCCCCCAGCCCCGAAGAGCTTGTCGACCTGGCCTGGATGCTGGACTCCGCCCTGGTGCTGCGCCAGCGCCAGCGGGCCCTGCAGGCCGCCGACCGGTTGGTGGCCCGGTTGATCAGCCACGACGAGGACATGGCCGTCCACCGCCGCCGGCTCGACCCACCGAGGGCGCAGGCCCTGGCCGACGAATGCATGGCGGTGCTGACCGAGGCCGTGCTGCTCCTGGAGGACCTGCGCCGGGGGCCGGTCCGGGACCCGGTCCAGTTGCGCTTCCGGGTCCAGCTGCTGGTCGACGACGAGGCGCTGGCCATGCCCCGCCTCATGTCCCACACCGGTGCCGGCTGATCGGACCAGCCGGCGCCCGCCGGTGTCGTGGCGGGGGGCGAGGTGGGCGGCGCTGGCCGGCGTGCTGCCCGCCTTGCTCGGCGGCTGCGGGGGCGGGCCCTCCCCTCCGCACTCCGCAGCCGCCCCCGCCTCGACCGTCAGCCAAACCGTCGCCACGGTCACCGTCAGCGCCTTCAACTTCCGCCCCAGCCCCCTGGAGGTCCCCGCCGGGGCGACGGTGGTGTGGATCAACCGGGACCGTGTCCGGCATACGGTCACGGCCGGGACCCGCACCTATGACGACAAGGGAAAGGTGCAGGGCGCCCGGCCGTCGGGGGAGTTCGAGTTCGACCTGGCCGAGACGGGCCGCTCGGCCCGGGTCACTGTCGGCCGGCCGGGCCGCATCCGCTACTTCTGCGCCATCCACCCGGGGATGGACGGCGAGCTCCTCGTCCGCTGAACCCCGCGCTCATCGGGTCCTCATCGACGTCTCCCTACGTTGCCGGCATGAGCGTTGACATCGATCTGAGAGACGCCGTCGAGGTCGCCGACCACATCGAGGTCCCCGTCGCCGCCGGCTCCCGGGTGGTGGTGGTGAGCGACCTCCACCTCGCCGCCCCGGCGTCGGCCGAGGCCCGAGTGGCGATCCGGGAGCTGACCCAGATGCTGGCCGGGTGGACGGGGCCGGGGGCGGTGGTGCTGGCCGGCGACGTGATCGAGCTGGTGGCCGGCACCGGCGACCCCCGTCCCGCCCTGGCCGCCCATGCCGGCCTGCCCGCCGAGCTGCGGTCCTTCGCCGCCACGCCCGGCCGCCAGGTGATCTACGTCGTCGGGAACCACGACGGCCGGCTGGCGTGGGACACCGAGGCGGCCCGCCGCCTGGCCGGTCAGACCGGAGCCCGCCTCGCTTTCGCCGTCGACCTGCTGGTGGAGACGGGCCGGGGGACACGCCGGGTGCGGGTGGAGCACGGCCACCGCTTCGACCCCGCCAACGCCTTCACCGACCCCCGCGACCCGCTGGACGTCCCCTTCGGCCACCACCTGCTGCGCCAGTCGCTCCCCGCCCTGCGGCAGCAGAGCTGGCTCGCCGGCGTGGAACGGCTGGCCGACCCGCTCGCCCTCCCCGCTTTCGTGTGTTCCCGGCTCGTCTACCGGCGCATGGCCCGGCACCTGGCCTGGCTGGCCATCCCGCTGCTCGTGGCCGTGGCCGTGAAGGTCCCCCTGGCCCTCACCCTCACCGCCGGGGTCAGCCGGGCGGTGGGCCTCGCCCCCTGGCCCCACCGGCTGCTGGTGGCGGCGGCCATCCTGGGCGCCGACGTGGCCCTGGTCGGCGCCGTCGTCGCCCTGGCCGCCCGCCAGACCTGGCTGTCGCTGGGGAACTCGGTGCTGGCCGGCCGGGGCCGGGCCCAGAACGACGCCCCCCGGGCCGAGGCCCGGGCGCTGGCCGGCGACGGGTACGCCGGGCTGATCACCGGCCATACCCACCACGCCGAGCTGAGCGAGGCCGGCGACGGCTTCTACGCCAACACCGGCTGCTGCGCCGAGGTGGTGGGCGAGCAGCGAGCCCGCTTCGGCCTGCCGCCGGTGTTCCTGCCCTACCGCCAGCTGTCGTGGGTGGAGCTGGAGGCGGGGGCCGACCTGCACGTGCGCCTCCTCCAGAGCCGGGTCGACGTCGCCGCCGGCACCCTCCTGGAGCGGCTGGCCGTCCGGTCCCGCCCCGCCCGGCGCGCCCGGCCGGCGGTGGTGGCGGCCTGGCCCCAGGGCCCGTCGTGGCCGCCGCCTCATCGCGATGCCCGGCCCTCGCGGCGCACGCGGCGGGTGGCGGCCGGGGCGCTGGCCGGCGCCGGCCTCCTCAACCTGGCCTCGGCCCTCACCCCGCCGCTGATGGAACGGCTGCGATGGCTGCGCGGCGTCGTACCTCTGGCCGTTCCCCAGGCGGCCGCCGCCCTCACCGCCCTGTCCGGGCTCGGGCTGCTGCTCCTGGCCCGGGGGGTGCGCCGGGGCCAGCGGCGGGCGTGGGCCGTCTCCCTCGCCGTCCTGGCCGCTTCCGCCGGCTTCCACCTGGCCAAGGGCGTCGACGTGGAGGAGGCCGTCCTGGCGCTGGTCGTGGCCGCTTACCTGCTGGCCCACCGCAGTGCCTTCCCGGCCCCGGCCGACCGCCGGGGCCTCCGCTCCGCCGTCCTCGCCGCCGGTGCCGGCGCCGCCGCCGTCACCGTCGTGGGGGCCGGTTCCGTCGAGGCCGTCTCCCGGGGCGGTCTGCCGCTGGGGTGGGCGGTGGTCGCCGTCGGTGAGCGGCTGGTGGGGTTGTCCACCGTGCCCCTGCCCCGGCGCCTCGACGAGTTCCTGTCCCCGGCCGCCGCCGCCGTGGGCTTCGGGCTGGCCGCCCTGGCCGGCTGGCAGGCGTTCCGGCCGGGACGGGATCGCGGCCTCGAGCGCCAGAGCCTGGACGGGGCCCGGGCCATCGTGGCCCGCCACGGCGGCGACACCCTGGCCTACTTCGCCCTCCGGGACGACAAGGAGCGCTTCTTCTTCGGGGACACCCTCATCGCCTACGGCGTGTTCGGCGGGGTGTGCCTGGTGTCGCCCGACCCGGTGGGCCCCCGGTGGGAGCGGGAGGCGGCGTGGGCCGCCTTCCGGCGCTTCGCCGACCAGCGGGGCTGGTCGGTGGCGGTGGTCGGCGCCACCGAGAAGTGGCTGCCCGTCTACCGCGACACGGGCATGCATGAGCTCTACGTCGGTGACGAGGCCATCGTCGACTGCACCCACTTCAGCCTGGACTGCCCCCAGGCCAAGAGCCTGCGCCAGGCGGTGAACCGCGTCGCCCGCGGCGGCTACCGGGTCGAGTTCTTCGACCCCGGCCGGCTCGACGGGCCCATGGCCGAGGCGCTGCGGCGCCTGGCCACCGACAGCCGGCGGGGAGAGGAGGAACGGGGTTTCTCGATGACCCTGGGCCGCTTCCTGGACCCCGGGGACCACGACCTGCTGCTGGCCGTGGCCCGGGCGGCGTCGGGTGAGCCGGTCGCCTTCTGCCAGTTCGTGCCCGCCGCCGGCATCGACGGCTACTCGCTCGACATGATGCGCCGCAGCACGGGCGACCACCCCAACGGGCTGCTGGACTTCGTGCTGGTGGAGACGATCCTCCACCTCCAGGGGCAAGGCCGGCGAGGGCTGTGCCTCAACTTCGCCGTCATGCGCGCCGTGCTGGCCGGGGAGACGGGCGGGGGCGTGACCCAGCGGGCGCAGCGGTGGCTGCTCTTCCACCTGTCGGACACCATGCAGATCGAGTCGTTGTGGCGCTTCAACGCCAAGTACGACCCCGACTGGCGGCCCCGCTACGCGGTCTATGACTCGCCCGAGGATCTCGTCCCCGCCGCCCTCGCCCTGGCCCGGGCGGAGTCGTTCTGGGAGCTGCCGCTGCTGGGTCGGATCCTGGCGCCCCGCACCAGGGCGGGCTCGTGACCGTGACCGACCATCCGGTCACCGTCCGTCCCCCTCAGCCGCCGGGAGCACGAGGCGGGCCAGGAGGCCACCGCCGCGGGCGTCGCTCAGCTCCAGGTGGCCGCCGCCGGCGGCGACCGCCTCGGCGGCCAGCGCCAGGCCCAGCCCCGTGCCGGGCACGCCGGCGCCCGTCGTCCCCCGGACCCCGGGACGCACCACGAGAGCCCGTTCCTCCGCCGGGATCCCCGGGCCGGTGTCGGCCACCTCGATCACCGCCTCGTCCCCCTGGCGCCGGCAGCGGGCCACCACCCGTCCGCCCGGAGGGGTGAACTTGACCGCGTTCTCCAGCAGGTTGGCCACGGCGTCGGCCAGGCCGGCCCGCTCGCCGTGCACCACCAGCGGTTCCCGGGGCCGCTCGACCCGGACCGTCAGGCGCGACCAGCCGGCCAGCGGCTCGAGCCGTTCCACGGCCTGCTCCAGCGCCTCGGCCATGTCGACGGCCTCGGGCGGAGCCTCCTCGCCATTGGTGCGGGCCAGTTCCCCGAGGTGGTGGGTGGCGTCGGTGAGGGCGTCCAGCTGGCGGTTGAGGACCGGCGCCAGCTCCTGGCGGCGGTCGGCGCCGATGGTGGGATCGGAGACCTCGTCGAGGCGCAGGGCGAGGACGGACAACGGCGTGCGCAGGTTGTGGGCCAGCCGGCGCAGGGCTTCCTGCTGCCGGCGCTCCCGGCCGGCCCGCTCCTCGGACAGGCGGGCCAGGCGCCGGCTGAGGCGCTCGAAGGCGGCCGACACGGTGGCGATCTCCCGGATGGGCGGCCGGGGGAGCCCGGCGTCGGAGAGGTTGCCCAGAGCCAGGCGGTGAGCGGCGACGGTGAGGTCCCGCAGCGGCCGGACGATCCGCCCGGCCAGCCACCAGCCGCCCAGGCCGGCCAGGACGATGAGGGCCACACCGAAGCCGACTTCGAGGCGCAGCGGACCCATGACGGGACGGGCGGGGGGGACGGGTTCGGACACCACGGCCACGCCGACCAGCTCGTTGCCGACCACCAGAGGGGCGTAGCCGAGGGCCGATGTCCCTTCGATGTCGACGCCGGCGGCACCGGCCAGGCCGTCGGCCACCGCCGCCGGGGGCAGGGGTATGCCGGGGCGTACCGTTCCCGACCCGGCCAGGACGGCACCGTCGGCGCCGACCACGGTCACCTCGCGCCGGCCCCGCGACTCGTCGGCCACCAGCCGGGCCAGCTCCGCCGGCGAGGTCAGGGCCCGGGCGGCCCGGGCGGCGAGGACCTCGGCGTCACGCTGGGTTCCGGTGGCCGCCTCCGCCCGTCGCAGAGCCACCGAGGTCGCCTCCAGGCGGGCGGCGGCCAGGGCCACGAGGCCCAGGGCGAGGACGGCGTGGCTGGTGGCCAGCCGGGCCCGGAGGCTGCGCCCACGAAAGCGCCGGCGGGGCCGGCGCCTCATCACCGCAGGACCCGGAAGCCGATGCCGTGCACCGTCTGGATGTAGCGGGGTTCCCGGGCCGTGTCGCCCAACTTGCGGCGCAGCGAGGACATGTGGACGTCGAGGCTGCGGTTGACCGGCCACAGGCCGGATCCCCATACCTCCTCGGCCAGATCCTCGCGGCGCACCAGGCCGCCGTCGCGCCGGGCCAGGGCCACCAGCAGCTCCCGTTCCTTGGTGGTGAGGTCCACGGGTTGGCCGGCGCGGCGCACCTCGTAGCGTTCGAGGTCGATCTCGAGGTCTTCGAGCCGCACGACCCGCCGGATGGGGCGGCCACCGGCCCGGCGGAGCACGGACCGGCACCGGGCCACCAGCTCCCGGGGCCCGAACGGTTTGGCCAGGTAGTCGTCGGCGCCGAGCTCGAGCGCCACCACCCGGTCCACCTCGTCGGCTCGGGCGGAGACGACCACCACAGGAGTCCGCCGGGCCAGCTCACCGCAGATCTCCAGGCCGTCGCCGTCGGGGAGTCCGAGGTCGAGCACGACCAGGTCGACGGCGGGGCCCCGCTCGAGTGCCTCGGCCCGGGTGCCGGCGATCACCACGCCGAAGCCGTGGCCGGTGAGGACGTCGCTCAAGGCGGCACAGACATCAGGTTCGTCCTCCACCACCAGCACCCGGGCGCCGCCCGGTTCCTGCTGGGTGAGCGTCATGCAGCCCTCCGTCTCGCTGGTCCCCCCGTCGGGACCGGGGTGTCGCCCGGGTCGTGGTCCGGGCGACACCCTGGCCGTCGGCGGCCCTTCCGGCGGGCTGGGGGGACCGCCTGGGTTCGAGCTTGCTGGAGGCCCGATGAGACGGAGGTGAGTATTTCGCCGAGGCGGCTACTTCTTGGGCAGCGCGCCGAGAAGCCCGTTGGCCAGTCCCCTGACGTTGGCTTCCTGGCGGCAGGCCATGGAGGAGGGACGGTCGTCCTTGGGGCAGGCGGGAGGAGGTGCGGAGGGGCGGGCCGGCGCAGCGGCGGCGCCCGTCACCGGGATGAGCATGACGAAAGCGAGCGTTGCCAGACGGATGATGGTGCGGCGCATGGTGGTGTCCTTTCCGTGGGCTGGTTTCGAGGGACTTGGGCGAGGGAGCGGCCGGGGAGGGGAACTTGCCGCTCCCTCGCTTTCGGTGGTCAGGAGCGGCGTTCGACCACCCGGCCGTGGAAGCCGGCTTGCTGGAGCCGGTGCAGCTCGGCCCGGGCCTGCTCCTGGGTGGGGAACGTCCGCTCGTCTTCGTAGCGGAGGGTGCGGGAGCGCCCCATCCGCTCGGTCCGGATCGTGAACCCCTTCAGGTTCTTGGCGTCGAGGCGCTTGATCATCGCCTCCGCCGCCCGGTGGGTGCGGAACACGCCGGCCACCGTCTCCCAGGTGGCGTGCCTGGCCTGCCGTTCGGCCGGCCGGGTGGTCGCCGCCCCCGCCGGACCGGCGGTGAGAGCCAGGGTCAGCATGAGCCCTAGGGCCGCCAGGAGTCCTTTTCGCATGGTTACCTCCTTGTCGGGGCTGCTGGATCGCAGCCACGACCCGGAACCTACGAAGGCCCATCTTCGGGATTGCTCAGCGGGCTCCCAATGATGCTGAGAGGCCCGCGGGTCCACTGGAGGGCGCCGCCGGCACCGAGGGCGATGAGGTGCTCCACTTCGACCAGCCGGTGGGTTCGCAGGAGGGCCACCGAGAACCAGCCGGCGAGGATGGCGAAGAGGATCGGTCCGGCCCGCCTCCCCCCGAGCAGGAGGCAGCAGGCGCCGCCGGCGGCGGCGAGGCCGGCGGAGGCGCCGACGTCGGTGCGGGCCAGGAGCACGACCGCCGGGCCCCAGCCGAGGGCGGCGGCGGGGATGACGACGCCGGCCACGGCCAGGGTGGCGGCCACGTGGCCGGTGAAGAAGACCCGCAGGGCGGAACGGGCCCCGGCGGCCAGGGCGTAGGGAAGGAACAGGGCCGACGTCATGAGCGTGGTGGGCCCGATCATCTGCACCCGGGGCAGGAGCAGAGCCGACCCGATGACCGTCCACACCGCCCCCCCGGCGAGGCGGGCCGGCGAGTAGTGGCAACACAGCTGGGCCAGGGCATGGGTGGCGGGGTGGTGCCAGGCGACGCTGACGGCGACGCCGGCGGCCACCAGGCCCAGCGCCCCGGCGGCGCCGCCGGCCGCCCTGGTCCAGCGCCGGTGTGGGGCGGCCAGGCCGTTCACGTGACGGGGACCGCCGGCGATCCGAAGCCCTCGGTGTGCAGCCACGCCAGCACGCCGGGCAGCTCGGTGCGCCAGTGCTGCCATCGGGGCTGCGCCGGCCCCGGATCGCCGGCCGAGCGGGTGACGAGGAGGTGCACCCCGGGCCGGGCCCGCAACCGGGCCGGCGGGTCGAGCCCGGCCACGAAACCGACCCGGGGGTCAATTCTCGACAGGGCGGCCGCGCCGGCGGCGCCCCGACCCACGCCCACCGCCGCCACCCGCCCCGGGCCGAGATCGACGGGCCAGCGCCGGGCCACGGCCGCCAGGAGATCGGTCGAGACGCCCGTCAGGAGGTGTTGGCGGGGGACGTCGACCCATCCCGCCGTCGGATCGTGCATCCCCTCCCCGTCGGGGATGACGGCCAGGGCGGGGCCGGTGGTGCCGCCGGTCACGGCCCGGTCGAAGGCGCCGGCCAGGTTCCCGCCCGCCAGCCAGTGGTCGGGGGCGCCGGGAATGTCGTGGAGGAAGAGGGCGACGGGGAGCCGGTCGGGTCGCACGGCCGGCACGTAGACCCAGGCCACCATGACCCGGTCCCCCAGCGCCGGCGAGCGGTAGTCGAGCCGCACCAGCTGACCTTCGCGTGTCGCCGCCGTCGCCGGCGGGGTGGGCAGAGAGGCGAAGCGGATGGTGTCGGTGCCCTCGACCACGGCCGCCGCCCCGTCGACCAGCAGCCAGGCGGTGAGCGCCGCCGTCGCCGCCACGGCCACCGCCGCCCACCGGGGCCGGCGGGCCCGGCCGGCCAGGAATCCGGCCGGGGCGGCCACGAGATGGGCCCAGTCGGCCAGCTGGTGGTGCACCACCAGGGCGGCGACGATCCCGCCGGCCACCAGCCGGACGAACCGGCGGTCGCCCCAGTGGGCGGCGAGGGCGCCGAGGGCGCCGGCCACCGCCATGGAGGCGCCGTAGTCGAGGTTCTCGGCGGCCCGCACCGCCACCGGCCACCCCGTCCGGCCGAGCGCGCCGGCGGCCACGGCCACCACCACCGAGCCGGTCCCGTGGCCGACGGCGGCGATGGCGGCCGCCCGCAGGTGTCCGGCTCGGCGCTCGTAGGCGCCCAGGACGCACGCCACCGCCGCCGCCATGGTGAGGGCCATGAACCGGTCCCGGGTGAGGACGAGGGAGACGAGGAGGGTCCACCAGCGCCCGGCGACCAGGGCGGGCCACCCGAACGAACCCCACCCGGCGAGGGCGGGCCGGATACCTTGGCCGAGCGCGCCGGTGGCGGCGGCCACGGCCAGGATGACGGCGGCCAGGGAGGCCGCCACCCACGGCCGGGGACGGTGCGCCATGGCCTGACCGTACGGACCTGTGGATGAGCGTCAGATGAGCGGCTGTCAGTCGCCGTCCAGGGCGGGCAGGCGCACCCGGACCACGGCCCCGCCGAGTGGCTCGCCGTTGGCGGCGGTGATGGTGCCGCCGTGGGCCCGCACCAGGGCGGCGGCGATGGCCAGGCCGAGCCCGGCCCCGGCGTCATCGTTCCGGTGGCGGACGGGGTCCCCCCGGGAGAAGCGGTCGAAGGCGGTGGGCAGCAGCGCCGGCGGGAAGCCGGGGCCGTCGTCGGCCACCGTCACCACGATCTCGCCGCCGTCCCTGTCCACCTCCACCCGGATGCGCTCCTGAGCGTGGCGGCGGGCGTTGGTGAGGAGGTTGGCCAGCACCTGCTCGAAGCGGGTCGGGTCGACGGCGGCCATCAGCGCCTCGTGTCCCGCCCGCAGCTCGGGGGCGGCGCCCCCGCCGAGCCGGCCGGACGCGTCCGTCACCAGCTCGCGCAGGTCGACGGGCTGGCGGCGCAGGGGCAGCCGGCCGGCGGCTTCCCGGGCCAGTACCAGCAGGTCTTCGGCCAGGGCGCTCAGGCGCTCCGCCTCCTCGAAGGCGCTGCGCAACGCCCGCCGGGTCTCGGCCGGGTCGGCGTCGTGGAGGAGGGCCAGCTCCAGTTCGGCCCTGAGGATGGACACCGGGGTGCGCAGCTCGTGGCTGGCGTCGTCGATGAAGGCCCGCTCCCGGGCGAAGGCGGCTTCGATGCGCCCCAGCATGGCGTTGAGGGTGCGGGCCAGGTGGGCGATCTCGTCGTCGCCGCCGGGTTCGGGCAGCCGCCGGCCCGCCTCGGCCAGCGAGATGGCCTCGGCCTCTTCGCTCATGCGCTCCACCGGCCGCAGCGCCGCCCGGGCCAGGAGCCAGCCTCCGCCGGCCAGCAACGCCACCAGGGTCGGCCCGGCGACGGAAAAGGCGATGAACAGGGCCCGCCGGCCCCGGACGACGGCGTCGAGGGAGGCGCCCGCCACGATGACCACCGGCCCGTCGGGGCCGGGCACGGGCCGGGCCAGGAACCGGGCCCGGTGCCCGAGACCGGGCAGGCGGGGGACGGATCCGTCGAAGAAGGCGTCGCCCTGCAGGGCACGGTCGAGCTGTGCCCGGGTGAGGACCGGGTCCACCGTGCGATCGGTGGAGCTGTCGATGACCGTGCCCGTGGGGCTGAGCAGCTGGGCGAAGGACTCCTCCTGGGGGAGGACCACCCGCCCGGCGGCCACCTCGGCGCCGATGTCGTCGATCCGGCCCCGCAGGCCGTCCCGGATGGCGGCGTCCAGCTCGGAGTTGAGGGTGGCGTAGACCAGCCCGGAAGCCACGGCGACGACGGTGGCCGCCCCCAGGGCGAAGAGGAGCGCCAGGCGGCCGCGCAGAGACGCCGGGGCGAGCTTCACCAGGCTGGTTTACCGCGGATCGCCAGCTGGTGATGGGTCGGCTCGTAGCCGGTAGCCGACGCCCCGCACCGTCTCGATGCTGTCGCGGCCGAACGGGCGGTCGATGGCGTCGCGCACGTAGCCGACGTAGACGTCGACCACGTTCGACGTGCCGTCGTAGGCGAAGTCCCAGACGTGCTCCAGGATCCGGGTGCGGGTGAGGACCTCCCCGGGGTGGCGCATGAACTCCTCGAGGAGGGCGAACTTCTTGGGGGACAAGGGGATGGGGACCTCGCCCCGGCGCACCTCGTGAGTGGCGGGGTCGAGGTGGAGGTCCCCGACCTGGAGGACCACCGGCCGCTCCCCGGGGGTGCGGCGCATGACCGCCCGCAGGCGGGCGAAGAGCTCGGCGAAGGCGAAGGGCTTGGTCAGGTAGTCGTCGGCGCCGGAGTCGAGGCCGGCCACCCGGTCCTCCAGCTCGTCCCGGGCGGTGAGCATGAGCACCGGCGCCCACCGGCCCTCCCGCCGCAGCGTGCGGCACACCTCGAAGCCGTCGCAGCCGGGGATCATGGCGTCGAGGACGATGCCGTCGTAGTCGTTCTCCCGGGCCGCCCACAGGGCCTCCAGGCCGTCGCCGGAGACGTCCACGGCGTAGCCCTCGTGCTCCAGGCCCCGCTTGAGCAGGGCCGCCATCTTGATCTCGTCCTCCACCACCAGGATGCGCATGGAACGGACCGTAACCCCGTTCTCATGAGAACTCGTTAAGCGTGGCCCCGACCCCACCGGGCGGAAAATCGCGGGTCTGGCGCCGCCGCCCGTGATTACCCTGCGCCCGGTGCCCCTCAGGATCGGCTCCCAGACCCTCCGTCGCTACGTGCTCGGCTGTCAGGGTCTCTGGCCCGGCCGGCGGTGGAGCGGCGTGAACGGCACACGGTCGGCGTTGCGGGCGGTGCAGGCCGTGCAGGTGGACCCCCTCAACGTCGTGGCCCGCAGCCACGACATCGCCCTGCACGGGCGCGTCGACGACTACCGGCCCGAGCTGCTGAACACGCTGCTGTACGACAAGCGGGAGTTCTTCGACTACGGCGGGGTGGTCTTCGTCTTCCCCATGGAGGAGCTGCCCCACTTCCGGGTGGCGATGCTCCGGCGCACGGCCGATCGCCGCCTGGCCTCGTTCGCGGCGGAGAACGACGGTGTGATCAAGGCGATGCGGTCCGAGGTGGAGCGCCGGGGGCCCCTGGCGAGCCGGGATCTCTCCGGGACCGTCCGGTCCGGGAGTTTCCGCTCGGGGAAGGACACCGGCCAGGCGCTGTACTACCTGTGGATGACCGGCGAGCTGATGACCCACAGCCGCCGCGGGTTCGAGCGCCTCTACGACCTGACGGAGCGCGTGGCGCCCGCCGCGTACCACCGCTGCTCCCGCGTCGCCGAAGCGGAGGCGTTCCTGGCCCGCAAGGCCATCGACTTCGTCGGCGTCGCCACCGCTCGGACCTGGTTGGAGTGGTTCTCCACCTTTGCCTACCGCCGGGTCGACCGCCACGAGGGCCAGACTCGGCTGCAGGCGATGGTGGGTGACGGGGTGGTGTCCGCCGTCGAGGTGGTAGGCCGCGGTGAGCAGCACTATGTCCTGACCGAGCGGATCCCCATGCTCGAGTCCCTTCAGGCGGGCGACGTGCCGGCCGAGTGGCAGGTCGGGGGGGCCGCCAGGCAGGACCAGGCGACCTTCCTGGCGCCGCTGGACATCGTCAGCGCCCGGGGCCGGGCCCAGAAGCTCTTCGATTTCGAGTACGTCTGGGAGGTGTACAAGCCGGCCGCCAAGCGCAGGTGGGGGTACTATACGCTTCCGGTCCTCTACGGCGACAGGTTGGTGGCCCGGATCGACCCCAAGATGGACCGGGCCAGCGGCACGTTGATCCTCAACGGCCTCTGGCTGGAGGAACCCGCCCTGGCCCGGGACGACCTGTTTCTGGATGCTCTGGCCGGCGCTCTGGTGGCCTTGGGCCGGTTCTCGGGGGGCACCGGCCACGATCTGAGCGCCGTGCGGCCGGCGGCGCTGGCAGCCCAGGTACGGAAGAAGGTGAAGCAGATCGCCGCTGGGGGATGACAGGGGTGCGGATCGGAGCGCCCGGTCAGTTCAGCGAGACGGGCAGTGAGGCGACGAACGGGATGTAGCGGGCGGCGGGCCAGCCCATCGTCCACTGGTCGCCGGCCACCATGGCCGACCAGGCGGCCCGCAGCTCCAAGCCGGCGGACCGGGCGTTGAGCGAGGCCGTCACGGGGAGAGCGACGGCATCCAGGGCCGCATGCAGGCGGGCCACCACCGTCTCCAGGGCGTGACAGTGGAGGGCGAGCACTCCGAAGGTCCGATGGTCGATCTGGGCCAGGAGGTCGGTCTCCCGCAGCGACCGTGAGAGGGCGACGGCGACGTCATCGGCCAGCCGGGGGTCGACCTTGCCGAGCTCCAGCTCGATCAGCACCAGGCCGTGAATGCCCCCGTGGCGCTTGGCCCGCTGCTCCTCGGCCTCCAGCACCGCCAGGAATCCCTCTTCGTCGGGGAGCCCCAGCGGCCCCTCCACTACAGGTTCGTCGTTGTACATGCCCAACCATCGGCCGGCCGGGGCCGGATGTGAGGGTTTCATCCCCCACCCGGGGGACGCGGCACGTTCGCGGCCTTCTGTCCCGTCCCGACCGATTCGTGTCGCCCGGTCGCCGCCGACTCCTCTGACGTCATGAGCTTCGACTCCGAGGAAGCCGCCAACCCGCCCCAGCTCATCCTGGAGTTCTGACCAGCGCGCGGGAACGAACGACGCCCGGGCGATGGTATAGAGATGGGATCAAAATGGTAGAGTGATCCCATGAAGGTCACCATCGACTCCGGCGGTCGGGTCGTCATCCCGAAGGCGATCCGAGAGCGCCTCGGGCTTCGCCCCGGAGAGACCCTGGAGTTGCACGAGCGGGACGGGCGGATCGAGCTCGTCCCGGTGGGAGCCAAAGTCTGGCTCGAGGAGCGCGCCGGGCGGTTGGTGGCGGTCACGGAGGAGCCGGCCCCGCCGCTCACCGTCGATGGCGTTCGCGAGGTGGTCGAGCGGCTCCGTCGGTGATTGCCGTCGACACCAGCGTGGCCGTCCCCGCGCTGACGTCCTGGCATGAACGCCACGACGTGGCCAGCCACGCCTTGACCCGGAGCGAGCCCGTCCTGGTGGCCCATGCCATGCTGGAGACGTATTCCGTGCTGACGCGTCTCCCGGAGCGCCGGGCGCTCCTCCCGGTCGACGCCGAGGCGCTCATCCGGGCCCGCTTCCCGGCTGTGCCCCTGGCGCTGCCCGCCCGGAATCATCGCCGCCTGCTGGCCGCCCTGGCCGAGGCCGGCCTCGGCGGAGGGGCGGTGTACGACGCGGTGGTCGGGGCCACGGCGGCGCACGCCGGGGTGGTGCTCGTGACGCTCGACCGTCGCGCCCTTCCCGTGTACCGACTCGTCGGCGCCGAGACCGAGCTGCTGGTCTGAGCAGGGCCCGAGCAGGGCACTACGAGATCCGGCGTACGCCGTAAATTTTTCGCCCCGGTTCATCCAGACGCCGGTGATGCGTCGAAAACCGGCTGTCGATACGAACATTTTTCACGGGGCCAGGCCGGCAGCGATGGTGCGCTGACCACGCAGTGGGCTCGTCGTTCGTAGCGACGTCTGGTTGAAAAATCGTGATCCGTACGCGGGGTTCCCCCGCGCCCGGATGACGCCGAATCGGAGCAGAACGAACTGCTCGGTAGGAGCGATCAATGAAGCTATTCCGAACAGCCGCCATAGGGCTCATCAGTGCCACGTGCATGGGACTCGCGTCGGCGCCGGTGATGGCCTCCAGCCATCGGGAGGCGCCCCTTGTCGCCTCCGAGCCCCAGATCGACGTCACCGACGTCTACGCCTTCGTGAGCCCGGACAAGCCGGACACCGTCACGCTCATCAGCAACTGGATCCCCCTCCAGGAGCCGAGCGGCGGTCCGACGTTCTTCCCGTGGGCGACCGACGTCCGGTACAACGTCCATATCGACAACAACCACGACGCCAAGCCCGATATCACCTACCGGTGGACCTTCAAGAAGAGCTACAAGAACCCCGACACCTTCCTCTACAACACCGGCCCGGTGAACAGCCTCAAAGACGCCACCCTGAATTTCACGCAGACCTACACGCTGGAGCGCATCTCCGGTACGGAGACCAAGACGCTGCTCACCGACGCACCGGTGGCTCCGGACCGGGTGGGCGACGCCTCCATGCCCAACTACGCCAAGCTGCGCGACGAAGCCATCGTCCCCATCGGCAGCAGCGGCCGGTCCTTCGTGGGCCAGGCCGACGACCCCTTCTTCCTCGACCTGCGGGTCTTCGACCTGCTCTACGGCGCGAACCTGAAGGAGGCCGGCAACGACACCCTCGACGGCTACAACGTGAGCGTCCTCGCCCTCCAGGTCCCCCAGGGGGAGCTGGCCGCCGGAGGCGACGCGTCCGCCAACCCCATCATCGGGGTGTGGAGCACGGCCGAGCGTCAGAGCATGAAGGTCACCAACGCCGACGGCACCCAGGCCACCTCGGGTGACTACGTCCAGGTGTCACGACTGGGCATGCCGCTGGTCAACGAGGTCGTCGTGCCCGCCGGCAAGAAGGACTACTTCAACGCCTCCAAGCCGGAAGGCGACGGCCAGTTCCTGGCCAAGGTCACCGACCCCGAGGTGCCCAAGCTGATCGAGGCGGTCTACGGGATCAAGGCTCCGGCCACGCCCCGGAACGACCTCGTGTCGGTGTTCCTCACCGGTGTCGAGGGCCTCACCAAGCCGGCCAACGTGACCCCCAGCGAGCAGCTGCGGCTCAACCTGTCGATCGCCCCCGTCGCCATCGGCGACCGCCTCGGCGTCCTGGGCGGCGACAAGGCGGGCTTCCCCAACGGCCGGCGGCTGTCCGACGACGTCATCGACGTGGCCCTCCAGGTCGTCGAGGGCGAGCTCGCCGGCAGCCCCAACGACCTGGGCGACGGCGTGAACACCAACGACGTCGCCTTCGGGACCACCTTCCCCTACGTGGCCCTGCCCCATTCGGGCTCGGCGGTGCGCTCCCAGGCCGCTGCTCCCAACCCCGGCGGCAGCACCCCGCAGGGCGGCGTCGCCGCCGGCGCCGGGGGAACCGCCCCCGATGGCACGCCGGTGCTGCCCGCCGCGGCGCTGGCTGCCGGTGTCGGGCTGACGCTGTGGGGCGTGCGCTCCCGGCGGGCGACGGCGTAGCCCGAGGACCGGAAACAGGAAGGGGCAGGGAGCCATGCGTCGCTCAACGATCGTCGCCGGGTCGGCGCTGGCTGTCGGCCTCCTGACCCTCGGCCTCCTGGCGGGAGGGACTCCCTCCCCCTCCCGCCAGGACCGAGCCGCTCCGCTCACGACCGGGGCCGCTGGGCCGAGTGCCGCTCCGACCGTCACGTCCTCCACCCTCCCGGAGACGGCGGTCGGGGCGGCGGCCACCCCGGACCCGGTGACGACGCCCAACCGCGCCGCCCCGGCCCCGACCCCGGTCCGCCCACCGGCACCGGCCCGGGCCCCCACCGGCGGGGCCACCTCGTCGCTGACGGCGGCGTGGGCCGCCGCCGGCGCCCGCGTCGATCCCGGCGCCGAGGGGGGCGGCCCGGCCGGACCAGCGCCCGTCCGGATCGAGATCCCCGCCATCGGCGTCGCCGCTCCCGTGGATCCCATCGGGCTGCAGGGCGACGGGTCCCTCGAGGTGCCCACCGACTTCGGGCGCATCGGCTGGTACACGGGCCGGCCGGCACCGGGCGACGTCGGCCCGGCCATTGTCGTCGGGCACGTCGACAGCCGGCGGGGCCCGGCCGTCTTCTACCGGCTCCGGGAACTCGCCGCCGGCGCCGAGGTCGTCGTGCACCGGGCCGACGGGTCCCGGGTCGTCTTCACCGTGCACGGCTCGGCCCGCCACCCCAAGTCGGAGTTCCCCACCGATGCGGTCTACGGCCCGACCCCGGAACGGGCCCTGCGCCTGATCACGTGCGGCGGGAGCTTCGACCACAGCTCCCGCCATTACCGCGACAACGTCATCGTCTTTGCCCGAACGGGAGGTTGACCGTGACCATCCGCACCCGCCGGCCCCGCCGGATCGCCGTGGCGGCCGGACTCGTCCTCATCGCCGCCGGGGTCGCCACCGCGGGCGTGTCCGGGCGGAGCAAAGCCGGCGGCGCCGCCGCCGGTCCGTCCGGGCCCACCGCCACGGTGGCCACCGGGGCGCCATCGGGCGGTGCCGTCACCCGCCTCCAGGATCACCTCCGCCGCCGTCCTGACGACGCCGGGGCCTGGGCCGAGCTGGGCTTGGCGCTGGTGGAGCGGGCCCGGGTCACGGCCGACCCCAGCGCCTACCCGCAGGCCGAAGGCGCCCTCGACCGGTCCGTCGCTCTCCAGCCCGACGGCAACGTGGTCGCCCTGGCCGGACGGGGGGCGCTGGCCAACGCCCGCCACGACTTCGCCGACGGGCTCCGGTGGGCCGAGCAGGCCCTAGCCTTCAACCCCGACAAAGCCGGCGTCTACGGAGTCATGGGCGACGCCCTCCTCGAGCTCGGCCGCTATCCGGAGGCGTTCGCCGCCTTCCAGCGCATGGTCGACCTCCGACCGGGGCTGGCCGCCTACGCCCGGGTGTCCTACGCCCGCGAGCTCCAGGGTGACGCAGACGGAGCCCGGGAGGCCTTGGACGCGGCGGTGAGGGCGGCTCCCACCCCGGCCGGCGCCGCCTTCGCCCACCACTTCCTGGGCGAGCTGGCCTGGAACCGGGGGGACATGGCCGAGGCCCGGCGCAGTTACGAGCTGGCCGCCCGCCTCGACCCCGACTTCGTGCCGCCCCGGGCGGGCCTGGCCCGCCTGGACGCCGCCCGGGGCCAGACCGACCAGGCCATCGGGGAGTGGCGGACGGTGGTGGCCCGCGCCCCGCTGCCGGAGTACGTGGCCGAACTGGGCAACCTGTACCTCACCACCGGCCGCCCCGCCGCGGCGGCCGAGCAGTTCGCCCTGCTCGAGGCCCAGCAGCGGCTGCTGGCCGCCAGCGGCGTCAACGTCGACCTCGAGATCGCCCTGTTCAACGCCGACCACGGCGTGCGCCTGGCCGAGGGCCTGGCCGCCGCCCGGGCCGAGTGGGATCGGCGCCAGAGCGTCTTCGTGGCCGACGCCCTGGCCTGGCAGCTCCACGCCAACGGCCGGGACGCCGAGGCGCTCCCGCTGGCCGACGCCGCCCTGCGGCTCGGCACCCGCAACGCCCTGTTCCACTTCCACCGGGGGATGATCCATCGCGCCCTGGGCCACCACGAGGCCGCCCGCCTGGACCTGGAGACGGCCCTGGCCCAGAACCCCCACTTCTCGTCGCTGCACGCCGGGCCGGCCGCCTCCGCCCTGGCCGAGCTGTCGGGCGGGGTCCGCTGATGCGGCGGGCGCTCGTTGTCCTCGCCCTCGCCGGCGCCGCCGTGGTCTTCCCCGCCGCGGTGGCGTCCGCCCACCCGCTCGGCAACTTCACCGTCAGCCAGTACAGCGGGCTCGTGGTCCAGCCCGGCGCCGTCGCCGTCGACCTGGTGGTGGACATGGCCGAGATCCCCGCCTTCCAGACCCGGGGTGACATCGACACCGACGGTGATGGGCACGTCGACGAGACCGAGCGGTCCGCCTATCACGTCCGGGCCTGCCGTGACCTCACCGGCGGCCTCCACCTCGAGGTCGACGGGCGGCGCCAGCGCCTCGGCCTGCGCTCCAGCGAGGTCTCCTTCCCGCCGGGCCAGGCCGGGCTGCCCACCCTGCGCCTCAGCTGCCGGTTGGCCGCCGGGACGGGCGGCTACGGGCGTCGCATCACCTACTCGAACCGCAACTACGCCGACCGGGTGGGCTGGCGGGAGATCACGGCCACCGGCGACGGCGTGGACCTCGTGGCCGCCGACGTGCCCGGCGACAGCGTCAGCGGCCGCCTCACCCGCTACCCGAACGACCTCCTCCAGTCCCCCCTCGACCAGCGCCGGGCCACGCTGCGGGTTGCTCCCGCCGGCCCCGCCCCCGGCGGCGACTCCGCTTCCCGCACCGGCGGACCGGCGTCGTCTCCGGCGCTGGCGCCCCGGCAGATGGAACGTTTCACGGCCGCGTTCACGTCACTCGTTGCCCGCCAGGACCTCAGCTTCGGTTTCGCCCTCTTCGCCCTGGCCGCCTCCGTCGTCCTGGGCGCCCTCCATGCCCTCGCCCCGGGCCACGGCAAGACGGTGATGGCCGCCTACCTCGTGGGCCAGCGGGGCTCGCTCCGCCAGGCGGCCACGCTGGGCCTCACCGTGACCGTCACCCACACCGCCGGGGTGCTCGTCCTCGGACTGTTGCTGTCGGCGTCGACCGGCTTTGTCCCCGAGCGCCTCTACCCCTGGCTCCGGCTGGCCAGTGGGCTGCTCCTGGCCGCCGTCGGCGCCGGCCTGCTGATCCGAACCCTCCGGCAGCGCCGCTCGGGGCCGGGTGGCCCGGGCGGCCACGCCGATCATGACCACGGACCCGCAGGCCACGACGCCGGCCATGAGCACCGGCACCACCATGACCACCACGTCACCCCCGACGGACCGGGCATGAGCCGGCGGGCGCTGGCCGCCATGGGCGCCGCCGGCGGGATGGTGCCCAGCCCGTCGGCCCTCGTCGTCCTCCTCGGGGCCATCGCCCTCGGCCGCACCTGGTTCGGCGTCGCCCTCGTCCTCGGCTACGGCGTGGGGATGACCCTCAGCCTGCTCGCCACCGGCATGCTGCTGGCCCGGTTCCGGGGCGTCCTCGACACCCGTCTCCGGCGCGACAGCCAAACGCCGCTGGCCGTCCTCGGCCGGGTGTTGCCGACGGCCGCCGCCGCCCTCGTCGTCGTGGTCGGTCTCGGCATCGCCGCCCAGGCGGTTGGCCAGGTCTGACACGACGCTCAAGATGGATGCGTCCGGGGTGCGGCCGTGAAGTTGGCTGCGAGCTCACGAAGGGCCGTCTCCGTCAGACCGAAGAGGCGAATCGCGTGCCTGGCGACTACGAACGGGGTCCGACACCACGCACCTCCCTCAGATGGTGGTGCAGAGGCCCAGGGCGATGGCACGCTTCGACTTCGACCCTGCCGGCCCCGTCAGCCCCACACCTTTCGGGCCGCTTGCGCCACGAGGCCGAGCTTTGCCCGCTCATCGTCGATCGTGAGGGCGTTGCCGAGCACCGAAGTGGCGAAGCCGCATTGCGGGGAGACCGCGAGCCGGTCGAGGGGGACGTATCTGCTCGCCGTCTCGATCCTTCTCGCCAGGTCGTCGACGGACTCGAGACGGGACCGCTTGGTGGTCACCAGGCCGAGGACCACCCACCGGTCGGTGGGGATTCGCACGAGCGGCTCGAAGCTCCCGGAGCGCTCGTCGTCGTACTCGAGCAGGAGGCGACGAGCACGGATACCGCCGAAGATCTGCTCGGCGAAGGCTTCGTAGCCGCCCTCGACGAGCCACCGGCTGGCCTGGTTGCCGCGGCAGAGATGGAACCCGAACGTCACCTCCTGACGATCACCGATGACCCGGTTGTCGAGTTCGAGGCCCAGCTCGATCCACCGTTCGGTCGGCCAGCCGCGACTGGCGTAGAAGTCCCGGTAGCGGGGATCGAGAACCATCGTGTAATGGGGAGCGTCGACCTGGAGGTAGGTGGCTCCCATTGCCTCCAGCTCGTCGGCCTCCTCCCTGAGGAGCTCCGCGACGTCGGCGAGGAAGTCCTCGAGGGTCCGGTATTCGGGAGGAGCCCGCTCGGGATCCCAGAAGTTCGCGAAGAGACTGGGGCTGGGGAGCGTGACCTTCAGCACCCGATCGGTGCGCCCACGGGCGTAGGCGAACTCCTCGGCACACAGGCTACGACGGCGTCGCAGCTTCCCGACCACAGCCAGCTCAGGACGCTCGACTAGCAGGTCGCCGACCTCCTCGTCACCATGCCAGTCGCCCCACAGGAACGCGTCGAGGTCCCAGTCCGAGAAGCCCTCAACGGCCGCGGGCAGCTGGCTCTGGAACGAAACGCGGCGCATCTCGCCATCGGTGACGACCTCGACGCCCGCTTCCTCCTGCAGTCGCAGGGCTTCGTCGACGGCA
>JBIOUX010000199.1:0-9468 GCA_044867425.1 Acidimicrobiia bacterium | reverse complement strand
TGGACGCAGCCAAGCTGTGCCGCAAGCTGGAGCAGACGATGGGCGACTCGAAGATCCGTTACGAGTACAGCCCGGAGAGCTTCACCGGCACGGAGATCGACTACGCCATCGAGGTGTGCGCGGCGGTGACTGACGTCATCGAGCCGACCGACGCCAAGCCGGTCATCCTCAACCTGCCGGCCACGGTGGAGATGTACACCCCCAACATCTACGGCGACGTCATCGAGTACTTCCACCGCAACGTGCCCAACCGCCACCTGATCACCCTGTCGCTGCACCCCCACAACGACCGGGGCTGCGCGGTGGCCGCCGCCGAGTTCGGGGTCATGGCCGGCGCCGACCGGGTGGAGGGCACCCTGTTCGGCAACGGGGAGCGCACCGGCAACGTCGACGTCGTCACCCTGGCCATGAACCTCTTCAGCCAGGGCGTCGACCCCGAGCTCGACATCACCGACATCGACGCCCTGCGCCGGGTGGCGGAGTACTGCAACCGCCTGCCCGTCCATCCCCGCCACCCCTATGTCGGCGACCTCGTCTACACCGCCTTCTCCGGCAGCCACCAGGACGCGATCAAGAAGGGCTTCGACGCCCTCGGCGTGGACTACGACACCTGGGGGGTGCCCTACCTCCCCATCGACCCCAAGCACGTGGGCCGCTCCTACGAAGCGGTCATCCGGGTCAACTCCCAGTCGGGCAAGGGCGGCGTGGCCTACATCATGAAGGCCGAGCACGGCTTCGATCTCCCCCGCCGGCTCCAGATCGAGTTCTCCAAGACCATCCAGGGCATCACCGAGGACACGGGCACGGAGATCTCCCCGCTGGCCATGTGGGAGGCGTTCAACGCCGAGTACATCCCCGAGAACCCGCCCGTCCAGCTCCTCACCCATGAGAGCTCGACCGGCCCCGACGGCTCCCGGGTGGTGGCTCAGCTGCTGGTCGACGGCGCCCACCGCACCGTCTCGGGCCAGGGCAACGGCCCCATCGACGCCTTCGTGGCCGCCCTGCAGGCCGACCTCGGCGTCGACCTCGAGATCGTCGACTACTCCGAGCACGCCGTGGGGGCGGGTTCGGACGCCACCGCCGCCGCCTACGTCGAGACCCAGTCAGGCGAGGCCGGTGTCAAGTGGGGTGTGGGCACCCACGAGAACATCGAGACGGCGTCGCTGCGGGCCATCGTCAGCGCCGTGAACCGCTGGCGAACGGCCGAGCAGGTGGTGGAACGGCACTACCCCTACTGAGTTGCTGCGTAGACTCGCCTCATGATCCGAGTCCTGCTGCGCCGTTCTCTGCGCCTGGGACTGCTCGGCGGCTTGGGCTACGGCCTGTACCGCACTCTGCGGTCCAGGTGGGGCGGCGACGCCTGGCAGTCCGAGCCCTGGGTGTCGACAGGTGAGCCGGGAGCCACGGTCCCCTCGCCGTCACCGGCGTCGGTGGCCGCCCCCGTGACCACACCCGTGCCCGAGGCGCCGGCGGGCGCCCGGGGCAACGGCGAGGCCGTCCCCCCGCAGGTCTCAGACGACCCGGTGGAGGGCAACGGCCAGGCGGGGGCCGAAGCGGGCGAGCCGGCCCGTCCGCCGGCACCACCCGCCCGAGCGGCCAAGCCCAAGACGGGCCCGGCCCGCAAGGCCCCCACGGGCAAGGCGGCCGAGCCTCCCGGCGAGCGGCTCTGGGTCCAGGCCAACGAGGGGGTCTGTCCCCCCACCCATCCGGTCAAGGCCAAGCTGTCGAGCAAGATCTTCCACTCGCCCGGGGCCCGCAACTACAACCGGACCCACGCCGACCGCTGCTACCCCGACGAGGCGTCGGCCCAGGCCGACGGCCTCCGCCCCGCCCTGCGGTAAGCCCGCCCGTCAGTCGAGCTCGATGGACTTGGCGTCGAGGATGCCGTCCTGGGCCCGGAGGCGCTCGGCCACGTCGGGACCCACGGGCGAGTCGGTGGAGAGCACCATGAGGGCGTGCTCACCCGTCGGACCCCGGCCCAGCGCCATGTCGGCGATGTTGATGCCGGCGTCCCCCAGCGTCGTTCCCACCCGGCCGATCATGCCGGGCCGGTCGTCGTTGCGGACCACCAGCATGTAGCGCGACGGGGGCACGTCGACGGTGTGGTCGTCGATGCCCACGATGCGGGGCGACTCGCTGGGCCCGGCCAGGGTGCCGGCCACGTGGACGTCCCGCCCTCCGATCCGGCCCCGCAGCGAGATGAGGTTGACGAAGTCACGGGCCGACGACGACTTCGTCTCCCGCAGGGCCAGGCCCCGCTCCTCGGCCAGCTGGGGGGCGTTGACGAAGCTGACGGGCTCTTCCACCACTGGCGAGAACACGCCCTTCAGCACCGAGAGGGTGAGGATGCGGCAGTCGTAGTCGGCCACCTGCCCCTCGTAGGACACCTCCAGGGTCTCGACCACTCCCCCGGCCAGGGCGGTGAACAGCCGGCCCAGGCGCTCCCCCAGAGGCAGGAACCGCCGCACGGTCTCCGACGCCTCGCCGGCGGCCACGTTGACCGCGTAGGGCACGAAGTCGCCCCGCAGGGCCAGGATGACCTGCTCGGCGATGGTCTGGCCGGCCTTGTCCTGAGCCTCGATGGTGGACGCACCCAGGTGGGGCGTGACCACCACCGTGTCCAGCTCGAACAGGGGGCTCTTGGTGGTCGGTTCCTCGTCGAAGACGTCGAGGGCGGCCCCGGCCACCTGCCCTGACACCAGGGCGTCGTGGAGGGCCTCCTCGTCCACGATCCCGCCCCGGGCGGTGTTGATGATGCGGATTCCGGGCTTGGCCCGGGCCAGCAGCTCCTGGCCCACCAGCCCCTCGGTCTCGGGGGTACGGGGGAGATGGATGGTGAGGAAGTCGGCCTCGGCCACCAGCTGCTCAACCGAGGGGGCCAGCTCCACGCCCATCTGGCGGGCCCGCTCGGCACTGACGTAGGGGTCATGGGCGATGAGGTGCATGCCGAAGGCCAGCGCCCGCTGGGCCACCAGCCCGCCCACCCGGCCCAGCCCGAGGATCCCCAGGATCTTGCCGTGGAGCTCCACCCCCTCCCAGCGCGACCGGCGCCAGTTGCCGGCTTTCAGGTCGGCATCGGCCTGGGGCACGTTGCGGGCCTGGGAGATGAGCAGGGCGATGGTGTGCTCGGCGGCAGAGAGGACGTTGGACTGCGGGGCGTTGACCACCATTACGCCCCGGCGGGTGGCGGCGGCTACGTCGACGTTGTCGAGACCGATCCCGGCCCGCCCGACCACCACCAGGTCGGTGCCGGCGTCGAGGGTGGCCTCGTCCACCTTGGTAGCGCTGCGGATGATCAGGGCCGACGCTCCGGTCACGGCGGAGATGAGCTCCTGGGGCGACAGCCCGGTCCGCACGTCGACGTCGAAGCCGGCGCCGGCCAGCGCGTCCAGCCCGATCTGGGCCAGGGGTTCCGTGACGAGCACTCGAGAAGCCACGAAACCGCAGGCTAGCGGGGCGGCGGAATCCACCAATCACCCGAAGGCGGCGCATAGCCTGTGAGCCCATGCGCGGGCGCCGGTGGATGGCAACGGTCTTCACCCTGGTCTGCGCTCTCGGTTTCGCCCTCCGGGCGCCAGCCCACGCCGCCGGGGCGGGCCCTGTCCCCCCGGCCCGGGCCTACATCCTGGTCGACGCCGACTCGGGAGCCGTGCTCGCCGCCCAGGCCCACCACGACGCCTTGCCCCCGGCCAGCACGACCAAGCTCATGACCGCCCTGGTGGCGGTGGAGAAGCTTCCCGCCCAAGCGGTGTTCGTGGTCGACGACACCGCCGCCGCCCAGCCGGCCATGCGCATCGGCATGCGGCCCGGCCAGGGCTGGGCCCTCTCGCCCGCCCTCCACTCCCTGCTCATGGTTTCGGCCAATGACGCGGCCTATGGCCTCGCCGTGGCCGCCTCCGGCAGCCTGGCCGGCTTCGCCGCCGACATGAACGCCACCGCCGCCCGCTACGGCATGCGGGACAGCAAGTTCAACGACCCGGCCGGCTTCGACGACAGCGCCTCCTTCCAGGGCGGCAGCCGGGTGAGCGCCTACGACCTGGCCGTCGCCGCCCGGAACTTCCTGGCCGTGCCCGAGCTGGCCGAGATCGCCGCCCTGCCCGAGTACAGGTTCGAGGGCCCGTCGGGCCGCCAGCACCGGCTCCTCAACCACAACAAGCTGCTCCGGCGCTACCCGGGCGCCATCGGCCTCAAGACCGGCTACACCCGCCAGGCCGGGCACACCTTCGTGGGGGCCGCCCGGCGCGACGGCCGCACCATGATCGCCGTGGTCCTCGACACGGATGACACCTACGGCAGCGCCGCCACCCTCCTCGACCTCGGCTTCGCCACTCCCCGGGACGCCGCCGGGACCGGTGAGCGCCTGCCCGAGGCCCGGGTCCGGCCCTTCGAGCCACCCATCGCCACCACCTTGGTGCAGAACAGCGCCGAGGCGGTGGAGGGCAACGCCGGGGGTGGACGGTGGCTGTCCCGGCTGATGCTCATGCTCTTCGCTTCCACGGGTGGCGTCGTCGCCCTCCGGCGCCGGGCTCACCAGCGCCGGAGGGCGAGGGCCGAGCGCCGCCGGCAGCGGGCCGAGGCCCGCCGGCGGGAGTTCGAGCGGCTGTGCGATCCCGAGGGATGGGACGCCGGGTGCCGGGTGGACGGGCCCCGGACCTACGAGCTGCTCTAGCTCCTGGAAACCCCTCCCAGGACAAAGGGTACAAAAGCTCCCGCCAACACAAACCCCTTGTCCCACCAGGGTTTTCTGGCTTTCTGCGCCGGGTACACCCCCGGCATCGGACATCCCGGGACGGGGGACGGTCCCCTGCCCCCTGGAGGTGGGATCCATGGGTATCGGCGTGAGCATCTTCCTTCTGGCGATCGGGGCCATCCTTGCCTTCGCCGTCAACACCACGGCCGAGGGCATCGACCTCGACACCGTGGGCGTGATCCTGATGGTGGTCGGTGGGATCGGCCTGCTGTTCTCCATGCTGTTCTGGAGCAGCTGGGCCCCCAGCCGCCGGGAGGAGCGCGTCGTCACCCGCGAGCGGGAAATGATCTAACGGCCCACGAGAAGCGGAGGTCATCGAGAGACCCGTTCAGCCCTAGGAGAAAACTGCATCACGGGACATTGAGGACACACGCGAGGTAAGGGACAGGAGAGCCGGGACCCCCCGAGGGGACGTCCCGGCTCTCCGCGTTGGCCGGCAGTCAGGACGGGGCGGTGGCGTACTCGGCGGGGTCGACCCAGCTCATACGGCCGTAGCCGCCGACATAGCGCACCGAGCGCACCTCGAGGCGCCAGAACCCGAAGTCGGCGAAATCGATGTAGGGGGCGGAGGCGGGGTTGGCGGCCCGGAAGAGCTCCCGAACCGCCGCCCGCTCCCCGGCGGCGACGGGCAGCAGATCCCCGAGCAGCGTGGCCCGTCCCCCGGCCAGCGGATCGGTATCGGGGGCGACCGGTTCCGCCACCAGCAGGCTGGCCCGGGGGTCCACCTCGGCGTACTTGGTGTGGGGGGCCAGGGAGGAGATGCACACCACGGGCCGGCCCCGCTCGTCGACGGCGTAGGTGGCGACCGACCCGAAGGGATAGCCGGGCGGGTCGAGGGCGACGGTGGACAGCACCCCCCGGTTGGTGCTTGCCACCAGGCTACGGGCCAACTCGGCGTGGGACTCTTCGCTCACTCCGGCGATGCTAAGCCAGAATCACTGGCGCTCGTCCTGACCACAAGGAGCCCCCATGCACCGAGCCGCCGTCCTCACCGGGATCGGAACGCCTCTGGAGATCCGGAACGACGTCGAGATCGAGGCTCCCCGGGCCGGTGAGGTCAAGCTGCGGGTGGCGGCCTCGGGCGTGTGCCACTCGGACCTGTCGGTCCAGAACGGCACCATCATGTCGCCCCTGCCCTGCATCCTCGGCCATGAGGGAGCGGGCGAGATCGTCGAGGTGGGCGACGGGGTCAGCGGGCTGGCGGTAGGCGACCACGTGGTCGTGTCCTGGGTGCCCCAGTGCGGCGAGTGCTGGTACTGCCGGAAGGGCGCCCGGCACCTCTGCGAGAAGGGGTCGATCGGAGCCATCACCGGAGGGATGCTCGACGGCACCACCCGGCTGAGCTCCGGGGGCGGACCGCTGTTCCAGATGGCCGGCGCCGGGACCTTCTCCGAAGAGATCATCATCCCCGCCATCGCGGCGGTGAAGATCGAGCCCGATGTCGACCTGCGGGTGGCCGCGCTCATCGGCTGCGGCGTCCTCACCGGCGTAGGCGCCGCCCTCAACACCGCCCGGATCACCGAGGGCGACACCGTGGCCGTGATCGGCTGCGGTGGCGTCGGGCTCAACGTCATCCAGGGCGCCCGGGTGGCGGGCGCCGCCGAGGTCATCGCCGTGGACACGGCCCCGGGGAAGCTGGACATGGCCAAGACCTTCGGAGCCACCGCCAGCGTGGATGCGTCCGCCGGCAGTGCCGTCAGCGGCGTGATGGACGCCACCGCCCAGCGCGGCGCCGACGTGGTCTTTGAAGTGGTCGGGTCGGGCCCGACCATCGAGCAGGCCGTGACCATGACCCGCCGGGGCGGTCAGACCGTGCTCGTCGGCGTCCCCCGGATGGACGTGATGCTGACCGTCCCCGCATTCATCGGGATGCTGGTGGCGGAAAAGACCATCTCCGGGTGCTGGTATGGCTCGTCGGATGTGTCAAGAGATGTACCCCGGATCATCAATTTGTGGCGCCAGGGACAGTTGCGGCTGGAGGAGCTCATCTCTCGGGAGATCTCCCTTGAGGGAATCGAGGAAGCCTTCCAGGCCATGGGCAGCGGGGAGATTGCCCGCTCCGTCATCGTCTACTGACCCCGCTCTGCGCGCGCTGCGGACCACTTTGGCGACGAAGCGTCAGAACTTCTGCTTGCAGTGACGCTCGTGTTGATCTAGTTTTCTGAATTGGTCGATTTCTTCCATTCCATTACTGCTCTTATTGTTAATTAGTGTTCTCGGGTGTTAACCGAAGTAGCCCAAACGAAAGGACAATCGACCTATGAGGGCCAAAGTTGCAATTGGTGTTCTTGTGGCTTTTGGGCTTCTTGGGGCCGTCGTGATCACGGCATCCGCCGCTGACCGCGCCCAAGTGGCTAGCGACGCCATCGTGCTCACGGACGCCGGGAACATCGTCAGCAGCCCGGTCGTTCCGATGGACCGCGGTGACGGCGAGTCCGATTCGGCGGACGACGACGGCGCAGCGTGCATCGCGGAGGACGAGACCCTCGTCGGCCCGGTGTGCGTGGACGCCGACATCATCTCCGTTGAGCTTGAAGATATCCTGACAACTTAAGTAACATCATCCTCGCCCGCGGCATCCGGGAACACCCGCCCCGGAAGCCACAGGGGGTTGCCTGAGGGAGGCACCTGCTGAGCCGCTCACAGCGACCCGAACAGGGAGGGAGCATGATACTTGTCCGGACCCCCGGGCCAGACCGGTCCGGGGGTTCGCGCGTCCCGGGGTCAGGGATGCGCCCGCACTGCCACCGACTGCTGCTGCTCATGACGCTGGGGTTCCTGGTCCTGCCGTCTGTCCCTGCCGGGGCCAGCACCGACGGGGTGACCACCCCCCTCCCGCCCGCCTCGCGCCGGGCCGGCAAGAGCTTCAGCTTCCGGCCCTGGTTCAGCGCCAACGGCCGCTTCGTGGCCTTCGACTCCGATTCCCCCGCCCTGGTGGCGGGGGACACCAACCGGGTGCGCGACGTGTTCGTGCACGACCGCGCCACCGGCACCACCGAACGGGTCAGCCTGGCGTCCGACGGCACGGAAGCCGACGGCCAGAGCCAGCGCCCCACCCTGTCGGCCGACGGCCGCTACGTGGCCTTCTGGTCCGAGGCCACCAACCTGGTGCCCAACGACGACAACGACGTGGCCGACGCCTTCGTCTTCGACCGCATCGACCAGGTCATCCGCCGGGTCAGCGTCGGGCCCGGCGGCGTCGAGGGCAACGGCGAGAGCCTGCGCCCGGTCATCTCCGGGAACGGGATGCTGGTGGCCTTCGAGTCGGCGGCCCGCAACCTCGTCGGCAAGGACGTCATCGGGCGCTCGACCGACACCAACTCGGCCCGGGACATCTTTGTCCACGACATGGAGAAGGCGGAGACCACCCGGGTGAGCGTGGCCTCCAACGGGGCCCAGGGCGCGGGCGAGAGCCTGCGCCCGTCATTCAGCGCCGACGGGCGCTACGTGGCCTTCCAGTCCGACGTGGTCTTCGACAGCGCCGACACCAACAGGGCCCGGGACGTGTACGTGCACGACCGGGAGAGCGGCACCACCACCCGGGTCAGCCTGGCTGATTCCGAGGCCGAAGGCGACGGCGGCAGCTTCAGCCCCTCACTCTCAGCCGACGGCCGCTACGTGGCCTTCTGGTCC
The DNA here is from genome assembly GCA_044867425.1 of Acidimicrobiia bacterium. Classification (GTDB taxonomy): domain Bacteria; phylum Actinomycetota; class Acidimicrobiia; order IMCC26256; family BP-133; genus CAWBJP01. The sequence goes on along the minus strand of JBIOUX010000199.1, from coordinate 1,085 downwards.
AACGCCGCCAACCTGGTGGACGGAGACACCAACGGCAAGAGCGACGTGTTCGTCCGGGATCTCCAGGCGGGCGTCACCCGGCGGGCCAGCGTCAGCAGCGACGGCGTCGAGGGCGACGACGACAGCTCGGACCCCTCGATCTCGCCCGACGGGCGCTACGTGGCCTTCTGGTCGGCGGCCGCCAACCTGGTGGACGGTGACAGCAACGGCATGCGGGACGTGTTCCTCTACGACCGTGACCGCGCCGAGACGATCCGGGCCAGCGTGGCCACCGACGGGTCACAGGCCGACGCCGACTGCTACGCCGCCAACGTGGGTGGGGGCGGCGAGCTGGTGGCGTTCGACTCCGAAGCCACCACGCTGGTGGCGGGCGACAGCAACCCGGGAAGCGACATCTTCGTCTTCACCGAATAGGGTGGCCGTCGTGGGCTCCGGCGATCCTGTCCGCTTCGTTCCCCCGGCCGAGCGGATCCCGCGGCCCGCCGGGAGCATGATGCGCGAGGAGGCGGTGGCCACCCCCGGCATGTGGGCCGGGCTGGCCTTCACCGGGCCGGGCGCCGACTCCGGCTGGCACCACCACGGCAGCTACGAATCCACCATCTACGTGGTGTCGGGCCAAGTGCGGATGGAGTCGGGGCCGGGAGGGTCGTGCGTGATGGAGGCCGGGCCCGGCGACTTCCTCTACGTGCCGCCCGAGGCCGTCCACCGGGAGAGCAACCCGTCGGACGCCGACAGCCAGCTGGTGGTGGTGCGAGGTGGCGGCTCGGGTCCGCCGGTCGTCAACGTAGACGGTCCCGCCCCCGCTGAGTAACGCCCGGACGGACGGCGAGCTCAGCCCTCCGTCTTCTCGCCGGGGGCTGAGGGGGGCAGACGCGACCAGCCCTTGAACTGCTCCAGGAGAGTCTCGAACAGGGCGCCGAACTCCTCGGGGTCCGGCCCCTCGATCAGCGTCCCACCCCGGTCGGGGGGCGGGCCCTGCAGGATCTCGGCCAGCCGTTCCATGACCCGCCGGCGCCGCTCACTCGCTGCGTCCGCCTCGCCCTGCTCTTCGGTCGGCTCGCTCACACCCGCCTGTATACAACTCG
>JBIOUX010000198.1:0-43769 GCA_044867425.1 Acidimicrobiia bacterium | reverse complement strand
CCACCACGGGAGCCGGAAACAAGCTGGGAGAACGGGAACCGGGGCCAGGAGACGATGCAGCTGCATCGCCGAGCTTCTCACAGGCCACCACTGGCCCCACGGGCACTCACTTCTTCAGGTCGAAGTAGTTAGCGCCGATTCTCACGCAGCGAGATCGACCCCACTTTCAGGTGTATTCGAAGTGGAGGCGTCTTCCGCCCCACCAGGGGACGGTGGTGTCGGGGATGTCGGCTGAGCGGAGGACGGGCGAGTAGGTGCGGCGGTTGAGACGCACTTCGATGGTGTCGCCGTGGTTGGTGATGACGCCGCCGGTGTGGAGGAATCGGCGTTGGAGGGTGTCCGGAGTTGCCGCGGCGTAGCCGGGTAGCCGGCGGCGCAGCGATGCGCAGACGGCGCCGGCGAGGACGGAGAGGACGACGTCGAGGTCGACGTTGAGGGGCACGGCGGAGGCGAGGGCGTCGAGGTGGAAGGAGCGGATGGATTCGGCCAGGCGTTGTTCGATGGTCATGCGCCGGGCGTAGCGCTCGATGAGTTGCTTCGGGGTTGAGTGCCGGTCGTTGGTGATGATGACGGTGGGTGTGTCACGGCCGAGTCCGCGCACGACGAGCTGGCGGATGGTGCCGGGGTAGGCAGACAGGGTGACGTCCTCGTCGACGACCTGGGGTTTGCGGTAGTTGCCGTCGCGGTCGAGGGACACGGTTTTCCAGGCGGTGGGGTGGAGCTCTTCGATGTGGCGGACGACGGCGGCGGATCGGGTGCGCAGGGTGATGAAGCGCACGCCGCGCTGATCGAGGTCGCCGAGCACTTCTTGGGTGGTGACCCGCTGGTCGAGGACCAGGGTGGCGGGATCGGCGCCCGCCACGGCTCGCCAGTGGTCGCAGAAGGCCAGCACCTCGCGGGCCTGAGCGGCCTTGGAGATGTCGGCGTTGGCGTAGACGAGGTTGTGGGTCTGAGCGTCTTGGGCGAAGAAGGTGAGCACGGAGCGGGTGCGCTGCGAACGCCTCGGTACGTAATGCTTTTCCAGGGCGGCGTCTTCGCCCCAGTGCATGACGGCGTGGAAGTCCAAGTCGAAGTCGCCGCCGTCGGCGAGACCGGCGGCCAGCATCGCCCCGTCCAGCGCGGCGAGGAACCTGCGCTGACGTTCATGGTCGAGCCGGTAGCTGTAGGTGGTCAGGGCGGTGGCTTTGGGCAGGGCGACCAACCCGGCGAAGAGTCCGGCGCCGGCGTCGGCGGCGAGGTCATCGACATGGCTCACTCGGCGGGTCCCGACGAGCTTGAGGGCGAGGAGGGACAACACCGACGACACGGCGGGGATGACGGTGGTGCCGGGGTAGCCCGCGGCGGCGACCAGGCCGGGGAGGTCGAGGGTCACCAGGTCGGGCACGGCCAGCAACAGCCCGGCCAGTTTTGTCTCCGACCGTTGCGCGAGCTCGTCGAAGTCGATGACCTGAGCCCGGGGCAAGGTCTCGCGTCGAGGAAGGCCCCGCTCGGCGTGGGGCCGGGGCCACATGCGGGCGAAGCCTTCCTCAGCGAGGACCTCGGCCACTCCCGTGCGGTTCAACGGCGTGCCCTCGGCGGCGAGGACCTCAGCGATCTCGTACGCGGAGCGTCCCAGCTGGCGCAGCTCCACGATCCGGGGGCGGGCCGCTTCCTTGGCCGGCGCCACCTTGGGGCCAGGACGGGGGGCGACGAAGAACTCCCGGCGTCCCGCTCGGAAGTCCCGCACCATCGAGGCCAGCGTCTCGGGGCTGTATCCGAACCGGGCGGCCGCCACCGGGCCGGGCACCCCCTCGAGCAGGTAGGCCCGCAGCGCCTCGTAGCGGCGCTGGGTGGGATCGGCTGGAGCAGCAAAGAACTCGCCACCCGACCGTGCCGGGGGTGATATCGCTGTCTGTTCCACAGGAATAGTAGACCGGATCGGTCGCAGCACGTCAACGACCCCGCACCGTCCCCCATCATCCTGAACTACATTCCTGTTATTTCAAGACGACCTGGCGTTCCACGATCGTCGAGATCATGTGACCCAGGCATCGACCTCACAGCGAACCCGAACCCGAACGTGGGTCTCCACAGACAGCGAGACCCACCCCTCCTTCATCGCTCTAGCCTGACCAACCCCAGCAAACAAGCCGAACCGATCAGCTCACCACCAGGCCCCGCGCCTTACCACCGGCGGAAGGCTCGGCCGCGAGAATCGGCGTTAGCCGGTACTACCTGGGCGCCGCTCCTACAGGACGGCCCGTACCGTGTCGAGGTCGGCGGCGCCGACGACGAGTCGAGTGTTGGTGGCAAGGTAAGCGAGCTCGATGTTCACCCCGGCGGCGGCGATCGTCCGAGCCGTCTCTCCCAAGGCGCCGGGCCGATCCTCCAGAGCCACGACGACCACCTCACGGTCCTCGATCGAGGGGTAGCCGGCGTCCTCTATGGCCCGGCGGGCGGCAGCGGCGTCCTCGACCAGCAGATGCACGACGAAACTTCCACCTGAGGCGTAGCAGCACAGTCCGTCGATGTTGATCCCGGCTCGGCCGGTCGCCTCCCCCAGGCTGGCCAGCTCGCCCGGCTTGTCTTCCACGGTGATGGCGAGATCCGTAGCCATGGCGGCCTCCTTCGGCTCTTCGTACACCCTGCTTTAGGTCAGCCGGCCCGGCATGTCAACGGTGGTCAGGCCCGGCCCGGCCAGCGGAGGAGGGGGCCGGCGACGCGCTCCATGAGCGAGTCCTGGTCAAGCGGCTCAATGGCGTTGCCCACCCGGATCAGGCCCGACTCCACCACCCGGGCGCAGATGCCGCCCCGGCGGGCGGCCAGGGCCCGGGTCATGCCCGGCTCGGTGAGGCCCTCGATGTAGCGGCAGGGGGGCCGAGGCCGGTCGTAGTGGAACACGGCCTCGCCGATGCGGAACCGCCAACCGGCCAGGCCCCGCAGGTCGACGCCCCGGGTGACGATGTTGCGCCGGTGCTGGCCGTCGGCCACGGCCGGCCCGGCGCCGGCGGTGATGGCGTCGAGGTCCTCGGCCTGGATGAGGGTGACCTGGCACTCGTCGACGTCGGTCCAGTAGCCGGAGCGGGTGGCGTAGCGGTCACCCTCCAGCCCCCGGCCGGCGACGGCCAGCACCTCGTCGACCCGCTGCATGGGTTCGCCGCCGGCGGCGGCGATGAAGACGGCCTCGATCATCCCGGCCATGCCGAGCTCCTCTCTGCGGTTTGTCTGCAGTCCCGGCACCGGCGGGATCCGTTACGGGCGTAACGGATCCGGATCCTTCGAGACTCCCCGGCATGGAACCGACCGATCCCTTCCAGTTCCACGACAAGGAGTTCGCCGCCGTCACCGGCGACGCTCCCCGCCTGGTTCGAGTGGTCGACACCGACGCCCACGAGGGCCCGGTCTACGTCGCCGCCGAGGACGCCCTCAACTTCACCACCACCGCTCCCGGCGCCCTCAGGCGACTCGCTCTCGACGGTGATCGCTTTCCCGTCGAACCCGAACGGGTGACGGCCGTGCCCGTGCCGGTGCGCATGGCCAACGGGATGACCCTCGACCGGGAGGGCCGCCTCCTCGTCTGCGAGCAGGGCACTCACGAGCACCCGGCTCGGATCAGCCGCCTCGACCTCGCCACCGGCACCCACGAGACGATGGTCGACGCCTGGCGGGGACTCCGGCTCAACTCCCCCAACGACGTTGTGGTCAAGAGCGACGGGACGGTGTGGTTCACCGACCCGAGCTACGGCCACCTCCAGGGCTTCCGGCCCGAACCCCAGGTCGGCGACTTCGTCTACCGCTTCGACCCGGCCACCGGTGACCTCTCGGTGGTGGCCGACTCGTTCGTGAAACCCAACGGCCTGGCCTTTTCGCCCGACGAGTCGGTCCTCTACATCACCGACAGCGGCGCCAACCAGGAGCCGGGTAGCTACCACGTGGATCTCCCCCACCACATCGTGGCCTTCGACGTGGCTGGAGGACGCCATCTCCGCAACGCCCGTCTCTTCGCCGTGACCACCCCGGGATTTCCCGACGGCATCAAGGTGGACCGCGACGGCCGGGTGTACGCCTCGGCCTTCTCCGGGGTGCAGGTCTTCAATCCTGACGGCGACCTCATCGGCGAGATCCACCTCCCCGGCGCCGTCAACTTCACCTTCGGCGGCCCGGGAAACAACGTCCTGTTCATCACCGCGGACGCAGCCGTCTGGGCTGGCGTCCTCAGAGCACAAGGAGTGTGAACGTCATGTCCGTCGTCCGTACCCGCAGGATTCTGGACCCCGATGGCGCCGACGCCGTGCTCGCCGCCGCCGAGGAAGTGGCCCGGGGCAAGGGCTACCGGGTGGTGATGGCGGTGGTCGACGCCGCCGGCGACCTCCTCGCCCTGCGCCGGCTGGATGACACCCAGCCGGCCAGTGTGAACGTCGCCATCGACAAGGCCCGCACCGCCGCCATCTTCGTGCGTCCCAGCCGGGAGATCGAAGACCAGGTGAGCAGCGGGCGCCTCGGCGCCCTCGCCCTCCACGGCGCCGCCGCCCTGACCGGCGGGATCCCGTTGAAGGTGGGCAGCGAGGTCGTCGGCGCCATCGGCACCAGCGGCGAGACGCCCGACGAGGACGAGTCGGTGTCTCTGGCCGGAGCGGGGGTGGAGTTCTCCACCGCCGAGGTCCATGCCCTCACCCGGGACGGCGCCCGCCTGACCGCCGAAGCCGCCGGAACCGTGGCCACGGCCCGGGGCGTCGCCCCGGTCATCGCCGTGGTCGACGCGGCCGGAGAGCTCGTCTACCTGTGGCGGCCCGACGCCGCCCAGGTGGCCAGCGTGGGCGTCGCCACCGACAAGGCCCGCACGGCGGCCATCTACCGCCGTCCCAGCAAGGACTTCGAGGACCAGGCGGCCGGTGGGCGGCCCTCGGCCCTGCACCTGGCCCGGGCCGTGCCCCTCCAGGGCGGGATCCCGATCACCTATGCCGGCCAGGTGATCGGCGCCGTCGGCGTGAGCGGTGCCTCCTCGGCCGACGAGGACCACGAGCTGGCCACGATCGGAGCCGCCGCCTTCTCCGCCGCCGCCGACGGCGCGGCGGAGGCGACCTACATCCCAGCGGCGGCGGTGACGGCCCGATTCGAAACCGGGGGCCTGCTGGTCGACACGCCCGGTTGGAAGGTGGATGCCGGCCGGCGCCGGGAGCCGGGCGAGGTCGAGCACCACGAGCGCGTCACCGACGTCATGTACGTGGTCGACGGCGAGGCCACGGTGGTGACCGGCGGGCGGATGCTCGACTGCCGGGAGGTGGCCGCGGGCGAGGGCCGGGCTCCGGCCATCGCCGGGGGGACCCAGCACCGGCTCGCCGCCGGCGATGTCCTCGCCATCCCCGCCGGCGTCCCTCACCAGTTCATCGCCGTGACCGACCCGTTCCTCTACTACGTCGTCAAGGTCGCCTCATGAACGTCACCGGGGTGGCCACGGCCGCCCGGTTGCCCGGGCCCCCCGAGCTGCTGCCGGGACGGCCTGACGCGGTGATCGATCTACAGACCGAGGAGGGCATGGAGATCGCCGGCGCCGAGTGGCGCTACGCGGACGCCGAGGTCACCGGGATCGACTTCGTCGACGTGGGTTCCGACCTGGGCCCGTCCGGTCCCGCCAACCGCACCTATGACGTCGTCCCCCATGCCGAGGGCGTCGACTTCGACGACTCGACCTGGAAGGTGCTCAGCCCGGCGGACACCCGGCTGCGCCTGGGCACGGGCCGGGTCAGCTTCAACTGGTACCGCCTGCGGGTCACGATCCCGGAGCGGGTGGGTGCCTTCGACCCCACCGGTGCCACCGCTGTCTTCGAGGTGGTCGTCGACGACTACGCCGAGGTGTGGGTGGACGGCCGGCTGCCCGTCGCCCTGGGCCAGACCGGTGGTCAGGTGGTGGGCGGGTTCAACACCCCCAACCGGGTCGTGCTGGGCACCGATGTCCAGCCCGGCCAGTCGTTCCAGATCGCCGTGTTCGGCATCAACGGGCCGATCTCCGCTTCGCCCCGCAACTACATCTGGCTCCGCTCCGCCTCCGTCGACTTCTACGCCGCCGGCCGGGCCACCCCCGCCTGGGAGGCGCCGCTCGGCATCGTCCATGTCCATCCCGGACTCGACGCCGTCGTTCCGGCCGGCGCCCGCTTGGAGCAGGTGGCGGGCGGATTCGAATTCACCGAAGGCCCGGTGTGGGCGCCCGACGGGGCGTTGCTGTTCTCCTCTCCCAACACCAACGCCATCTACCGCTGGACCCCGGCGGGGACGGTGAGCGTCTTCCGGACCAAGAGCGGCTACGCCGGCACCGACATCGGCCGCTTTCACCAGCCCGGCTCCAACGGGCTGACCTTCGACCCCGAGGGCCGGCTCACCCTCTGCCAGCACGGGCACCGCCGCATCCTCCGGGTGAACCCCCACGGCGACACCACCGTGCTCGCCGACCGCTACCAGGGCCGGCGGCTCAACAGCCCCAACGACCTCGTGTACCGCTCGGACGGGACCCTGTATTTCACCGACCCGCCCTTCGGCCTGCCCGGGTTCTTCGAGGACCCAGGCAAGGAGCTCGGGTTCTCAGGCGTGTTCCGGGTCCGGGAGGGAGAGCCGGTCGAGCTCGTCACCGATGAGCTGGCCGGGCCCAACGGGATCGCCTTCTCCCCCGACGAGCGCTTCCTCTACGTGGGCAACTGGGACCCGGACCGCAAGGTGGTCATGCGCTACGACGTGGCCGCTGACGGTTCGGTGGGCGACGGCACCGTCCTCTTCGACATGACCGCCGCCCCGGGCGAGGACGCCATCGACGGCCTCAAGGTGGATGTGGAGGGGAACCTGTACGTCTGCGGCCCGGGCGGGGTGTGGATCCTCTCCCCGGCCGGCGTCCACCTCGGGACGCTGGAGCTGCCCGAGGCGCCCCACAACCTGGCCTGGGGCGACGACGACGCCCGGACCCTCTACGTCACCGCCATGACCTCCATCTACCGCATTCGCCTGGCCATCCCCGGCGTGCGGCCCTAGAACGAAAGGACTCCGGAGCCATGTCCGCCAACCTCGTCCGTGGAGTGGTCCTGCCCGACTTCGAGTTACCCGACGACACCGGCACCAAGCGGCGCCTGTCCGAACTGCAGGGCGACGACCCCATGGTCCTGCTGCTGGGCCGGGGCGAGCACTGCCCCCGGGAGCGCCAGCACCAGCGGGAGATGCTCAAGCTCCACGAGTGGAACGCCGTCGCCTTCACCAAGCTGGTCACCGTCCTGCCCAACGACCTTCACGACACCGGGAAGCTGAAGATCTCGACCGGCGCCTCCTGGCCGTTCCTGGCCGACGTCGACCTGGAGGTCCAGCGCACCCTGGACATCCGCGAGTACACCGACCCCCACCACGACGCCACCGTCCCTCACACCCTGGTGCTGGCGCCCGGCCTGGTCATCGACAAGGCCTATGTCGGCTACTGGTTCTGGGGCCGCCCCTCCGCCTACGACCTCTGGTCCGACCTGCGTGACCTCCTGGCCCGCACCAAGCCCGACTTCGACCCCACCCTGCCTGCGGCCCGCGAGGCGTGGGCCACCGCGAACGGTCGTTAACCCAAAGCCGTTGGCAGTTTGGCCGCTGACAGCAGCAAAAGTGCCAACACCTTCAGGCCGCTTGAGCGTCGGCGAAGGCCTGGAGGCGGGCGCGGAGGCGGGCGGGCCGGCGGAGATCGGATTTGGTCACCCGCAGGACCGTCCAGCCCAAGGCTTCGAGGCGGGCCTGGCGCATGCCGTCAAATCGCTTCCGCCGGGGGCCGTGGAACTCCTCGCCGTCGTATTCCAGGATGAGCTTCCATGCCGGTAGGGCGACGTCCGCTTTGGCCACGAACCGTCCGCGCTCGTCGAAGACGGGGTGCTGGCGCTCGGGGGCCGGGAACCCCCACGCCAGGATGAGGCGGACGAGCTTCATCTCCGGCGGGCTGTCGGGGCGCCGGCCGGTCGACCACAGCTCCAGGGCCCGGTCGATGAGCGGTAGACCCTTCCGACCGGGAGCCTGCGCCGCCCGACCGGCGGCGACCCGGACGGCGCCAGCGCTGGTCAGCCGGCGGATGAGTGCGGTATCGAGCAACTCGCAGAAGGCGTCGTAGTCGAGGAGTGCTGCGCAATCGACCAGAGTCCGGGCCGCCGTCGTGGAGGGGATCCCGTCGATGATGGTCACGTCTCGGGAATCCAGGGGATGCCGGACGTGATGGACGGCAGCGCCGGACGCGTCGCCGCTGGCTCCGGACGGGACCGTGACGTGAGGAACCTCGGGTGGCTCCATCAACTCGAGCAGGGCGGCGGCGCTCAGGTGGGACACCACCGTGCCGTCGGGGCCGGCCAGGCAGGCGACGGCCATTCGCTGCCGCCACGTCGAGGGTGCGGCGGCCACCACGAAGACCCCGCGCGCCGCCCGTCGCCAGCGCCGGGAGGCGAGACGGCCGGCGATCTGGTGCCGAGTCATACCGACCCCGATCGCCTGGCGGCGGCTGATGCCGGCGTGCTGGGCGGCGGCGAGCCCGTCGGCTCGCTCATCGGGGGTTGGTTCCTTGGCCACGGGCGGGAAGTATGGCCGACACCATCACGAGGGGCGGCCCGATTTCCGGGCCACAATGAGCGGTCCGCGACAGGAGGTGGGCGATGGCTCGGATCCGGTGGATTGAAGAGGACGAGGCGACGGGGGAGCTGGCCGAGCTCTACGCCAAGCTCGGGCCGCAGTCGCCCATGGGGGTCGTGCCGGACATCATCAAGACGATGAGCCTGCGGCCCGACTTCCTGCGGGCCATCGCCGACGCCAGCCGGCTGCACTTCACCGACGGGGCGCTCAGCCGGGCCCAACACGAGATGATCGCCTCCTACGTTTCGGCGCTCAACCGTTGCCACTACTGACTGTCGGCCCACGCGTGGTTCCTGCAGTTGCAGGGCGAGGAGTACACGGAACTGGGACAGGCCCTGCGGGACGGGCGCCTGGACGACCTCCCGCTCGATGAGGCCGAGCGGCTGCTCCTGGAGTACGTCGGCACCCTGACCCGGCACGCCTACCGGATCACGGATGCCCAGGTCGACGGGCTGCGGGCGGCGGGTTGGAGCGACGAGCAGATCGCCGAAGCGACCTACGACGCCGCCCTGTTCAACCTGTTCGTCCGCCTGGCTGACGCCTTCGACATCCACCCGCCCCCACCCCTCGACCCCGACGGCGTCCCCCGGGCGGTGACGGAGGGTCCCTCGGGCTGAGAAGCGCCGCCGCCGGGCGTATCCTGACCGGTGGGGTGAGCCGGGAAGTCTGGTCGGCATCCTTTCCACCGCGCCCCGGAGCACCCCCATGGCCCGACCGCCTTCCGACTCATCCGCCGCCCGGGCCCTGGCCGAGGCCGTGCGCCGGTTCATCGAATTGGAGTCGGCCGGCGGCATCGCCCTGCTGGTTGCCGCCGCCCTGGCCCTGGTCTGGGCCAACTCGCCCTGGAAGGCCGCCTACCACAGCCTGTGGGAAACCGCCTTCGAGGTGGGCCCGCTCCACGTCTCGGAGGGCCTGCGAGCGGTGGTCAACGACGGGCTCATGGTCGCTTTCTTCTTCGTCGTCGGGCTGGAGATCAAGCGGGAGCTGGTGGCCGGTGAGCTGCGGGACCCCAGGGCGGTGGGGCTCCCCGTGCTGGCCGCCGCCGGCGGCATGGTGGTGCCCGCCGGGATCTACGCCGCCTTCAACGCCGGCGGCTCCGGATCGGCGGGGTGGGGCATCCCCATGGCCACCGACATCGCCTTCGCCCTCGGAGTCGCTGCCCTCCTCGGAGACCGGATCCCGGCCCCCCTCAAGGTGTTCCTGCTCACGCTGGCCATCGCCGACGACATCGGCGCCATCGTCGTCATCGCCGTCTTTTACGCCGGCGGGCCCTCGTGGTCGTGGCTCACCCTGGCCGGCGTGGCTCTTGGCCTGCTCACCCCGGCCCGGCCCACCGGCACCCGGCCCGTCCCGCTGGCAGAGCGGCTCGAGGCCAGGCTGCATCCCTGGACCAGCTTCGGGGTGGTGCCAATCTTCGCCCTGGCCAACGCCGGTGTCCCGCTCAGCGCCGGGGCGTTCCAGGATGCGCTCAGCTCGTCCGTGGGGGTGGGGATCGTCGCCGGCCTGGTGGCGGGGAAGACCCTGGGGATCACCGCCGGCTCCTGGGTCGCCGTGCGCCTGGGCCTGGGCCGGCTCCCCCAAGGCGTGTCCTGGCTCCAGCTCGTACCCGTCGCCATCCTGGCCGGCATCGGTTTCACCGTGTCCCTGTTCATCACCGCCCTGGCGTTTGACGATCCCGGCCTCCGGGAGACCGCCACCCTTGCCGTACTGGTCGCCTCGGCCATCGCCGCCATCCTCGGCGGAGTGATGGCCGCCGCCGTCAGTCGCGCCGGACGCGGTTCTTGTCGATGATGGCGACCAGGATCAGGAGGAATCCGACCAGCCGCACCGCGTAGAGGTACACGCGTACCTCGGCGTCGGGATCGGTGAGCCCGAGGGCCACGCCGTTGGCGGCGAAGACGGCGAAGGCGGCGGCGAAGAGGCCGAGCAGCCGGTCGCCGGAGCGCCGCCAGGATTTGAAGAACTGGAGGGCGGCGACGAAGGCCCCGCAGGCGATGATCCCGGAGAGGAGCTGATTCACTCCGCCTCCCAGACCAGGCCGTAGAGGAGGAGCAGGATGCCGGCGGCGGCCGGAACGAGGCGCCAGGTGGACAGGTCGACGCCGGGCACGACCATCAGGTCGATGGCCAGCACGACGTTGTTGAGGGCCAGGCCCACGAAGCACAGGCCGCTCCACAGCAGCAGCCGGGTGCCGGTGCGGGCGTAACCCCGCAGGAGGAGCACGGCGCAGGCCACGCTGGTGGCGGCGCACAGCAGGTAGACCACCTCGGCCATGGTCAGTCCTCCTCTCTCAGCCGGAAGGCGTCGGAGAAGTCCCGCATCGGCCCGCTGGGCTTGGAGAAGATGAGCGAGATGATCGCCACCCGGTACGCCGGGTACAGGGCGGCCAGGGCGTCGACGGCCCGGCCCTTCCGGCGGAGCCGGGGTTCGAAGCGGTACCCCGACTCGTCCCCGCCGACGAGCAACCCGTCGGCGGCCAGTCCGGCCAGCGCCCAGCCGGCCTGCTCGGGGTCGATGCGCAGCTTCCGGCCGACGGCGGCCGCCTGCCACACACGGTCAGGCTCCCGGTGCAGGAGCAGGAGGACCTGCAGCTGCGCACCGGAGGAGAGGTGGCGGACGATGAACGCCCGCACCTCGCTCGGAAGCTCGGCACTCGACACGACGGGACTCGAGGCTAGCGAACCGCCTCTGGATGGGAACCGGCCCCGGGCTGTTCTGCCCGGTTCAGCCCAATCGTTGGGCCAGGTGGTCGCCGACCCGGAGGGCGTTGGCGATGATGGTCAGCGTCGGGTTCACCGCCGTGGCGGAGACGAAGAAGCTGGAGTCGACCACGTAGAGGTTGTCGAGGTCGTGCATCTTGCAGTCGAGGTCCAGGGCCGAGGTGGCCGGGTCAGGGCCGAATCGGACGGTGCCGTTCTGGTGGGCGGTGCCGGAGATGCCGAGGCGCCCCCCGACGTAGGTCTGGCGGTCGAGCACGTCCTCCTGGCACTGCATGGCGTCGAGCAGGGAGCGGAACCGGGCGTTGAGCCGACTGTGGGCCTCCAGGTTGGTGGGCGTGTAGTGGAGGCGGATGCGACCGTCGGGATCGACCGTGACCCGGTTGTCCCACAGGGGAAGGTCCTCGGTGGTGAGCCAGAAGTCGAGGGAGTGGGCAGCCAGGCCGGCCGGGTCGGGGGCGTCGGGCACGTCGAAGCCGATGGTGGTGGCATCGGAGCGGCCCAGCATCTGCATGGCGCCCAGCGGGTAGTCCCAGTCGGCGTCCCCGAAGTAGAAGTCGTTGATGCCCAGGGTCTTCTGGAACCGGGTCGGGTTGGGGATCTTCGACAGGGCGATGAGCGACGAGTTGTTGTGCAGCATCAGGTTCCGACCCACCAGGCCGGAGCTGTTCCCCAGGCCGTGGGGGTGGGCAGCGTCGGCCGAAGCCAGGAGCAGGGCGGCGGAGTTGATGGCGCCGGCCGAGACGACCACGACGTCAGCCGTGTAGATCTCGGTCTCCCCGTTGCGGTCCACCACCACCTTGGACACGGACCGGCCGTCGGCCGTGGTCTCCAGCCGGGTGACCCGGGCCTGCGTGCGCAGCGTCACGTTGGGATGGCGCAGGGCGGGCTCCACGCACATGACCTGGGCGTCGGCCTTGCCGTTGACCAGGCATGGGAATCCGTCGCAGGTGTCGCAACGGACGCAGGCCGACCGCTCGGGGTTGGCCTCGTTGATCAGGATCCCGTTGGGCAGGTAGAAGGGCCGTAGCCCGGCGCCCTTCAGGTCGTGGGCCAGCTGCTCGATGCGGGGCTCGTGGCTGATGGGGACGTAGGGGTAGGGGGCGGCGGTGGGGGGCTCGAGCGGGTCGCTCCCCCGCTCGCCGTGCACGCAGTACAGCTCCTCGGCCTTGCTGTACCAGGGATCCCAGTCGGAGTGGTCGAGGGGCCAGGCGGGCGAGACGCCGTCCACGTGGGCGACGGGACCGAAGTCGCGCTCCCGCATCCGGAACAGGATGGCGCCGTAGACCTTGGTGTTCCCGCCCACGTAGTAGTGCTGCTTGGGGAGGAACTCCTTGTCGTCGCCGTCCAGCCAGTAGCCCGAGTTGCGGTAGCGCTTGTCACCCCAGATGGCGGCCGGGCTCCAGTTCTCCTTCTCCCGGGGCAACCACCCGCCCCGTTCCAGGAGCAGGACCCGCTTGCCCGTTGGGGCCAGCGACCAGGTGAGGGTGCCGCCCCCGGCTCCGGACCCGATGACGATGACGTCGAAGTGCTCGGCCATTTCAGCCCCCTAGATGATGGCGAGAGGGGCGACCCACGCACCGGTGGCGCCCCGCAGCTTGGCGTGGGACACGACGAAGAGGAACTCCCCCACCCGGGCCGCGGCCAGCTCGGCCAGGCGCAGGTTCTCCAGCACCACGACGCCGTGGTGGGCGTTGAGCGTCTGGGGGACGACGAAGGGTTGGTCGGGGTCCTCGGGCGGGACCGGCCCGAAGCTCCAGGTGTCGCAGCCGGTCAGAGCCACCCGCTGGTCGACCAGCCACTGGCCCAGGGCCAGGCCCGGTCCCGGCTCGCCGGCCACGTAGGCGTCGTTGTCGACGCCCCAGTGCCGGCCCCAGCCGGTGTGGAAGAGGACGGCGTCGCCGGGAGCCAGGGTGAGCTGCTGACGCTGCAGCGCCGCCTCGGCGTCGGCCGGCGTGATGACCTCGCCCGGGCCCAAGTGGTCGACGCCCCGGAGGGCGGCGACGTCACACAGCACCCCCCGGGTGACCACCTGGGGCAGGGTCTCGACGCCGAGGCGGCTGGTGCCGTACTCCTCGGCGATGTCGGCGATCCGGTGGCCGTTGTAGGCCCGGCCGCCGATGTGGAGGTGGTTGAGGCCGTCCATGTGGGTGCCCATCTGGGACGGGGCGTTGACGTACTCCACGATCCAACGGACATCGTTGGCGCTGCCCTGGGGCAGGCTTTCCTGGGCGCCCAGGTGCTGGTGGAACGTCCGGCCGGGGAAGGCGGGGATGTGCTCGTCGAGGATGTGGGCCAGGTCGAAGACCCGGCCGTGGCGCACCAGGGCGGTCCCCCGCAGCACGGCCTCGGGCGTGATCTCGTTGAGGGCTCCCGCCTGGTCGCCGGCGCCATAGCGCGACGGCCACCAGGTTGCGGTCTGCGGCTCGGTCCGGGTCATGGCGCTCACTCCGACGACCAGGTGCCGCGGAAGTCGGCGTAGAGGGTGAGCCCGCCGTCGACGAAGAGGGTCTGGCCGGTGATGTAGGCCGCCTCGTCGGAGAGGAGGAAGGCGGTGGCCGAGGCCATCTCCTCGGCGTCGCCGGCCCGGCCCATGGGGATGTGGCTGGTGACCAGGGCCCGCTTCTCGGGGTCGTCGATCCAGGCCCGGTTGATGGGGGTGACGGTGGCGCCGGGGCCGATGGCGTTGACCCGGATGCCCTGGCCGGCGTACTCCAGGGCCAGGGTGCGGGTCAGGTTCTGCATCCCGCCCTTCGACACCGAGTACCCGAGGAAGCCCGGCTTGGGGATGATCTGGTGGACGGAGGAGATGTTGACGATGGCGCCCGGCCGGCCGGCATCGAGCAGCGGGCGGATGGCCTGTTTGGCGCACAGGAACGAGCCCCGCAGGTTGACGGCCAGCACCCGGTCGAAGGCGTCGGCGTCGAGCATGTCCGAGGGTTGGGAGATCTGGATGCCGGCGTTGTTGACCAGGAAGTCCACGGTGCCGAACTCGCCCGTCACCTCCTTGAACATCCGCTCGACCTCGTCCTGGCTGGACACGTCGGCCTCGACCAGCTTGGCCCGGGCGCCGCAGTCGGCCATCTGGCGCATGCAGCGGTCGACGCCGGCCTCGATGGCTTCCTTGGTGGCCTCGGCCCCCTCGGGGCGGCCCACGTAGTTGACGGCCACGTTCACGCCCGCCCGTCCCAGGTGGATGGCGATGGCCTGGCCGATCCCGGAGCTGCCCCCGGTGACGATGGCGGTCTTGCCGGACAGCCCTCTCATGGTTCTCTCCCTCCCACCAGGCCGGTTCTCGCCCTGCTGTCACCCCAGGCCCGCCGCCGTTACAGGCCCTTTTCGGCGTAACGGGTCCGAGGTGAGATGGACTGGTGACCATGACCACCGATCCCGTCTTTGACGCCGACGTCCTCCACGACCCCCGGGAGGAGGCCCAGCGGCTGGTGGGGCCAGGCCGCTTCGCCCGGGTCCTGGAACCGTCCCCCCCGGCGGTGGACGACGGCGACTTCTTCGCCGACGACCCGGTGAGGGCGGCGGCGCCGTCGGGGACACCGGTGGTGAGTCCGGTTCCCGGAGCCGACGTCACCTGCACCTGGAACGAGTGGCTGGCGGAACCCGGCCACGAGGCCCACGCCGAGTGGGCGGCGGAGCGCTGGCTCGGCGCCTACCGCCGGCTGCCCCCGGCGCCGGCCACGCTGGCCGAGACCCGCCTGGCGCTGCACCGGCTGGCCGTCTACGTGATCTCGCCCGCCCGCCGGCGGACGAACACCAAGATCGGCCTGCGCTTCACCCGGGGCGGCTTCGGGACGCCCTTCTTCGGGGCCGGCGAGCAGGTCCGGGTGGCCGGCACCACGCTGGTCCACCAGCTCGCCGGCGGTGCCCGCCGGGCGGTGACCGCCGGCGCGGGCGCCATCTCCACGCTGTCCCAGGCGGCGGCCATGGTCCTCGGCGGCGCCCCCGACGTGGACTGGGCCGAGGGCTTCGACGTCCCACCTCTCGGTGACCCCGAGGAGAAGCTTCCCGTCGACCCGGCGGCGGCGGCGTTCCTGGGCGACTGGTACGGCCTGGCGTGGTCGGTGTTCGAGGAGCTGCGTTCCGACCCCCAGTCCACCGAGGCGGGCCGGGTGCAGCTGTGGCCCGAGCACTTCGACGCCGCCTTCGACTGCCTGCCCGAACCCCACCGGGTGACCTTCGGGGCGTCGCCGGGCGATGCCGCCGTGCCCGAGCCGTATCTCTACGCCCTTCCGTGGAACCTGGAGCATGACGATCCCGGCCTGTGGAATGCCACCAGCTTCCGGGGCGCCATCCTTCCCTTCAGCGAGCTCGTCGATGCCCCCGATCAGCGCGCTGCCGCCCTCGCTTTCTACCGGGGGCGCCGGTCGGCGTTAACGCCGTAGCCCGGGCAGCACGTCCGTGGCCAGGCGCTCGAAGGGTGTTCCAGGCGTCGGCCCGCTCGGCCGCCACCCGCAGCGCAGTGGGCGACTGGCTGGCCGGGCGGGACCCCGCAGGATGGGGTTGCTCACCAGCGTGCCGATCCGGACCCGCTGCGTCTCGGAGGCCATGGCCGCCAGGACGGTCCAGGCGTCGAACCAGGTACCGCCCAGGTCGCGGTAGACGCCGGCGTGGTCGGGAAGGAAGACCTGGTCGAGTCCCATCGCCTCGATCGGGCGGCACCGAGCGGCCAGGGTGGGAAAGGGAGCGTCCTGGTGCACAACGACTCCGAAACGGCGAACCCCGTCGGGCATGGCGACACCGCCCCGTCACTGGATCAGTACCTGTGAGGGAGGGGTGCGTAACAGCCGGCCCGCGGCGGCGTAACGATCTGGGCCCGGTCGGGACTGGGGTGTATGCCTGACATCTCGTTCAACGGACTGCTGGCCGTGGCCATCATCGCCGTGACCGCTCCGATGCTGGTGAATCTGGCGCCGGCCCTCCGGGTGCCGGCCGTCGTCCTCGAGATCGTGGCCGGCATCGTGGTCGGGCCCTCTGGCCTGGGCTGGGTGGAGCTCGACCTGCCGATCCAGGTCCTGGGCCTGATCGGGCTGGCCTTCCTCCTCTTCCTGGCCGGGCTGGAGATCGACGTGGCCGGCCTCCGGGGCCCACGGCTGCGGGTGACCGGCCTGGGCTACCTCATCACCGTGGCCATCGGGATCGCCGTCGGCGTCGTGTTCTCCGGAGCCGGCTGGGTGGACAGCCCGTTGCTGCTGGCCATCACCCTGTCGGCCACGTCCCTCGGCCTGGTCGTCCCCGTGCTGAAGGACGCCCGGCAGGCGGACGGCGAGGTCGGCCAGCTCACCATCACCGCCGCTTCCATCGCCGACTTCGCCGCCATCCTCCTCCTCACCGTCTTCTTCTCCCAGACGTCGACGGGCACCGCCACCAAGCTCCTGTTCATCGGCGGGTTCGCCGTCTTCGCCGTGGTCGCCACCATGGCCCTGTCCCGGGCGGGGATGTCGATGGGTTTCGACGATCTCCTCACCCGGCTCCAGGACACCACCGCCGAGATCCGCGTGCGCATCGCCGTGCTCATCCTGGTGGCCTTCGTCGCCCTGGCCGAGCACCTCGGCCTGGAGGCCATCCTGGGGGCGTTCCTGGCCGGGGCCATCCTGAACCTGGTCGACCGGGACACCGCCACCCACCCCCACTTCCGGCTCAAGCTGGAGTCCATCGGCTACGGCTTCCTCGTGCCCGTGTTCTTCGTGTCGAGCGGGCTGCGCTTCGACCTCGACTCCCTGCTCGACCAGCCCTCGGCCCTGGCCCGGGTTCCCCTCTTCCTGGCCGCCCTGCTCCTGGCCCGGGGGATCCCCGCCCTGCTCTACGCCGGCAGCATCGGGCGGCGCCAGGCGGTAGCCGCCGCTCTGCTCCAGGCCACATCCCTGCCCTTCATCGTCACCGCCAGCCAGCTCGGGTTGCTCCTGGGCAAGTTCTCGGCCGCCACCGCGGCCGGGCTGATCGCCGCCGGCCTGCTCTCCGTGGTGGTCTTTCCCCCGATCGCCCTCGGCCTGCTGCGCGACGGCCAGGAAGGCCCGGTTCCCAGCCCGGCGGCCATGAAGGCGGGGCTCGGGACGTAGTCCCGGCGCACGGCTTGAGCGGCGCCGGGCCGGGTGCCCGGAGCCGCCCGCATCCAAGCCGTTCCGGAACCGGTGCTACGCGATCAGCAGGTTGTGTACCTGGTAGAAGCGGGGGGGTTCGGACAGCAGGACCTGCGCCGACTGCAGCGCATCACCCAGCCGCTCGGCGAAGAAGCGGCCGAAAGCCTCCTCCGACTCCCACACGTCGATCACCCGCCAGCCCGACTCGGTGGCGTAGGCGCAGTGGAACAGTGCCCCCTCGGGGATGGGCGGGTTCGGACCGGCGAGGCCGATCTTCTCCATGACCTCGTCGTACTGCTCGGCGGTCCCGCCAGGAATTTCCAGGATGAAGGTGACGGCCACGCAAGACCTCCTGGGTCGTGGAATGGGGTGCGCGGTGCGCCCTCTCAGGATGGGCACGGGCGGCCCGACGCACCATGGCCCGGTGGGATCAATCTCAGTCCTCCGTTCGGGCCACGCCTCCCCGACCTCAGCGTCCTCTCATGTCCGTTCAGGGTCTTGTCAGGGCTGAACGGGCAGGTTTTAGGCATGGCGCTTTCCCAATACGAGGAACTGGTCATGGCGGAACTGGAGCGGCAGTTCCACCAACACGATGCCCCACGGATCCCCCGGTTGAGCTTCCATCGGCTGGCGGGGCCGCTGGCCTGCCTGCTCACCGGTGCCGGCCTTCTGGTGGCCGCTCACCAGCCGGGGCTCGCCATCCGGATCTCGGACTTCTGGGGCTTTTCGACGTCATCCATCGCGTCGACCCTGGGCTTCGCCGGCCACGCCATGCTGCTCGCCGGCGCCTTCCTGCTCGGGCACGTCTTCTACGGGCTGCGTCAGGAGCACGCCGGCCAGGCAGCCGCAGAGACATCAGTGAGCCCGAAGGTACCCAGCCAGAGGGTGTAGCCCGCCGCACGTCACCGTCGTACCGTTGCCAACGGGATGACCATGACCTGCGCCGCCTGCGGGCACGAGCACCGGGAGGGTCGCAAGTTCTGCACGAACTGCGGCGCGCCGCTCAGGCAGAAATGCCCGGCGTGTGGCGGCGGCGTCGAGCCCGGAGAGCGGTTCTGCGGCGAGTGCGGAGCGCAGCTCATGTTGCCGGCTCCGGCCGCGGCACCCGCCCGGGAAGAGCCCGCGGCTCCTGACCACCTGGCCGAGAAGATCCTCGATGCGCGCCTCCAGCTCGAGGGTGAGCGCAAACAGGTGACGGTCCTCTTCGCCGACGTGAAGGGCTCGATGGAGCTCCAGGAGGACCTCGACCCGGAGGAATGGGCGGGGATCATGGACCGCTTCTTTCAGGTCCTCTCCGATTCCGTCCATCGTTTCGAGGGGACGGTCGACAAGTTCACCGGCGACGGGATCATGGCCCTCTTCGGCGCCCCCGTGGCCCACGAGGACCACGCCCGGCGAGCCTGCCACGCCGCCCTCCACCTGGCCGGCGCGGTCGGTACCTACGCCGGCGAGCTCCGCACCACTCACGGCGTCAGCTTCCACGTGCGGATCGGGCTCAACTCCGGCGAGGTGGTGGTCGGCCGCATCGGGGACGACGCCCGCATGGAGTACACCGCCCTCGGCCACACCGTGGGCCTGGCCCAGCGGATGGAGTCCTTGGCCGAGCCGGGCACCGTCTACCTGACGGAGGACACGGCCCGTCTCGTCTCGGGCGCCTTCCGCCTGCGGGACCTCGGCCGCCTGCCGGTCAAGGGCTCCCGGGATCCGGTTGGGGTCTTCGTCCTGGAGGGAACCGGCCCCCGTCATCGGGGTGTGACCCGGTGGCCGGGCCGTTCTCCCCTGGTGGGCCGGGACGAGGAGATGGCGGCCCTGGAGGGCGCCCTGGCCCGGACGCTCGACGGTCAGGCGCAGGTGGTGGGCGTCGTCGGAGAGGCGGGCGTGGGGAAGAGCCGGCTGTGCGAGGAGTTCGTCCGGACGTGCGCTTCCCGGGGCGTCACCGTGCGGCGCACCGCCGGGCTGTCCCACGCCACCGCCATCCCGCTCCTGCCCGTGCTCGACCTGCTGCGCGACTACTTCGGGATCAGCGATACCGACTCGCCTCGCCAGGCCCGGGAGAAAGTGGCCGGTCGTCTCCTCCTCCTCGACGCGACGTTGCAAGAAGCCCTGCCCGTCCTGTTCGACTTCCTCGAGGTGCCCGATCCGGACCGGCCACCACCCCGGCTGGCCGCCGAGGTCCGGATGCAGAGGGTCTTCGAGTGCCTGCGCCGGGTCAGCCAGCGCCGCAGCGAGCGGGAGCCGCTCGTTCTCCTCCTGGAGGACCTCCACTGGTTCGACCCGCACAGCGAAGCCTTCCTGAACGAGCACATCCCGTCCTATCCGGGGACGAGGACGCTGGTGCTGGCCAACTTCCGGCCCGGGTTCTCCGCGCCCTGGATGCGCCACTCCTACTACCGCCAACTGCCCCTCCAGCCCCTCGCCGCCAAGGCCGTGGCCGAGCTGCTGGGAGCCCTCCTCGGCCCCGACCCGTCGCTCACCCCCTTGCGCCAGAACGTGATGGGACGGACGGGAGGAAATCCGTTCTTCATCGAGGAGGTGGTCCGCGCCCTGGTGGAAGACGGGACGCTGTCCGGCGAGGCCGGTGCCTACCGGCTCACCCGCCCGCTGACCGAGGTCCGCGTGCCCCCGACGGTCCAGGCGGTGCTGGCCGCCCGCATCGACCGGCTCCCTGAGCGGGACAAGCAGATCCTCCAGACGGCGGCCGTCATCGGGCTGACGTTCCCAGAGGCCGTCCTCCGGGCGGTGGCGGGACTCACCGACGACCTGGGGACCACCCTGCGGGCGTTGAGCACCGCCGAGTTCCTCCAGGAGGAAGCGGCGGCGCCGTCCACCGAGTACCGCTTCTGGCACGCCCTTACCCGGGAAGTGGCCTACGGGACGCTCCTGGCTGAGCGCCGGGCCCGATTGCACGCCGGTGTGGCCCGGGCCCTGGCCGACCTCGACCCCGACCGCCAGGACGAGCGGGCGGCGCTCATCGCCACCCACTTCGAAGCCGCCGGAGATCACCTGGAGGCCGCTCGCTGGAACGCCCGGGCCGCCACCTGGGCCCTGCGGGGCTCCATGGACGAGAGCATCCGCCGCTGGCGGGCCACCATGGCCCACCTCGACGTGGTGGCCCAGACCGAAGAGACCCTGGCCCTCGGCGTCCGGGCCCGGTACTACCTGCTGCGGCTGGGATCCCGCCGCGGCATCGACACCGAGGAGGCGGAAGCGCTCTTCATCGAAGGCCGGGCCCTGGCGGAGCGCCTGGTCGACCCCGGGCCCCTCGGGCTCATCAATGCCATGTGGGGAACCGTCCAGTTCTTCGGCGGGGACATCCGCGCCGGGCGGGCCCTCTACCTCGAGGGCCGTCGCCTGGTCGCCGCCAGCGCCGATCCCGACGCCCGGGTTCCTCCGGCGATGGCAATCGCCTTCGCCTGTCTCTACACGGGAACGGTTGACGAGGGTCTCTCGATGATCGAGGACGCCCTCGCCCTCTGCGAGGAGGACATCCGGCGGGGTATGCGCACCATGGGGTACAGCGCCCTCCTCCGCAATCTCGTGACCCGGGGCGAGCTGCTGGTCCTGGGCGGCCGGCTGGAGGCCGGCCGGGAGGAGATCCGCCGGGCTCTCACGCTGGCGCGGGAGCACCAGCAGGCCGAGCTGCTGGCCTGGGCCCTCCCGGCCGTCGCCAATACCGCCCTGCTGGCCGGGGACGTTGAGAGTGGCCTCAAGGAAGCCGATGAGGCCCGACGCATCGCCGAGGATTCGGGCAATCTCGTCAGCGCCGTGATTGCCCTCCGGGGGATGGGCATCGCCCAGCTGACCGAGGGGCGGCCGGGAGAGGCGGTGGCCACCCTGACCCAGGCCCTGAGGGTGGTCCGCGAGCAGGGCGCCGGCGGCAGCGAGGAGGCCACCGTCCTCACCCCGCTGGCGCGGGCTCACCTGGACAGGGGCGACACCACGGCGGCCCGACGCTGGGCCGACGAAGCCGTCGACGTGGCCCGCCGCCAGGGGGCCCGGGTCCTCGAGTGCCCGGCCCTGCTGACCCGGGCGTACGTGTCCCGGGAGACAGGTGCGCCCGACTCCGCCGTCCACGACGATCTCGCCGCCGCCCTGGCTCTCGCCGGGGAGACGGGGGCGGTCAGCTACGAACCGTTCATCGCCGAGGCCCGGGCTCGTCTCGCTGGCGACAAGGACGAGCTTCGGAAGGCGGCCGAGGCTTATGCCGCCATCGGCGCCGCCGGGCACGCCCGGCGCCTCCAGGCCGAGCTGGCCGGCGACTCGGCCGCCGGCCCCGGTGGCGGCTACAGACCGTAGGCCTCGAGGAGCCGGAGCCAGACCTCGCTCACCGTGGGGAACGACGGGACGGCGTGCCAGAGGCGGTCGAGGGTGACCTCGCCGGCCACGGCCACGGTGGCGGAGTGGAGGAGCTCCTGGACGCCCGGGCCGGTGAAGGTGGCCCCGAGGACGACCCGGCGGCCCTCGTCGACGACCAGCTGGCTGGTGCCTTTGATCCCTCGGCCCGACACGGTGGCGCCGGCCACGTGGCCCGTGGGGTAGGTCACCACCCGCACGGGCAGGCCCCGATCCCGGGCCTGGGCTTCGGTCAGGCCCACGGCGCAGACCTGCGGGTCGGTGAACGTGACCCGGGGAATCCAGTCGGCGCTGGCCCGGTCAGTGGCGTCCTGGCCCAGGATGACGTCGGCGGCGATGCGGGCCTGGTACTTGCCCATGTGGGTGAGGAGCGCCCGCCCGTTGCAGTCGCCCACGGCGTAGAGCCAGCCGCCAGGGACGCCCTCGGCCCGGAGCCGGTCGTCGACGGTGATCGGCTTCCCCGGCTCCAGCCCCACGGTCTCCAATCCGAGATCGGCGGTGGCGGGCCGGCGGCCCACGGCCACCAGGATCTCGTCGCCGGTCAGCTCCCGGCCGTCCTCCAGCGTGGCCACGACCGGACCATCCACACCCTCGCGCCGGGCCGCCGTCATCTTCACGCCGGTGAGCACGGTGATGCCCTCCGCCTCGAAGGCGGCGGCCACCTCCTCGCCGGCGAAGGGCTCCTCCCGGATGAGCAGCCGGTCGGCGGCCTCGATGACGGTGACCTCCTCCGACCCCAGACGCTTCATGGCCTGGGCCATCTCCGCCCCGATGGCGCCGCCACCGAGGACCAGCAGGCGCCGGGGGATGTCCTTGGTACCGGTGACGTCCCGGTTGTCCCAGGGCTTCACCTCGGCCAGACCGGGAATGGGCGGGATCACGGCGCCGGTCCCGGTGGCGACGACCACCGCCCGGCGGGCCGACAGTCGCCGCACCGAACCATCCTCGGCCGGCACCTCGACGGCCCGTTCGCCGGCCAGGCGGCCGGCACCCCGCACCAGCGCGATCTTCCGCTCCTCCAGCCAGGGAAACTGTCCTTCGTCGTTCCAGTTACCCGTGATCTCGTCGCGGCGCTCCAGGGCGGCGGCCACGTCGATGGGCCCGGTGACCGCCTCGGCGGCGCCGGGCACCCGGCAGGCGGCGGCGATCACATCACCGGGACGCAGCAGCGCCTTGGAGGGCATGCAGCCCCAGTAGGAGCACTCCCCTCCCACCAGCTCGCGCTCCACCAGCGCCACGGACAGGCCGCCCTCGGCGCAGCGGCCGGCGGCGTTCTCCCCCGCCGGGCCGCCGCCGATGACGACGACGTCGAACTCGTCGCTCAAGCGAATCGCCTCCGCGTGATCAGGTCGGCCACCAGCCCGGTCCAGCCCGTCTGGTGGGAAGCGCCCAGCCCGTGGCCGGTGTCGCCGTGGAAGTACTCGTGGAAGGGGATCATGTCGTGCAGGGCCGGGTCGGTCTGGAACTTCTCATACCCGCCGAACACCGGCCGGCGACCATCGATCCCGTCGAGGAAGATCGAGACCAAGCGGGCGGCGAGGTCGTCGGCCACCTCCGCCAGCGTGCGCTGGACCCCCGAACCGGTGGGGTGCTCGACGGTGAAGTCGGCCCCGAAATAGCGCCCGAAGCGACCCAGCGCCTCGATGACCAGGTAGTTGACCGGGAACCAGATGGGTCCCCGCCAGTTGGAGTTGCCGCCGAACAGCCCGGTGGTCGACTCCCCCGGCTCGTAGTCCACGCTGGCCGTCATCCCGGCCAGGTCGACGGAGAAGGGCTCGTCCCCGTGGCTGGCGGCCAGCGCCCGCAGCCCGAAGGGCGACAGCAGCTCGGTCGGGTCGAGGACGGTGGCCAGCAGGCGGCGGAGCCGGTCAGGGCTGACGAAGGACAGCAGGCGCCCCTCGTGGCCGTCCCGGGCATGGGTGTGGGCCACGTTGGCGGCGAAGGCCGGCTTGTTGTCCACGAACCAGGAGAAGTGCCCGGCGAAGTAGGGCAGGCGCTCCATGGTCGCCCGGCCCAGCGTGGTGGTGGCGGCCAGGGGCAGGACGCCCACCATGGAGCGCACCCGCAGCGGGACCCGTTCGCCCGAGCCGGTCAGGAGCACGTCGTAGTAGAAGCCGTCCTCCTCATCCCACAAGCCGCAGTCGTGGATGGCCGAGGCGATGTAGGCGAAGTGCTCGAAGAACTTGGTGGCCATGTCCTCGTAGGTCTCGTCACGGCCGGCGAGCGTGAGCGACATCTCCAGCAGGTTGAGGCAGAACATGCCCATCCAGGCGGTGCCGTCGGACTGCTGGAGGCGGCCGTCGACGGGCAGGGCGGCGGAGCGGTCCAGGGGGCCGATGTTGTCCAGCCCCAGGAAGCCCCCCTCGAAGACGTTGCGGCCCTCGGTGTCCTTGCGGTTGACCCACCACGTGAAGTTGAGCAGCAGCTTGTGGAAGATCCGCTCCAGGAACTCGTAGTCGGTGGCCCCGTCGATCTCGAAGACCTTGAGGGCGGCCCAGGCATGGACCGGCGGGTTGACGTCGCCGAAGGCCCACTCGTAGGCGGGCAGCTGGCCGTTGGGGTGCATGTACCACTCCCGGCACATGAGGAGCAGCTGCTCCTTGGCGAAGCTGGCGTCGACGTGGGCCAGCGCGACGCAGTGGAACGCCAGGTCCCAGGCCGCGTACCAGGGGTACTCCCACTTGTCGGGCATGGAGATGACGTCGGCGTTGTTGAGGTGGCGCCACTCCCGGTTGCGGCCCCCCTTGCGCCCCTCGGGCGGGGACGGCCCGGCGGGATCGCCGTCCAGCCAGCGGTCGACGTCGTAGTGGAAGAACTGCTTGCCCCACAGCATCCCGGCGAAGGCCTGGCGCATGACCAGGGCCTCGTCGGCGGTGGCGCAATCGGGGGTGAGGGTGGCGTAGAACTCGTCCGCCTCCTGGCGCCGGCGGTTCATGGTCCGGGCCCACGACTTGCCCGTCTCGCTGCCCTCCGGGGCCAGGCGCAGCCGGAGCTCGGTGGTGGCGCCGGCGGCCACGGTGAGGCGGTAGCGCAGCGCCGCCTTGGTGCCGGTCCCGTCGGGGTTGACGGTGGCGGCGCCGGAGACGACGTGGTCGTTGATGCCGTCCTTGGGAAAAGAGGTGGCCCCCGCCGCCCCCCAGAGCCGGCCGGCGTTGGACTCGTTGTCGCAGAAGAGGAGCTCGGGGGAGCCGCCGGCGGTGAGGGTCATCCGGCCCAGGTCATGGTGCTCGGCCACCACGGCGCCGTCTTTGGCCATGAGCACCGGCCGGCGGGAGTCGAGCCCCCACGACCACGTGTTGCGGAACCACAGGGTGGGCAGCACTTCGAGGGTGGCTTCGTCCGGCCCGGCGTTGCGGACCGCCACCCGGATGCAGAGGTCGTCGGGGCCGGCCTTGGCGTAGTCGACGGTGACGTCCCAGTAGCGGTCGCCGTCGAGGATGCCGGTGTCGACCAGCTCGTACTCGGGATCGAGGCGGCCCCGGCGCCGGTTCTCGGCCACCAGGTCGCCGTAAGGGAACTCGGCCTGGGGGTAGAGGTAGCGCCAGCGCATGTAGGAGTGGGTGGGCGTCGAGTCGACGTACCACCAGTACTCCTTGGCGTCCTCACCGTGGTTGCCCTCCTTGCCCGTCAGGCCGAAGATCCGCTCCTTCAGGATGGGGTCCCGCCCGTTCCAGAGGGCGAGGGCGAAGCACAGGAGCTGGCGGTCGTCGCTGATCCCGGCCAGGCCGTCCTCGTTCCAGCGGTAGGCCCGGGAGCGGGCCTGGTCGTGGGAGAAGTGCTCCCAGGCCTCCCCGTGCTCGCTGTAGTCCTCCCGCACCGTGCCCCAGGCCCGCTCCGAGAGGTAGGGGCCCCAGCGCTTCCAGGCGGGGCCGTCGGATTCGAGGCGTTGACGTTCGGCGTCGCTCATGGGCCGACAGTCCTCTCATCGGGTGAGGCGTTACAGGCTGAGGTGCTCGACCATCCACGCCGCCTGCCGGGCCCGCTCGGCCCGGCCGGCCGGGGAGTCCTGTTCGTGGATGCGGCGACCGGCGGCGGCGTCGCCGGCGGCCGTGGCCGTCACGTGGGCGGCCACCGCCGGAGAGCCGGCGGCGGCGTAATGGGCGGCGTCGCCGGCGTAGCCCTCCAGCAGGCGGGCTAGCTCCGGCGGCGACCCGGGGGCGAGCCCGGCGGCGATCTCGGCGGCCCGCCGGGCGCAGTCCGAGGCGAAGGCGGCCGCGCCGCCGGCCGCCCACGCCGCCACCGGTTCCAGCAGCCGGCCCCGGGACGCCACCACCTTCCCGACGGACTCGACGATGTCGCCATCGAGCTCGATGATCCACAGCTCCTCCGAGATCCAGTACGGCAACTGGCCCGGACGGCAGGCGTGGATGCCGGCCCGGCACGGCGCCGCCCGCCCGGCGTCCACCCACTGGCCCGGCCGGTCACCGGTGGGCCGGGGCCACGGAAACTTGGAGAAGGGACCGATCCCGCCCGGCCGGGTGAACTTGTAGGCCCGGGTCGTCATCGGGGGTAGTCCCGGAAGGCGGCCATGAGCCGGTCCAGCGCCTCAGGATCGACATCGTCTTCGGCCAGCGTGCCGGTGACGGCGATCGTGTCGCGCATCTGGTCGAGGTAGATGTCGCATTCCGTGCAGAAGGCCAGGTGCCGCTCGAAGCGTTCCCGGTCCCCCACCGGCATGGTGTCCTCGAGGTACTCGGTCACCAGTTCGACGATCTGCGTGCAGCGCGGGTCGCTCATGGCGCGGCCCCCGTCCCCATCAAGTGCCGTTCGAGCGCGCCCCGCACCCGGCTCCGGGCCCGGTGGAGCAGCACCCGCTGGTTTCCCTCGCTCAGGTCGAGCAGCTCGCACACCTCCTCCGAGGTCCAGCCTTCGACGTCCCGTAGCGCGATGACCCGCCGCTGCTGGACGGGCAGGTTCCGGATCGTGTCCTCCACCACGGCCATCGTTTCCTTGCCGGTGAGCTGGTCGGCGGGCAGGTCGCTCCACCGCTCGGGCGCCTTGGCCCAGTGCCCGCCCCAGCGGTGATCGGCCCCGAAGAAGCGCTCGGGGTCGACGGCGGGCCCGTCGTCGTCCTCGTCGTCGCCGTGCTCGAAGGCCGACACCGGGATGCTGCGATGCTCCCGGACCCCCCGGGACTTGGCCCGGTTGATGAGGATGCGGAACATCCACGTCTTGAGCGACGACCGGCCCTCGAAGCGGTCGAGACCTTCCAGGACCGCCAGCCACGTCTCCTGGACGACCTCCTCGGCCACCGCCCGGGAGGGCACGTAGGCCGAGGCCACCCGCACCATGGCGGCCTGATGCCGGACGACCAGATCCCGGAAGGCCGCCTCGTCTCCGGCGCGCAGGGCGTCCAGCAACCGCTCGGTCTCCGACCCCATGGCGGAGCCACGATAGCGAGCCAGGATGAAACGCGGCGGCCCGGTCCGAGACTGCAGGTCACAGACAATTTTTCGAACCTGGAGGTGGCAGTGGAAGCCGAGGTGGTCAAGTCCGAGTCGGAGTGGAAAGAGCAGCTGACCCGGGAGCAGTACAAGGTGCTGCGCAAGGCAGCGACCGAGCGGCCCTTCACGGGCGAGTACGTCCACTGCCACGACGACGGCATGTACCACTGCGCCGGGTGCGGTGCCCCCCTGTTCTCCTCGGAGGCCAAGTTCGAGTCGGGGACGGGCTGGCCGAGCTTCACCGAGCCGGCGGTGGCCGAGGCGGTGGAGCTGCACCGGGACCGCAGCTTCGGGATGGTCCGCACCGAGGTGCGCTGCCGGCGTTGCGGCGGGCACCTCGGCCACGTCTTCGGCGACGGGCCCGGCGAGGGCGGTCAGCGGTACTGCATCAACTCCTGCGCCCTCAACCTGGAGCGCGCCTCCGGGGCATGATCACGGCCCCTCCGCCGGAGCCGTCCTACGCTCATCGGGCGTGGACGACGACGCTGAGCTGGTGGATCGGCTCCGGGCCGGCGACGAGGGGGCGTTCGTGATCCTCGTCGAGCGTTTCCACGCGCCGCTGCTCCGGCTGGCCTCCACCTTCGTGCCCTCCCGGGCGGTGGCCGAGGAGGTCGTCCAGGACACCTGGCTCGGCGTGGTCCGAGGGATCCACCGGTTCGAGGGCCGCTCGTCGCTCAAGACGTGGCTGTTCCGCATCCTGGTCAACCGGGCCCGCTCCACCGGCGTTCGGGAACGACGCCACACGCCGGTCGACCTGGAGCGGGTGCCGGCGGTGCCGCCCGAGCGCTTCGGTCCCGGCGGACAGTGGGTCGACCCGCCCGTCCCCTGGACGGACGACGCCGAGGACCGCGTCGTCGCCCGGGAGATGGTGGAGCGGATCACCGCCCACCTGGCCGAGCTGCCCGAGGCCCAGCGCCAGGTCGTGGTCCTGCGCGACTTCGAGCAGGTGCCCGCCCCCGAGGTGTGCGAGCTGCTCGGCATCACCGAGGCCAACCAGCGGGTCCTGCTGCACCGGGGGCGCTCCAAGGTTCGCGGCCTGCTTGAAGCCGAACTGGGGAAAGGCTGAGCCGTGGGCGCCTTTACCCTCTTCCGGCGCCGGGCCATCGTCTGCCAGCAGGCCGTCGAGCTGGTGACCGAGTACCTGGAGGGCGCCCTGTCGCCCCGGGACCAGGCCCGGCTCGAAGCCCACCTGGGCGAATGCCCCCACTGCCACGAGTACTTCGAGCAGATACGGGCCACCATCGCCGCCCTGGGCCGCGTTGAGCCGGAGTCGCTGGCCCCTGAGGCCCGGGACGAGCTCGTCGCCCTCTACCGGCGCTGGCGGGAGGACTGACGCTGGCGGAGAGAAAGCCAGAAAGACGCAATGAAGGGCGGCGAGTGAGCCAGGGGCGGTCGTGTGGGCAGTGTTGCGTCGCCGGGCGTTTTGTACGTCCCACGTACAAATTGCCCGGATTACCCCTGGCGGCCACCCCCGTCCCCGTCAATGCGTCCTTTTGGCTCTGCCGCACCTCTCTGCAACCCGCTGTCCTTCAGCGGTGTTCCGGGTTGGGGTAGTTGAACCGGCAGCCGGCGTCCCACTCCGAGCGCTGGTTGCCGTGAACGGGGATCCCGCCGGCGTCCCGGAGCATCCGGGCCAGGTGCAGCAGGTTCCAGGTCATGAACGTCGTGTTCCGGTTGGTGAAGTCGTTCTCCGGCCCGCCCGAGCCGGGATCGAGGTAGGACGGGCCCGGGCCGGCCTCGCCGATCCAGCCGGCGTCGGCCTGGGGCGGGATGGTGTAGCCGAGGTGCTGGAGGGAGTAGAGGACGTTCATGGCGCAGTGCTTCACCCCGTCCTCGTTGCCGGTGACCAGGCAGCCCCCCACCCGGCCGTAGTAGCGGTACTGGCCGTGCTCGTTGAGCAGGTGGGAGTTGCCGTAGAGCCGCTCGATGACCTTGGTGCACACCGAGGACTTCTCGCCCAGCCAGATGGGGGTGCACAGCACGAGGATGTCGGCGGCGATCACCTTCTCGAAGATGGCCGGCCACTCGTCGGCCGGCCAGCCATGCTCGGTCATGTCGGGGTAGACACCCACCGGGATCTCGTGGTCGGCGGCCCGGATGGTCTCCACCCCCACCCCCAGCGTGCGCAGGATGGCGATCGACCGGTCGGCCAGGCCCTGGGTGTGGGACTGCTCCGGGGACCGCTTGAGGGTGCAGTTGATGTACACCGCCGACAGGTCGGAGAAGTCCCAGCGGCTCTCGGCGCACAGCTCCCGGGTCCTGTCGTCCAGCTGCTCCATCGGGTCAGGTCTCCTCCACTCGGATGCGGATGGTGTGGTAGCCGGTGGCCCCATCGGGGGCGGGCGGGGCGATGTCGGCCGTCTGGGTCTCGCCGTCACCGGCGGTGGCCCGCACCCGGAGCCGGTGGGAGCCGGGCGTGGCCGGCCAGCGGAAGAGCCACTGGCGCCAGGCGCTGGGGCTCAGCTCCTCGGCCAGCTCGGCGTCGCGCCAGGGCTCGTCGTCGACCTGGACCTCCACCCGGGTGATGCCCCGGTTCGGCGCCCAGGCGACGCCGGCCACGACCACCGGGCCGGCCACGATGGGCGAGTTGGGGCGGATGGCGTCGATGCGGGACTGGACCTTGACGGGGGCGAACTTGGACCAGCCCCTGGGGATCCAGTAGGCGTCGAACCCGTCCCAGGTGGTGAGGTGGACCTCCTCCAGCCACTTGGTGGCCGACGTGTAGCCGTAGAGGCCGGCCACGACCAGCCGGGCCGGGAAGCCGTGGTTGGCGGGCAGCAGCTCGCCGTTCATGCCCACCGCCACCAGGGCGTGGCGGCCGTCGGCGGCGAGCCCGGTGGGGAACCCCACGGTGAAGCCGTCCACGGAGCGGCCCACGATCTGGTCGGCGCCGGCCTTCACGCCGGCCCGATCGAGCAGCGTGGCCAGCGGCACCCCTCGCCAGGCGGCGTTGCCGACCAGGTCGCCGCCCACCTCGTTCGACACGCACGACAGGGTGACGTACTCCTCGACCATGGGCAGGGCCAGCAGCTCCTCGTAGGTCAGCTCGAAGGGATGCTCGACCATGCCCGTGAAGCGCAGCCGCCACCCGTCCACTTCGACGCGGGGCGGTCCCAGGAGGCGGGTGTCGATCCGGTAGAACTGGTCGTTGGGGACGACCACGGGGGTCATGCCTTCCACCGCCGCCGTGGCTCCCGGCGGGGCCGGGAGGAGGGGCCGGTTCACGCCCGGGAGGGCGTAGCGGAGCCGGGAGGCGGAGGCGGCCGCCCGGGAGAAGGAACGGCCCAGGGCGGCGGCGGCCACCGCCACTCCGGCCACGGTCCCCGCCGCCACCAGGAACGCCCGCCGGTCGGGAACTCCGATGGGCTGGGCTGTGGTGCCCGCCTGCTCGTCGCGTCTGGGTTCGGCGAGCTTCAGAAGGAATCGCAGGGCGGCCACCCCGGCGGCGGCGCCGGCCAGGGCACATGCCCCAACCGCCCAGAGGCGGGCCTGGGGGTCCCGCAGGGCGGCGGCGGCGCCCAGCACACCGAAAGCGGCGAAGCCGGCCATCGCGACGGCCGGCCGGCGGACGGCCGAGCGGGCCAAGACGGCACCCAGGACGGCGGAGACGATGACGATCATCCCGACCAGGACGGTCTTGTCGTCGGTCCCGAAGGCCTCGATGCCAAAGCGGATCACCGGTCCCGGGAGCCAGTCGACGGCCGCGTCCCCCACCGCGCCAACGAGGGACACGGCTCCGGGCAGGGCGCCGGCGGCCAGCTCGGTGATCCCGAGGGCGAGGACGGCGGCGGCCATGCCGGCCAGGCCGGAGACGTTGCGGGCCACCGGAGGGCGGCCGGCACCGCCGGCGGAGGTGCGGGGCGGGGCTGCGGTGGCCATCAGCCGAGCCGCCCCGAGGCGGCCAGCCGGCCGAGGAGCCTGATGGTCCGGCGCATCTGGCCCAGGTACACGCGGCACCCGGCGCAGCCGGCCACGTGCCGTTCGAAGTGGGCGCCATCACGGGATGACAGGGCGGCCTCCAGATAGTCGGTGACGATCTCGGTGAGCTGGCGGCAGGTGAGCCGGCGCCGGCGGAGCACTCTCATGACTTGCATCTCCGGAACGAAGCCTGCCACGAGATGTCGTCCGTCCCCGGTCGCCGCTCGTTACATCGGGCGGTCGCGACCTACCCTGGCGGATCGTGACCGAGCGTCCCGTCCTGTCCCCGGCGCGCCTCGCCTCCCGGATGGCGGCCATCAACCCCTTCCGGGTGGTGGACGTCATGGAGCAGGCGTGGGCGGCGGAGGCGGCGGGGAAGTCGATCGTGCACCTCGAGGTGGGCGAGCCCGACTTCGGCACACCCGCCGCCGTGGTGGAGGCCGCCACCCGGGCCATGGCCGACGGGCTGGTGCGCTACACGTCGTCGCTCGGGCTGCCGGCGCTGCGGGAGGCCATCAGCGGCTACTACGCCTCCCGCTTCGGGTGCCACGTCCCGGCCCGGCGGATCGTGGTCACCACCGGGGCGTCCGGCGCCCTGCTGCTGGCCCTGGCCCTCACGGTGGACCGCGACGACGAGATCCTCCTCTCCGACCCCGGCTACCCCTGCAACCGCAACCTGATCCGCATGTTCGAAGGCCGGGCCCGGCCGGTTCCCGTCGACGCCCCCACCAACTACCAGCTGACCGCCGGCCTGGTGGCCGAGCACTGGAACGAGCGCACCCGGGGCGTCCTGCTGGCCACGCCGTCCAACCCCACCGGCACCGTCGTCCCCGCCGCCGAGCTCGCCGCCATCACCGACCTCGTCGCCGCCCGGGGGGGCGTGTCCTTTGTGGACGAGATCTACGGCGAGCTCGTCTACGACGGGCCGCCCGTCACCGTCCTGGCCCATCCCGGCACCGACGCCTGCTTCGTCGTCAACAGCTTCTCCAAGACGTTCGGGATGACGGGCTGGCGCCTGGGTTGGCTGGTCTGTCCCGAGTGGGCCATACCGGCGGTGGAGACGCTGGCCCAGAACGCCTACATCTCCCCGCCCGTCCCCGCCCAGTACGGCGCCTTCGCCGCCTTCAGCGAACCGGTGTGGGCCGAGGTGGCTGAGCGCCGGGCCGCCTTCCACCGCCGGCGGGACCTGCTGGTGGAGGGCTTGCGGGACATCGGCTTCGCGGTGCCCGTCACCCCCCAGGGAGCCTTCTACGTCTACGCCGCCTGCTCGGCCTTCACCGATGACAGCTTCGGCTTCGCCAGTCGCGTGCTCAGCGAGGCGGCGGTGGCGATCGTGCCCGGCCTCGACTTCGGCGAGCACCGCGCCGGGGAGCACCTGCGCTTCTCCTACACCACGTCCCTCGACCAGATCACCCTCGGGCTCGAGCGCCTCCACGACCACCTTGCGCGTTAGCCAAACCCGGATGGGAGCCGGGTTTCGTTAACTCGCGATGGTTCAGCCCGAGTCGAGGTCGCTGTGCTCCAGGTCGCCGGTGTAGACGACCTCCTCGGCGATGTCCTTCAGCTTCACGTTGCGGCGCATGGAGACCTTGCGCAGCGCCTCGAAGGCGTCGTCGGGCGTACAGCCCCGCCGGGCCATCAGGATCCCCTTGGCCTGGCCGATCACATCCCGGCTCTCCAGCGCCTCCCGCAGGTTCTCGGTCAGGCTGTGGGTCCGCCAGTACACCTCGGCGTTGGCGCAGGCGACGGCCGCCTGCTCGCTGAACAGGCCGGCGGTCTCCTCGTCGGCTTCCGTGAAACCCCGCTTCGTCGTGGAGAACAGGTTCAGCGCGCCCACCGGTGAGCGCCCGGCGGTGAGCGGGACGGCCAGGACGGACACGACGCCGGCGCCCCGGGCGGCGGCGGCGAACTCCGGCCAGCGGACACCCTGCTCGGCGGCCACGTCGAGGCGGATGATCTGGCGGGTGGCATAGGCCTCCAGGCACGGTCCTCCTGCCCCCTGGTACTGGGCCGTGTCCAGCGGCTGCACCTCCGGGTCGGTCTGGACGGCGGTCGAGGGCCGGTTGCCCTGCATCATGGTCAGGCTCGCCATGTCGCAGCCCGGGATCGTCCGGCAGGCCAGGTCGGCGACCCGCCCCAGGGTGGTCTCCAGGGGCTCCTCGCTCAAGAGGAGGCGGGACAGGGTGCGGATGGCTCCTTCGAGGGCCTCGGCTTCTTCCGGCACGGCTGGCTCCAGGTGGTTCAAGCCAGCCACGACGTCCCTAGCTTCTCAAGGCTCGAGAGCCGACTTGTCGTCATGCTATCCAAGGTTTCCCAGGGAGCAATTTGACGAAAACCTCGGCTCACTCGCCGTGGCCAGCACCTTTACGGGCCAGCGCCTCGAAGGCGTCGAGCGATTCGGGGTTGGCCAGCGCACCCCGGCTGGCCGCCACCTCCGCCGGTGTGCCGGTCAGGATGCGCTTGACCGGGACCTCGAGCTTCTTGCCCGACAAGGTCCGCGGAACGGCGGGCACGACGTGCATGGCGTCGGGCACGTGGCGGGGCGAGAGGTGGCGGCGCAGCTCGCCGGCCAGCCGGGACCGCAGCTCGTCGTCGAGCTCGGCGTCCTCGGCCGTGACCACGAACAGCAGCAACCGGCCGGCGCCGCCGCCAGCATCTTCCAGGTGAACGACCAGGCTGTCGGCCACCTCCGGGAAGCTCTCCACCACCGAGTAGAACTCGGCGGTGCCGAGGCGCACGCCGGCCCGGTTGAGCGTGGCGTCGGACCGGCCCGAGATGACGCAGCTGCCCCGTTCCGTGAACGTGATCCAGTCGCCGTGACGCCACACGCCCGGGAAGTCGTCGAAGTAGGCCGCCCGGTAGCGCTCCCCGTCGTCGTCCCCCCAGAAGCCGACGGGCATGGACGGCATCGGCTCGGTGATGACCAGCTCCCCCTGCTCCCCGACCACGGGCCGGCCCTCGGGATCGAAGGCCACCACCTTGGCCCCGAGGTAGGGGCAGCTGATCTCGCCCTCCCACACCGGCAGCAGCGGGCTCATCCCCACGAAGGCGGTGCACATGTCCGTCCCGCCACTGGCCGAGGCCAGGAGGGCGCCGGGGGCGATCTCCTCGTAGACGTAGCGGAACCCCTCGGGGGGCAGGGGGGCGCCGGTGGAGCCCACGCCCCGCAGCGGTGTGAGGTCGAAGTCGCGCCGGGGGGTGAGGCCGGCCTTGCGGCACATCAGGAAGAAGGGCGCGCTCCCGCCGTAGTAGGTGGTGGCCGTCTCCTCGGCCAGGCGCCACAGGGTGGTGAGATCGGGGAAACCCGGGTCGCCGTCGTAGAGCACGAGGGCGGAGCCGACGGCCAGGCCGGAGATGAGCAGGTTCCACATCATCCAGCCGGTGGTGGAGAACCAGAAGAAACGGTCCCCGGGGCCGAGGTCATGGTGGAGAGCGAGGGCCTTCTGGTGTTCCAGCAGGATGCCGCCGTGACCGTGGACGATGGGCTTGGGCAGCCCGGTCGTCCCCGACGAGTAGAGGATGTAGAGGGGGTGGTCGAAGGGCACGGGATCGAAGGCGGCGGGGGCCGCCTCGGCCACCAGCTCCTCCCACGGCACCGCCCCGGGCAGGCGGCCGGGATCGGCCTCCAGGTAGGGGACGGCCACCGTGGCGGCCAGGCCCGGCAGTCCGTCGCGGATGGCCGCCACCTCGGCGGTGCGGTCCACGGCCCGTCTGCCGTAGCGGTAGCCATCCACGGCCAGGAGGACCTTGGGCTCGATCTGGCGGACCCGGTCGAGCACGCTGCGGGTGCCGAACTCGGGGGCACAGGAGGCCCATACCGCCCCCAGCGAGGCGGAGGCCAGGAAGGCGATCAGCGTCTCGGGGATGTTGGGCAGGTAGGCCGCCACCCGGTCGCCCCGGCCCACACCGAGGCGGACGAGCCCGGCCCGGGCCCGGGCCACCTGATCGGCCAGGTCGGCGGCGGAGAGGTCGATGGGCCCCCGGGTCTGGGAGCGGGCCAGGACGACCGGCTGCCCGTCGCCCCCGGCCTGGCCGGCGCCGGCCAGGAGGTGCTCGGCGTAGTTGAGGGTCGCCCCCGGGAACCACCGGGTGCCGGGCATGGCCCGGCCGGTCAGCACCGCCTCGTAGGGCGTGGCCGCCCGGACCCCGAAGAACTCCCACACCGACGACCAGAAGCCCTCCAGGTCGGACACCGACCACTCCCACAGCGAGCGGTAGTCGGGGAAGTGGAGGCCGCGCTTGTGCTCCAGGAACCGCAGGTAGGCCCCCACCCGGGTGCGTTCCCGCACGTCAGGAGGCGGAGACCACAGGATGTCGGGCGTGTTCACGGCCGCCGAGGCTACCGGCTCGAGAAATTCGCCCGTTTCGCGTCATAAGCCCGGAGTTGGAGCGTCTTTTCCTTACGTACGGGCAGTGACGCCCGGCGAGGCATCCGGCGCCCCCCACGGCGGCGCCGGGTGTACATGGGCTCCTCTGCGCCCCAGGAGCCTCTTGGAGGCCCGTCCCGCGCTGTGGAGGGACGGGCCTCCTCGCGCTCGCTACCCTGCGCAGTGCGGGGAGGGGGCGGCCTACGAAGGTCGCTTCGGCCGAAGCGGCCTGAGCCGGTTACGTGCCCTTGTAGTTGAGGACCTGGTGGAGGCTGTGGCGGACCTCGACGAGGTCGGTCTGGTCGGCCATGACCTGGTCGATGTCCTTGTAGGCGGACGGGATCTCGTCGATGAGGGCCGCCGCCCGGCGGGAGAGCCACACCTTGCCCTTCATCTGGGCGGTGAGGTCGGCGGCCGTCCACAGCTTCTTGGCCTGGGTGCGGCTGTGGCGCCGGCCGGCGCCATGCGAGCAGGACTGCCAGCTGGCCGGGTTGCCCTTCCCGGCCACGATGTAGGTGCGGGTCCCCATGGAGCCCGGGATGATGCCCAGCTCCCCCTCCCGGGCCCGGATGGCACCCTTGCGGGTGATCCACAGCTCCTTGCCGCCGTGGTTCTCCAGTTCGGTGAAGTTGTGGTGGGTGTTGATCCTGCTGGTCTCGGAGCCGAAGCCGAGGAAGGAGAAGACCTCGCCCAGGGCGGCGTCCATCATCTGGTTGCGGTTGGCCCGGGCGTAGTCCTGGGCCCAGAGCATGTCGGCGATGTAGGCGGCGAACTCCGGGGTCCCCTGGGTGAACCAGGCCAGGTTGGGGTCCTCCAGGGTCAGCATGCCCTTCTTGACCGAGGCCTTGGCCCGGTTGATGTGGGCGGTGGCCAGCTGGTTGCCGATGCCCCGGCTGCCGGAGTGGAGCACGACCCAGGCTCGCTCCCGCTCGTCGAGGCAGACCTCGAAGAAGTGGTTGCCGGCGCCGAGGGAGCCGAACTGCTGGGCGGCCCGCTTCTCCTGCGCCTCGGACAGGTCGGTGGCGGGCTGGTGGGCGGCCAGCCAGCTCTCGGCCGGAGCCGTGGGGGACCCGTGGCCCTGACCGACGCCGGCGGGCACGGCCCGCTCGATGCGGGAGAGGAGCCGCTGCAGCGAATCGGGCAACTGCGCGGCGGTGACGTCGAGCTCGGCGGCGATCATCCCGCAGCCGATGTCGACTCCCACGGCGGCGGGGATGACCGCCCCCCTGGTGGGGATGACCGACCCCACCGTGGCCCCGATGCCCACGTGGGCGTCGGGCATGAGGGCCACGTGGCCCTCCACGATGGGCAGCCGGGCGGTCTTCTCCGCCTGGCGGATCGTCCCCGGGTCCACGTCACTGGCCCAGGACAGCAACTTGGGGTTGAGGGCGGTGGCGGGCATACCTCCACCTTTCCCGTTCTTCAGCCGGTGGTCACTCCGGCCGGATCATGGGCCCGCCGCCCGACGGGTCGAGGACGCCCTCCTCCAACCAGGCGTAGCGGTCCTCCAGCACCTTCTGGGCGGCGTCGTAGTTGGCGGTGTCGTCGTTCTGCCACAGGTCGTGGAACAGCTGGTCCACCCGGCGACGGGCCTGGTTGCAGAACAGGTCGGCCAGCTCGTAGGCCGTCTCGCCCCGGCCCGCCGGCTCCGACGGAGCTGCGGCGTCCTCCTCGGCGATGGTCCGGGCGTGCACGCAGCTGGCGGTGATGGCGAACAGCTCGGCGCCGATGTCCACCAGCCGCCCGAGGAAGGCCTGCTTGCGCTCCAGCTTGGCCTGCCAGCGGGACATGCCCCAGAAGGTGGAGCGGGCCAGCTTGCGGCTGGAGCGCTCGGCGAAGCGCAGGTGCTCGGCCAGCGAGCCGAACTCCGAGTAGGCGCTCGGGTTCTGCCCCGATCCGACCGCCAGCTTGGGCAGCCAACGGGCGTAGAACCTGCCCGCCCCGAGCGCCGCCTTGGCCCTCTCCTTGGTCTCCACCTCGGGGTCGACGATGGCGCCGGCCACCTTGAGGTGCTCGTCGACCGCCTCCCGGGCGATGAGCAGCTTCATGATCTCGCTCGAACCCTCGAAGATCCGGTTGATGCGGGCGTCGCGCAGCAGCTGCTCGGCCGGGATGGGGCGCTCGCCCCGGTTGCGGAGCGACTCGGCCGTCTCGTAGCCCCGGCCCCCCCGCACCTGGATCATCTCGTCGAGCACCTTCCAGGCCATCTCCGTGGAGTAGAGCTTGGCCAGGGCGGCCTCGATGCGGATGTCGTTGCGCTTCTCGTCGGCCAGGCGGCTGGACACCTCGAGGACGGCCTCGAGGGCGAAGGCGGTGCCGGTGATGAAGGCGACCTTCTGGGCCACGGCGTCGTGCTTGCCCACCGGGGCGCCCCACTGCACCCGCTCCTTGGCCCACTCCCGGGCGATCTTGACCGCGTACTTGGAGGTGGCCGCTCCCACCGCCGGCAGGGCCAGGCGGCCGGTGTTGAGGGTGGAGAGCGCCACCTTGAGCCCGAGGCCCTCGCCCGCCACCACGTTCTCCTTGGGGACGAACACGTCCTGGAAGCGGGTGACGCCGTTCTCGATGCCCCGCAGGCCCATGAAGGCGTTGCGGTGCTCGACGGTGATGCCCGGGGACCGGGCGTCGACGATGAAGGCGGTGATGCCCCCGCGATGGCCCTCCGACTTGGGCACCTTGGCCATGACCACGAGCATGTCGGCAATGGTGCCGTTGGTGGTCCACAGCTTCCGGCCGTTGATGACGTAGCCCGAGCCGTCCTCGGTGGGGACGGCGGTGGAGGACATGCGGGCCGGGTCGGAGCCGACGTCGTACTCGGTGAGGAGGAAGGCGCTCACGTGGGTGCGGGCCACCAGGGGCAGGAACTTCTGCTTCTGCTCCTCGGTGCCGAAGAGCCGCAGCGGCTCGGGGACACCGATCGACTGGTGGGCCGACAGCAGGGTGGAGACGGCCCCGCTCCAGGCTCCGGTGAGGGCGATGGCCCGGTTGTAGTAGACGACGCTGAGGCCGAGGCCGCCGTACTCCTCGGGGATCTTCATGCCCATGGCGCCGAGGTCCTTCAGGCCCTGGATGACGTCGTCGGGGATCTTGGCGTCCCGCTCGATCTGGAAGGGGTCGACCTTCTCCTCCAGGAAGGCCCGGAGCTTGGCCATGAACGCCTCGCCCGCCTCCACCTTCTCGGTTGGCAGCTGCGGCTGGGGGTAGAGCAGATCAAGCCGGAACCGACCGAGGAAGAGCTCCTTGCCGAAGCTGGGCAGCTGCCACTCCGTCTCCCGGGCCGCCTCGGCGACCTTGCGGGCCTCCTGCTCCGTCACATTCGCGGTGCTCACGGTCGGTGTGCTCCTGGGCTCAGCGGGTGACTTCCACTTCTCTAGCGAATCTCAAGGATAGGTTCAGAAGGGGAAAGGCACCGAGTGAAGAGCACCGACGACATCCGGGAAGCGGCGGCCCGGCTGCTGGCCGAGGTCATCGAGCCGGCCGTCCACGGGCCGGACCACGTCCTCACCGTCGAGGCCCATCACGTGGCGGGCGAGCCGATCAGCTACGACGAGGCCCGCCGGCGCCCGTACCAGCCCTTCGCCGTCGGTGACGCCTGGGGCCCGGCCTGGGACACCACCTGGTTCCGGCTCTCGGGCCGGGTGCCGGCGTCGTGGCGGGGCCAGGAGGTCGTCCTGCGCCTGGAGCACGCCCACCGGGGCGACGGGGATCACCGGGCCGACGGCGCCTCGGGCGGCGAGTCCCTCGTCTGGCAGGACGGGGTGCCGCGCTGGGGGATGTCCCCCTGCCATCCCGCCGTCGTCCTCACAGCTCGGGCGGAAGGTGACGAGCCCGTCGAGCTGTTCGCCGAGGCGGCCGCCAACCCGGCCCTCCCGGCCCGGATGTCGGGCATCGACTGGCCGCTCCTGGCCGCCGACCCCGGCGGTGAACCCCGCTTCCGGCTGGCCCGGGCCGAGCTGGCCGTCCGCCGGCCGGAGGTCTACGCCCTGGCCGCCGACCTCCGGATCGTGCTCGGCCTGGCCACCCGGTCCCTGGACCCGGCCGTCACCGCCGCCGCCCACCAGGCCCTGGCCGGCGCCGCCGACGCCCTCGACCCGAACGACGTGGCCGGCACGGCCATCCTGGCCCGCAAGCACCTGAAGGCGGTCCTGGCCCTGCCCGCCGGCCCCTCGGCGGCCACCGTGACCGCGGTGGGCCACGCCCACATCGACACCGCCTGGTTGTGGCCCCTGCGGGAGACGGTGCGCAAGTGCGCCCGCACCTTCGCCACCGCCGTCACCCTGATGGAGGACTACCCCGAATACCACTTCGTCTGCTCGGCCGCCCAGCACCTGGCCTGGATGGAAGAGCACTACCCGGCGCTGTTCGGCCGGATCGCCCAGCGGGTGGCCACCGGCCAGTTCGGCCCGGTGGGCGGCATGTGGGTGGAGTCCGACTGCAACGTGCCCTCGGGCGAGTCGCTGGTGCGCCAGATCGTCCACGGCAAGCGGTACTTCGAGTCCCGCTTCGGAGTCGACTGCCAGGAGCTGTGGCTGCCCGACGCCTTCGGCTACACCGCCTCCCTCCCCCAGATCATGGCCGCCGCCGGCGTCGAGTGGTTCGTGTCCCAGAAGCTGTCCTGGAACGACACCAACGCCTTCCCCCACCACACCTTCTGGTGGGAGGGCATCGACGGCACCCGGGTGCGGGCCCACTTCCCCACCGCCGACACCTACAACGGCGTCATGACCCCCAGGGAGATCATCCGCAGCGCCCGGGCGGCGCGCTCGCTCTACCCCTTCGGCTACGGCGACGGGGGCGGCGGCCCCACCCGGGAGATGCTGGAGGCGGCCCGGCGCCTGGTCGACACCGCCGGCGCCCCCCGGGTGGCAGTGGAGTCCACCAGATCGTTCTTCGCCGCCGTGGAAGCCGACCCTGCGCCCCTGCCCACCTGGCGCGGTGACCTGTACCTGGAGAAGCACCGGGGCACCTTCACCAGCCAGGCCGGCATCAAGGCCGGCAACCGCCGGGCCGAAGGCGCCCTGCAGGCGGCCGAGCTGTGGTCCGCGGTGCGGCAGGACGGGGCACCGTGGCCGGCGGAGGAGCTGGACGGGGCGTGGAAGACGCTCCTCACCAACCAGTTCCACGACATCCTGCCCGGCTCGGGCATCCGCTGGGTGGCCGAGCAGGCCGTCACCGAGCTGGCCGACGTCCGCCGGCAGGCGGAAGCCCTCGCCGCTGACGCCCTCGACGCCCTGGCCGCCGCCGTGGACACCAGCGGGCTGGGCGAGCCGGTCGTCGTCTTCAACCCCACGCCCTTCCCCCGCCGCGAGGTGGTGGAGCACGAGGGCCGGATGTTCCTGGCCGACGTCCCCGCCCTCGGATATGCCGCCGTGGAGGCCGCCCCGCGTGCTCGGGCGCGCAATCCTCGGATCGCGGCCATTTCTCGGCCCGAGATCGGCGCCGGGCCCGGGTGGCTGGCCAACGAGCACCTGCAGCTGCGCTTCGACGCCGCCGGCCGGCTGGTGTCCGTCTACGACAAGGACCACGGCCGGGAGGTGCTGGCCGAAGGGCGGGCCGGCAACGAGTTCCATCTCCACGAGGACCGGCCCCGGGACTGGGACGCCTGGGACGTCGACCGGGAGTACCTGGACCAGTTCCGGGTGCTCGACGACCCGGCGGAATGCGAGGTCCTGGGCAATGGACGACTGCGGTTCCGGCGCCGCTTCGGTGCTTCCGGGGCCACCCCCGACCCCGGTGTCTCCGGGGACACCCCGTGCCCCGGGGCCTCCACCATCGACCAGACCGTGGTCCTGGCCCCCGGGTCCCGCCGGGTGGACTTCGTCACCGAGGTCGACTGGCACGAGGACCACAAGTTCCTCAAGGTCGCCTTTCCCGTCGCCATCCAGGCCGCCGAGGCCACCTTCGAGATCCAGTTCGGCCATGTGCGCCGGCCTACCACCGAAGCCACCGACTTCGACCGGGCCCGCTTCGAGGTGTGCGCCCAGCGCTGGGCCGACCTGTCTCAGCCCGCGGTCCCCGGGGCCCGGGGTGTCCCCGGAGACCCCGGGGCCCGGGGTGTCCCCGGAGACAACGGCTACGGAGTGGCCCTCCTCAACGACGCCAAGTACGGCTACGACGTGCGGGGCAATGTGCTGCGCCTCTCGCTGCTGCGGGCGCCGACCGCCCCCGACCCGCTCTGCGACCGGGGCCGGCACCGCTTCACCTACGCCCTCCTGCCCCACGCCGGCGACCTCGCCGGGGTCGTCGCCGCCGGCTACGCCCTCAACGCCCCCCTGGCCCTGCGCCCGGTGGCCGGCGGCCGGCCCGGACCGCTGCCGCCCTCACGCTCCTTTGTCACCGTCGACGACCCGGGCTTCGTGGTCGACACCGTGAAGCGCGCCGACGACGGCTCCGGGTTCATCGTCCGGGGCTACGAGGCCCTGGGGGCCGGGCGCACCGTGCACCTGGATGCGGCCCTGCCCTTCACCCGGGTGACCCGGACCGACCTGCTGGAACGCGACCAACCGGCCGGCGAGCTTCCCGTCCATCCCGCCGGCGGCGTCACCCTCGAGTTGCGACCCTTCGAGCTGGTGACCCTGCGTCTCGCCTGACGTCCTCCACCCCTACCAGTCAAGATCGGCGCAGGCGTCGCCGTCGGGCTCGAGCTGGAGGGTGGTGTGGGCCACGTGGTAGCGGTCCTGGAGCAGCACCTGAGCCTGGTCGAGCACCTTGTGGAGGTCGGCGTCGGGCCGCACGATGAGGTGGGCGGAGGCGACCTCCAGATCCGAGGTGAGGGTCCACAGGTGGAGCCGGTGCACGTCCGCCACCCCGGGGACGGAGCGCAGGTCCGCCTCCATGGTGGCCATGTCCACCTCGGGCGGGGCGGCCTGCACCAGGACCCGGAACGCCTCCCGGCCCAGCGTCCACGCCCGGGGCAGGATCCACAGGCCGATGGCGGCACCCACCGCCGGGTCGATCCACGTCCAGCCGGTGAGGCGGATGGCCACACCCCCGGCCAGGAGGCCGACGGAGGCGATGGCGTCGGCCACCACGTCGAGGTAGGCGGCTTTCACGTTGAGACTTTCGGCCGCCCCCGGACGCAGCAGCCACCAGGAGACGACGTTGACCACCAGGCCGGCCAGGGCCACGCCGAGCACCACGCCGCCGGGTACCTCGGGGGCGTGTCCCACCCGTTTGACGGCCTCGGCCATGACGTAGCCGGCCACCCCGAGCAGGAGGATGGCGTTGGCCAGGGCGGCCACGATCTCGAGCCGGTACATGCCGAAGGTGCGTGACGGGTGCCGGGTGCCCCGGCTGGCCATGTGCACGGCGGCCAGCGCCAGGGCCAGGCCCACGCCGTCAGCCAGGACGTGACCGGCGTCGGAGAGCAGGGCCAGGGAATTGGTGGCGACGGCGCTGCCGCCTTCGATGACGAGGAAGATGAGGGCCAGGACGAACGCCCACCACAGGCGGTGGCTGTGCCGGGCTCCGGCCCGCTCCGCCGCCCTCATGCCCATGGCGCCGGAGCGGGGGCCGGAGGGGGGACCGGCGGGGGCGTCGCCCTGCTCGCCGGCCGGGGTGGCGTGCCCGTTGGCGACCGTCGCCGTCACGGCCGGCGCCGGCGTGGTCTCGCCGGTGTCGGGGCAGTACCCGCTGCCGGGCGCGCAGGGGGGCGCGAGCAGCTCGGGGTCGATCTCTTCGGCCCCCATGGTGACGGCGGCGTTGATGCGCACGAACCAACGCCGGAGGTCGACCGCCGCCTCGCCGGATTCGGGCTCCTCCAGCATGGCGGCGAGGAAGACGTCCAGGTACCGGACGGCCACCTGGGCCCGGCGGACCCGGCCCGGGACGTCGACGGCCACGTAGCTGACGGCCAGGAGGACGGCGGCCGTCGCCATGCCCACCGCCACGCTCAAATGCACCGCTCCGGTGGCGCCCAGCAGCGCCGAGCCGACGGCGGCCAGGACAGCGGGGACGAGCAGGAGGGTGTCGACCAGGCGCCAGACCATCGCCCCGCGCCGGTAACGCTCCCGGTCGGCGACGGCCCGCGTCGAGATCCGCGTCAGCAGCAGGTCCGGCCCCCCGACACTCGCCACGGTCACAGTCTTGCGCACCGAAAGCCTCTGTCAATAAGGAACGAGTTTCAATAGGGGACAAAAACAGTTAGTTACTTCGACCTGAAGAAGTGAGTGCCCGTGGGGCCAGTGGTGGCCTGTGAGAAGCTCGGCGATGCAGCTGCATCGTCTCCTGGCCCCGGTTCCCGTTCTCCCAGCTTGTTTCCGGCTCCCGTGGTGG
>JBIOUX010000197.1:0-11238 GCA_044867425.1 Acidimicrobiia bacterium | reverse complement strand
GCCGCCGAAGCGGGCGGCCAGCAGGGCGGCCAGGCCGGCCAGCCGGTCGGGCCCGAGGGCTTCGTCCTCGAACCCCCAGCCCCAGAACGACCGCC
Source organism: Acidimicrobiia bacterium (assembly GCA_044867425.1). GTDB lineage: Bacteria > Actinomycetota > Acidimicrobiia > IMCC26256 > BP-133 > CAWBJP01. The sequence goes on along the minus strand of JBIOUX010000197.1, from coordinate 11,143 downwards.
GGCGGCCGTCCGCGCTCACTCGGAGGCGGGCCCCAGGCCGAGCTCGGCCCGCAGGGCGGCGAGGCCGGCTTCCACCGCCGCCAGCCGGCCCTCGAGGGCGGACAGGCGCTCGTCGCCGGCGCCGGCCGGCCGGGCGGGCCGGGCCGGGGCCCCGGCGGTGGGTTCGTAGGGGGTGGCGGCGGCGGCTTCCTCGGCCGCGGCCAGGCCGGAGAGCAGATGGGCGTAGCGGGACTCCTTCTGGCCCGGCTGGCGCTCCAGGCGGATGACCAGGGGCTCGGGGCGGGCGCCGAGGCGCTCCAGGGTCTCCTCCACCTCACCCAGGCTGGCGAAGGGATGCATCCGCTCCGTGCGGGTCCTGAGCTCGCCCACCGTCTGGGGGCCCCGGAGGCCGAGGACGGCCAGCAGGGCGAGCTCGCCCCGGTCCAGCTCCAGGGCCTCGTCGAGCACGTGGCGGTGCTTGGGGCCGCGGCTGCCGGGGACGTGGAGCATCCGGGCCAGCTGCTTGGAGCGCAGGGCGGCCAGGGCGTGCATCACGGTGGAGTCGTCGTAGCTGACCACCGGGTTGCGGTTGGAGAGCTGGTTGCAGGCGGCCAGCAGCGCGTTGTGGGTCAGGGGATAGGTGTCGGGCGTCGTCATCTGCTTCTCCACCAAACAGCCGGCGACCCTGACCTCCTCGGCGCTGAGGGGCTCCATGGCCGGGAGCTTACGACCCGGGATTAGGGTGACCTCGATGGATCTGGTGACCCACGTGGTGCCCGCCGGGCCGGCTCCGGAGCGGGTGTTCCTCCTCGTCCACGGGAAGGGCGCCGACGAGCGTGACCTCGAGCCCCTCCTGCCCTACCTCGACCCCCACGGCCGGTTTCTCTTCGTGCTGCCGCGGGCCCCGGTGCCCTTTCCGCCCGGCTTCATGTGGTACACGACCGACGGGATCCCCAAGGGCGGGCCCGAGCTCATCTCCTCGGTCGACGCCCTCGACGACGCCCTCGACGCCGCCTGCGAAAACGCGGGGTTCGAGCGGAGCGAGGCCATCGTCGGCGGCTTCTCCCAGGGCGCGGCCCTCAGCCTGGCCCTCAGTCTCCGCACCGGCTTCCGGCCCCGCCCGGCCGGGATCCTGGCCATGAGCGGCTTCCTGCCCGAGACGCCCGGGCTCGACTACGACTTCCCCAAAGCCCCGCCCGTGCTGATCGAGCACGGCTCCGCCGACCCGCTCATTCCCGTCAGCCGGGGCCGGGAGGCGGCCCGCACCCTGGCCGAGAACGGCGTTCCCGTGGTCTACCGGGAGTACCCCATGGCCCACCAGGTGGCATTGGAGAGCCTGGCCGACGCCGCCGCCTGGCTGGACAAGGTGGTGTCGGGGGAGCGCCCCAGCGAGCCGGTGCCCGAGGCGGCCGAGGCGGGAGCGACCGAGGAGGACAGCCTCGTCCCGTCGGTGGACACGGCCCGCTTCGAGGAGGAGGTCCTCCAGAGCCCCCTTCCCGTCATCGTCGACTTCTGGGCCCCGTGGTGCCAGCCGTGCCGGGCGGTGGCGCCGATCGTGGAGCAGATCGCGGCCATGCGGGCTGGCTCCTACAAAGTGGTGAAGGTCAACATCGACGAGGAGCCCTCGCTGGCCCAGACCTTCAACGTGCAGAGCATCCCCATGGTGGCGCTGTTCCGCAACGGCCGGTTGGAGCGATCCTCGTTGGGCGCCAAACCCCGCCCGTCCCTCGAAGCCGACCTCGGGATGCTCGTCATCCCCTAACGCGGGGTGTCGTCCTCCCGGCGGCTGGGGCCATGGAGCAGGAGGCGCTTGTCGGGGCGGCCCACCAGGTAGCCAGCCAGGGCGCCGAGCAGCGCCGAGGCGACGATGACCCAGATCAGCAGGACGGACACCGTCCACCCCAGGACGCGCATGTCGACCGGCTTGGCGTTCTGGAGGATGAAGACGATGAAGATGAGGGCGATGGCGGTGAGGGCGATCGCCTTGATCAGCCGGGACCGCCGGGCGGCCTGCAGCTTGGCCAGGTCGCTCTGGCTGGCGGCCAGGGCCGCCTCGACCCCACCCTTCTCCGCCGGTTCGTCGACTTTCTCCACAACCGGCTCGACTTGCTCCACAACCGGTTCGTCGACCCCTTCAGGTTCGTCGACCGTTGCCACTTCGCTTCCTCCCCGATCCGCCCGGACGAAGTGGTAATTACCCCCAGTTCGGCAAGGGGAATCCCACCGGGGCGAGCAGAGAGTCAGCGGATGCCGATGTGGCCGGGGGCCCCCTCGACCGTGTGGCCGATGACGGCGGCCGCCGGTGTGCCCTGTCGCTGCAGCGCGGTGATGAGGGCGCCGGCCCGGGCCGGGTCGACGGCCAGCAGGAGGCCGCCCGACGTCTGGGCGTCGGCCAGGAGGAACTGCTCGTTCTCGGCCAGGCCCGCCCAGTCGACGTCGGGGGCCACGAAGGCGTGGTTGCGGATCGTGCCTCCGGCCACCATGCCGGCGGCGATCAGATCCCGGACACCGGGGATCACCGGCACCCGGGTGGCGTCGATGCGGGCGGCGAGGCCCGAAGCCACCAGCACCTCCCGGAGGTGGCCGAGCAGGCCGAAGCCGGTGACGTCGGTGGCGGCGTTCACGCCCACCTCCAGGGCGGCGTCCCGGGCGCCCTGGTTCAGGGTGGTCATGAGGGCGACGGCCGTCTCCAGCAGCGCAGGCGGCGCCGAGTCGCGCTTGAGGGCGGTGGAGATCACCCCCAGGCCGAGGGGTTTGGTCAGCACCAGGGCGTCGCCCGGTCGGGCGCCGGCGTTGGTCAGGACCCGCCGGGGATCGACCGTCCCCACCACCGCCATGCCGTATTTGGGTTCGGCGTCGTCGATGGAGTGGCCGCCCACCACCATGGCGCCGGCGGAGCGCACCACCTCGGCACCCCCGTCCAGGATCCGGGCCAGCAGCTCGAAGGGCAGGCCCTCCCGGGGCCAGCCCACCAGGTTGAGGGCCAGGAGCGGCGTGCCCCCCATGGCGTAGATGTCGGACAGCGCGTTGGTGGCCGCCACCCGCCCGAAGTCGAAGGGGTCGTCGACGATGGGGGTGAAGAAGTCGGCGGTGAACACCACCGCCAGGTCGTCGCGCAGGCGGTAGACGGCGGCGTCGTCGGCGGTGTCGAGGCCGACCACCAGGTTGGGATCGCTGACGGGGCCGAAGCCCCGCACCAGCCCGAGCACGGTGCGCAGCTCGGCCGGCGACAGCTTGCAGGCGCAACCGGCGCCATGCGAGAAGCGCGTCAATCGAACAGGAGATTCCAGCATGCGGCTGAAATGCTAGGCCCCCTAGGTTATGGGTGAGATCACGACCCACCCCACGAGGAGGACGGGCATGGCGCGGATCGAGCGGGACTCCATGGGCGAGGTGGCCGTCCCCGACGAGGCCTACTGGGCGGCCCAGACGCAGCGGGCGGTGGACAACTTCCCCATCTCCGGCCTGCGCCTGGAGCGCCGCATGATCTGGGCCCTGGCCACCATCAAGGGAGCGGCGGCCACCATCAACGAGCGCCTGGGCCTCCTCGACGCCGAGCTGGCCAACGCCATCTCCAAGGCGGCGGCCGAGGTGGCCGATGGGAGCCTCGACGACCACTTCCCCGTCGATGTCTACCAGACGGGCTCGGGCACGTCCTCGAACATGAACACCAACGAGGTCATCGCCAACCGGGCCAAGGAGATCCTGGGCGACGACCGCAGCTCCAAGCGGGTCCACCCCAACGACCACGTCAACGCCTCGCAGTCGTCCAACGACGTCTTCCCCTCCGCCATCCACCTGGGGGCCTACGCCGCCTGCAAGGAGGAGCTGGTCCCCGCCCTGGCCGAGCTGGCCGAGGCCCTGGAGGCCAAGGCGACCGAGTTCGCCCGGGTGGTGAAGGCGGGCCGCACCCATCTCATGGACGCCACGCCGGTGACCCTGGGCCAGGAGTTCGGCGGCTGGGCGGCCCAGGTGCGCCACGGGATCGAGCGGGTGGAGGCGACCTACCTCCGCCTGGCCGAGCTGCCCCTCGGGGGTACGGCGGTGGGCACCGGCATCAACGCTCCGCCCGAGTTCGCTCCCGGGGTGATCGAGCTCATCCGCCAGGCCAACCCGGGCCTCAGTGATCTGTCCGAGGCCCGGGACCACTTCGAGGCTCAGGGGGCGCGCGACGGCCTGGTGGAGGCGTCGGGGGCGCTGCGGACCGTCGCCGTGTCGCTCTACAAGATCAGCAACGACATCCGCTGGCTGTCGTCCGGGCCCCGGACGGGCCTGGCCGAGATCCGCCTCCCCGACCTCCAGCCCGGCAGCTCGATCATGCCCGGCAAGGTGAACCCGGTGGCGGCCGAAGCGGTGTGCCAGGTGTGCGCCCAGGTGGTGGGCAACGACGCCGCCGTGGCCTTCGGCGGGTCGGCGGGCAACCTGGAGCTCAACGTCATGCTGCCCGTGATGGCCCGCAACCTGCTCGAGTCCATCCGGCTCCTGGCCGCCGTGGCCCGGACCTTCACCCGTACCTGCGTGACGGGGATCACGGCCGACGAGGAGCGCTGCCGGCGCAACGCCGAGCTGTCCCTGCCCATCGTCACCGCCCTCGTGCCCCTCATCGGCTACGACGCCACCGCCGAGGTGTCCAAGCAAGCCATGAAGGAGGGCAAGACGGCCCGGGAGGTTGTCCTGGAGCGGGGCCTGCTCGACGAGGCGGCCGTCGACAAGGCCCTCGACGTCGAGGCCATGACCCGGGGCGGGCTCGTCGAGGGGGTGGGCGGCGGGGGCTGAGGTCAGCCAGTCAGCCGGCCAGCTCGTCCCGGCCGGTGACGACGATGACCCTGATGCCCAGCTTGCGCTCGATGCGGTGGGGGAGGTCCCGCTTCAGCCAGCGGGAGGCTCCAATCGGCAGGGTGGAGAGGATCACGCCGTCGTAGCTGCCAGCGGCAATGAGGGCGTCGCTGATGGCGAGCATGGGGCTCCCGTCGCCCACCTCGCCGTCGGCTTCTGCCCCCATCTCCCGGAACCGGGCTAGGGCCACCTCCAGGCGCTTCTCCGCCTCGGCGTGATCGTGGCCCTCCGTGATCCAGGACGTGTCCCGGGAGTGGCTGGCCGGGACCACGACGTGAAAGGTCGTCGCTCCCCCCGCCATGCACTCCCGCACCTTCTCGGCGAGCGCGTCGGCGCCCAGCGTCTTGTTCGCCACCACGAGGTACCGGGCCATGGGCGCACCTCCTGAGGTCGCCAGGATCGTAGGTCAGGTGCTCCAGCCCGGGAAGGGCGCCGGGTCCCCCGGGGCGGGGATGAGGGGCTTGGTCCAGTGCATCTCCTTGGCCAGGAGCCCCACGGCGTCATCCCAGGCGTCGGGGTCCCAGCCCTCGGCGGCGCTGGCCACGGTGGTGTCGAGGCGCACGTGGATGAAGGCCGGGACCCGGGCCACGCCCAGGCCCTTCACAGCCGTGCCCTCGGGGTCGAGGAAGCACAGGTAGCTGTCGGCGGCGTCCCCCAGCACCCGGCGGGCGGACCGCTCGTTCCCGGTGACCAGGAAGGCGGGCCGGCAGTCGCTCCCGCCCAGCACCTCGGCGATGCGCCGGCCCACCCGGACCCAGGCGGCGCCCTCCGGACGCCCGGGAAGGATCACCAGGGCGAGGTGGAAGTTGGTCGTCCAGTCGTCGATGGTGCGGGTCACTCCCCGCAGGGTGGTGAGCTCGAGGCTCGGATCGGGATCGGTAGCCACGGCCGAGAAGGTAGCAAGGCCGGCCCCGCAGCCAGGGACGGGAGGGGCCTTTGACCGCTAGCGTTGACGCCGTGCGTCTCACCCTCGCCGACGTGGTGAGCGAGGAGGAGTTCGGGCTCCTGCTGCGCTCGGGCTCACCCGCCGCCCTCTCCCGGCCGGTCGAAGGGGCGGAGACCGTCGAGGCCGACCGCCCCGTGGAACTCTCCGCCCAGGGTTACATCGTCCTCACCACCGGCGTCCGCCTCCGGGGCAACCCCGACCTGCAGCGCAGGCTCGTCATCGAGGCCGAGGCCCGGGGGGTGGCGGCCATCGGATTCGGGGTGGGACTGGTGTTCCGCTCCACGCCCCGGGCCCTGCTCGACGAGGCCCGCCGGCGTGACTTCCCCGTCTTCGACGTGCCCTTCGAGATCCCCTTCCGGGACATCATCGGCTACATCAACCGCTCGCACCTGAGCGCCGACTTCTACTCCCTCAAGCGCAGCGTCGCCTTTCAGAACAGCCTGCTCGGGGCCCTGGAGGGGGAGTCCCGCCCGGAAGAGGCCCTGGTGGCCCGGCTGGCCACCATCGTCGGCGGCGCCGCCATCCTCTACCGCCCCGGCGGCGGGGTGGTGGCCGAGGCGGGAGGCGCCCCGGTGGCGGCCATCGCCGAGGAGATCACCCGGCGCGGCGGACCCCCGGAAGCCTTCGATGTCCGGGGCTGGCACGTCTTCGTCTCGCCCATCCTGGTGGAGGGGGCCCTGAGGTTCTGGCTGGCCATGGCCAGCTTCTCGGGGGACACCCCCGGGCCCCCGGGCCGCACGCATCTGACCAGCGACGGGATCACCCGTCCCCTGGTCCAGGTGGCCGAGCGCCTCCTCCGCCTCCTCGAGCTGGCCCGGGACGTCGGGGTCATGGAGGAGCGGGTCCGCCGGGCCGAGCTCCTCCACGACCTGCTGGATCCCCGCCGGGCCCGGGAGGTCTCCTCCGAGCGCCTGGAGCTCTTCGGGTTCTCCGCCGGGGTGGGGTGGCGGGTGGCGCTCCTCGGGCTCGGGGCGGAAGCCGCCCAGATGGGGCGGCACGCCCCCGCCCTGGAGGAGGTCGTCCGCCTGGTGGGCAACGCCGCCGCCGGCTCGGGCCATCCCCACCTCATCGGCCCCCACGGTTCCAACGTGACCCTGGTCCTCCAGGGCGAGGACCTCCCCGTGGAGGCCTGGGTGAAAGGCGCGGTGGCCGAAGGCCTGGAGGTCCGGGGGGCGGTGGGACGCTCCGTGGGCCAGCCCGAGGACCTGGCCGAGTCCCATGGCGACGCCCTGCTGGCGCTCGACTTCCTGGCCCGCATGGGCGCCCCGGCGGGACGGGTGCTGCGCTTCGAGGACTTCGAGCTCATCGACGCCATGCTGTGCGCCGCTGAGCCCGGACAGCTGCGGGCCCGGGTCGACCTCGTCCTGGGCCCGCTGCGCGGCCACCCCCCGCTCCTCGAGACGCTCCTCACCTACCTCGACGCCGACTTGAACGTGAACGCCGCCGCCGCCCGTCTCCACGTCCACCCCAACTCCCTGCGCTACCGGCTGACCCGGGTGGAAGAGGAGCTGGGGCGGCCGGTGCGCAGCCTGGCCACCCTGGTGGATCTCTACCTCGCCCTCCGGGCCGAAGCCCGCTTCCCGACCGAGAGCTGAGCGGCCCAACCGGCGTTTGGAGAAACTCCAAACGCGGCGCCGAGCATCTTCGCTCCCGACGATTCCCAGCCGGAGCTTCGAGGAGGAAACTCTCCGCCGGGATGGGCGCTCACATCTCCGACGTCTGGTTCCGCGTCACCGACCTCGAGGTCGCTTCCGGGCGCGGGTGCACGGTGGTCACCACCGATGGCGAGGAGTACCTCGACTTCACCAGCGGCATCGCCGTCACCAGCACCGGACACTGCCACCCCAAGGTCGTCGAGGCCATCCGGGAGCAGGCCGGCCGGTTCATCCATGCCCAGGTCAACATCTACCGTCACACGCTGCTCGAGCCGCTCGGTGCCCGCCTGGCCGAGGTGTGTCCCGAGCCCATCGACACCTTCTTCTTCGCCAACTCGGGAGCGGAGGCCACGGAAGGGGCGGTGAAGCTGGCCAAGCAGGTCACGGGCCGGCCCAACATCATCGTCTTCGGGGGCAGCTTCCACGGCCGGACACACCTGACCATGGCCATGACGACGTCCAAAACGGCCTACCGGGGGGGCCACGCCCCGCTGCCGTCGGGCATCTACGTCGCCCCCTTCCCCGCCCCTCTTGACCACGGCGGAGACCCCGAGCGGGCCAGCGAGGCCTGCCTGGCCGCCGTGCGCCACCTGCTCGCCTCCCAGACGGCCCCGGCGGAGACGGCGGCGGTGGTGATCGAGCCGGTCCTGGGGGAGGGCGGCTACGTCCCGGCGCCAGCTGCGTTCCTCATCGGTCTGGCCGCGATCTGCGCCGAGCACGGCATCCTCTTCGTGGCCGACGAGGTCCAGACGGGCTTCGGCCGCACCGGGAAGATGTTCGCCCTCGAGCACTGCGGGGTTCGCCCCGACGTGCTGGTGCTGGCCAAGGGGCTCGGCTCCGGCTTCCCCATCTCGGCCATCGGCGCCTCCGCCGAGCTGATGGCCCGCTGGCCCAAAGGCGCCCACGGTGGCACCTATGGCGGCAACCCCGTGGGCTGCGCCGCCGCCCTCGCCACCATCGACGTGCTGACCGAGCCCGGCTTCCTCGAGGGCGTGGCCGCCCGCGGCCGCCAGCTGACCGAGGGCCTCGGCGAGCTCACCGCCGGCGATGCCGGGGTGGCCGAGGTGCGGGGGCTCGGCCTCATGGTGGCGGTGGAGCTGGCCGATCCCGACACCGGCCGCCCCGACGGGGCCCGGGTGGCCGCCATCACCGACCACTGTCTCCGGGAAGGCCACCTCATCCTCATGAACGCCGGCACCTACGGTCAGGTGATCCGGTGGATGCCGCCGCTGGTGGTCACCGAAGCCGAGATCGACGACGGCCTGCGCGCTTTCGGCGCGGCGCTGAAGGCGACCCAATGACTCAGGGTCCGGAAGACCCACCGGTAGGCTCGCCGTCCGTGGCCACCATGCCTGACCGGGCGGTGACGTCGTCGACGGAGGCTGAACGGGCCGGTCCGTCCGCTCCCGCCGTCACGCTGGCCGGGGTGACCAAGCGCTTCGGCGAGGTCGAGGCGGTGGTCGGCGTCGACCTCGAGATCCACGACGGCGAGTTCTTCTCCATGCTGGGCCCGTCGGGCTCGGGCAAGACCACCTGCCTGCGCCTCATCGCCGGGTTCGAGGAGCCGACCGAGGGCCAGGTTCTCCTCTACGGCGAGGACGTCACCGGCCGTCCACCCTACGAGCGGGACGTCAACACCGTGTTCCAGGACTACGCCCTCTTCCCCCACATGTCGGTGGCCGACAACGTGGCCTACGGCCTCATGGTGCAGAAGGTGAACAAGGCGGAGCGGCGGCGGCGGGTGGAGGACGCCCTGTCCATGGTGCGCCTGGGCGGGTTCGGCGGCCGCCGCCCCACCCAGCTCTCCGGCGGCCAGCGCCAGCGCGTGGCCCTGGCCCGCGCCCTGGTGAAGCGGCCCAAGGTGCTGCTCCTCGACGAGCCCCTCGGGGCGCTCGACCTGAAGCTCCGGGAGCAGATGCAGCGCGAGCTCAAGGCCATCCAGGCCGAGGTGGGGATCACCTTCGTGTTTGTCACCCACGACCAGGACGAGGCGCTCACCATGAGCGACCGGATCGCCGTGTTCAACGAGGGCCGCATCGTGCAGGTGGCGTCCCCGGCCGAGCTGTACGAGCATCCCGTCTCGGCCTTCGTGGCCGGCTTCGTGGGCACCTCCAACCTGCTCGAGCCCGAGGCGGCCCAGGCCATCCTCGGCCGGGACGGCAGGTTCACGGTGCGCCCCGAGAAGATCGTCCTGGCCGACCTCGACGCCGTCCCCGGACCGGGTCAGTGCACCGCCACCGGTCTGGTCGTCGACGTCGCCTATCTGGGATCCGACACCCGCTACGTTGTCGCCCTCGACGCCGGCGGGGAGCTGGTCGTCACCACCCAGAATCTCGAAACCTCATCCACGGACGCCCTGGCCGCCAGGGGGCGCCAGGTCCGACTGCTGTGGGGGGAGCAGCACAACCTGCTCCTCCCCGAGTGAAGATTCCTGGGGACACCCCAGACCCCGGGACAACACCCCAATCAACGCAACGACGCAGATTGAGAAAGGTAGGGAGGACATATGGAGAGACGGCGCCTGTTCGTCGCCCTGTTCGGGGCCCTGGTGCTCGTCGCCGCCGGCTGTGGCGGTGACGACGAGCCCACCAACGAGGCGACCCAGACGACCGAGGCGGAGGCCACCGGTCCCGAGGCTCTGAAGGAGCTGGGGGCCAGCGAGGGTCAGGTCGACGTGATCGCTTGGGCCGGCTACGTGGAGGACGGCACCAACGACCCGGCCAACGACTGGGTCACCGGGTTCGAGAAGGAGTCCGGCTGCAACGTCAACGTGACGCTGGGCAACACCTCGGACGAGATGGTCAACCTCATGAAGACGGGCAACTTCGACGGGGTGTCGGCCTCGGGTGACGCCACCTTGCGGCTCATCGCCGCCGGCGACGTGGCCCCGGTCAACACCGGGCTCATTCCCAACTACACCGACGTCTTCGCCGGCCTCAAGGACAAGCCCCACAACACCGTGGACGGGAAGAACTACGGGGTGGCCCACGGGCGGGGCGCCAACCTGCTCATGTACCGCACCGACATCGTCACCCCCGCCCCCGACAGCTGGGGGGTCGTGTTCGACCCGGCGTCCAAGCACAAGGGCAAGGTGACCGCCTACGACAGCCCGATCTACATCGCCGACGCCGCCCTGTACCTGAAGGCGACCAAGCCCGACCTCAAGATCGACAACGTCTACGAGCTCGACGAGAAGCAGTTCCAGGCCGCCGTGGACCTGCTCAAGCAGCAGCGGACCATCATCGGCGAGTACTGGAGCGACTACACCAAGGAAGTCGACGCCTTCGCCAAGGGCAACTCGGTGGTGGGCACGACCTGGCAGGTGATCGCCAACCTGCTCACGGCCGACAAGGTGAAGATCGCCACCACCCTGCCCAAGGAGGGGTCCACCGGCTGGTCCGACACGTGGATGATCTCCTCCAAGGCCAAGCACCCGAACTGCATGTACAAGTTCATGAACCACATCATCTCGCCCGAGGCCAACGCCAAGGTGGCCGAGTACTTCGGCGAGGCTCCGTCCAACTCCAAGTCGTGCGCCCTCACCGCCGACAAGGAGCACTGCAAGACCTTCCACGCCGACGACGAGGAGTACTTCGCCAAGGTCGCCTACTGGACGACCCCCGAGAAGGACTGCGGGGACGCCCGGGGAGCGGTATGCAAGGACTACTCGGAATGGGTCGCCGCCTGGACGGCGATCAAGGGCTGATCTCCCTACCGGCGCGGGGGG
>JBIOUX010000196.1:0-53795 GCA_044867425.1 Acidimicrobiia bacterium | reverse complement strand
GCCTGTGCCGGTGTTGCTGGCCACCTCGATCGTCGTTCAGACCTTCTTCGAGCGCCGCTACGACGTCTCCGGTCACGCCGCCGAGCATCTCTCGAGTGCCACCGCCGCCTTCCTGGCCTTCGCCTTGATGGCGGTGCTCCTGTATGTGACGCCCCGGGCGCGCCGACGTCCCAGCTCGTAGAGGACGCCACCATCGACAAAGCGCACGACCTCGCCAACCTCGCGCCATGGCTGGGTGTGTTGGCCGCGCTCGCCTTGACCGGCGCGCTCAGGCGATACCGACACGTCAGCGGCGGGGTGGCAAGAGGCGCGGCGATCCTGAATGTGATCTTCCCGCCGTGGATTGTCCCGGGAGGGATCAGTCGATCCGTCGCCGCAACAGGCAACCTCGTTGCTTTCCGGGTCAGCGAGTAGTGGACAGCTCCAGCGAGACGCCGGTCAGTTCTTCGGAGCGCTCCCAGAGGCGTCGGGCGTCGTCGGCCCGCCGGGCCCGGCGGCTCGGCGTTTCGACGCGGGGGTAGCCACTGACGATCCACTGGGGACCGTAGAACTGCCCGCCCTCGGCCTGCGGGTCGGTGGCGGCCCGCACGAGGGGGAGCGCACCGAGCCACGCCGGTTGCATCAGGGGCGCGAACGGCTTCCACGCCTGGTTGATGATGCCGTTCCCCTCGAAGCCGAGGTCGGTGTGGCTGGCCCCGGGGTGGGCGGCGAGGGCGATCGTCCCGGCGCCGGCTTGGCTGAGGCGGCGGTGCAGTTCCGCGGTGAAGAGGAGGTTGGCCAGCTTGCTCTGGAAGTAGGGCCGCCAGCGGTCGTAGCCCCGCTGCTCGAAGAAGAGGTCGTCGAGTCGGAGGCGACCCGCACGGTGGCCCATGCTCGACATGGTCACGATCCGGGAGGCGGGCGTGGACAGGAGGAGCGGCGCCAGCTGTGCGGTCAGGGCGAAGTGGCCGAGGTGGTTGACGCCCAGCTGCATCTCGAATCCGTCCTCGGTGGTCGCCTGGTCGATGGCCATGAGCCCGGCGTTGTTGATCAGGAGATCGAGGCGCGATTCCTGGTCGCGCACGAGTTTCGCGGCCGCGCTCACCGAGGTCAGACTGGCCAGGTCGAGGGGAACGATGTCGACGTCCACGTCGCCTGCGATCTCGATGCGCAGCTCGTCCGCCGCCGCCTGGGCCTTGTGCTCGTTACGGCAGGCGAGGAGGATCCGCGCCCCGTGGCGGGCGAACACCTTGGATGCGGCCAGGCCGAGTCCGGCGTTGGCGCCCGTCACCAGTACGACCTTGCCGTCGAGCGGCGGTACATCCTTCTCGTCCCAACGATCACTCACTGCAGCCTCCAGCATCCGAAGCAGAACATGAACTACGACTCACCTTTGCAATAATGTGAGCTATGGTTCATCTTGTCAAGGTGCGATCTGATGCCGCCCGCAACCTTGCTCGCATCCTCGAGGTGGCACGCCAGCTGGTCAGCCGCGACGGACCGGCGGTGGCGACGGACACCATCGCCAAGGAGGCCGGCGTGGCGGTGGGAACGCTCTACCGCCACTTCCCAACCAAGGCCGCGCTGGTCGAGGCGGTCGTGCGGGACTCGGTCGAGCAGATCGCCGCCGCGGCCGACGAGGCCTGGGGTCGGGTCCTCGAGGGAGCCGCGGCCGGCGAAGAGCTGGCCAGTCTGTTCCGGGTGGTGGCGGGCCGCCATTCCGTCGATGCCGCGGTGAAGGAGGCGGCAACGTCCCTGGGTGCCAACCCGCCGGGCGTCGACGGCGTCATCGACCTCGAACCCGGGTCGCCGCAACTGCGGGCCTGGGAGGCGATCGGGCGCTTGCTCACCGCCGCCATCGACGAAGGATCGGTGCGCCCCGATCTCACCGGTGCCGACCTGTTGGCCCTCGTGTCCGGCGTGCCCCGCGACCCGGTCTCCGCCGAGGTGCGCGATCGCTACGTCGAGATCGTGCTGGCTGGCATCCGGCCGCGATGAGACGACGTCCCGAACACCATCACCGCGGTACAGCCGCTCGACGGGCAGACTCGCCTCCGTCGTCGGGGTCTTCGTCGAAGCGCACGTCGATGACCTGCTCCGGCCGCCGCTCCTCCACCTTGGCGTAACGAACCAGCGCCTCGCGGTCGCGTTCCCGCAGGGTGTCGCCGAAGAAGGTCCGGGGCCACAGGTGGTCGTGGTGGACGACGTTCACCTCGGCCGAGAACACCACCCACTGGGCGAGGACGTGCATCCACGACAGCAGCCCGAGCACCACGGCGAAGAATCCGTAGGTGGCGCTCGCACCGTGGACGGCACGGGCGACGTAGAACCCGCCGAGCCATTGCAGGGCGAACCAGCCCACCGCACCCAATACCGCGCCCGGGACGAAGGCGGCCCATCCGAGATCCCGCCGGTCGGTGAGGACACGGAAGGCGAGCAGGAAGAGCGCGAGGTCGAAGAGCACCGACAGCGCGCTCCCGCCGGTGCCCAAGCCGGCCAGGTGCTGGATCCGCCCCAGGTTCGTCAGGAGCGAGGCCACCAGGAACCCGAGGCCGAGGACGGCCAGCATGGCGAGGGCCCGGAGCCGCTTCTCCCAGAAGTTCGGGTGACGTTTGATGGGCACGTCCCACACGGTGTTCATGGCGTCCTGGAGGGCTGACATCACCCCCATTCCGGTCCACAGCAGCCCGGCCACACCGACGGTGAGTCCGAAGCCGCTGCCCCGGAGGGAACCGATGCTGTTCCCGATGCGCTCGCCCATCTGGGGGAACTGCCGGAGGATGGTGTCGACGATCTCTCGCCGGAGCTCCTCGTTGCCCGAGAGCACGAAGCCGAGTCCGGTGGTGAGGACGAGCAGGAGCGGGAAGAGCGAGAAGAAGCCGTAGTAGGAGATGAGGGCGGCGAGGCGCGAGGCACGGTCGTCGCCGAACTTCTTCAGGACGGCGACCGGGAACGCCAGCCATGGCCGCCGGCGCTGGACGGCGTCGACGCGTTCGAGCACGCGCTGGTAGACGCTCGTTCCCTCTGCGGCTCTTGGACGGTCATCCTCGCAGCCCATGGCGCCACGGGACCCCTACCCTCGGTACGGGAGTGACAACCGAGGCGCTCAGACCGTTCGATGGGTGCGCATTCGGGTACCAAGTTGGGTCATGAAACACGAGCTGGACCGGCCCGCTCCGGACACCCCGCCTGAGCCGGCGGCCACACGGCGGCTCGGGGCTCTCTGGCTGGCCTTGGGGGTGGTGCTGGCCGGCGAGATCCTGGATGTCGCCTGGCACGCCAGTCACGGGGAGTTCCGGAGTGGCTCCGACGTGGTGAAGGGCCACTGGCTCGGGTGGCTGGGATTGCTGGCGGTGATGGCGATATCCGTCGCCGGAGTCCGGAGCGGCCTGTCAAGGGCCGCCGTGGCTACGGACACGACCAGCACCCTGGGTTCTCCAACGTGAAGAAGAAGGCCGGCTGAGGTCAGCCCCTCAGCGCAGGCCGAAGGTGAGCCTGACGACGGCGGTGGCGTCCTTGTCGATGGTGGAGGTGTCGTAGACGCCCTCGCCGCTGGTGTCGGTGGCGTTGGGGGCGGTGACCTGGATGACGCCGGTGCTGACGCTCTGTAGCCGGCCGAGCCGCCCGCCCGCGGCGGTGATCAAGCGCTGGCCTCGGTTCTTGGCGTCACGGCTGGCCTCAGCCAGCAGATCCGGTCGGATCTTGGACAGCTGGGCGTACCGGTATTCGGGTGGCTGGGCGGTCAGCGGGATGCCTTCGGTCAACAGGGCGCTGCTCTTCTGCACGATGTCGGTGATCTCCTTGACCCGCGACGAGCGGACTTCGAAGGTCCGGGACAGCCGGTAACCGGCCACCCTCCCGGTTTCGCCGCGGCCCTCGGGCGTCAACTCGGGGATCGTCTCGGTGGTGACGGGATCAACCCGGACCTCGTCGTCGCCGGCTCCGGCGTCGCGCAGGAACGACCTCACCCGGCCCACCCATCCGGCGAGCTCCCTGGAGGCCTCGGCCGGGGTGGGCTGCGTGCTCGTGACGGAAGCCCGCCAGACGACGGTGTCGGAGACGATCGACTTCCGGGCCGATCCGGTCACGGTGATCATCTCCTGGCCGCTCCGGGCCCGAAGCCCATCGCCCATCGCCGATGCGCCGATGGCGATGCCCGCGGCCAGGACCACGAGACCGAGGAACAGCTGGGGGAAGCGCTCCGTGCGGGTCGTCGCCTTCGTCACCTGCATGCTCTTCCCCCCAGACGTGATGACCGGTTCTCGAGGAGAGTGTGCGCCGCGGCTGGGCCTGGGGGGAATAGCCCCGCGGGGGGAACATGCTCCCGCGCCAGGCGAGGGTTTCCTGCCCGCCAGGCGAGGGCGGGCCGCGTACGTCAGGCGGCTCCGAGCGGCAGTCCGAGGAGCCTCGGCCAGCATGACGGCTCGGGCGGACCACCGACGGGAGCGGGACGGGCCGCCGCTACGCTTCGCGCCGCGTGCTGCCCGAGGGTGCGGCGCGAGTGATCCTGGGAGGTGGGCGTGCCCGATCCGGACGGCGACACCGTTGCCGTTCAGCCCGTCATCCTGGCGGTGGACGACGAGCCGGCGGTGCTGCGGGCGATCGCCGGAGACCTCCGGCGTCACTACGCCCGGCGTTACCGGGTGGTCCGGGCCGAGAGCGGCGAAGAGGCGCTCGAGGTGGTGGCCGAGCTTCGGGATCGGGGTGGCCGCCTGGCCCTGGTGGTGTCGGACCAGCGGATGCCGGGCATGGGCGGCGTCGACCTCCTGGCCGCGGTCCGCCGGGTCGAACCCGAGGTCAAGACCGTGCTGCTGACCGCCTACGCCGACACCGACGTGGCCATCGAGGCCATCAACCGGGTGCGGCTCGACTACTACATCCTCAAGCCCTGGGACCCGCCCGAGGAGCAGCTCTTCCCCGTCCTCGACGACCTCCTCGACGACTGGGAGGCCGGGGTCGGCGCACCCGTGGCCGGCCTGCAGGTCGTCGGGTACCGATGGTCACCCGAGGCCCACGCGCTCCGGGAGTTCCTGTCCCGCAACCTCGTACCGTTCCGGTGGCTCGACGTCGAGGGCGACGCCGACGAGGCCGCCCGGCTCCTGGGCGGCCGGGGCCTCCACCTGCCGGTGGTCATCACTGAAGCCGGCCAGCGGATCGAGGAGGCGACGCCGGCCACCGTCGCCCCCGCCATCGGGTTGAGCACCGGGACCATGCAGACGAGGGCCTGGGACCTCCTCATCCTGGGCGCCGGCCCCGCCGGCCTGGCCGCCGCCGTGTACGGGGCGTCCGAGGGGCTCCGGACCGGTCTCGTCGAGCAGGAGGCACCGGGTGGCCAGGCCGGCCAGTCGAGCCGGATCGAGAACTACCTGGGCTTCCCCGCCGGGCTGTCCGGTGCCGACCTCACCCGCCGGGCGGTGGCCCAGGCCCGGCGCCTGGGCGCCGAGTTCATCGCGCCCGCCTCCGCTGTGCGGATCGAGCGGTGTGACCCCTACCGCGTCCTGCACCTCGCCGGCGGCGAGCGGCTCACGGCCACTGCCGTCGTCATTGCCACCGGCGTCTCCTACCGTCGCCTGGACGTGCCCGGCATGGACGAACTCGCCGGCCGGGGCATCTACTACGGCGCGGCGCGGGCGGAGGGGCCCGGGTGTCGGGGCGAGGACGTCGTCATCGTGGGCGGCGCCAACTCCGCCGGCCAGGCCGCCGTGTTCCTGGCCGGCTTCGCCCGCCGGGTGGTGATGCTCGTCCGAGGCGACGATGTGGCCGCCACCATGTCGGCGTACCTCGTCGAGCAGCTCGCCTCCACACCCAACATCGAGATCTGGACGCGCAGCCAGGTGGCGGCGGTCCAGGGCGACGGCCGCCTGGAACGGGTGCTCGTCCGGCGGGGCGACGAGCCCGAGCCGGTCGAGCTGCCGGTGGCGTCGATGTTCATCTTCATCGGTGCCGAGCCCCGCACCGACTGGCTGGACGGCGCCGTCGACCGGGATCCTCGGGGCTTCGTCCTCACCGGCGGGGCCGTCCCGGGACGGGTGCGCACGCCGGGGCGTCCCGAGCGGGACCGCTACTTGCTGGAGACGAGCATTCCCGGCGTCTTCGCCGTCGGCGATGTCCGGGCGTCATCGGTCAAGCGGGTGGCGTCCGCCGTGGGCGAGGGAGCGATCGCCGTCCAGTTCGTGCACCAGTACCTGTCGCTGTAGGAGTCCGGGCATGCCTGAGCCGATTGAGCAGCGGCCCATCGAGCAGCTGCCCATCGAAGAGCTGATCGCCGGCATGCCGATGTTCGAGCAGCTCAACGCCGGCCAGCGGCGCTGGCTGGCCGAGCGGGCCGAGCTGTTCGACCTCCCCGCCGGCGTCGAGCTCGTGGTGGAGGACGGCCCGCCGTCGGGCTTCTGGTTCCTGGTGGAAGGCGAGATCGAGATCCGCCGTCACATCGGCGGGGTGGACGTGCGGGTGGCCAGCGGCGATCAACCGGGGGCGTGGGTCGGTGTCATCCCCTACGTCTCCGACATCGGCTCGCTCACCGGTGTGCTGGCCCGCCCCAGCCGTGTGCTCCGGGTCGACGACGAGGTGGTCACCCACATGCTCGAGCACGGCTTTCCCATCGCCCCGCACCTCCTCCGGGGGGTGAGCGCCGGTACCCAGCGCTTCAGCGCCCGGGTGGCGGAACGGGAACGACTGGCCGCCCTCGGCCGGCTGTCGGCTGGCCTGGCCCACGAGCTCAACAACCCGGCGTCCGCCGCCGGCCGGGCCGTGGAGCAGGCCCGGGCCCTGGTGCCGGTGGTGGAGAGCGCGGCGGTGGCTCTCACGGCGGCTGTCCGCGCCGCCGGGGGGGACGCCCCGGATCTGGCGGCGCTGGCGGCCAAGATCGAGGCCCGGCGGGCGGAGCGCAGCCAGCTGTCGGGACTGCGCCGGTCCGAGGTCGAGGACGCCATAGCGGGACAGCTGGCCGCGGCCGGCTACGACGACCCCGACGGGGGCGCCGCCGCCCTGGTCGACGCCGGCCTCGACCCGGCCTGCGTGGCCGAGCTCCTGGCCGACGGCTCGGTCGCCGGCGAGCAGGCCGCCCTCATCGCCTGGGCCGTGCCCCGGGCCGAGCTGACGACGCTGCTGGACGAAGCGGCCGAGAGCACCGGCCGGGTGAGCGGGCTGGTGGCCAAGGTGAAGGAGTACTCCTACCGCGACCGCGCCCCGACCGGCGACGTGGACGTGCGCCGCGGCCTCGACGACACCCTGGCCGTGCTGCGGGCCAAGCTCGAGGGCATCACTGTGGTCCGGGACTACGCCGACGACCTTCCCGTCGTCGTCGGGTCGGGCGGCGAGCTCAACCAGGTGTGGACGAACCTGCTCGACAATGCCGCTGATGCCGTCCACGACGCCGGTGGGGGGCGGATCACCCTGTCCGTCTCCTCGTCCGACGGCGAGGTGGTGGTGGCCGTCGAGGATGACGGGCCCGGGATTCCCGAGCACGTCCAGCCCCGGCTGTTCGAGCCCTTCTTCACCACCAAGACGGTGGGTCGGGGCACCGGACTCGGCCTCGACATCGCCCGCCGGATCGTCGAGGCCCACCGGGGGACGCTCGGTTTCACCTCAGAGCCGGGCCGGACCCGCTTCACCGTCCGGCTTCCGGCGAGCCCGGCCGGGTGATCCCCATGAGGGGGCGATGACGAGCTCAGAGATCTGGTCGCCGGTCAGCACGAACCGGTAATGGAGGTCCACCACGCCGCCTGGGAAGTCACCCTCAAGGTGGTTGAGGACCACCCACGTGTCGTCCGTGATGGCCTCGGCGCTGACAAACGTCCGTGTGAAGGTGAACTCGCGGGCGGCGGTGGCCAGCCAGTGGCGGATCTCGCCGGAGCCGCGGTACTCGCGGTCCTCGTCGACGACCCTTGCGTCCGGTGTGGATGCCGACAGCGCCACCTCGGTGTCGCGCCGGTCGTGGGCATCCTGGTACAGGCTGACGACCCCAGGAAGCCCGAGGTGGTTGTTGTTTGGAGTGGCAGCGCCGTTCACGTGTGGCTCCCTTCGGGATCGGTTCCGCTCACGCGAGCATGTAACTGCTAAGATAGAACTTAGTAGCTTCGAAGTTAGCAGTCAAGGGGCGAGGAGGTGCGGACATGGTGGAGAAGATCAGGCTCGAGGACCGGGAATGCCCGCTGTCGGCCACGCTCGGGCTCGTCGGCGAGTGGTGGACGCTGCTGATCCTCCACGACGCCTTCGACGGCTACACGCGCTTCGACCAGTTCCAGGAGAACCTGGGCATCTCGTCGAGCCTGCTCACCAGCCGGCTCAAGCGTCTCGTCGCCAGCGGGCTGCTCGACCGGCGCCAGTACCAGGCGCACCCCCCGCGCTACGAGTACGTCCTCACCGAGCTCGGGCGCTCCCTGCGCCCGGTCATCGTCGTCCTCGCCGGCTGGGGCAACGCCCGTCTCGCTCCCGACGAGCGCAGCATGGTGCTCGTCGATGCAGAGACCGGTGCCGAGGCCGAGCCCGTCGTCGTCGACCGCGCCACCGGACGCCGGATCGACGGCCCCGATTTCGTGTTCACCGCCGGGCCCGCCGCCAGCAAGCCCTTCCGTGACCGCTACGAGGGACGCCGAAGGGCCGTCAGCGCGTGAATCCGGCCACGAGCGTCAGGTAGGTCGGACTGAAGCCGGCCAGCATGGTCTTCACCTCATCGTTCGGGTCGCCGTAGATCTCGAACCGGGTCACCGTCGCCAACTCCAGCAGGCGGGTGGCGAAGTTCTGTCCGAAGCGGGCCACGTGGGCCATGACCGCCGCGGAATCAACGAACCGCTCGCAGAAATGGACGCGGGCACCGTCGGCGGTGATGAACACCTGGTAACTCAGCGTCCCGGGTTCATCGGCGGCGTTGGCGTCGGCCATCTCCTTGGCCAGCGTCGTGAACTGGTCGACCGCTCCCGGCTTCAGGGTGATCTCGAACACCCAGGAAACTTCGCTGCTCATGCCGCAGAGTCTGTCACCTCCGGAACCGCGGTTCAGGCCGTTGCCATGCGCAGGACGAGGACCACGACGGCGAGGGCGAGCATGACGAGAGGATTGGCGACGCCTTTCACGTCGCCCACACGAACGTGGGCCGCGATGGCGCCGACGAAGTACAGGACGACGCCGACGCCGGCGGCGATCCCCAGGGGTGCGAGCCACAGGCCTGCGACCGCGCCGGCCGCGCCGGCGATCTCGAGCCCGGCGAGCACCGGGAAGAGCCGGAGCGGGACGCCCACGACTCCGTTGATGATGCTGACGCTCATTTCGTGCTGGCGAAGTTTCAGCGCGCCCGACATGACGAGCATGGCGGCGAGGGCGACGGCGGTGATCGCGGCGGCGATGAACATGATGGTCCCTCCGTTCCTGGCTCTGCAGAGACCTGCGGACCCACCGACCATATGTAAAACAGATGAATGATCCAACCACGCACTGGCGGCTACCATTCCCGCATGGCGACGAGTCGGGAGACGCCGGTGATGAGGGAGGAGGGCGCGTGCGACATGGGCTTGTCGCTCGGCATCGTGCTTCGGGCGTTGCACTCGTCGTTGACCCAGGTCGTCGGTGACCTCCCCCACCGGGAGCGCGGCTACCAGGTCCTCTCGACGGTCGTCCACCGCGACCCGCCGAGTCAGCTGGCGCTGGCCGAGCACCTCGGGATCGACCGGACGGTGATGACCTACCTCATCGACGACCTGGTTGAAGCCGGTCTCGTCGAGCGGCAACTGAACCCGAGCGATCGCCGGCAACGGAAGATCGTCGCCACCAAGCGCGGCGCTCGGACGCTGGCGCGTCTGGAACGCCAGGTGCACGACGCCGAGGAGGCCGTCCTCGCCGCCCTCGACCCGGCCGACCGCCGGACGTTCCGGGCGATGCTGCGGCGGGTGGCAGACGTGCACCAGGACGTGAACGCCGCCGAGGTGTGCGAACTCGTGGGCCAGGTGGTTGGCGACTCCGATCGGGGCGTGCGGGCAAAGCTCGCCTAGGGAACTCCGGCCGGACTTCTGGGAATCTCTGGCGGGACCGTGCGGTTGCAACGTCCATCGGTAACCGAGACGGTCTGTTGGACAACGTAATCGCCGCCTACGGAGTTGCGAGGAGGAGAGCGATGAGCACCAAGGTCGAAACAACGGCCCGCGAAGCCATCCTGGTGGAGGACGCCGGAGGAAGGGAGGTCATGGGCCTTCCCATTCTCGAGCCGCTGCCCTCGGCGCGGGTGCCGTACGCGCAGGTCGACCCGTTCATCCTGGTGCACGAAGGGAGTTTCCGGCTGTCGGACCTGGCCGGTCTGGACACCAGGCACCCCCACCGCGGGTTCGACAACCTGTGGTACGCCATCGAGGGTTCGGTCAGCACGGGCCACAGCACCGGGCCCGGCGGGACGATGGAGCGGGCGCGCTTGACCGAGGGCTCCCTGCTGTTCCTCAGGACGGGACGCGGGGTGTGGCACGCCGAGGGGCTCGCAGCCGACGAGGTCGAAGATGGGGTGGCGGACAGCGACTTCCGCGGTGTGCTGTTCTGGGTCAACCTGGCCCGCCAGGACAAGGGGGTCGAGCCGAGCGCCCAGGTGCTGCAACCGCAGGAGATCCCCGTACGGCACGATGGCGATGCCACCGTGCGGGTGCTCGTCGGGGAGGGCTCCCCGATCCGGCTGGGGACGCCCGGGCTCATCCTCGACATCGAGCTGCCCGAGGGTGGTGGGGTGACGACTCCGGTGCCGCCTGAGTTCCAGGGCTTCGCCTACGTGCTGGAGGGCGAGGCGTCGTTCGGGAGCAACCGCCGCCGGGCGAGGCGCGCCCAGTTGGTGGTTCTGGGTCCCGGTGGGGTGTTCGGCGTGAGCGAGGCGGCCCCCGGGACGCGCTACCTGCTCATGGCGGGTCAGCCCATCGGTGAGGCTCCCCAGTTCAACGGGCCGTTCGTTGACTGAGCCCGACTAGTCCTCGATCGTCATCACCTTGTCCAGGCCCGTGATGGTGAAGATCTTGCGGGCCGTTCTGCTCGGCGAGCGGAGCACGAGGTCGGCGCCCGCGTGCCGGAGCCGCTTGAACGCCCGGACGAAGACCGACAAGGCGGTCGAATCGATGAACGTCGTCTCCGTCAGGTCCAGCACGAGGCGCTCCTCCGCCGACGGAATGACCTCCTCGAGGCATGTCCACACCCGGGGAGCCGTCTCGACGTCGATCTCGCCGCGCACCGCCACCACGACCTGGCTGCCAACCTCGACGACCGACACGTCGAAGTCCGACTCGGACGCGTCTCCCGGTGCCGGGGCGCTCGGGGGGTCATTGACGCCCGGTGTCTTCCGAGGGTCGGTGGCCGCCCGACCCCCTATGGCCTTACCGCAAGGCATGACGTGTCGCCTCCGTTCGCGGGCGCCTGGCCGTGGCCATGCGATGGGAAAGGGCGAGCTGCGGCGTCACCCTCAGGCTGGCTGCTCAACCAACGAGAGCATAGGTCTCGATTGGATCGTTCTGCCAGGATCTGGCCGGGGGTTCAACCACCGCCCACCTCTCGTTGGCACCAGGCGTAGAGGGCGTCATAGACGAAGCTGGCCCGCTCGAGCAGGCGCTGGTCGTCGGATTCCACGTCGAGCCCGCCGACCCCGATGGCCAGCAGGCCGGGCCCGGCCGGGTCGCGGTCGAGGTCGCCGGCGATGTCGGCGGCGTGGACGATCCGGGCCAGGCGGGCGAGAGCGGGGTCGTCGCCGAGGTCGAACTCGTCGATGAGCACCTCGAAGCTGCACTTTCCGTCACGGTGGGTGTAGTCGGCCCCGGGGGCGTCGAAGGAGCGGGCGCCGAGCGCGGCGGTGGCCAGTACCTCGGCGGCGGGGACGTAGACGATCTCGGCGTCTGGGTCGATGACCCGGCGGATCAGCCAGGGGCAGGCGATGCGGTCAGTCTTGGGCCGCTCACGGGTGACCCACCTCATCACGCCTCCTCTCGCCGCGCCGCCGCCGCGGTCACTTGCTTGGCTGGAAGCCGCTCAGGAGTGCAACGACCTCGACTTTGACCATGTCCGGTTTGGCGCCGAGTTGCTCGAGGATCTGCCGCGCGAGCCCGTCTTGGCCGCGGTACAGGCCGAGGAGCAGGTGTTCCGTCCCGACGTAGCGGTGGCCGAGGTCAACGCTTGCGTTGATGGCCTCCTCGAGAACCTTACGGGCGTGGGGCGTGAATGGCTGAGGTCCTGATACCGCCTCGGGGCCCTTCCCCACCTTGGCGATGACCCGCTTCTCGACGGCCTTCCTGGTGACTGAGAGTTTCTTGAGAACCTCCGCGGCGAGACCATCCTCGATGTCGAAGAGGGCGAGGAGCTCGTGTTCCGTGCCGACGTAGTTGTGATTGAGTGAGGATGCAACTTCGCCGGCACGATCGAGCGCTTGCCGGGCCCGCATCGTGAACCGCTCGAGGGTGACGGTGTCGCCGACGGCGTCGACGAAGCGCTTCTGTGCCGCTTGGCGCGTGACGCCGAGGTGCCGCCCGATCTCGGTCCACGTGTACCCCGAGCGGCGGGTGCGGTCGACGAAGTGGTTCAGCAGGGCGTCGCCGAGCTCATCGAGCTCGGCCGCTCGTTGCGATGCGGCTTCCAGCTGGATCAGCGTGTCGTCTGCTCGGGCCACGACATCACGGATCAGTTCGTCAAGCGTGATCTCCATTGTTGTCAACCCTAGGTTGCGCGCGGCCCGTTGTCAACCCTCCATTGACAACCTCGCTCCTGCGGAACGCCTCGTAGACGCAGAGCACCTGGTCCTTTGGTTCCGGGGTGCCCACTGCAAAAATGGGGCAATGCACGCGAATTGGACCCGGACGTTGGCGCTGATGCGGCGGGCGGGGGCCAACTCCGGGTTGGTGCTGGTGGTCATGGCCACTGCCTGTAGTCCCGGAATGGAGCGGACACGGGGGGCGGCCCTCGCTGCAGTGGCGCCGGACGCGGCTGTCGCGCCCGACGCGGCCGTCGTGCCGTCGTCGACGGCCACCTCGGCCCTCCCGCCGGCGCATCAGGGAGCGGCCGTCACCCAGACCGGCGTGGTGGTGCCGGTGCTGGGTGCCTCCGATGATGGCTGGCTGGTGGGGACGCCGTGCGGTCGGAGGGCCACCGTTCCGAACGTGCGGCCGTTGACGGGCACGGTCGTGCTCGACGCCGGGCACGGCGGGCGCGAGACCGGCGCCATCGGACCGCTGGGAAGCAGGGAGAGCGACCTCAATCTGGCCGTCGTCTCCTACGTGCAGCAGGCGCTCGAGGCAGTCGGGATCTCGGCCATCCCGACCCGGACGAGCGACTACCGCGTCGCCATCACCGCCCGAGCGGCCATCGTGAGCGCGGTCAAGCCGAAGGCGGTCGTCTCGATTCACCACAACTCCTCGCCTTCCCGCCTCAGACACACGCCGGGTACGGAGATCTTCCACCAGGCGGTCGGCGCCAGTTCGGCCGAGTCACGGCGCTTGGCCGGCCTGGTCTACGAGGAGGTCACCGCCGTGCTCGCTCGGCTCGAGGTGACGGAGTGGGCAGCCACGCCCCGACCCGGCGCCAAGCCCCGGCCCAACTCCGACGGCGACGACTTCTACGGCATGCTCCGGCGGACCCAGGGGACACCGACGGCGCTGGCCGAAATCGGCTTCATCTCCAATCAGGAGGAAGAGCGGCACTACGCGGAACCCACGGTGCAGAAGGCGGTGGGAGAAGCCGTCGCTCGTGGCATCGTCCGGTTCCTCACCACCAGCGATCCGGGCAGCGGCTTCGTGACGCCCCCGAGCCTGGCCGATGACGAACGCCGGGGCGGTGGCACCGGCAACTGCCAGGATCCGCCGCTCAGTTGACGGCCATTCGACGGCAGGGCTCAGACTGATCACGAAACACTGCCCCAAGAGCGTGGGCCTCGTTCCAGCCTGCTTTCACTCCATTGGGAACCGACACAAAAGGACGATGTGGCCCGGACGTACAGGGCATTCCTGGCCCGCACCGGGCATAGATCCACCGGTCAGCGAGCACACCTTCCGCGAGGCCCGGGGCATCGCGAAAGGAGCACCCCTGACGTCGATTGGGAAAGCGCCTGAATCAAGCCACCAGGATTCGTTTCACCCTAAGGAATCGCAAAGGGATTCAAGTCTCAAGTGGGCCACGTCGATTGGATGCCGTGATCCTGAGCGCTGCGGACGGCGGCAACACGAGCGATGGCTCGCCGGCCATGCCCTCTGAACCATCGGTGGGAGTTGGCTTGCTGGCGAAAGCGGCATTCGGCGTGGATCTGGATCACCCGGCACCAGGCAGGAGGCTCGGCAGAGTCGAGGGCTCTGTGCTCGGGGCCCTGCTCGAGGTTTTTTCCCAGGATCTCGACCCCAAGGAGGCGATCGCCCGGACGCTCCAGGCCCTGGGGGAGACCGTGGGCTGCGAGCTCGTCGCCCGCTGGACGGTCGACCCGGCTGAGGACGTCCTCCGCCTCGAGGAGCTGTGGCACTCCTCGGCGGCACCGGTGGGCGGGATTCCGGCGGCCCACGCCACCATGGGGCCGGGAGTGGGTCTGGCCGGTTGCGTCTGGAAGAGCGGAAGGCCGGCCTGGATCGACGACGCCGGAGCCGACCCCGACTTCCTCTGGGCGGGGGCGGTCGTTGACGGCCTGCACTCCGCCTTGGCCTTTCCCCTTGTCGCCCGGGGTCGTCTGCTCGGGGTCATCGAACTGTTCAGCGCTGACGTCCGCCACCCGGATCCGGATCTGCTGGCCAGCCTGACCACCGTCGGCGAGAGGCTGGGCGCATTCCTCGAGCGACTCGAGGCGGAAGATGAACGGTGGCGCCTCCTGGTGGCCGAACGGGCGGCGCGGATCCGGGCCGAGCGAGCACAGGCGGCGGCCGAGCGGATCGAACAACACCTCGCCGTACTGGCCGAGGCCGGCAAGGTGCTCGTCGCATCCCTGGACGCCCGGCGGACGCTGCAGGACCTCACCGAGCTCGGCCTCGGCGTCCTGGGAGAGTTGTGCGTGGTCGCGCTGGTGGACGATGCGGGGCGACTGCGCCTGGTGGCGGGGTCGCACACGGACCCGGTCAAGCGATCCCTTCTGGCCCTCCTGCGTGACCTCCCGCTCGCCCCCTGCTCGACGATCGCCGACGTCGTCCGGAGCGCGACGTGGCGGGTCCTCGACGTGGTGGACGACGAGACGCTCCGGAATGTCTTCGAAGTGGTTGAACACCGTGCCCTGGTCCGGGCGCTTGGGCTCGGGCCCCTCATGATCGTCCCCCTGACCGTCCGCCGGCAGACGATCGGCGTGCTGATCTTCTCCGCGCCCTCCGGCACGCAGTCCTACGGATGGGCCGACGTCGAGCTAGCCGGTGAACTGGCCCGGCGAGCGGCGGCGGCGGTCGACAACGCCGGGGCGTTCGCCCGGACGAGCGAGGTCGCCCATGTCCTCCAACAGAGCCTCCTGCCCCCTCGGCTGCCCGACATCCCCGGGGTCGAGATTGCCGCCCGCTACCACCCGGCCGGCGAGCACCTGGAGGTGGGCGGTGACTTCTACGACGCCTTCTCCGTCGACCCGGAGAGCTGGGGTTTTCTCATCGGTGACGTGGCCGGCAAGGGCCCGGCGGCGGCGGCCATGACGGCCGTCATCCGCCACACCGCCCGGACCGTGGCCCGGCACGGCCCGCCATTCGGTGTCCCCGCCGCGGTCAACGACGCAGTTCTCGAAGCCGGGCCGGAGGAGGCCTTCTGCACGATGATCTACGGCCAGCTCCGCACCACGGCCTCCGGTCCCTCCCTGTGGCTGCTCAATTGCGGACATCCGGCAGCAGTCGTCATGCGGGCGAAGGGACGGATCGAGGAGGTCGCCAGCCGCGGCACCCTCCTCGGGCAGTTCCCGGAGATCACCGTCGAGCCGGTTGCCCTCACCCTGCGGCCCGGGGACGTGCTCGTCGTGGTCACGGACGGCGTCCTCGAAGCCCGAGCCCCCGGCTCCCGAACGGGGCCCGGTGCCACGCGTTGGTTCGGTATCGAAGGTCTCCGGTCGGCAGTGAACGAGACGAGAGGTGCGTCAGCGGCCACCATCGCCAGCCGAATCGAAGAGCGCGCCGTCGCCTTCTCTGGCGGAAGCCTGAAAGACGACCTTGCCATCCTCGCCCTGCGCGTCCTCTGACGCGCCCTGACGGAGCTCGAAGGTCTCGACGCTGGACACGGATCCGCGGGGGCGGAAACACTGACGGAGATGGCGAAGCGTCAGGAGAGCAGGGGGCGACCGGGCCGGGCGGCGGCCGGCGGCGAGATCGTCATCCTGCTGTTCACGGACCTGGTGGGTTCCACGGAGCTCTTCCAGCGGCTCGGCGACGACGCCGCCGAGCAGGTCCGGCGTGCCCACTTCCGTCTCCTGCGCGAGGCAGTGGCCGCTCGTGGCGGCCACGAGGTGAAGAACCTCGGGGACGGTCTCATGGTCGCCTTTTCCTCGGCGCTGGACGCCGTGGGCAGCGCGGTGGCCATCCAGGAGGCCGTCCGGGCCTACAACCAGCGCCGGGACGGTCCCTCCTTCCACGTTCGGGTGGGCCTCGACGTCGGCGAGCCGATTCGCGATGAAGGCGACTACTTCGGGACGCCGGTCATCGTGGCCAAGCGCCTGTGTGACGCCGCCCGGGGGGACCAGATCCTGGCCAGCCAGCTGGTGGCGGGACTGGTGGGATCCCGGGGCGGGTTCAGCTTCCGATCCGTGGGCCGGCTCCGCCTCAAGGGGTTGGCCCAACCGGTTCCTGCCGTCGAGGTCGGGTGGCAGCCGGAGCGGGCTCGACGCCCGGCCGGCCGTGGCCCCCCCACCGCGCCCCGGCCGCCACCGGCGGCGGCGAGGGCGGCCAAAGGTCCCAAGCTCGTCGGGCGGGAGCGGGAGCTGGCGGTCCTGGAGCGGGAGCTGGCTCGGGCGGCGGCCGGCGAGTTCCGCTGCCTGTTGCTGGTCGGGGAGCCGGGGGTCGGAAAGACCCGATTGGCGGCTGAGCTGGCCGCCCGTCACGGCGCCGACAGCGTGGTCCTCAGCGCCCGGGCCTACCCGCTCGGCGAGACGGCTGCTTTCGGGCTGTGGGCGGAGGCCCTGGAGCGTCAGCTGGCGGGGCTCGACGCCGCCGACATCATCGACCTGTGCGCCGGCTTCCTCGACGACCTCGCCGGGTTGCTGCACAGCGTCGCCCGGGCCCGGGGGTCGGCTCCCGAGCGGGAGCCGCCCCGGTTGCGCCTCCTCGACGGCATCGGTGCCGTCCTGCGCAGCCTCGCCGGCCCGGCCCCGCTCCTCGCCGTCCTCGACGACATCCACCTGGCCGACGCCTCGTCGTGGGAGGCCCTCCAGTACTTCGCCCGACAGCTCTCCGCTGCGCCCGTTCTGGTCGTGGCCACGGCCAGGCCCGTCGAGCTGGGAGAGCAGGTCCTGGCCAACGAGGTGCTCTTCGCCTTGGAACAGGACGGGGCGCTCGAGCGGGTGCGGCTCGAGCCGCTCGACGCCGCCGGCGTCGCGGCTCTGGCCGACAGCGTGCTCGGGGAGCCGGCTCCCGTCGGTCTGGTGGCCTGGCTCGACGAGCGCTGCCGGGGCAACCCTCTCTTTGCCCACGGTCTGCTGCGGGCCTTGTTGGAGGAGGGCGCCGACCTGTCCGCCCCTGCCCTCCGCCGCCTGCCGGAGGGTCTCGCCGACCGGGTCAAGACGCGCATCGCCCGCCTCGACCCCGTCGCCGTCGAGACGCTCGAGTACATGGCGGCGATGGGACGGCGGGTGGAGCTGGGTGAGATCGGCCGCCTGACCGGTCGGTCGCCTGAGGACATGGGGGACGTGCTGGTGCGGCTCACCCGCTCCCGCATGGTCCTCGAGGAGGAGCGCGGCCACGAGCTCATCTACGAGGTCAACCACCCCCTCGTTCAGGAGGCCCTCTACCAGGGGATCAGCGCCGTCCGGCGGCGGCGCCTGCACCGGGAGATCGGCCGGTGGCTGCACACCGCTGGGCGTGTGGCCGAAGCCGCCCCCCACTTCGCCCGCTGCGCCGAGATCGGCGATTCCGAAGCGGTCGAGGTGCTGCGCGAGGCGGTACGCCAGG
Organism: Acidimicrobiia bacterium; assembly: GCA_044867425.1. Classification (GTDB taxonomy): domain Bacteria; phylum Actinomycetota; class Acidimicrobiia; order IMCC26256; family BP-133; genus CAWBJP01. Next base: position 35,775 of record JBIOUX010000196.1, on the reverse strand, counting down.
CGGAGGGTCGGGGTGCCTTCCGGGAGGCGCTCGGCATCCTCGGTCACCTCGTCGAGCTCCTGCCGCCCGGGGACGAGCGGTGGCTCTCGGTCCTCGATGCCATGTCCCGCCAGGCGGAGTGGGTGATCGACCACCGGCCCGATGAGACCCACGCCACCATCGGCGTCAAGGCCCTGCGAGCCATCGACGCCGTCGTCGAGCGCTCGCCTGATGTGGGCCGGCGGGCCACGGTCAAAGCGCGGCTGGCCAGTTTCCTGGCGTGGGGGCCGGGGGAGTTGGACGAAGCCGAGCGTGTGGCCCGGGAGGCGGCCGGGCTGTTCCACCAGGCGGGTGACCAGGCGAGCGTCCTGCTGATGGGCGTCGAGCTCGCCTACCTCAAGGGGCTCAAGGGCGACTGGGCCGGCATGGCCATCGAGCTGCAGGAGGTCGTCGCAGCGGCCGAGGCGGCCGGCGACCGCTTCGCCGCTGTACAGGCCGTCGGCGTGCTGGGACAGCTCGACTTTCACCGCGGCGACTTCGCCGAGGCCGAGGTCAAGCTGCGGCAGGCGATCGAGATCGCCCGTGAGGAGGACAAGGTCTATCGCCTCACGTGGAACCTCACGGTGTTGGGATGGACGCTGGGGTGGGAGGGCGGCCGGATCGCCGAAGGGCTCGCCGCCTTCGAGGAGGCGAAGGCGGTCAACCCGGCGTGGCGGGAGTGCAACGTCCTCGAACTCGAGTCCACTGTGCACTTCGTGGCGGGCGACTACCGGAAGGTGCTCGAGTGCGTCAACGAGGCGCAGGTCCAGAATCCGGGCGGGATGAGCAGACGTCGCAGCGCCAGTTTGGTCTTCGCCGCGCTGGCCGCCACCGAGACCGGCCTGGACGTGGAAGCTCGCCGGTACGCGGCCGCAGCCAGGGGAGTCTTCGGGGAACGCGACTGGTCCTTCGCCACCCAGATGTGCTACCTACGCCGAAGCGGTGAACTCGGGCCGGGCCTCCGGTCCCCGCGAGGCGCTCCCCGGGCTCTCCGAGGCCGCCGCGGGGCTCGTGCGCATGGAACTGCGGCCGTTCGCCGCCCCCGTCCTCGTCGACCTCGCCGAGGTCGCCGCCGCCGCCGGTGAGGTGGAGACCGCCGGGAGGGCGGCGGACGAGCTGGCCTCGATCGCCGGCCACATCGACCGACCCCTCTACCACGGCCTGGCTGCCCTCGGCGCGGCGTGGGTCGCCACGGCGCGGGACGCTCCGCAGGACGCGGCGTCGGCGGCTCGCCGGGCGCTCGAGGCCCTCGACGGTACCGGGGCGAGGCCTTTTCAGGGCCGGGCGCTGGACGTGCTGGGCCGCTCCATCGCCGGGAGCGACCGGGCGGGGGCGATCAAGGCTTACCAGGAGGCAGCCGGCGTCTTCGAGGCGTGCGGCGCCCGGTGGCGGCGGGAACGGACCGTCGAGGCGCTGCGGAGCCTCCGGGGACGGGGGCAGAAGGCCGCCGCCGCCCTGCTCGGCCCCGCTTCGCTCACCCGCAGGGAGCGGGAGGTGGCCCGCCTCGCCGCCGCCGGTCTCACCGCCAAGGAGATCGCCAACCAGCTCATCCTCGGTCAGCGCACGGTCGAGGGGCACCTGGCCAACGTCTACGCCAAGCTCGGCGTCCGCTCCAAGGTCGAGCTGGCCCGGCGGGCGGGCGAGCTGGATCTCTGACGGGCGCCACGACTGGCTCGAGTACGCGGGCGAGCACGGTTACAGCTGCGCTCACATCTGGGGCGGCACCTGGTGGACGGGCTCGATCCGAAGGATCACCCGCTCCGACTTGATGGGCACGCCGTAGGGGGCGCCGGTGTACTTCCGGGCGAGCTTGTCGATGTGCTCCCTCGCCTGGGGGCCCCGCAGCGTGTCGACCACCCGGCCCCGCACTTCGCCCTCCCGATAGGGGTTCTCGCGGTCCCAGACCACGACCGAGACCCGGTCGTCGCGGGAGACGTTCTGGAACTTCTGCCGGTGCACCTCGGTGTTGACCAGTAGGTGTTCGCCGTCGGAGTCCACCCAGACCACGCCGGTCTGGGGCCAGCCGTCGGGCATCAGGGTGGCCAGAACGCCGTAGTTCGGGCCGGAGGCCAACTCGTCGATGGCCGGATGGAGCTTCGTCGCCATGTGTCACTCCCGGGTCGGATGCGGTCGGTTCGATCGTTCACCCCGTTACCCCGATCGGGCGCCGGACAAGCGCCCCTCGACGGCGGTGCGGGATCGTCGAGGTCCGGTAGCAGCACCCCTCCGGGTGGCGAAGCCCGCGCACCCCCTTTACCTGAACCACCCGAGGGGAGGGGACCCAGGGCCGGCTGTCAAGCATCAGCCGAAACCACTTCGCCCGGGGCCGCTTCCGCCTCCCTACACCGCCGGGGATTCGACCGCCTTCGCCAGGTGGTCGGCCCTGGCGGCTGCTCCCGCGACCACTGGGCGGCCCATGTCGCCGACACCTTCCAATCCTCCGGTGGGGACCGGGTCCTGACTTGCGGCCGGCGGCTCGGAGGCGGGCGGCGCGGAGGACGCGGGCGGCGGACCCGCGGCGGGGGGAGGGGCCGGGTCGGATGGGGTGGGAGGGGTGCTCGGGGCGGCCGGGTCGCCGGCCGGGTTGCCTCCCACGTGGCTGATGAGGACAAGGGAATCAGCCGGGCGCCCTCCGCCGAGTCCCGCGCCCGCCAGGGCAATGATCCTCACCGCCGGGGGCGGGGAGGCCACATCCGGGGCCCCGAAGCGTTCCGCCGGATCGGTGCGCGCCGGCCCGGCCAGCGGAGTCCGCCCTGCCGGATGGGGCTGCGTGGCGTGTATCAGCCCGAACAGCGCCAGGCCGGCCAGCGATCCCGCCAACGCGATCGGGACGGCCCGGGAAAGGCGCCGGCGCCGAGCCGGTTCGGCCGCCGGGTGGCCCAGCCCCCGGACCTCTTCCCTCTTGTTCGAGTCGAGCCAATGCCTCTGAGCCTGCGGACCGAGGTCGTCCGGTACCGGAACCAGGGCCGCCAGCAGGAATCCTTGCGCCTCGCGCGTCTGTTCCCAGGCGACGAAGCAGGGGGCGCAGTCCTCGAGATGGCTGTCGATCCGGGCAGTTTCGAGCTTGTTCGCCGGCCCGTCGACACAACGCCGGAATCCGGCCAGCGTGTACCGGCAATCGGGGGCCAGCGGTGCCTGGAGATGACGAGCCAGCGCCGCGTCACGGACCACTCGGCCGGCGCGCCGGCGCAGGCGGGCCACGGCGGAGGGCTTGATCCCAACGACGAAGGACGCCTCGCCGAGCGTCATGGTTTCCACCTCGGTCAGCCACAACACGATCCGCCACGTCTCGGGGAGACAGTGAAAGGCGTCGAGAGCGAGCTCGAGCGGACTGAGCAGGACAGACTCGCCATCGGCACCGGAGTTCCCGTCCCTCAGGTCGACCTCGTTCTCCGGGCTGAGAGCCGAGACACGGCCGGGCCGGGCGAGGACGATACGGCCGGGCCCACGCCCGGGCGAAGGGTGGCCCGCGAGGGCTGCCTGGCGCACGCAGGTCGCCAGGCAGAGGTGGAACGGGACGTCGCCTTCCGTTGCGCAGGTAGCGAACACGCCGGTGAACCCGTCGATCACGGCGTCTTCGGCTTCGGCGAAGGATTCCGCCGAGTTGCAGGCGATCCGCCAGGCCAGCTGGTGGTGGCGGTGATAGACGACTCCGAAGGCGAGCCGATCGCCCTGTCGGACGGCGGCCACCAGCTCGCTGTCACTCGCAGAATTCAGATCGTGGTCCGTCACGAATCACTCCTGCCGACATCCCCGTCGTTCATCTGCGCCTCCCCGGTCAGACCCTTCGGCATGGCTCTCTCCTTGCGACGCACGGCTTTTTCGCGCTCGTCCGGTCGTATCGACTGGCCCGGAGAGTCGGTTGATTCCGTTATCGTCCCCTTATGGGAAGGATCCGCTTACATGTCTGTTCACGTCTGTCGACGTCCGACGTGAACCAATCGGGTCCGCTTGCGCCTTCCCGCTGACACAACGTCGGGGCCGGCATGGATTTGCGTGGATGCCGAATGTCGACGGCCGGGCGACCGGCCTACCCAAAGAGCCCGAGCACCCGGACCGCTGACCTCGAGGCTGCCCAGCATGAGCTGAAGGACGCGCTCCCCAGGCCACCAGGTTGTCCCGCGGGGTCCCACGGCCTCGTCGTATAACAGGCCTCGCCGCCACCCTTCGCCGGGACGCCGGGGCAGGGCTCGCGCTGCCTCGTCGAGTTTCCACCGCGACTCACGTGCCACCGCTCTGCCGGTGGGCTTGGTCGGCTTCTGCTGCTCTTGGGATCTCGAGGACTCGGATCCCGGTCAGGTCGAGCCAGGTCCGGGCCTCGTTGCGGACGAGGCGGAGCTGCACGGCACCACAGCCGGGGCAGCGGGCCACCGCCCCGGGGGCATCGAGGTAGACGTACAGGCCGGCGAGGGGGGCCACGCCCCGACAGCCGGCGCACGTTGTGATCGCCATGGTCAGATCGGCGGCGAACACGTCGCTGAGGATGCCGCCCAGGGCGTTGCCGTCGACCCGTCGGGGTTCGCTCATCACGGGGCTCCCGTCGCTCCGAACCGCTCGGTCCTGATCGTCGCGGCCGGGTGGTCCAGCGCGACGAGGTTGGTGGCCACCGCTTCGACGAAGCTGGTGGGCCCACAGATGAACGTCTGGCCGGCGGAGTCGACCGGCCAGGCCACCTCGGCCAGCAGGCGCTGGTCGATCCGCCCGCGGAACCCGGCCCAATCCTCGGGCGCGTCCCTGGTCAGGGTCTGGAACAGCTCGAACCCATCGCCGGCCGCCGCCAGCCGTTCGAGCTCGGTCCAGTAGACCACGTCCGCCAGGGTGCGCGACGAGCTCAACCAGCGCATGGGGACGGTGCCGGCGGCTCGGGCGCGGGCTCGGGCCATGGCCATGAGGGGCACGACGCCGGATCCGCCGCCGATGAGCAGCAGGGGCCCGCCGTGGCTCGGTTCCCACACGAAGTAGCCACCGATGGGCCCGCGCAGCTCGATCTGGTCGCCGGCGCGGAGTTCTCCGTTGAGGTAGGGCGAGACCTCGCCGTCGTCGAGTCTCTCCACGGCGAGGTCGAGCCGCTCACCGTCCGCCGGCGTGGCGATGGAGTAGCTGCGCTGCGCCTGGTATCCGTCGGGGGCGGTGAGCCGGACGTCGAGGTGCTGGCCCGGTCGGTGGCCCGGCCACCCGGGGACCCGGAGGCGCAAGGTCCGCACCGTCGGGGTCTCGTCGACGGTGGCCAGGACCTCGGCGAGCCGCCAGCTCAGTCGCCCTGGTAGCGCTGTTGCCGCCACGGGTCTCCGTAGTTGTGGTAACCGAGCGTCTCCCAGAACCCGGGTTCGTCCTCGTCCAACAGCCGGAAGCCCCGCACCCACTTGGCACTCTTCCAGAAGTAGAGGTGCGGGACCAGCAGCCGGGCCGGCCCACCGTGCTCCGGCACCAGATCGTCACCTTCATAGCCCCAGGCCACCCAGGCCCGGCCACCGGTCACGTCCTCCAGCGGCAGGTTGGTGGTGTAGTCGCCGTCGCAGAAGGCCAGGACGAATTCCGCCGAGGTCTCCACGTCCTCCAGAAGCGTGTCGACCGAGACCCCTTCCCACGACGTGGCCAGCTTGCTCCAGGACGTCACGCAGTGGATGTCGACCGTCGGCGTCTCGCTCGGCAGCGCCCGGAACTCCTCCCACGTCCAGCGGGCCGCGGTGGCGCCGGCCTCGTTGACGATCGTGAAGTCCCAGTCCTCCAGTGCCGTTTCGGGGGTGGGACCCGCCGAGAGCACCGGGAAACCGTCGACGAGATACTGCCCGGGCGGGATCAGCCCACCACCTGGTTGCTGGCTACGGCGGCCTCGGAAGCCCCGGCTGACGAACGACATCCTCGATCCTTCCCACCGTTGGCCTGATCATGGCACCGAGCGCCGGGTCTACGCCTTCAGGAACTCGAGCAGGTCATGGCCGAGCTGGTCCTTGTGCGTGTCGGTCAGGCCGTGGGGTCCGCCGGGATAGACCTGGAGTGCGGCGCCCGTGCTCAAGCCCGGCCGACGCCGTATGCCCCTTGAGGTCGTGCACGGCCCGACGATCGATATCGCCGAGCACACCTTCCGGAAGTCCCACCAGGCCGGTGCGCCGTTTCAGTCTGCTGACCCAGGCGCAGTGGGGTTGGGTGGGGGAGCCTCCAGCTCGAGGCGTGTGGTGATCCACTCGGACTGCCGAGTCCGCTCGGCGACGAAGGCATCCCGGTAGGAGCCGCCGCCCACTGAGGCGGCGTGGCCGGCGGCGCAGGCGGCGATATAGGGCGCATGACACAACTCGCCGGTGCCGGCGTAGTACGCGGCGTCGCCGGCCAGGGCCGCAGCCAGACCCGCGGGGGTCAGCTCCCCCAGGGCGGTAGCGAGGCGATGGCCGGCTTCCTGGAGGACCTCCAGGCTCCTTGCCTGTCGCAGTGGCTCGGCGGCGGTGTCGGCACCGAGGTCGGCGAGCACCCCGAGGGCATGGTCCCGGGCCGACCAGGCGCACGCCGCCCTCAGCTGCCGGGCCGCGCTGGCCGACCAGGCCTCGACCCGCCGGACGAGGCGACCACGAGGACCCACCACCTTGTGGGACCGCTCCACGACGTCGCCGGCCAGCTCCACCTCCCACAGCTCTTCGTGCAGCCACCAGGCCAAGTCGGATGGCCGGCAGGCATGCACGCCGGTTCGACAGGGGTCGGCGGTGCCTGCGTCGACCCACGGCCCAACCCGGCCCGGCGGCGGGACCGGCCATCGGCAGCCGGACAAGACGGCCCGACCCTCAGAGTCCAGGAACTTCCACAAGGTCACGCCCGCTCTCCTCCTTCCGTCCAGCTCCGGAACGCCCGGAGCAGGGGCTCGTGGCTGACGTCCTGCTTCTCGCCCGTGCGGTCGACCCCCCGCAGCAGCTCGGTGGTGACACGAACCTGGTCGACGTAGCGCACGCAGTCGGGACAGATGGCCAGATGCTCCTCCACCTCTTCGAGGCGCACCTCGGGCAGAGCCTGTTCCAACCAGTCGGTGACAACCTCCACCAGCTCACGGCAGCGGACCTGCTCGGCGATCACGACTGCGTCGCCCCGCACGAGGCGAGGTATTTCTCCAACCGGGCCCGCACCTTGGTCCGGGCCCGGTGGAGGAGTACCCGCTGGTTGGCCTCCGAGAGGTCGAGGATGTCGCACACCTCCTGCGAGGACAGGCCGCGGATGTCCCGCAGGCAGATGACCTCACGCTGGCTGGGGGGCAGGGCCGCCACCGCCTCTTCGATCAGACTGCGTGTCTCCTGGCCGAGCAGGCGGTCCTCGGGGATGCCCTCCCATGGTTCCGGAGGCGCGGACCAGAAGCCGGCCCAGCGGCTGGAGGCGTCGAAGAACCGGGACGGATCGACCGAAGGACCCTCGGGCTCGTCGGGCTCCGCGAAGGAGGAGAAGGGAACTTGGCGGCGCTCGGCGATCCCTCTCGACTTGGCCCGGTTGACGAGGATGCGGAACAGCCACGTCTTGAACGAAGCGCGGGCCTCGAAGCGGTCGATGCCCCGTACCACACCCATCCAGGTCTCCTGGACCACGTCCTCGGCCGCTTCGCGGTTGCGGACATACAGGAGTGCGACACGCACCAGGGCCGCCTGGTAACGGTCCAGCAGCGTGGCGAAGGCGGCCTCGTCGCCTCTCCGCAGCGCCTCCACAAGCGCACGATCGTCCCCGTTGGCGGCGGCCGGCCCGCCCGAGGAGCCGTGGGCAACCTTGGTGTCACCGCGTCCGGGATCCTCCCACCCCACGGTTGGCGCAGTCTCGGATGAGGCCGGATCGTTACGCATTCTTGCGGTTCGCCCCCATCCAGCCCCGGCGCGGCACGTCAGGCGCCGCCGGGAAGGGATCGGATGTGCGCTTCATGACGCCTCGGCGGCGAGTCCGGCCACCAGGTCGTCGATGGCCGCCACCACCGGAGCTCGGGGGTTCGTCCCGTTGACGACCATGGAGAACACAACCTGGCGCCCGCCGGCGGTGGTGAGGTATCCGGACAGGGCTCGTCCTTCCAGGATCCAGCCCGTCTTGGCCCGGAGGTTCGCCTCCGCGGCGGTTCCCCGGAACCGGGAGCCGAGGGTGCCCGTGCGGCCGGCCAGCGGCATCGAGGCCACCAGGCGACGACCCCAAGGTTGTTCCTGGGCGGCCTGCAGGAGCCGCCGCCACTCCCGAGCCGAGCGCATGTCCGCCCGGGACAGGCCCGAGCCGTCGCGGCTCTGGCCTCGCAGGGGGACGCCCAGGGCCCGCAGGGCATCGTTAGCGGCCTCGATGCCCAGAGCGGTGGTGCCCCGGCCCCGGCGCTGGTAGCCGATCTCCTTCACCAGCAGCTCGGCGGCGGTGTTGTCGCTGCCGGTGAGCATGGCGGCGACGATGGCCGAGAGAGGCGCCGAACGGAGCGAGGCCAGCTTCGGGCTGTTCGGTGGCGCCGGGCCCGAGACGTCCCCGCCCGCCACCGTGATCCCCCGCCGGGTCAGGGCGGACCGGAACAGGGCGAGGTTGGCGGGGACGGGATCCGCAGTGAAGGCGGCGTCGTGCCGGTGCTGGTTGCGGTCCACGGTGAGGGCGGAGAGCGGACCGACCAGGTCGGGCACGTGCCAGGAGAACCACCCGGGGGCCCGGCGCTGGGTGTCGTAGCGGCTCTCATCGCCCCGCAGCGCCCCCGTCACTCGTTCGATTCCGGCGCGGTCCAGAGCGGCGGCGAGCGCGGCGAGGGAGTGCGGGCCCCGGGCCCGGAGCGTCGGGTCGCCCCCGCCCACCAGGACCAGGTCGCCGTGGACGATCCCGTCCTCCACGGCGCCCGTCGTCCGCACCTCGGTGGTGAAGGCGAAACCGGGGTCGAGGGTGGCGAAGGCGGCCATGGCCGTATACAGCTTCTGGTTGGAGGCGGGGTTGAGGGGCAGGTCGGGCTGGTGGACGGCCACCTCGCCCAGACCCTCGGCGAAGACCGACAGGCCCACGGTGGTGCTGGCCAGGCGCGGATCGGCCAGGCCCCGCTCGACGATCCCGGCGAGGCGGGCGGCGGCGACGGGGACCGGTGCCGTCCCCGCTGTCCCTTTCGGGGGCCCCCCCGAGCCGGGTCCCGACGGGGGTTGCGGCGAGGTGGGCGTCGGGCTGGAGGGCAGAGGACCCGGCACCGGGGTGACGACCGGCCCCGAGGGGGAGGTCGACCGGGACGGAGGGGGAGCCGGCGCCGGGCCTCGCAGGACGGAGCCGCCGGTGCCGGCCACGGCCGCGCCCAGGAGCACGGCGGCCGCCAGGGTGCCATGACGAAACCGTCTCGCCGTCATGCTCCCGGGGCCGACATGAGATCCTCGTAGGCCTGGCGGCGCAGCTCGAGGAGCTCGACGGCCTCGGTGCCGGCCACCTCCTCCTCGTCGTGGCCGAGGTCGACCAACTCGCCCCGGATCCCTTCCAGCAGAAGGTGGAGGGCCATGGCGCGCTCACCGGGGCCCGGCTGGGGATGTTCATTGGATCGTCGCATGGCCCTTGGTCGCCGCCGGTACCGCACCGTTACGCGTCGACACCCCGGGGGTGCGGGGGTGTCCCCCGCAATCGACATTTCACCCGGGTGAGGACGTAACGACCTCGAGGGTCCGGGGCACGGAGGGGTCGCTACTCACCAAACGGGGCAACGGAGCCCCGAACTCACAGGAGGAAATCCCGAAAATGCCCAGGATCAACCACCGGCTGGTCGGCCTCGCAGCGGCCGCCGTCGGCACCGCAGCCCTGACGTTGGGGGTGCTCGCACCCTCCTTCGCTCAGGAATCCAACCCGACCGACAAGCTCGACGCCACCGACCCCACCACCCTCCAGCTGGAGGAAGGCCCCGCCGGTGAGGGTCCCGTCGCCGTCCCGGAGGGCCAGGGCGAAGGCTCCGGGCTGACCGACGGCGTCGTCTCCTCCGGCACCCGGGTGGAGAACGTGACCCAGGACCTCATGCTCGAGCGGGCTCGCATCGAGTCGGTCAACCTCGACGACGACGAGGAGGAGTACGTCGTCTACACCTTCGGTGACTACGTCCACAAGGTGCGCAGCGCCTCCGACTTCAGCCTCACGAGCTACGACGTCGACACCCGCGTGCAGGGCCAGAGCGCCCGCATCGTCCAGGGCGACCCCCGCTCGGTCCTCGTCGGCTTCCCGTCCATGACCGACATCAGCCGCTACAGCATCGCCACCGTCCAGATCGGGGCGGTGCAGGACGAGGCCGAGGAGGGCAACGTGCCCGCCACCGTGCCCCTCGACGGCTCGGACGTGGCCGACGGCGCCAACAACGCCACCGACGGCCCCGACCTGATGAGCATCCGCACCCTCGACACCCTCGAGCGGGTGCAGTTCAACTACGACGAGCAGATCGACGAGAACGGCTCGGCCAACGCCTCCAAGTTCGGGTACTACACCCTGGACGGCAAGAAGGTGCCGGCCCGCTCGATCATCACCGCCGAGGACAACTCGGTCACCGCGGAGTTCGACCGCCAGACCGAGGAGGCGTCGCTCTTCTACGCCGAGTCCGGTGCCATCCGCAACTCCCGGGGCATCGAGTCCACCGCCGGTTCGGTGGGTGAGCGCACCACCGCCCCCGACCTCGTGTCCGTGTCCGGCGTGATCGGCGAGACGCAGTTCGACTACACCTTCGACGACTCGGTGTCCGACATCGATCTGGCGAAGTTCGTCCTCTACGCCGCCGACGGCACCAAGTACGAGGCCACCGGCTTCGCCCGGCCCGACGCCAACACCGTCCGGGTCGCCCTTCCCGCCATCCAGGACTTCTCTGGCAACATCGCTCTGGCCGCCGCCGAAGAGGGCGCTGTGCGGGCCGACAACGGCTCCGACGTGCCCAACACCGTCGGCTCCGAGCGGGTCGGTTCCGACACCCCGCGGCCCGGATACACGTCCGGCCCGACACTGGAGTCGGTGCGCATCGACAACTCCACTGGCCAGATCCTGTTCGTCTTCGACAAGGAAATCGACGACGACATCGTCTACGACCCCAACAACTTCAAGGTCATCACCGAAGCCGGTGACCTGGTCACGGCCCGCTCCTTCGTCGAGGTCAGCGACGACAACCGGTCCGTCCTCATGAACTTCGACCAGAACATCGTCGACGCCGCCCGTGGCATGGCGATCCTGGACGGTGCCGTGAAGGACGACCAAGGCGAAATGAACGCCGGCCGGACCCTGCGGGTCTAGCCCCCCTGTCCCCCCACCTGCGGCGGGCGCCGGTCCCTCTCCCGGCGCCCGCCGCCTTCCCCTGCAAGGAGGCAGCGGAGATGGAGTCGTTGACCACGGGGACACCCAGAGCCGGAGGCCGGCGAGCCCTGCTGGCCCCCGCCATCGAGTCGGAGATCGACCTGGCCAGCGGGATCGTGATCGAGCGGGTGGCAGAGGAGCCGAAGCGCCCCCGGCGCCGCCTCGGCCGCTCACTGGTCCTCCTGGCCGCCCTGGCCGGACTGGCCTCCGGACTGGCCGCCGGCTGGGTCCCTTCGCCCGGCCCGACCGGGAGCCGCAGTCCGGAGATCGTGGGGACGGGCGTGCAGGTGGCGGCGCTGCACACCGATGTCCGCCCCGACCCCCTCGACGCCTCCCGCGGCTTCGGCGCCTGGGCCCGGGCGACCGACGTGACCCCGGAGGCCCTGGCCGGCCTGGCCGCCCGGGGGGTGAGAACCCTGTTCGTGGACGCCGCCGGTCCGGAGGTGACGGCCCCTCTTCTGGTGGCCGCTCACCAGCAAGGCCTGCGGGTGGTGGCCTCGTACCGGCCGGCGCCCACCGACCCTGGTGCCGACGGGGCCCGGGCGATGGCCGCCGCCCAAGGCTTCGACGGCCTGCTCGTCGAGTTCGACCTCGCCGGTGACGGTCCCGGCGTTGACGGCGAACGCGGCCTCCATGAGTAGGCGGGACGCCGGTCTCGAAGGGCGCTCGCCGCGGGAGGCGGCGGCCCTCCTCCAGGGCGTGCAGTTCGAGGTGAAGCGGGTCATCGTGGGTCAGGACGCCGCCGTCGAGCACCTGCTCATCTCCCTCCTGGCCCGGGGCCACTGCCTGTTGGAGGGCCTTCCGGGGCTGGCCAAGACGCTCATGGTGTCCACCCTGGCCCGGGTGGTGGGCGGGCAGTTCGTGCGCATCCAGTTCACCCCCGACCTGGTCCCCGCCGACATCGTCGGGACCCGCATCTACCGGGTGACCCGGGAGGCCTTCGACGTCGAGCTCGGCCCCGTCTTCGCCCACTTCGTGCTGGCCGACGAGATCAACCGGGCGCCGGCCAAGGTGCAATCGGCCCTCCTGGAAGTGATGTCCGAAGCCCAGGTGTCGATCGGCGGGCAGACCTTTCCCGTCCCCCGGCCCTTCTGCGTGCTCGCCACCCAGAACCCCATCGAGTCCGAAGGCGTCTACCCCCTGCCCGAGGCCCAGCGGGACCGGTTCCTCATGCAGCTCCGGATCGGCTATCCCACCCCGGCCGAGGAGGCCGAGATCGTGCGCCGCATGAGCGGCGCCGTTCCTGCGGTCGGCCGCGTCCTCGATTCCGAGGACCTGGTGTACCTCCAGGAAGTGGCCGAGTCGGTCTACGTGGACCCCGCCGTGGTCGACTACGTCGTGCGCCTGGTGGTCGCCACCCGCGACCCGGCCGCCGCCGGGGCGGGCGAGATGGCCCCCTACCTGGCCTGCGGAGCCAGCCCCCGGGCCAGCCTGGGACTGGTGGCGGCCGCCCGGGCCCGGGCCCTCCTGTTCGGGCGGGGCTACGCCCTCCCCGACGACGTCGTCGCCTGCGCCCCCGAGGTCCTCCGCCACCGGCTCCTGCTCTCCTACGAGGCGCTGGCCGACGGCGTCGACACCGACACCGTCGTGAGCCGCATCCTGGCCGGCGTGCCCGCCCCGGGCGCCGGCGTCATGACCGATCGCGCCGTGGGCTGACCCTGTGATCACCAACGAGGGCACCCGACGGCTCCTGCGCCAAGTGGAGCTGACCGTCACCCGCCGCCTGGCCGGCCTGATGCAGGGCGACTATCTCGGCCTCTTCCCCGGTCCGGGTTCCGAGGCGGGGGAGTGCCGCCTCTACGTTGCCGGCGACGACGTGCGGCTCATGGACTGGAACGTCTCGGCCCGAACCACCGTCCCCCACGTGCGCGACCCCATCTTCGACCACGAGCTCGACGTGTGGCTGGTGGCCGACCTGTCGCCCAGCCAGTCGTTCGGGACAGCGGCGCGGCCCAAGCGTGACGTGGTCGTGTCGGTGGCGGCGGGCTTCGGCGTGCCGGCCAGCCGCCTGGCCAACCGGGTCGGGGCGGTGATCCTCGACGTGGACGGCGTCTCCCACCTGCCCGCCCGACCCGGGCGCCGCCACCTCCTGGCCGTCCTCCACCGGATGGTCACCGCCGCCTCGGGGGACGGCGGTGGGCGGACCGACCTCGCCCCCGCCCTCGGCGCCGTCGGCTCTCTGGCCCGCCGCCGGGGTGTGGTCGTGGTCATCTCCGACTTCCTGGTGGCGCCTGGCTGGGAGCGCCCCCTCGCCCGGCTCGCCGCCCGCCACGACGTCGTGGCCGTCGAGGTCCTCGACCCCCGGGAGCTGGAACTCCCGGCCGTCGGACTCCTGACCCTGGCCGACCCCGAGACCGGGATCGTCCGGGTCGTCGACACCGCCAGCGCCCGGCTCCGCCAACGTTTCGCCCGAGGCGCCGCCGAGCAGCGGGCCGCCATCCGGGCGGCGCTGCGGCGGGCGGGGGTTGACCACCTGGTGGTGCGCACCGACTCGGACTGGGTGACCGAGGTCATCTCCTTCCTGGTCGCCCGCCGCCGGCGCCGCCGGGGCTACAAGCCGCTTCCGGCCGGGAGGGTGACCCGGTGAGGTTTGCCGATGCGTCGCGCCTGTGGCTGCTGGGGGTGGTGGCCGCCCTGGCGGGGGCCTACCTGGTGGCCGCCCGCCGCCGCCCCCGCTACGTGGTCCGCTTCACCAACCTGGCGCTCCTCGACCTCGTCGCCCCCCAGCGCCCGAAGTGGCGCCGCCACGTCCCCGCTGCCCTCGTCCTGCTGGCCCTGGCGGGGATGGTCCTCGCCCTGGCCCGGCCCGTACACGACGTCCGGGTCGCCCGCCGGGAGGCGGTCGTGGTCCTGGCCGTGGACGTGTCGCCCTCGATGATGGCCACCGACGTGGCCCCGTCCCGCTTCGAGGCCCTCAAATCGGCGGTCGGGCGGTTCACCGAGCGGGTGCCTGACGAGGTCAGCCTGGGACTGGTGAGCTTCGCCGGCACCGCCCATGTGGTCGTGCCCCCGACCACCGACCACGCCATGGTCCGCCACGCGGTGCAGCGCCTCTGGTTCCGGTCCCAAACAGCGCTGGGCGAGGCCGTCTTCGCCTCGCTCGAGGCCCTGGCGGTCGCCGCCGACGGGCGGGCCGAGCCTCCGCCGGCCGGCGTGGTGCTCATGTCCGACGGGGCGTCCACCGCAGGGCGTCCCGAGTCTGAGGCCATCCGCCAGGCGGTGGCCGCCCGGGTGCCGGTGTCCACCATCGCCTTCGGCACCAAGGCCGGCACCATCACCCTGGAGGGTGGGGAGCAGCCTGTCCCCGTGGACGGCACCTCGCTGCGCCGCATCGCCGCCGAGACGGGCGGGGTCTACTTCGAGGCCGCCACCGGCGAGCGCCTGGCCGAGATCTACCGCCACATCGGCCGCTCGGTGGCCACCACCACCGAGCCCCGCGACCTCGCCGGCTGGTTCGTGGCCGTCGCCTTCCTCCTCACCCTGGCCGCCGCCTGCGCCTCCCTGGCCTGGTTCGCCCGCCTGCCGTGAGCAGAACAGTTGCCACACTGCTCAGCCGAATCTCCGTTCGTGCCCGCCCCCCCATATGGCGTTGCGCCCGGAAGATGGCAGGGCGTCGTGACCGACGACGTGATCCGCTCCCTCATGATCTCCCAGCGCCTGCTCGGCACCCGGGAAATCATCCTTATCCATCACAGCGATTGCGGCATGCTCACCTTCAACGATGATCAGGTGAAGGAGCAGATCCGGGAGGTCACGGGGATCCGGCCGTCCTTCGCCCTGGAGGCCTTCTCCCTTGACGAGGACGTGCGCCAGTCGCTCCGGCGGATCCAGGCCAGCCCCTTCATCCCCCAGAAAGATTCCGTCCGGGGCTTCGTGTACGAGGTCGAGAAGGGCGCTTTGCGGGAGGTGACGTAGCCAGGAGGAGGAGGTGGTGGGAGCCACTTCGGTACGGCTGAACCCCAGGTGCTGGTCCGGCTCAGAGGTGCTGGGCGAGTTCGATGAGGAGTAGGGCCAAGCTGTGGCCGACACACAGCCGGGTGCGGACGCCTTCGGGGGGAACCGAGGCGTGCTCGCAGCAGAGGGTGCCGTCGGGCTCGTAGCGCAGGTCGCCCCGACAGGTGATGGGGTGATGGGACACGCCGGGAGACTGCAGTGGCCCGACGGTCGAGGAGGCCAGGGTCGCCTGCAGGTTGCCCCGCTCGGGTTGTGGCTGAGGTAGACCACCGCCCACTCTCCTGGCGAACCAGCGACTTCCTAGCCGCTCCGACCGGCAAGGGCGAGGAATTCCTGGCGGGTGCGGGCGTCCTCCCGTACCGTCCCGAGCAGGGCCGACGTCACCGTCTTTGCACCGCGGGCCTCCACACCCCGCAGGCTCATGCACAGATGCTCAGCTTCCATGACGACACCGACCCCCCGGGGTCGGGCGTGCGCCTCGATCCAGTTGGCGACCTGTTGGGTCAGTGCCTCCTGAACCTGCAGGCCTTGAGCGAACATCTCCACCACCCGGGCCAGCTTGGACAGCCCGATGATGCGCCTGTCGGGGAGGTAGCCGACGTGGGCCACGCCGGCGAAGGGCAGTAGATGGTGCTGACAGAGGGAACGAAACGGGATGTCGCGGGCAACGACGAGCTCGTCGTAGCCCTCGTCGTTGGGAAAGGTCGTCAGTTGGAAGGTCCGGGGGGAAAGCAGCTCGGCGTACGCCCTGGCCGCTCGCCCGGGTGTCTCCCGGACGCCCGGTGCCGTCACGTCGGCACCGAGGGCCACGAGCAGCGACCGGACGGCGTCCTCGGCGGCGGCCAGGTCGACGCTCCGGGGCGAGCCCACGACGTGCAGGTTCGGATTCGGCTCCTCCCCGGCTAGGGGCTCGTCGTGGAGGACGGTCATCGGTATTCCCCCTGGGAGATGTTGCGGGCTCGAATCCCAGTCGCTGACCAGCGTCGAGCGTTACGCACCAACCGGACGGACGCCTGGTCCTACGAGCGACGGAGGCGGATTTCCTCGTTGATCATCCGCCACAGCTCGGCGTCAACGGGGCACATTCCCGGCTTGGGACGAGGGCCTTGCATCGCCATGCCCAGGCTGCCGGTTGCCGTTACCAGGAGGAAAGCCGAGGCGAGAGTGAGGGCGACCCAACTGGTCAGGCTCATGGTCCCGGCGTTGGAGACCACCAAGGCGAGGCACGCCACGTAGCCGAGGAGCAGACCTCCGGCGAGGATGGCCCCGACACCTCGGGATCGCAGCACCGGCAAGCGCGAGGCCCCGGGCACCGTCCGGCCTTCGCCCGGGAGTTGGGTGATCCGGCCCTGAGCCATGGCACTCACCTCCATCGGCCGGCTCCGTCGCCGGCACTCGTCATTGCCGTGTGCAGAGCGTGCGCGTTCGTTACGGACCGTTGTGGCGTGACGGTTCTGGTCCCCTCACCACGTTGCTCAAAGGGGTGTGCCCACCGTAACGAGCCGTCTCCGGAACGGACAGAGGTGGGTTGCCTCGAGGTCCGATCGAAAGGAGAGTGTCCGTGCTGCAGGCGGCGGCTGGGAACGAGGTCATCGCCAAGGGGCTCACCGCTTTGGACTGGGCGCAGGCCTCCGCTGTGCTCGTCGGCGGCCTCGCCGTCGCCCGGATGCTGCGCCGGCTCCTCACGCGGCGTGTCCACTGTGAGGACTCCGAGCCCGGAGCCGCCGCCGCGGTGGGTCGCTTCGGCGGGATGTCCGTCGCCCTCGCCGGGCTCGTGTACGCCCTAGGCCTTCTCGGGGTGCGGCTCGGCCCGCTCCTCGGAGCGATCGGGATCGGCGGCATCGCCGTGGCTCTGGCCGCGCAGAGCCTCCTGGCCAACTTCATCGCCAGCGTCATCCTCCAAATCCGCCGGCCCTTCCGCCACGGCGATCAGATCGCGAGCGGTGAGCTCGAGGGCCGGGTCGAGGACGTCAACTTCCGCACCGTGGTGCTCCGCAGCTACGACGGCGAGCGGCTCCTGTTGCCCTGCTCGAAGATCCTCGACTCACCGATCGTCAACCACAGCTTCCTCGGCCGGCGCCGCACCTGCTTACCCGTGACGGTGGACTATGAGACCGACCTCGCCTTTGCCCAGCACGTGCTCTGGGAGTCGGTGGCCGCGGTCGAGGGTGTACTTGCCAAGCCCGCGCCGGAGGTTCTCGTCGACCGCCTCGGTGAGGCGGGGGTCGAGTTCGCCATCCTGTACTGGCACGTCCCCGACGACGGCGACACGCGCCGGATCCGTAGCGCGGTGGCCATGGCTATCAAGGCCTCCCTCGAGCAGGCCGGCGTTGAGATCGCCTTCCAGGAACGCGTGGTCGAATGGCGTATCGAGTGCTCCCGGCACCGCCGGCAGGAGGCCAAGGCGTCCCAACGCTGGGAACGGCCGGAGTGACCGTCCTCCGTCGACTGCCTCGCGGCACGATGGCGCTGGACACCCCATCGGACGGGCCCCACCCGATCGAGCCCACACGAGTTCGCCAACGCCCTGCGGCGGGGGTGGCCCTGCTGTGATCCACCCGGGGACCAGCTGGTCGCTCTTGAGAGGGTGCTCCCTCGGGCATGGGCGCGCGCCGCGGGAGGGGACCGGTCGGGGCGCGCTGCCCGAGGTGAACCGGGAGGTAGAGGGTGCCCGCTGCAGCGTGCTTCCGTACTCCGATGAGCCGGTTCCTTACACCCGGACCTCACGGCACGTCCGGCCCGGCGCCGGCCATGTCGCCCCGACGCCGAAGCGTGGCCCTGTAACGCTGCGGGTGCCAATGAGACAGCAGGGCAATGGGCCTGCCCACCGCCCAACCCTCATCTCCGCCATGCCGCGCTGCGGGCGCATCAGGCCTGGTCGAGGTGTTCCTCCAGGGCCCGCCGAGCTTTCGTCCGCGCCCGGTGGAGCAGGACGCGCTGGTGCCCCTCGGTCATGCCGAGCAGCTGGCTGACCTCCTTTGCGCTCCAGCCCTCGATGTCGCGCAGCACGATGACCACCTGCTGGACGGCGGGGAGCGAGTCCACTTCGTGCTTCAAAAGGTCTGTCGTCTGCGGGGAGAGGAGGCGTGCCTCGGGAAGCTCCCTCCAACGGCGAGGCGAGGAGAACCAGAAATCCGGCCAGCGCGAATCGCTGTTGAGGAAGCGGTCCGGCTCGACGGCGGGCTCGTCCGCCTCGAGCTCGACTGCCACGAGCGCGGAGAACGGGACGCTCCGGCGCTCCCGCTCCCCTCTGGTCTTGGCGATGTCGGTCAGGACCCGGAACAGCCAGGTCCTGAGCGTGGAACGGCCCTCGAAGCGGCCGATCCCCGAGATCACGCCGTTCCACGCCTCCTGGACGACCTTTTCGGCCACGGCATGGCTCGACACGTAGAGCAACGCGACGCGCAGCATCGTCGGGGAGTAGCGCCTGACCATCTCGACGAACGCCTGCTCGTCGCCGGCCCGCAGCGCCTCGACGGTGCGAAGCTCCTCGGGCGTACCGGCGGCCTGCAACCCTTCAACGCCCGTCGGACCCCCGGTCATCGTCGCGGAACATATCTCCCACAAAAGTGCCAGTCCACGTTCGGCGCGCCATGACTTCCGACTACCTGACCTGCAAGGAGCTCGCTGAGCTGGTCACGGACTACGTCGAGGGCGCGCTCCCCAGACGGGACCGGGAACGGTTCGAGGAGCACATGATGACCTGTCCGCCGTGCCAGGTGCACCTCGAGCAGATGCGCCAAACCATCGCCCTGCTCGGCCGGCTGCCCGAGGACACGATCTCTCCGGAGGCCGAGCAGGTGCTGCTCGAGGCGCTTCGCAACTGGAAGTCGAACTAGCAGATCGGTGGGGGGCGGTGTTCGCCTACACGTTCCTCGGCAGCGGCGCGGTGGCCACACTCACCGGCTTCGCCTGGCCGCGGCCCGGTGCTGCTCCCGGGGCCTGGGTCGAGGCTCGGGAGTGCCCGGATCCGGAGGTCGTCAGGGGCCTGCGCCCGGAGGACCTGCCCTACTGGCTCGACGATGAGCTCTGGCAGGTGGAGCTGGCGGGCCTGGTGGTCGAGCAACGTCGCCGGGTGCTCGGTGAGCGCGGGCGGCTCTGCCGCCGGGTCGCGACGTGGACGGAGCCGGCGGCCTGGGAGTTCGTGCGCACTTGCGCGCTCCGCGTCGGCGCCCGTGCCGCCCAGGCGCTGCGGGTCGCGGGTCGTGATGAGGAGGCGGCCGCCGTCGAGACCTGCGGCGACCTGGCGGCACTCGAGGCGGTGACCGGATCGATCGCCGAACGGGGTGATGATGGCGCCGGCCTCCTGGCCGGCTTCGCCGCCGATGTTGTCGGCTACGCCCGCGACGCGGGGCGGGCCGGTGGGGCGGCGGGCGTGGCCGCCTACATCGCCGCCCACGCCTTGGCCGGAGGGGTGAGAACGGCGCCCGGTTACGACGAGCGCTTCGAGGAGGAGCGGGCCTGGCAGGCGGGCTGGCTGGTGGAGAGGCTGGGCTTGTGAGCGCCCGCCCGGAGGCCGGGCCCGAGGGGAGGATGCGGTGGACGGACGGCTTCCTCCTGGCGCTCACCATACCGGCGGCGCTGATCGCCACACTGGGCTATTCGATCGCCGCCCTCGGCACCTGGGGCGCCATCGCGCTCTGGGGGGCGTCGATGGGGGTCGCGGTGCTCACGAACTGGCTCTACACCGAGCTAGCGGCCATGTTCCCCCGAAATTCGGGGGGAATCGCGCTCTACGCCTACGAAGCCTGGCGTGGGCACCTGTCGCTCGTCGGCCCGATCGCCGCTTTCGGCTACTGGTTTGCCTGGTCGAGCTCGATCGCCATCTACGCCGGGATCATCGGAAGCCTGGTCCAGAGCCAATGGTTCCCGGCTCAGGACTGGACGCTCCACACCGCAGTCCTGGACCTGACCTTCCCGCGCCTCGTGGCGGCCGGGCTCGTGGTCGCCGTCTGGGTGGCGAACGTCCTTGGCCTTGCCCCGACGCTCTGGCTGGCCTACGTGACGGCGGCGATGCTCACGGTTCCCCTCGTCGTGTTCATGGCCGTCCCGTACCTCACCGGCGACTGGTCGAGCGCCACGCTCAGTTGGAAGCTAGGTCAGGCGGGGCAGGCGTGGGGGGGCGGGAAACTCGCCGTCGTGTGGTTGTACATCATGTGCTGGACGTCGCTCGGGGTCGAGACGTGCGCCACGTTCGCCCCCGAGTACCGGCGCGGCGCCCGGGACGCCTCGCTCGCACTTCGGGCGGCGGCGCTGTTCTCGCTCGCCGTCTTCGTCCTCCTCCCGCTCGGCGCCGCCGGCTCGGCGGGCGAGGCCCAAGCCGTCGCCGACCCGGTCACGTTTTACGCGCCGGCCTTCGAGCGGATCGTGGGGGGCGCGGCCGACCTGATGGTGGTGCTCCTCATCGGCAGCCTGCTGCTGGTGATGAACACCTGCATGGCCGATAGCTCTCGCACACTCTGCGCCATGGGAGAGGCGCGGATGACGATCCGGCAGGTGGGGCGGCTCAACCGCGTGGGTGTACCGGCCCGGGCCATGACCATCAACCTTGTCGTGAACCTCGGTCTGACCTTCTTCGTCGGGAGCATCCTGGCCATCGTGGCCGCCGGGAACCTCGGTTACGTCCTGGCGCATTTCTTCGCCGTCACCGGCTTCGTCCTGCTTCGCCGGGACCGTCCCCACTGGCCCCGGCCGATCCGGCTGCCGGACCCGTTCGTGCCCATCGCCGCTGTCCTGGGTGGGGGTCTCGCCTTCATCCTGGTCGTCGGTGCGACGGGCTTCGAGCTCACCGGGTACGGCGGGGCCAAGGAGCTCGCCATCGCGCTCGGCATCCTCGGCGCGTCGATCGTCCTGTTCCTCTTCCGGCGGTTGGTGCAGGACCGGGAGAAGGTCACTCTGCGCGAGCCTGTTTCAAGCCGGCCCGACATCCACGAACTCGGACCGGAGCTCGTCCGCTGAGCCCTCAGACCCGGGAGGCCAGACGAAGTCGGGTGAGTGCAGGACCTCCGAGGGGGCTCCCGTACCCGTTGGGTAAATCTCCGGTTGGCATGGCGGGTCAGAGCAGCCCCAGAGAGCGGGCCCGGGCCACGGCCGCCTCCCGGTTACCGACGTCGAGTTTGCGATACAGGCTGCGGCAGTGGGTCTTGACCGTGTTGAGGGAGACGTAGAGGGCATCGCCGATCTCCCGCAGTGAGCAGGACCCGGGGAGGAGACGCAGCACCGCCAACTCCCGGTCGGACAGCTCGAAGGCCATCACGGAGGGACTGCGGACGGACGCCCGCCCAAGGAGCGCATGGGCCATGTGGAGGGAGGCGTCACCCCGTCCGGCCAGCTCGACGGCCCGGGCGAAGGCGGCGTCGGCTTCGGGGAGGCGCCCCGAGTCCCGCAGCAGGGTGCCGGCGGCCGCCTGGGACCAGGCGGAGGCGAGGCTCTCGGCCAGTGCCTCCTCCTGCGTCACCAGTACCTCGGCCCGAGCTACCCGAGATCGCCGATGAGATACCGGAGCGTCGTGCGGATCATCTCGTCTCCCGATTCGATGGAGGCGACGCCCTGCCAGAGAGGACCGGCCGGCGTCGCCGCCCTGGGTACCTCGAGCCAGCGCTCGATCTCGTCGAGACGACCGAGGAAGAGCTGGCTCGCGGCCCGGGCCTGCCCCAAGCGGGTGTCGGCGGCAACCTCCTCGGGCGGAAGGGCGTCGACCCACGCCACCACGGTCTCGGGACGGGCCATCTCCAGGAACGGGAGCCAGTGGCGGGCGACGAGCTCGCCCGCCACCGCGCTGTCCCCGGCGGCGGTGGCGTGGCGGACGGCGTCATCGACGGAACCGGCCTCCGCGTACCACGTCGACGCCCGGCGGTGGAGCTCGGCCACCTCCGACCCGGCCTCGCGGTCCAGCTCGTGGCGGAGGAGGTCGGCGAAGAGGTGGTGGTAGCGGTACCACTCGCGTCGGGGTGTCAAGGGGAACGAGGAACAGGTTCTGCCGCTCGATCCGCTCCGGCATCGCCGCCGAGCCCTTCTCGCCCGTCACTGCCTCGCACACCGGGGCGGAAAGGCGGGTGAGGATGGAGGTGCGCAGCGGAAGCGACGCACGTCGTCGGGGAGGTGGGCCAGCACCTCGGCGCCGAGGTAGTCGACGACGTTGCGGTCGTCGCCGGCGAAGTCGGCAACGAACCCGGACGGGTCGGGGCGGTGCCGCAGTGACAGGGCGGCAAGGTACAAGCCGGCCGCCCAGCCTTCGGTGCGGGTTCGGAGCCGGTCGACGTCGGTGTCGGGGAGCCCCAGGTGAGGACGATCGCCTCCCGCAGGACGGCCACTTCGTTCAGCAGGCCGGGGAGGACGGCGTCGAGGACGCTCGTGCCCGGCGTCCCCAGGGTGGCCAGGGCCCGCCCACCCAGTGCGGGTTCGACCGTGCGCAGAGCGTGAAGGACGTAGGTCCAGAAGCGGGCGGGGTCGTTGTCGGCCGGGTCGAGTGAGAGCCAGGCGAATCGCCCCGAGCCACTCCGGGCCCAGTCGGCCAGCAGGGTGGTCTTCCCCCAGCCGGCGGGGGCGGACACGAGCACCAGCGCGGTGGGCGGATCGGACAGGATCGCCAGGAGGCGGGCTCGGGCCACGATTCCCGGGCGGGGCGAGGGAAGGTGCAGTTTCGTCTCGAGGAAGATCTCTGTGGCGGAGTTCTCCGGGCTGCGCACGGTCGATACCGTCTGCCCAACCAGCCTCCCGTTACCGGTCAGCCGGGCCGCGGCTCGGCCGCGGCGCGGTGCAGCGCAGCCAGGACTGCGCCGGCACCCAGCAGAACCGGCGCGAGCACCTCGGGGCTCGTCACCTCGGCGGCCGCGCCCACGACGCCGGGGCTCAGCTGAACTTCGTCTTCGGCCGGGCCAGCCGCTCGTCGTCGATCACGAGATCAACCCGCTCGTTGAAGAAGGCGACCATGCCGGCGATCTTCGCACTCTCGGGTAGCGGCGTGCGGTACGACCAGGCGACGTCGGGAATGGTCCGGTCGCCGACTCGCGCTGACCAGTACTGGGCCTGGCCTTTGTAGGGGCAGTGAGTGACGGTGGTGGTGGGGACGAGCAGGTCCATCCGGACGTCGACCTTGGGCAGGTACCAGCGGGGCGGCAGGCCGGTTTCGAACAGCACATGAGCGTGGGTCGAATCGGCGAGGACAACGCCATCCAGCTCGACCCGGACGTGGCGGGACGTCGCCAGAATGTCGACTCTGGTGTAGGGATCACGGGGATGGACATAGACCTCCTCGTCCTCCTCGAACCACCCATCCATGGAGTCCCAGTCGAACCGCACCAGGTTGCGCAGCTCCTCGATGGGAGAGTCGGCGTACCGCCAGGCGGCGTCGATTCGTTCCTCTCCCCCGGCCGTGACCGTGAAGTGGCGGGCATCGCCGCGGCTGGGAGAGTGGGTGGTCGTGCCCGTCTCCACCAGCAGCTCGGTCCGGACGTCTTCAAGTGGGAAGTAGTAGGCCGGGTAGTACGGCACCTCCCACACCAGGACGGGCCGCGGGCTGTCAGCCACCACCACCCCGGCCACGTACGCCCGCACCCGCTTGGCGCTCCCCTCGATGCGGATGCGGCCTCGAACCTTTGTGGCCGATGTCTCCATGGCCCCTCCAACGTCGCAGCGTTCCAGGCGATTCCCCGGGTCGGCAGGGTCTGGCCGACCCCCTCGTACGCTCACCGGGTCCCGGCGGCGCCCCAGGCGTTACACCGCCTCCCCGCGATCGGACCCGGGGGTAACTGTTGAGGTCTGATGCCGCGCGGATCGTGAAGGTCCACCACTTGACACTCGGCGAGGGCGAAGGCCAAGCATGGCTCCCAGCATCAGCACCCGGAGCGACCTGACCCTCACCCAGAACCGCCGAGGGCTGGATAGTCACCTCCATCGAACGTGTCGCCGCCGTCCTGGTCCAGAGCGTCGCCCAACAACCGGCGATCACGATGAGCGGAGCCGTTTTGGCAGAACCCGACCACCGGCGACCACGTCAGGGCCGGCGGCGAGGCCAGGTGCTGCCTCTACACCATCTCCGTCTCGAGGAGCACCCCCAGGACGACCGCGTCGCGGCCATGGCGCTGATCTCAGTTCCCACAATAGTCTCATAGCTGCATTAAACCCCCATTGATAGACTTCAACCCCGTAGCTGCTCGTGATCGGGAAGGGCTTCTTCGTGGACCATCTTCCTCAACGGAGGAGCGAGCGTCGTTCAACAGCGAGCACAGAGGAAGTGATCAGCCGACGCATCGGAGGTCACGGGATGCTCCGTGGAGCGTTCCGCCTAGTTGCAGTGCTGGGAGCGGCTTTTATGAGCGCGTCGAGCCCGGCTGCAAGCGCCGAACGCCTCCCCGAACCGAAGTCCCCTATTCCCTTCGCGCCGCACCCCATCGAGGTAGACAGCACCCATGATGAGGCGCTCGCCCGCTGCCGTAGTGCGGGGATCAGCTGCCGGATCGTTCTCGGCCAGCCGGGCCAGTCGATGTTCGAGACCCTCGCCGTCGCCGGCCGGGAGGATCCCTCACTCGCCCTCGAGGTCCGCGGGGATCTCCTCGAGGAGCTAGAACGCGCCCGACGCTCCACGCCGCGGGAGGTCTCGACCAGGTTCCCCGGGGAGACTCCCGAAAGCCTCGGCGCCACACTCACCCGTGCGCTCTCGTTGCTGGATGGGAAAAGAAGGTCACTTGCGGGCCCGCCGCTTGGCAACCAGCTGGCCCTCCGCATCAGAGGTTCTGGCGACCTCAAGAACAACTATGACTGGTACTACGAACGTGAAGAGCCATACGCGATCTGTGATGGCAGCAACTGCGCTTATCG
Organism: Acidimicrobiia bacterium; assembly: GCA_044867425.1. Taxonomy (GTDB): domain Bacteria; phylum Actinomycetota; class Acidimicrobiia; order IMCC26256; family BP-133; genus CAWBJP01. Next base: position 10,722 of record JBIOUX010000196.1, on the reverse strand, counting down.
CGGAACGCTGCATATTTACTATGACCAAGATCTGAACGGCTATCAGATGCGGTACTGGCATTCCTTCACGGCAGACCGCGAGACGCACGACCCATTCCGAATCCTCGCCAATCACATCCAGTGCCGACGCAACCAAGCGGTCGACTCCGACTGCGAGGCAAGCCCGAACCCTGCACCGGCAAGGGACGCCTGGTATACCTACCTCCGCCAGCCGGACCGTGGACGACTCTTCGCACGGGACGGACACGACGGTAAGAAGTTCCTCAATCTGAGGCATGACATCGAGCTCGACATCGAAGGGCTTCCCACCGTGAATGTCACCGGGACAGACACATCATGGCGTTGGGTATGCGACTCGGGTCGTCGTGACAAGTGTCGCTACACTGGTCGCGAATAGCAGCTGAGGAGGGAGCAGAGGAGGGAGCAATGGAGCACTCCCGAGGAATCGACGGGAACTCCGAAGCGCATCCGAAATCCCCCATCCCTTTCGCCCCCGATCCGAGTGACGTGCAGACCACCCACGAAGAGGTGCTGGCCCGGTGCCGCGGTGCCGGAGGACGGATCGTCCTCGGCCAAGCAGGCCAGTCGATCTTCGAGACCCTGGCCGCCGCCGGCCGGGAGGACCCCTCCCTGACTGCCGATGTCCGCAGAGACCTCCTCGAGGAACTCGAACGAGCCCGGCGCTCCACTACGGCGGACGTCGCCGCCAGGTTCCCGGGAGAAACACCGGAGACCCTCCAGCCCGCTCTCGCCCGCGCCCTTTCGATGCTGGAAGCTCCGGCGGACCGACCGGCGGAGCCGGTGGCCCCCGTGCCCGCCCATCGACTCGAGGTCGAGAGCCAAGCCTCTCTTCCTGGCACCTCGCTTCCTCGGCCCGGAGAGAGGAGGGGCACCGTGTTCTTTGTGGAAGAGGACGGGGCCGAAGGACCGGGATGGTACGGGTACTGGGAACAGTCGCCTGACGGAGAGCCCCGCTGCCTGGAAGACGCCGGGCACCACCCCACACTTGCTTCTGCGCTCGCCTGGGGAAGGGCGCGGTCTGAGCAGGTGCTCGTGCGCTTCGAGGGCACGGGGGAGTACCGATGGGCTGGCACGAGCGAGGCACCTCCTGACCTGCGTCCCATTGACGAGGAGCCCGACTGAGCTTCGAGCCTCATAGGACGGCCATGCGGTTCGACATGGTGTTCGACGCTTGCGGCGGGCGGGAGTTCGGGCCGAGCCGGGAATCCCGCAGTGGTTTCTCTCGCAGGCCGGCTGGCGCCAGACCAGACCCAGTTCGGGGAGGGCCACCATCACGCTGACGACGGCCGGCCGCCGCGGGCGGCCGTCCAGCAGGGAAGACGAGCGGACCAATGAGCGGCGTCGAGGACGGTCCGGGGACGGTCCGGGCCGTTGCCCCCTGAACAAGTACCCGGGGGTTGCCAAGTCGTCGTCTGTAACCGATCTGCCCGTTCCCAGACAGCACCGGGAAAGGCTCGACACGGGCACCGATCGGCTCCTCTTCGCGGGGGACGTGCAGGACTGCCCGGGAGCGCTACGCCAGGAGAACGAGAGTGACCTATCTCTACCGCGCCCCGGAGGGCATCAACCTGCAACCGATCCTGGCCTCCGCCAGCGCCGGGGAACAGGTCGTCGCTCCCCATCATCCCATCACCTGCCGGAGCGACCTGCGCTACGAGTCCGACGGCGCCCTCTACTGCGAGCACGCCTCGGTTCCTCCCGAGGACCTTCGGACCCGGCTGTGCGTCGACCACAGCGTGGCCGTGCTCCTCATCGAGCTCGCCAGGCAGCTCTGAGCGGTGCGCCAGCTGCTGCCCGCCGCCATCGACCCCGTCGACCCCTTCGCCGTCTATGGGGACGTGCCGGTGGCGGTGGGCCGCCCCGGCGTACGGCTCAACATGATCGCCAGCGTGGATGGCGCCGCCGCGGTGGACGGGCGCTCGGGTGGCCTTGGGGGGCCGGCCGACCACCGGCTCTTCTCGGTCTTGCGGGCGCTGGCCGACGTTGTGCTCGTGGCCGCCGGCACCGTGCGGGCCGAGGGTTACGGCCCCGCCTCGTTACCTGACGGGCTCCAAGCCGCCCGCAGGGAACGGGACGAGACGCCGGTGCCGGCCATCGCCGTCGTCTCCCGCTCCTGCCAGCTCGATTGGGACTCCTCCTTTTTCACCGCCGCCACTGTGCGTCCGGTGGTCCTCACCGTGGCCGACGCCCCGGCGGCCCGGCTCGCTCGGGCCGTCGAGGTGGCCGACGTTGTCGTGGCCGGCGAGGTCGACGTCGACTTGCGCCGGGCGCTGGCCGCCCTGGCCGAACGGGGCGCCCGGTCGGTGCTGGCGGAAGGCGGTCCCAGCCTGAATGGCCAACTCGCCTCCGTCGGCCTCCTCGACGAGGTGTGTCTCACGCTTGCGCCCTGGCTTGCGGGCGGCGATGCGAGGCGGATCCTCACCAACGCGAGCGACGCCCGGCCCCGGACCCTGCGCCTGTCCTCGGTGTGCGAGGAGGATGAGTACCTCTTCCTCCGCTTCCGGTAGGAAGGCAGGACGGTTGTCACGCCCGAACATCGAGGCATCGACGAGGGCCCGCTCCTCGGCGCCTCGGGGGTGGTGCCCCGCCTGAGAGCGTCGAGCTTCCCCTGCTGTCGCACCCGCCTTTACGCTGGGGCGTGCCGGTGCAGGCTGAGACGAACCACGCGCGTCCTCTCATCTGGAGGAAGCTCCATGCCGCGGTTCGGCGCCAGCTCGTGACGCGCCGTGCGCTCCTCGGGCTCCTCTGCGCGGGCCGTCCGCGCAAGCTGACCGTTATCCGCGCCCCTGCTGGCTGGGGGAAGTCGACCCTGCTTGCCGACTGGTACGCCTCGGAGCACGAGGCGCGACCTTTCGCCTGGCTGGCGCTCGATCAGGACGACAACGACCCGGTTCGGTTCTGGACCTACGTGATCGAGGCGCTGCGCAGGCTCGATTCCGAGATCGGGATGAACTCCCTCCCCTTTCTCCAGGCTCCGGGAGTGAGCCTCATCGGCCACGTCCTCCCCGTCCTCATCAACGAGCTGGCGACGAATCTGCGCGAGGCGGTCCTCGTCCTCGAGGACTATCACCTGGTGCGCAGCGCCGAGACCCACGACAGCGTCGCCTTCCTGGTCGAGCATTCGCCGCCGGGCCTCGAGCTCGTCCTCTCGGCCCGCTCCCAGCCACCGCTGCCCCTCGGGCGCCTCCGGGCCCACGGCGACCTTTTCGAGATCGGCGCCGAGGAGCTTCGCTTCTCCGCCGCCGAGGCGGGCGCCCTGCTCAACGACCTCCACGGACTCGAACTCGCCGAGGACGACGTCGTCCGGCTCCGCGAGCGCACCGAGGGCTGGGCCGCCGGCCTCTACCTGGCCGCGCTCTCGCTCCGCGGTCAACGCGACGGGCACGCGTTCGTGGCCGCCTTCGCAGGCGACGACCGCCACCTCGTCGACTACCTGAGCGCCGAGGTGCTCGCCGACCAGCCCGAGGAGGGGAGCCCGAGTTCGTGCCCGTGCTCCACCGGCGGGCGGCTGCCTGGCTCCTCGGGGCCGGCTTCGTCTCCGAGGGGATCCACCACACGATCGAGGCGGGGGACCTGGCCGACGCCGGGGAGCTGATCGCGCAGCACTGGGCTCTCATGCTCCTCGGCACGGCCGGCGACCGAACCATCGACTCCTGGCTGTCGGGCCTCCCCGAGGACGCACTGCACGCCGACTTCCGACCGTGCTTCGCCCGCTGCTTCGTCGGCCTCAGCCTCGGCCGCATGGACGAGGTCGAGAAATGGCTGGCCGTCGCCGAGTCGGCGCCGCTCCAACAGCCGTTCCGCGACGGCGTGACGTCGGTCCCGGGCGCGTTGGCATGCGTACGGGCGGCCTTCCTCCGGGAGACGGGGGACGCCGGGGGTGCGCTGGCAGCGGGCCGCGAGGTGCTGGCGGCTGAGACGGGACCGTGGCGGGCGATCGGCGGGGCCGTCATCGGCCTCGCCCACGCGGCGCGGGGTCAGTGGGAGGAGGGACGGAAGTGGATGGCCGAGTACGCCCGCATCGGTCAGGAGACCGGCCACAATGTGAATCACGTCTCCGGCCTCAGCACCGTCTCCGCCTGCCACGCCGAGCGCGGCGAGTGGGAGGCCGCCGCGGACGTCGCGCAAGAAGCGCTGGCGCTCGGCGCCCGCCACGGAATCAACGAACACTGGTGCTCGGCCCACGCCCATCTGGCCCGCGGGCTCGTGCTCGAGCACGGCCGGGAACTGGAGGAGGCCCAAGCCGCCCTGGAGCGGTCGGTGGAGCTGGCGCGGCGCGGGGCGGGGCCGGTCTCGACCGCCTGGCCCCTGCTCCACCTGGCGCGCATCCAAGCCGCCCGAGGCGAGCGCTCGGCCGGGCGCGCCCGCCTGGAAGAGGCGCAGCGAGCCGCTCGCCTCAGCACAAGACGCAGGCCTCATGCCCGAACGATTGGCCTCCGCACGGCGGCGACTCAGCGCCCAGGGCCAGGCCCCGGCGATCGGTGAACGTCTCGATGGTGACGTTCCCGGCCAACCCGATCGTCAGCGCGCCCTGGCTGCCGCCGTGTCGCCGGGGTGCTTCGCCGGCCGCAACGATGTCGTAGCGGCCCATCGACACCAGGCCCCCGTCTTTCACTTCTCCAGTTCCGGCGGTTCGGGCCTGTAACCGTTGGGCCACGTCCCGATACAGCAGCGAGGATGCCCGAGGCGGGCACCGGTCATCTGGAGGTGGAGCGATGGACAGCATCGAGACGGCGCTCACCGTCCCCGCCGGGCCGGGCGGCCCCTCTTGCTCGCCCACCCCCGTCGCCGACCAGGCCCACGAGCCAGCCCAGCGCCAGGCCCGACTCCGTCGCCTTCGTACCGGTCTGCGCGACGAGGTGGTGCGCCTCGGGCACAACGAAACCGCGGTCGTCGGAATGGGGGTCCTCGACCTGCTCGAACTACGCCGCCAGACATGGCACCACCAGCGACATGGCAGTGGCGGTGGTGCTCTCGTCCGAGCAGGCGCCGACGGGATGCAGCCCGCTCCCCGCAGCCGGCGCGACGCCGGGCGGGCGGCCTGACCGCAGCGATCTTCCCGGGGGGCTCATTGGCACCGCGTTGCCCTTCCAGCCGACCACCGTCAGCCTGACCGGAATGGATGGCGGCGACGCCTCCCAGGCGGCCGGGTGCGCCGCGCCCCAGCCCGCGGCCGGCGGGTTCCATCTCGTGGAGTGGGGCTGCGAGCTGCTCGGCACCGCCCTCTTCGTCCTCTTCGGGCTGGGGGCCGTGGCGCTTCACTTCTCCGCAGGATCGCCGGTGGCCAGGCTCATCCCCTCGGTTTCGCAGCGGTTCCTCCTTACCGGTGCGCTCTTCACCGGAGCGGCCAGCGTGATCGCCGTCTCGCCCCTCGGGCGACGCAGCGGCGGTCACCTCAACCCGGCCGTGACCCTCGCCTTCTGGTTGACACGGCGCGTCCACCGACACGACCTGGCGGGCTACGTCGGAGCGCAGCTGCTGGGCGGGGTGGTGGGGGCGGCCGTCTTCCGGCTCCTGGGGGGAGCGGCCGCCGCCGAGATCGGCTACGGCGTCACCCGGCCGGGCCCGGGTGTGAGCGGCCCGACCGCGGCCGGCATCGAAGCGGCCCTGACCGCCGGCTTGGTCCTGGTCATCTTCGCCTTCCTCTCCAGTCCCCGGTCCGCCCGTTGGACGCCGGTCGCGGCCTGGGCCTGCGCCACCGTCCTGATCTGGCGAGTGGGGCCCCATACCGCGGTCAGCCTTGATCCGGCCCGCAGTCTGGGGCCGGCGGTGGTGGCCGCGAACGCCGCCCACCAGTGGGTCTACCTTGCCGGCCCCCTGTCCGGCGCCCTCCTGGCCGCGGCCGCCTGGTGTCTGGTCCCCGCCCGTCTCGTCACGGCCAAACTGTTCCACGACGCCCGGTACCCCTCCGTCCTGGCCTGCGACCTTCCGGCCATGCCGGTGTCAGCGGGCGGTGGGGGAATCACCCGGGTGAAGCCGGACACCGCGTAAACGACACCTTTTCAGCGAGGGGAGCCGACGAGACTCGGGGATCCGAGGCAAATCGGTGTCACGCGGCAGGAGCCAGGCGCTGGATCCGCTTGAGCCGGCGGCGCAGCGCCCGCCGCTCGGCGGGGGTGTGGCCCCCCCACATTCCGTGCTTCTCCTTGCACTCCATGGCCCAGGCCAGGCACTCGAGCCGCACGGGGCAGCCGTCGCACAGCGCCCGGGCCCGAGCGTACGGATCGGCCACCTCGGTGTCATCGGCGGGGAAGAACCATTCGGCCCCGGCCCCCCGGCAGGCTGCCCACGAGACGAAGTCCTTCAGCGCCACGGCGTCGCCTCCACCTCCATGAGCTGACGGAGCTCCCGGTCGAAGGCCGAGTCCCGCCGGCGGGTGGCCAGGAGGGCGCCAAGCAGCGCCACCAGGCCGACGCTGCCGGCGATGACCATGACCCAGCTGGCGATCATCAGCTGCCCGGGACTGGCGTAGTAAGCGGCGGCGAGTAGCGCCATCAGGGGAAGCAACACCAGCAGGGTGAGCACGAGGCCGGCGCCGGTACGGCGGGCCTCGGCCGTGTGGTTGAGACGACGAAACATTGTTCTGGCCTCCGTTGTGGGGGACGCTCGCTTGTCCCAGTGATTGCGTAGGTGTTACGGCCCAACATCAACGGTGGCGCGGGCGGGTCTCCTCGTCGATGATCCGCCACAGCTCGGCGTTGATGGGACAGACGGCGGGCCGCGGGCGGGGAGATGAGGCCGTCATGGACAGGATGGCCGTGCCCACAACGACCAGAACCCCGGCGATGGCGCTCACCGTCACCCAGCTGGTCAGCCCGAGGGTGTCGGCACTCGATGTCACCAGAGCCAGGCAGGCCACGAAGCCGAGCAGCAGGCATCCGGCGAGGATCATCCCGGCGGCCCGCGCCGTCATCCCCGGCGTGGCCGGTGCCCCGGGCATCACAGCACCTCCCAGCAGTCGATGACGTTGGGCAGGGGGACGAAGACGTCCAGCCCGTTGGCGAACAACCACAGGCTGGAGAGCCCGGGGCGGCCGCCCGAGACGAGCTGGCACCCGTCGAGGCGCGACCCGTCGGCCAGGGCGACCGACACCGTCCGGCCTTCGAGTGACCGTAGCTGCCTGATCCGATGCTGAGTCATGGCACTCACCTCCGTCGGCCGGCTCCGTTGCCGGTGTTCGGCGCTGCGGTATCCGGGTTGTGCCGGTTCGTTACGGGAAGATCCTTATGGCGTAACGGTTCCGGCCCAGCGAGGACGGTTCCCCATGAGCACGAGCATCGCTGAGCGCAGAGGGTCGGACCTTCTTGGTCCCGTCCTCACCGACGGGGCGCTCGCCCTCCAGCCGAGCTGGGAGCAGCCCCTGATCGACCCCGGTCTCGAGGGCTGGGAACTGGGCGTGACCGGCCTGGTGCGCCGGCCGCTGCGGCTTTCCTGGCGCCAGCTCCTCACCCTCCCCGCCACTGAGCTGACCATCGGCGCCCGCCACGACACCCGTTGGACGCGCCTCGCCGCCCGCTGGCGGGGTGTGCCCTTCGACGCCGTGCTGGACCTGGCCGGGGTTCGTCCCGAAGCCACCCACGTGCTGTGCCACTCCGAGCACGGCTTCCCCACCACGGTGGCGCTCGCCGACGCCACCGGTACCGACCGTTCCGGACGTCCCCGGGCCCTACTGGCCTACGAGTACAACGGCCGTCCCCTCGAGGCTGAACACGGCTTCCCGTTGCGCTTCCTCGTCCCCGACCTCTACTTCTGGAAGTCGGCGCTGTGGCTGGCCGGCGTGGAACTGGCCGAAGGGCGCCGGGCCCGGAGCATCGACCCCGGCCTGGCGCCGCTCAACTCCTAGCCCAGGGACGTATCTCCAGGAATTCCACCTTGGGGAACCTCAGGCGGCGAAGCGTTCCTCCAGGGCGGCCCGCACCCGGGAGCGGCCCCGGTGGAGGAGGCGGCGCTGGTCCTCCTCGGCGAGACCCAGGAGCCATCCGACGTCCCCGGAGGACCAGCCTTCGACGTCGCGCAGGACGACCACCCGGCGTTCCTCGGCGGGCAGGATCTCCATCACCTTCTCGACGCAGTCGACGAGCTCCCGGAGACCGCGCCCGGTCCAGGGTGTGGGCGGCCGGTCCCAGTGGCCCGCCCAACGAGCGTCGTCGGAGCAGAACCGGGCCGGATCGACCACCGGCGTCCGGGTGTCGGGCGGCGGGAAGAAGGCGGGACGGTCGGCCCGCGGGCCCGCGACTTGGACCAGCAACTCGAAGATCCACAGCCTGAGTGGGTACCGCCCCTCGAAGCACCCGATACCGTCGACGACCCGGAACCAGGTCTGCTGGACGATCTCCTCGGCGAGGGCGCGGCTGGACACGTAGCTGCTGGCGAGACGAAGGAGGGCGCCGTGGTGGGCTTCGAGGAGGGCGGCGAAGGCAGACTCGTCTCGCCGCCCGAGCGCCTCGGCGAGGCTCCGGTCCTCCGAGCAGGCGGGGCCCCTCGGGGAGCGGGCGCGAAGGTTCATCGGCCGGGTCTCCTCGATCCGGAGCGGCTCGAGGCCGAGATCCCGCATCCCGGCCACCAGGTCGTGGAGGCTGGCCTCGTCCAGCTCGCCGACCAGCACGGTGTCGCCCGTCCCGGGTTCGACGGCCAGCCCCGCAAAGGCGGAGGCGAAGCGGTCGGAGAGCTTCCCCCGCACCGTGATCCGGTATCTGGCCCACCCGTTCATACCGGGGCCATGATCCGGCGCGGGGGGGTGAGCTGTCGTCACCCCACCCGGGGTGAACCGGGCCGGCGCGCTCACACGAGACCGAGCTGGCGGGCTCGTCCCACCGCCTGGGCCCGTGTCGACACTTCGAGCTTGCGGAAGATGTGCTTCCTGTGTGTCTTGACGGTGTTGAGGGAGAGGTACAGCTGGTCGGCTATTTCCCGTTGCGACAGCGGCGATGCCATGAGCCGCAGCACGTCCAGCTCCCGTTCGCTCAGCTCCTCCATCGCCGGACGGGAATCCCGGGCCGGACGGCGGGTCATCGTCCGCGGGCGCCGGCCGGCCGCCAGGAGCATCGCGGGAAGGATGCCCGGGTCGGGACAGGCCCGGGCGAGGCGGGCGGCCTCGTCGACCAGCCGGCGCGCCCCGTGGCTGTCACCCCGGCCCTGGCGGATCCGGGCCAGGGCCAGGACGGCGCCCGCCGTCTCCAGGCGGCCCGCCCCCCGCCGCGACAGCTCGGCGGCGCGGGCGATGGCCCCCTCCGCCGCCACCGGGTCACCCCGCTGCTCGTGGACCAGGCCCCGGGCCAGGTGGATCATCATCGACACGAAGTGCTCGGCCCGGGCCGGGTCCTCGCCCAGCTTCTCGCCTTGGACGGCGAGGCCTTCGGCTTCGTCGAGGTCGTGGGCCTCGGCGTGGAGCACGGCCAGGTAGCCCAATGCGTAGATGGCGCCCAGCTTGTTGTCCGTTCGTCGCGCCAGGGCGGCCGCCTCCTCGAGGGCGGGGCGCGCCGCGACGGTGTCGCCCCGCCAGTACTGGGTCATCCCGACGAGGAGGCGGACCACGACTCGTCCGAAGGCGCTGGCCTCGGGCTCCAGTTCGAGGGCCCGTCGGGCGGCCTCCTCCGTCCGCCTCAGGTCGCCGAGCTTGAAGCTGGCCACGAGTCGGAGGAGAGCGACGGCCGAGTCGGCCGACGATGCGTCGGGCATCAGGCTCCCCGGTGAGGTTCGCGCCGCCGCCTCCGTCCAGCGACCGACCTCCTCCAGCCGGCCCAGGTCCATGGCGATCCAGGCCCGGGCGATGCACAGTCCCGGGTCACCCACCACGACCGCCTCGCCCAGGGTGTCCAGCCAGCCACTCACGGTTGCCAGCGCTCCCTCGTTGAACACGGTGTTCCAGTGCCCCGCCACCAGGTCGGCGGCCTCCTCGGCGGCGCCGGCGGCGAGGGCGTGGTCGATGGCCTCGGGGATGGCCCCCTGGGCCTGGTGCCATTCGGCGGCGCGTCGGTGGAGCGCCGGTGCCCGGCCGGGCTCCCGAATCTCGAGCTCATGACGGAGCAGCTGGCGGAACAGGCGGTGGTAGCGGTACCACTGGCGCTTCGTGTCCAGGGCCACCAGGAAGAGGTTGGAGCGTTCGATCTCCTCCAGCCGGGACGCGGCACCCGTTCCGCCCGTCACCGCGTCACACACCGGCCCGCACATTCGGTCGAGCACCGACGTATCGAGCAGGAAGGTGCGCAGCTCCTCGGGCTGCCGGTCGAGCACCTCGGCGCCGAGGTAATCGACGATGTGACGCTCGTCGCCGGCGAAGTCGGCGATGAACCGGTGGGGGTCGGTGCGCCCCTGGAGGGACAGGGCGGCCAGGTAGAGGCCCGCCACCCAGCCCTCCGCCCGTTCCTGGAGCCGGGAGACGTCCTCCGGGGCGAGGCCCAGCCTGAGTACATCGTTGAGGAGGGCGGTGGTCTCCTCCTCCGTGAAGCGGAGCTCCTCGGCCCGTATCTCCGCCATCTCGCCCCGAGCCCTCAGACGGGGAAGTGCGAACGGCGGATCGAAACGGGTGCTGATCACGAGGTGCAGCGTGGGGGGCAGATGCTCGATGAGGTAGGCGACGGCCTCGTGGATCTCGCCGTTCTCGATGACGTGGTAGTCGTCGAGCACCAGGACGACCTGGTCGTCGAAGGCCGCGGCGGTCTCGTTGAGGAGTATCGGTAGGGCCACCTCGAGGATGCTGGT
>JBIOUX010000195.1:0-11011 GCA_044867425.1 Acidimicrobiia bacterium | reverse complement strand
TCCAGCACGCCTTCGAAATCGCCCCGGCCGTCCTGCCCAAGGGCAAGTACCGCAACATCACCGGCAACATCGCCCTGACCTACGGCCTCCTCGCCGCCAGCCGGCAGTCCGGTCTCGACCTGTTCCTCGGGTCGTACCCGATCACCCCGGCGTCCGACATCCTCCACGAGCTGTCGAAGCACAAGTCGTTCGGCGTGCGGACGATGCAGGCGGAGGACGAGATCGCCGGGATCGGCGCCGCACTCGGTGCCTCCTTCGCGGGCCAGCTCGGTGTCACCACCACCAGTGGCCCCGGTATCGACCTCAAGTCGGAAACCGTCGGCCTGGCCGTGAGCCTCGAGCTGCCCCTCGTCATCGTCGACATCCAGCGGGGCGGCCCCTCCACCGGGCTGCCGACGAAGACCGAGCAGGCCGACCTGATGCACGTCATGTTCGGCCGCCACGGCGAGGCGCCCGTCCCGATCGTGGCGGCCAAGTCGCCCGGGCACTGCTTCGACGCCGCCCTGGAGGCGGTCCGCATCGCCCTCAAGTACCGCACCCCGGTGTTCCTCCTCTCCGACGGGTACCTGGCCAACTCCGCTGAGCCGTGGCGGATCCCCGACGTCGCCGGCCTGCCCGACCTGCGGGTGGAGTTCACCACCGAGCCGAACCACGGCGAGGAGTTCTGGCCCTACCTGCGTGACCCCGAGACGCTGGCCCGGCCCTGGGCCATCCCCGGCACCCCCGGCCTCATGCACCGCATCGGCGGCATCGAGAAGGAGGACGGGACGGGCAACATCTCCTACGAGCCCGAGAACCACGAGAAGATGGTCCGCCTCCGGGCGGCCAAGGTGGCCGGGATCGCCAAGGACATCCCCCTGCTCGAGGTCGACAAGGTGGAGGGCTCCCGCCTGCTGGTCCTCGGCTGGGGCGGCACCTGGGGCGTCATCCACGCCGGCGCCTACCGCGCCCGGGCCCGCAACCGCCGGGTCGACCTGGCCCACCTCGTGCACCTCAACCCGTTCCCGGCCAACCTCGGCGAGGTCCTGGCCGGCTACGACAAGGTCCTCGTGCCCGAGCTCAATCTGGGCCAGCTCTCGAAGCTGCTCCGGATGGACTACGACGTCGACGTGGTCGGGCTTAACAAGATCAAGGGCATCCACTTCCGGGCCTCGGAGATCGAGGCCTGCATCATGGAGCTGACCGACTGACATGACCGAGACCAACGGCCACGCCACCACGACCACCACCAACGGCAGCGGCAACGGTCACGCCGAGCCCGTCGCCTTCACCAGGAAGGACTTCCAGTCCGACCAGGAGGTCCGCTGGTGCCCGGGCTGCGGCGACTACTCGGTGCTGGCCGCCGTGCAGTTCCTCCTGCCCGAGCTCGACGTCCGGCCTGAGAACCTCGTGTTCGTCTCCGGCATCGGCTGCTCGTCCCGGTTCCCGTACTACATGAACACCTACGGCCTGCACTCCATCCACGGCCGGGCGCCGGCCGTCGCCACCGGCATCGCCGTGTCCCGCCCCGACCTCGACGTGTGGGTCATCACCGGCGACGGCGACGGGCTCTCCATCGGCGGGAACCACCTCATCCACGCCCTCCGGCGCAACGTCGACCTCACCATCGTGCTGTTCAACAACCAGATCTACGGCCTCACCAAGGGCCAGTACTCGCCGACCAGCGAGGTCGGCAAGGTGACGAAGTCGACGCCCTTCGGGTCCATCGACCACCCGTTCAACCCCATCTCGCTGGCCATCGGCTCCGAGGCGACCTTCGTGGCCCGCACCCATGACATGGACCGCAAGCACATGCAGGAGATCCTCCGCCGGGCCCAGGCCCACCACGGCAGCGCCTTCGTGGAGGTCTACCAGAACTGCAACGTCTTCAACGACGGCGCGTTCGAGGCCATCACCGCCCGCGACGCCCGGGCCGAGATGCTCATCGACCTGCACCACGGCCAGCCCATCCGCTTCGGACGCGACAACGAGCGGGGCGTGATCATGAACGCCGACGGCGAGACGGAGATCGTGGACGTGGCCGAGGTGGGCGAGGACCGGCTCCTGGTCCATGACGAGCGCCGCCCCGACCCATCACTCGCCTTCTGCCTGTCCCGGCTGGCGGACTCGCCCACCCAGCCCACTCCGGTGGGTGTGTTCCGGGCGGTGGAGCGGCCGGTGTACGGCGATGCCATGAACTCCCAGATCGCCGCCGCCCAGGAACGCGAGGGCAAAGGCGACCTGGAGGCGTTGCTCAACTCGGGTTCCACCTGGGAGGTTTGACCGGTTCGAACGTGTGACCGGTCACCCGTGGGGGAAGATCTCCTGCGTTGGGACAACAAGATACTGACGAGTACCATTTATCTGTGATGCCCGATTTGTCGCGCCGCTGGGGGCGCCGCCGAGGCCCCATCCTGGCTGTGGCGGTGCTCCTCATGCTTGTCGTCGCCGCCCCCATCGGCCCGGCGGGGGCCATCGATCCCGGGCCCAACGGGGCGGCCGCGGCCACCCAGGACGGATGGTGGAACCGCCTCCAGGGGCCGCAGGAGGGCGAGCCGGAAGGCAATCCGCTCCGTCCGGTCATCCCCGCCCTGCCTCCCCCGCCCACGGTTCCGGGGGACGCCATCGCCGTGGCTGTGGCTGCCGGGCAACCGGCGCTGGTGGCGGCGGTGGGGATCGAGATCGCCCTGCCGCAAGGCGGCCTGATCGAATCGCTGAAGCTCATCCTGAAGGAATCGGCCAGCGGCAACATCAACTCCACCGGAGCCAAGGTGCTGGCCTGCCCGGCCACCACCGCCTGGGGCCCGGCCAAGAACGCCGCCTGGCGGGACCGCCCGCAGGCCGACTGCAGCCTCTTCCAGACCGAGGGTGTCCGCGGCGACGACGGCACCTGGACCTTCGACCTGACCGGACTGGGCAGCCAGTGGGCGGATCCCTTCGCCTTTGCCCCCCTGCCCCAGAACGGCGTCGTCCTCGGCCTCGACGCCAGCGCCTCGCCCGCTCCCACCCAGGTGGCATGGAGCGACTTCGACACCGGCAACGTGGTGGTGGAGCTGGTGGCCACCGTCACCCCGGGGTTGACGGCGCCCGGCTCCGATCCCCTCGCCGGCTATCCCGCCCCCGGCTCCGCTGAGAATTCGGCTCCGTTCACCGAGATCCCCTACGCGGCACCGGAGCTGTCCACCGGCTCCGCTTTCACCGACCCCCTCGCCTTCCCCACCGGACAGCCGATCTTCACCCCCTATGCCCCTGCGCCGGCCACCATCGACGTCCCCGTCCCGGAGGCGACCACCACGCTGGTGGCCGCTCCGGCCGGCCCGCCCACCGGCACCACGCTCCAGGCCCAGCCGGTCGTCGGCTTCTGGGAGGACATCCCCACACCCACCATCCTCCTGGTGCCGGTCGCCTTGGGCCTGGCCCTGCTCGTCGGGCTCATCCTCGGTCCTGCTGGCCGTCCGCTCCCATCCTGGCCCCGGGCCGGTGGGCTGTCCCGTGCTCTCGCCCGTCGCCACCCCGGCGGCGACGTCGTCGTCTGAACGCACACAGGAGTGTGAACATGAAGCGTCCCGTTCGCTGCGCCGCCCTACTCCTGGTCCTACTCGTCGCAGCCGCCTGTGGCCAGAAGAGCGAAATCAAGGACTCCACGGCGGCTTCGGCCCCAAGCGAGCAGAACTCCACCAACCCTGGGGCGACCACCGACGCCGGGACGGGCGCAACCACCGACCCCGGTGCCGCCGCCGACCCCGGGGCCACCGGCGGGCAGGCCGCGACCGGCACGCCGGCGTCGCCGAGCACGCCGTCAGCTCCGTCGGGGACGGCAAAGCCATCGACCGCCGCCACCCAGGCGCCGGCGCGTTCGGGCCAGCAGGCGCCGAGCGGCGCGGCGCAGAGCCCGTCCAACTCCGGCGGCCAGCAGTCCCCGGCCGCGCCGGCGCCCGGCCAGGCCGCCGCTCCGGCGCCGAGCGCCACCGTCGACCGGACCGGCGTCACCGACAAGGTCATCAAGATCGGCATCCACGCTCCCGTGACCGGGGCGGCGCCCTTCCCCCAGAACGCCTTCGACAAGGGCAAGGACGTCTACTGGAGGCACGTGGCCGAGAAGGGCGGGGTCTTCGGCCGCAACGTCGAGATCGTCTTCCGGGACGACCAGTTCAACCCCTCCCGGGCCGTCCAGGTGTGCCGGGAGATGGTCGAGCAGGAAAAGGTGTTTGCCCTGATCGGGGCGGCTGGTTCCGAGCAGATCACGGCCTGCGCCCGCTACGCCGCTTCCGCCAAGGTGCCCTTCCTGTCCGGCGGGGTCAACGAGGACGGACTGACCGGCCTGGCCACCTACTTCGCCGTGTCCCAGACCTACTCCCAGCAGGCGCCGCTGCTGGCCCAGCTGGCCAAGAACAAGATCGGGAAGACCAAGATCGCCATCGTCATCAACAACACTCCGGCGCTCAACGAGGCCCAGCGGTCGATGACGGCCGCGGCCCAGCAAGCCGGGCTGCAGATCGTGCGCAACAGCCGGATCGGGAAGAACGCCTCCGACTCCGAGCTGCTCTCCGAGGCCAACCAGCTCCGCACCTCGGGGGCGGAGATCGTGAACATCCTCACGTCGCCGGTCAACTTCATCAAGCTGGCCACCAACGCCCAGGCGCAGGCCTACAACCCGGTCTACATCGGCCCGGGCGTGACCAACGGCCTCAACATCGTGGCCGAGGCGGGCTGCCCGGCCATCGGGGCGGCCAAGTTCCTGTCGCCCTTCCCGCAGTTGGACGCCATCGACAAGCTCGACCCCGACTACAAGCCCGCCTACGCCAAGTACGCCGGCGGGGAGGCCGATGACATCGGCCTGGCCGAGTGGGGCCTGAATAAGGTGCTGCACCGCATGCTCGAAGCCACCGGGCAGGACCTGTCCCGGCAGAGCTTCCTCGCTGCCCTCGAGTCGGGCAAGGAGTTCAACTCCAACGTCTATCCGACCGTGAGCTACTCGGGGACCATCCGCTTCGGCGCCAAGACCATGCACCTGCTCGAGGCTGACTGCTCGGCCCGCAAGTACAAGACGCTCGCTACCTTCGCCTCCGGCTTCTAGAGGCGTGTCAGCAGTTCTCGCCCATCGGGGGGCGCTCGTCGGCACCGCTGTCGCGCTGGCGGCGGTGCTGGCGTTGGTGGTCAACGGATCCGAGCAGGCGCTGGTCATCGGCCTCATCACCGGGGCGGGCTACGGCCTGGTGGCGCTGGGACTGGTGCTCATCTACAAGTCGTCGGGCGTGTTCAACTTCGCCCAGGGTGAATTCGGCACCGTGGCCGTCTACGCGCTGTGGGCCGCCCACGTCAACGGCATTCCTTACGTCCCGGCCATCGCGCTGGCCCTGCTCGCCGCCCTGGCCATGGGCCTGCTCACCGAACGCGTCATCATCCGTCCGCTGTTCGACGCCCCCCGGGTCACGCTGCTGGTGGCCACCGCCGGCGTGTCCCTCCTCGCCATCGGCGTGGAGATCTGGCTCGGCGAGGCCCGCCTCCGCTTCATCCAGCCCGCCCTGGGGCGCTTCGACCGGCTCTCGGTACTGGGCATCAAGGTGTCCGACCAGCGGATGCTGATCCTGGCCACCCTGATCCTCCTGGCCATCGGCCTGGCCCTGTTCTTCTCCCGCACCAATCTGGGGCTCGCCATCCTGGCCGTGAGCCAGGAGCCCACGGCGACGGAGCTGATGGGCATCAGCGTGCGCCGCCTGTCCAGCTTCGTGTGGGGCCTGGCCGCCGTGCTCGGAGGGCTGGGTGGGGTGCTCACCGCCGGGGTGGTGCAGAACTTCGGACCCAGCTTCATCACCACCTCCACGTTGATCCCCGCGTTCACCGCCGCCGTGCTGGGAGGCATGACGAGCCTGCCCGGCGCGTTCGTGGGCGGGGTCGTGGTGGGCGTCGTCCAGGCCTTCGCCATCGGGGAGCCCGCCTTCTCCGGGATCCCCGGTCAAGGCACCCTGGCCGTCTTCCTCCTCCTCATCGGCGTGTTGGCCGTCCGGCCTCAGGGCCTGCTGGGCAGGGCGGCGTAGTGAGCATGCTGCGAGCCGTCTCGAGCCGGTTGCGCAACCACAGCCACGGCGAGGCGAACGGGGCCGGGGTCGAGACCGCCGATGTCGAGCTGGTCGAGGTGGAGGCGCCCGGCGCCGAGCCCATCGTGGTGGAGACGGCCCCACCCTTCTCGCCCTCTCCCGGCGGGTGGGTGGCCCGCGGCCTGGTGTGGGCGGTGATCGGCTTCATCGTGCTCGTCATCCCGCTCCTGCGGGACCCGGTGGAAGCCAACATCTACAGCCAGGCGGTGATCTACGCCATCATCGGCCTGTCTCTCAACGTGCTGCTGGGCTACACGGGCCAGATCTCCCTCGGCCACCAGGCCTTCGTCGGCATCGGCGCCTTCACCTCCGCCTACATGGTGACGGTCCACGGCCAGCCCTTCTTCGCCGCCGTGGCCATGGCCATGGCCGTCGGCGCCCTCCAGGCCCTGGTCCTGGGGGCGGTCAGCCTGCGCATCACCGGCCTCTACTTCGCCCTCGTCACCCTGTCCTACGGGCTCATGGCCCAGGACACGCTGTTCAACATCCAGGCTCTCACCGGGGGCTCGGCGGGCCAGCCCGCACCCAAGCCGGCGATGTTCCAGAGCGACTACCGCTATTACTACCTGTGCCTGGCCTTCCTGGGCGCGGTGATCTGGGTGGACTGGCGGCTCATGCGGACCAAGGGGGGACGGGCCCTCCTGGCCCTGCGGGAGAACCCCCGGGTGGCGGCCACCTTCGGCACCGACGTGAAGGTGTATACCCTCATGGCCTTCGTGGTCGCCGGGGTCTTCGCCGGCCTCGGCGGCGCCCTGCTGGCCCACAACACCACGACCGTGGTGCTCGACCAGTTCAGCTTCCAGCTGGCCCTGATCTTCGTGCTCATGACCGTGGTGGGCGGCCTCCGCAGCCGAGCCGGGGTGATCATCGGCTCCGCCTTCTTCTCCATCATCGACTACCTGGTGTTCGGTAAGATCAACCTGGACGGCCTGATCAACCAGATCCCCGGCCTGCCCAACCTCCCCGGCGAGCTCGCGCCCATCGTCATCGGGCCCCTGCTGTTGCTGTTCACCCTCACCACCCACCCGGGCGGCATCGGTCAGCAGATCCGCCCGGTCCAGCGCTGGTTGAAGGGTGGCCGGTTCAGCTTCCACGGGACCGGGGAAGCCGAGGTCAGGGTGAGTGATGTCCGTGCTTGAGGCCCGCGACTGCTCCATCGCCTTCGGCGGGGTCCAGGCCAACCGCGACGTGAGCCTCTCCGCCGGGGAGTGGGAGATCGTCGGCGTGATCGGTCCCAACGGGGCCGGGAAGACGACGCTGTTCAACCTCATTACCGGCTTCTACCGGCCCGACCGGGGCAGCGTGTGGTTCAAGGGTGTCGACGTCACCCGCCACGAGGTGCACGAGCGAGCGGCCATGGGCATGGGGCGCACGTTCCAGAACGTCGGCCTGGTCAAGAGCTCGACCGTGCGGGAAAACCTCCTCACCGCTCAGCATCTTGAGGCCGGGTACTCCGTCCTGGCCGGCATGCTGGGCACGCCGCAGAGCTTCGCCGCCGAGCGGGAGCTGGGAGCCCGGGCCGAGGCGCTGGCCGACATCATGGGGATCAAGCCCCTGCTCGACACCCGGGTCGCCGGCCTGCCCTACGGCATGCTCAAGCGCGTCGAGGTGGCCGCCGTGCTGGCCACCGACCCCGACCTGCTGCTGCTCGACGAGCCCACGTCGGGGATGGGCCCCGAGGAGGCCCACAAGTTCGGCGACACGCTCCTGGAGCTGCGGCGAACCTTCGAGCTCACCGTGGTCATGATCGAGCATCACGTCCCGCTGGTGGCCCAGGTGTGCGACTACGTCTATTGCCTGAACTTCGGGGAGATGCTGGCCGAGGGTACTCCCGAGCAGGTGCGCTCCCACCCCGAGGTCGTCCGGGCCTACCTGGGCGAGGAAGCCGAGGTCGAGGGCCTGGTGGAGACGGGAGCGGAGACGTGAGCCTGCTCGAGGTCGAGGGCCTGCGGGTGGGCTACGGCTTTCCCGTGCTCATGGGGCTCTCCTTCGTGGTCGAACAGGGCGAGCGGGCCGTCCTTTTCGGCCTCAACGGGGCGGGCAAGACCACCACGGTGGCGAGCATCGCCGGTTTGCTGCGCCCCGAGGGCGGATCGATCCGCTTCGACGGCGTCGACATCACCACCAAGTCGGCGGCCGAGCGGGTGGCCCTGGGCATCGCCCTGGTGCCCGAGGGGCGCCGGGTGTTCCCTGGCCTGTCGGTCGCCAACAACCTCCGCCTGGGAGCCTGGACCAGGCGGAGATCGACCCGCGAGGTGGACGAGGCCCGAGCCCTGGTCTTCGACTACTTCCCCCGGCTGGCCGAGCGCTCCGATCAGCTGGCCGGTACCCTGTCAGGGGGCGAGCAGCAGATGCTGGCCATCGGCCGGGGCCTCATGTCCCGGCCCCGGCTGCTGCTGGTGGACGAGGCGTCGCTCGGCCTCTCGCCCGCGCTCACCAAGACGGTGTTCTCGGTGATGGACCGCATCAACGCCGACGGGGTGACGGTGGTGCTGGTCGAGCAGAACATCGGCGTGCTGCCCCACGCCGATCGGGCCCTCATCATGGAGAAGGGCACCCTCGTGTACCAGGGCTCCGGAGACGAGATCCACTCCGCCAGCCTCCGGGAGACCTACCTCGGCACGCCCGCCTGAGGCGTCCGGAAGGAGAGAAGCCATGAAGTTTCGCCTGAACAAGATGGGGGGCCAGCTCGGGGTGCTGTTCTGCCTGGCCGGCCTGGTCCTCATCTGGACGGGCTGGAACGGCGCCGCCAGCTACAACGACATCCGCCAGCAGTTTCCGTACCTCCTCTCGGGGGGCATCGCGGGGCTGGCGCTGGTGACCATCGGCGTCGGGCTGATGGTGCTCCAGAGCGCCCGGGCGGACCGGGTGCAGCTGGAGGCCAACCTGGCCGAGCTGCGCAAGATCCTGGATCGCATGACGGGCAACGCCAGCGGCAACGG
Source organism: Acidimicrobiia bacterium (assembly GCA_044867425.1). Taxonomy (GTDB): domain Bacteria; phylum Actinomycetota; class Acidimicrobiia; order IMCC26256; family BP-133; genus CAWBJP01. Next base: position 1,992 of record JBIOUX010000195.1, on the reverse strand, counting down.
CTCCGACCCGTCGGCCACGATGGTGGTGGCCGGCCCCGGCGCCTATCACCGGCCCGGATGCCGGCTGGTGGAGGGTCGTGACGGCCTCAAGTCGATGACCGAGGAGGCGGCGCGGGCGGCCGGGCTGGCGCCCTGTCGCACCTGTGACAACGTCGCCCGGGAGGTCAGCCTGACCGACGAGCCCCAGGCCAGCCGCCGCCCGCGGAGCTAGGACGGCGCTGAAGTAGGGGGCTTGTCCGACGCTGGTTCCGCCGGACGGCGCTGCTGCGGCAGGTGGGGGTGAAGACAGGCGTTTCCGCGGAAACGTCCTGGGCCTTGGGTTCAGCCCTCTGGGGGTTGTAGGCGCCGCTCAGCCGGGTGCGACGGCCCAGCTTGTCCCGCCCCAGTGCAGTCCCAGGGTGGCGAGGCGAGCGAGGTTGACGGCGGCGGCCCGAGTGTCGAGGTCGGTCGACACCCGGGCCAACCCTCGCACTCTTGCCTTGCGTCCGCCCCAGAGACGCCGGGTGAGGTGAGCGATCTTGCGTTCCACCATGGGTCGGTCGGCTCGGTAGCGCTGGGACCATTCCGGGGTGGACTGCTCGGCCCGGGCCCGACGCAGGGTTGCCTCCTGAGGGTGGATGGTGATCTGGCGGCCAGCAGGCGAGGGGGTGCACGACTCCCGCAGAGGGCACGTGGTGCAGTGGGGAGCGAAGACCGCTCGGCCTCCACCCCGGGCGGAGCAGCGGATGGGGACGGTGTGCCCAGCCGGGCAGGTGGCGGTGCCGGCGTCGAGGTCGACGGCGAAGCGGTCCTTGGGGAACCCGCCGGTGGAGTTGCGCACCGGCGGGGTCCTGGCCAGCACCTCGAACCCGTTGTCCTCGAGCCGTTCCCGCAGCGCCCCTTGGGCGTAGGCGGCGTCGCCCACCACCGTCGGCTTGTCCTCCCCCTCGGCCACCGGGGCCAACAGGTCATCGACCGCGTCGCGGTCCGGGGTGTTGGCCGGGGTGGCGACCACCTCGTCGATGAGCTCGGAGTCGGGGTCGAGCGAGCAGTGCGTCTTGTAGCCGTCGAAGCGCCGCTGCTGTGACTTGTGGCCATGGCGGGCCTGGGGGTCGACGGTGGAGATCACCCGGTCCCGGGCCACGCCCCGCACGATGCGGAAGCAGCCGTCGTCGCCACAGGCGACGTCCTGGCCAGCGACAGTGGCGAGCAGATCCACGGCCTCGGCCGCCGGCGCCGGCAGCGACACCCCCTCCAGCGCCTCCAAGACCCCGAGCGCGTCCCGCACCAGCTCATCGACCAGGGCCTCCCGGGCGCTGGGATCGTCCCAGTCGCACGGCGGCTTCCCCGGCGTGGCGTAGTCGTCGTCGCGGCGCAGCGCCTCCCGCGCCACCCCCGCCAGCCCCGGGGCGAACTGATCCAACGCCCGCAGCACCTTGCGGATGGCGGCCCGCAGCTGGGTCACCGTGTCCTGGGTGGCCACCGAGTCATACAACGGCGTCGAATCCAACACCCGGGCCCGACCCCTCAGCGCCCCCGCCGCCCTCGCCGCCACCTTCGTGTCCTCGAAGTAGCGCCGGGGACGCTCCGACGCCCGCAGCCGGTTGCGTTGACCGACCAGCACGGTGGGATGGAACGCCTCCGCCCCGGTGTCCACCCCCGCCGCCGCCTGCCAACGCAGGTCCACCTCCAGGCGGTCACACGCCTCACGGTCCGACAGACCCTCAAAAGACTGCAACACCATCACCGTGGCCAGCACCCGGGCCGGGACCGTGGGCCGACCCCGAGGCGAGTCCGCGTACAGATCGGCGAAGTAACCATCGGGGAACAGCCGGCCACCCTCGTCGGCCAGGAGCCGATAGATCGACCCCTCCCGCAACCGATCCCCAAGGATCTCCCTCGGGTTCTCGAACCGGTCCTGCCTCTGAGCCACCCCGATCGCCATGACCCGAGTCTCAAGGACCCGCCCCCCCAAGTGGTGGATCCCCGGCAACTACTTCAGCAGCGTCCTAG
>JBIOUX010000194.1:0-12451 GCA_044867425.1 Acidimicrobiia bacterium | reverse complement strand
CGTTCACGGCCGGGCGTGGGGTTGGGGCCCCACGCACCGGAGGAGCCGGGGGTTGGGGCCCCCGGCGGGGCGGCGGAGCCGCCAGCATCATCGCCACTGCCCTGCTGGTGTCGGTGCTGGCCGGGGGCGTGGGCGCCCAGACGGAGCGCTCGGGCGTCGTGATCACCGCCGAGTTCACCGACGCCGGCGCCATCATCCCCGGCAACGACGTGATGATCGACGGGGTCCGAGCGGGATCCATCCGCCGCCTCAGCGTGCACGATGGCAAGGCGCGGGTGACGTTCTCCGTCGACGCCGCCTTCACGCCGCTCCACCAGGACGCCGGCGCCGCCATCCGCCTCATCAGCCTGCTGGGTGAGCGGTACCTGGACCTCGACCCCGGCACCCCGTCGGCTCCGGTGCTCGGGAACGGCGGGGTCATCCGCCCATCCCGCACCCAGCGGGCGGTCGAGCTCCAGGAGCTGCTCGACGTGGTGGACCAGCCCACCGGCACGGCGCTGGCTGCCCTCATCGTGGCCTTCGGGGAGGGGATGGCGGCCCGGGGCGAGGACGCCGCCGCCGCCATCGACGCCCTGGCACCGGCTTTCACCGACACGGCGCGGCTCCTCGACATCCTCGGCGGGCAGAACCAGCTCCTGGCCTCCCTCATCGACCGGACCGAGCCGGTGGTGGCAGCCATGGGGGCGGAGCGGGGCGCCCGCATGGACCGGCTGGTGGCCGCCTCCGACAAGCTCCTGGGTGCCACCGCCGCCGAGCGCCCGGCGCTGGAAGAGGCCCTCCAGCGCCTTCCCGCCGCCCTCACCACGGTCCGCTCGGCCCTGGGCGAGCTCTCCGACCTGGCCGGGCGGACGACGCCCGTCCTCAACTCGCTGCGGCCCGTGACCGGGGACCTCCGTCAGATCGCTGACGAGCTGGGAGCCTTCGCCGACGCTTCGGGCGCCGCCCTGGCCAGCACCGACCCCGTCCTGGAGAGAGCCCGCGACCTGGTGGCGGCGGCCACCCCGGTGACGGCCGAGCTGCGTGCCGCCGGGCCCGCCATGCAGACCGCGGCCCGGGGTGCCCGCACCCTCATCGAGGCCCTGCCCGAGGACCTCTCCAACCTGCTCGACTTCATCCGCAACGCCGCTCTGGCCGCCGCCGGCCACGACGGCATCAGTCACTACCTGCGCATCTTCATCCTGGCCAACTGCGGCGTGGTGACCGGGATCCCGTGCGAGTCGGCGTCGGCAGCCGTGGCGGCCGCTCCGGTGGCGCCGCCCGCCATCGGCCCGGTGCCGCCGGCGCCGTCCCCCGCCGCTCCGGAGCCGGCCGGCGGGCTGCTCGGCACCGGCATCCTCGGCACGATCCTCTCGCCGCCCTCCGCTCCGGCCTTTTCGGGGACACCCCGGGCCCCGGGTGGCGACGCCGGCTCGGCCACCGGGCTCACGAGCACGCAGGAGCGGTCGTTGCTGCGCTACCTGCTGGGGGCGGGCTGATGTTCCGCCGCGGCCTGCCCGTGCAACCCCTGATCCTCGGGGCCGTGGTCATCGCCGTGTCGTTCTCGGCGCTGGCCTTCGCCTTCGTGTCCCACAAGGGACTGCCGGGACGGGACTACCGCTACGTCACCGCCGCCTTCGAACGCGTACCCCCGGGGATGCGGGTGGGGAGCGACGTGCGCGTCCGGGGCCAGCGGGTGGGCCAGGTCCACACCATCTCCTTCGAGGACGGCGAACCCCGGGTGGAGCTGCAGCTCCCGGGCGGCCTGGAGGTGCACGGCGACGCCAGCGTGCGGATCCGGTCCCGCTCGCTGCTCGGCCAGAAGTACGTGCAGATCGACCCGGGCACACCCGCCGCCGGCCCGTTCGAGGGTGTCATCGCCAAGGACCGCACCGACACCGTGGTCGATATCGTCGACGTCGTCGACACCCTCGACGCCCCCACCCGCAAGGCCCTCCAGACGGCCGTCTCCGAGCTGGGCGCGGGCTTCGGGGGGCGGGGCAAGGACCTCAACGACCTCCTCGCCGCCTCCCCCGACCTCCTGGCCGACACCGGCACCAACAGCCGGACGCTGACCGCCGAGGAGACCCGGCTGGTCGCCTTCCTCATCGCCTCCGAGCAGCTGTCGAGCCGCTTCGCCGGCCGGGAGGACGACCTCGAGCGGCTCATGGACCAGATGGGGAAGACGCTGGCCGCCCTGGCCGTCGACGACGGCGGGCCGCTGGGAGAAGCCGTCCACCGCCTGCCGGGGACCCTGGACGCCCTCACCCCGGCGATGCGGGATCTGGGTGCGGCGGCGGCCGCCCTCGGCCCCGCCGTCACCGACATGGCCCCCGGCGCCGCCGCCCTCGGTGCTGCCACCCCCGACATGCGGGCGCTGTTCCGGGAGGCACTGGGACCGCTGGGGAAGGTGCCCGGCGTCAACCAGCAGGCCGTCCCGGCGCTGTCCTCCCTCACCACCACGTTCGACGACGCCCGGCCGCTGGCGCCCGCCCTGCGCCGCGCCATCACATCCTCCGCCACCCAGCTGGAGCTGTTCGCCCCCTACGCCGCCGACCTCGACCTGCTCTTCGACCGCCTGGCCGAGGCCTTCTCGGAGGGCGACCAGAACGGCAGGTACCTGCGGGTGGCCGTCGTCTTCGGCGCCGTCAACCAGGCGGGGAACCGCAACCCGTATCCCGAGCCCGGCGAGGCCAACTCGGACGGGTCGAGGTACCAGCCGTGAGGCGCGTCGTGGCCCCTCTCGGCGACTGGATCGGCCGGCGGTCACGGACCCAGCTCGGGGTCATGTGGCTGGTGGCCACCCTCGTGTTCGGCGTGACCCTCATGAACAAGCAGCAGATCCTCCTCGCTCTCCGGCGGGGCGACCTCATCACCGCCGAGTTCACCTCCCAGTACAAGCTGCGGGGCATCGTGTCGAAGGTCGAGGTGGCCGGCGTCCGGGTCGGCACCGTCACCGGCGTCGAGCGGCTCGAGACCGGCGGCGCGGCGGTGAAGATGAAGCTCGACAGGGGCACCCTCGACGTCCTCGGCTCCCGCCCGGAGGCCGCCATCCGACCGGCCACGTTCCTCGGCGGCCCCGGGCTGTCGGTCTACGTTGAGCTCACCCCGGGCGGCGACCCCGGCCGGTTCCGGAGCGGGCGCATCGGCAAGGACCAAACCCACCTGCCCGTCGAGTTCGACCGGGTCTTCGAGGTGATGGTCGAAGAGGCCCGCGCCGGGCTGCAGGCCACCGTCAAAGGGCTCGACCGGGCCCTGGCCGCCGACGGGCGGGAAGCGCTCGGGGCCACGCTCACCGACGCCCCACCGGCGCTGGGTCCCGCCGCCGGCGTCCTCGACGCGCTGGGCGGCACCGAGCCCGGCGACCTCGGGCGGCTGGTGGTCGACCTGAGCAGGACGGCCGCCGCCCTGACCGAGACGGACGGCGAGCTCGAGGCGGTGGTGGAGGACCTCGGGACGTTCGCCGACACCCTGGGCGACCTCGCCCCCGAGCTCGAGCGCTCCATCGTCGACATGCCCGCCACCCTGTCCGCCGCCCGCCAGGGCCTGGCCGCGCTGGACGGGACCCTGGCCCGCCTGGAGCGCACCGCTCCCGGCGCCCGACCCTCGGTGCAGCGCCTGACCGAGGTGCTGCGCAAGCTGCCGCCGGTGCTGGGCCGGGCCCGGCCGCTGGTGGCCGACCTGCGGCCCCTGGCCGCCGACCTGCGGCCCGCCCTCGACGATCTGGCCCCCACCGCTGCCTTCCTCGGCCAACTCCTCTCCGACCTGGACGACCCGGTGCTCGGGCGGCTGCGCGATTCGATCGTGCCCGCCGTCCTGGCCCGCAACCAGATGGACCTCCCGCCGCGGGAGACGCGGCTCTACGAGGAGCTGGGCTACTTCGTCGCCGGCTTCGACGGCGGCACCAGCTACCTGGATCCCGAGGGCGCCCAGCTGAACTTCAACATCGGCAACAGCCCCGACTCGATCTCCCTGCCGCCCGTCCCGGGGTCATCGCCGCCGGCGTCCGCGGCGTCCGCCGGCCGGCCCGGGGGCTCGGGGGTGTCCCCCGTGTGGTCCGGACGGGGGATGCGGTGAAGCGGCTCCGCACCACCTGGGAGCGGATCCGGGGCACCAAGGGCCTGGGCCGCGACCTGGCCGTGGTCGCCGGTCTCATCGTCGTCGCCTCGGCGGTGGGAGGGTTCATCCTCAACCACCAGCGGATCTCGTTCCCGTGGAACGACCGGGTGGCGTTCCGGGCCGACTTCGAGGAGGCCCCGGGCGTGGCCGCCGGCCAGGGCCAGGAGGTCCGCATCGCCGGTGTGCCGGTGGGCGAGATCACCGCCGCCGACGTGAGCCCCCACGGCCGGGCCCGGCTCACCCTCTCCCTCGAGCCCCGCTACCGCGACGTCTACGCCAACGCCCGGGCCTGGCTGCGCCCCAAGAGCGCGCTCAACGAGATGTACGTCCTGCTCGACCCGGGCCGGAAGCCCGCCGCCCGCCTCGAGCCCGGCGCCGTCATCCCCCAGGCCCAGACCGCCCGGCCCATCCAGATGGACGAGGTCATGGCCCACCTCGACGACAAGACCCGGGAGGCGGGCGGGATCGCCCTGGCCGAGGCCGACGCCGCCCTGGCCCGGCCGGAGTCGCTCCCGCCGGGGCTGCGAGCCACCGACGGCCTGCTCCTTTCCATGCGCCCGCTCATGGAGGTCCTCGACACCCGCCGCGAGCGGATCGCCCGGCTCACCACCGCCCTGGCCGACATCGCCACCGCCGCCGGCGCCGACGACGTCCGCCTCGCCCGGGTGCTCGACTCCGCCCGGGAGACGCTCGACGCCCTGGCCGACCGGGACGCCGACCTGGAGGCCACCCTCGCCCAACTGCCGGCGCTGGGCGACGACGTCCGCCGGGTGTCGGCGGCCACCACGGCGCTGACCGGCGAGCTGGACCCCATGCTGGACGGGCTCCGGGCCGCCTCCGGCCGCCTGCCCGGCGCCCTCGCCGGCCTGTCCGGCGTCCTTGACCGCCTCGACCACACGGTGACGCTGGCCCGTCCGGTGGTCGACGGCGCCCGGCCGCTGGCCACCGACCTCCGCCCCCTGGCCGCCTCCAGCCGGGCCGCCCTGGCCGACACCGTGGCCTGGACCGGCCGCCTCGACCCCGTGACCGCCAACCTGGTGGCGCACCTCCCCGACGTGGTCGACTTCGTCTACCGGGGCAACTCGGTGTTCCACCTCGACGACGCCCACGGTCCCATCCTCCGGGGTCTCGTCGTCCAGGGCCTCGAGACTCTGACCGACGCCCTCGTGGTGCCGGGAGCGCCGTGAGGTTCTCACCCACCCTCCTGCGCCGGGCCCGCACGGCCACCGTCGCCGCCTTCATCGGGACCATGGCGGTCGTCTTCGGGGTGCTGTGGGTCAACTTCGGCGGCGACATCCCCGGGGTCACCGGTGGCTACCGGGTGACGGCCGTCCTGGCCGACACCCAGAACCTCGTCTACGACTCCGAGGTGCGCATCGCCGGCGTGTCCGTGGGCCGGATCCGGGACCTCGAGCGCACCCCCGACGGCGTCCGGGTGGCCATGGAGATCCGGGGCGACGCCCAGCCGCTCCACGACGGCGCCACCGTCGTGCTCCGGGCCAAGACCCTCATCGAGGAGACGTACCTGGAGGTGAACGACGGTACCGGCGCCGCCATCCCCGACGGAGGGCGGCTGCCGGCGTCGGCCGAGCGGGTGTCGGTCAAGTTCGACGACGTCGTGGACTCACTGGACCCGGGTACCAGGGAGGCCCTGGCGTCGGCGGCCCGGCGCCTCGGCCAGGCCACCGACGGCCAGGGCGAGGCGGTGTCGGCCACCCTGGCCGCGCTGGGCCGGCTCGGCCGTGACGGCCACGACGCCCTCGACATCCTCGCCGCCCAGTCCGACGACCTCTCCGGGCTCGTCCGGGAGACCACCGCCCTGCTCGCTGTGCTCGACGAGGGGGAGGGCCAGATCGCCCGCATGGTGACGGCCGCCGATCGTCTCACCGGGGCGTTCGCCAGCCGCGACGCCCGCCTGGAGGAGACGGTCCGCATCCTTCCCGGCCTCCTGGACAAGACCCGGGCGGCGTCGCCCCCCCTGCGCCGGCTGGCCGGTGCCCTCACCCCGCTGGCGGCGCCGTTCCGCCAGGCCGCCCCCGACCTCAACGCCGCCCTGGCGGAGCTGCCGGGCGCCACGGCCGAGCTGCGGGCGCTGCTCGGGCCGCTGGACGGCGTCCTCGACCGCGCCCCCGCCACCCTCACACGGACCCCGGCCGCCGCCGCCGACCTCTCCGCCGCCGTCCCCGTCCTGCGGGTGGCGCTCGCCGACCTCAACCCGATGCTGGCCTACCTCGCCCCCTACGGGAGGGACCTGGGCGCCTTCGCCGCCAACGGTTCGGCGGTGATGAACGCCATCGAACCCGGTGGGCTGGCGGCCGGGCGGTTCCTGTCCTTCTTCGACCAGTACTCCCTGCGGGAGACGGGCCTGCCCGACCAGAAGCCGCACGACGCCTACCCCGCGGCCGGCGACGCCGCCCACCCGAAGGATTTCAACGGTTCCGTTCCCCGGGTTCTCGAGGAGGCCAACTGAGCGTCACGGTCAGGGCACGGCGCGCCGCCCTGGCCGCCGTGGGGACGGCCATCGTCGCCACCGCCGCCGCCGGCGCCCTGCGCCTGGAGGTCGACACCTCCATCGACTCCCTGCTGCCGGCCGGCGACCGGGCCGTGCGCATCTGGAAGGACACGCAGGCCGCCTTCGGCGCCGACCCCGTCGTCGTGCTCCTCGAGGATGAGCCCGGCGCCCTCCTCCAGGCCGAGCCCGTGCGCAAGCTGGTGGCGCTGGAAGGCGGCCTGGCCCGGCTGCCCGACGTCGCCGTGGTCTACGGGCCGGGAACCACGCTCAACCAGATCGCCATCCAGCTGAACGAGCTGCTGCTGTCGATCACGGCCCGGCGCGACGGTCTGCGGGCCCAGGCCGAGGAAGCGGCGCGCGCCGGGGGCGCGTCGGAGTCCGCGGCGCGGGCGGCGGGGGCGGCGGCGGTCGCCGATTACGAGGCCCGCTACGGGGCGCTGGTGGCGGCGGGCCTGCCCCTGGGCCTGCCCACCCTGGCCAACCCCACCTTCGCCCGGTCGGTCTTCCTCGACCCGGACGGCCGGGCCCGCTCGCCCCTGCGCTGGATCGTGCCCGACGCCACCCATGCCGCCGTCTACGTGCGCCCCCGGGACGGCCTCGATCAGGACGGCACCGACCGCCTGGTGCGGGCCGTGCGGACGGCGGCGGAGGAGGCGGGGATCGGCCGCCGGGTGACGGTCACCGGCGCCCCCGTGCTCGTCGCCGCCCTGGCCGCCGAGGTCCGCCGCGAGCTTCCCCGCCTCAGCCTGATGGCCCTGGCCGTGGTGGCGGTGGCGTTCTTCGTCACCCACCGGGTGCGGGGCTGGCGGCGCTTCCTGCCCCTGGGGCTGGGGCTGGTCGCCACCGCCGTGGTGCTCGGCGCCTTCGGGCTGTCCGGCACGCCCGCTTCCGTTGGGATGGTCGTGTTCCTGCCCGTCATGCTGGGCGTGGGCACCGACCTGCCCATCCAGGCGGCTCATCCCGCCTCCCGCCGGCTCCTGGTGGCGGCCGCCGTGGCCGGGGCCGCCGCCTTCGCCGCCCTCGCCGTCTCCCCCCTGCCCTTCGTGCGCCACCTCGGCTTGGCCCTGGCCGCCGGCGTCCTCGTCTCCGCCGCCCTGGCCCTGCCCTCCAGGCGGGGGACGGGCGACAGCGGGCCCGCATCGGCGGCCGGCGGGGCCACGGGATCCCACGTGCTCGGGAAGGGACGGAGGACCGTCCTGGCCGCCGCGGTGGCGGTGGCCGCCATCGGATGGGGTCTGTTGCCGTCGTTGCCCGTGGAGGCCCGGCCCGAGCGCCTGGCCCGGGGGCTGCCGGCGCTGGACGGCGCCCGGCGGGCGGAGAAGGTGCTGGGCGCCTCCGGCGAGGTGGCGGTGCGGGTCACCGCCGGCGACGTCGCCTCCCCCGAGATGCTGGCCTGGTTCCGCCAGGCGGAGGAGGCGCTGGTGGTGCGCTTCGGGGACCGCCTCCGGCCCATCGTCTCCCCCGGGCGGCTCTTCTCGTGGCTGGGCGAGAGCCCGACGCCGTCCCAGATCGACGCCGCCTTCAACCTCCTGCCCCGGTATCTGGTCGGGGCCAGCGTGCGGAGCGACCGCAAGGAGGCGGTGGCCGGCTACGGCCTGCGCCTCGGTGACCTGGACGACCAGTCGAAGCTCCTGGACGGGGTCCGGGAGGCCCTGCCGCCGGCGCCGGCCGGGGCCCGGGTGGAGCTGACCGGCCTGCCGGTGGTGGCCAGCCGGGGGTACGACCTGCTCTCCGGGGGCCGGTTCGTCGCCAGCCTGGCCGGTCCGTTCCTGGCCGGCGCCGTCCTCCTGATCCTCGTCCCCCGGCGCCGCCACGCCGGCCTGGCCCTGGCCGGCGCCATGCTGGCCGTGGGCTGGGGCGCCCTCGCCCTGCGGGTCAGCGGGGTGGGCCTGTCGCCCCTCACCGTCGGGCTGGGGTCCGTCACCGCCGCCGTGGGCTGCGAGTTCACCCTCTTCGCCCTGGAGCGGCGGGCCGCCGGCGTTGTCCGGCCCTGGCCCGGGGTGGTGGCCGCCGCCGCCACCTCGGCCGGCGGCTTCGCCGTCCTGGCCCTCTCCCGCCTGGAGGTGCTGGCCGAGTTCGGCGCCGTCCTCGCCGGCTCTATCCTCCTGGCCCTCCTCGCCGCTTGGCTGCTGGTCGCCCCGGTCGGGGGCCGGCTCCGGGCCGGCGAGGCGGTGGTGCCCCCTGCTTCCGAACCTCACCCTGCTGAAATTGCACAGTGATCATGCTGGCCCACGCCCAATGACTGACGAGCCCCAGGCACCGGACGCGCCCGGAGCACCAGGCGAGGCCCCGGCACCCGACGAAGCCCAGGTGCCCGAGGAGGCGCCGGCCGAGGCGCCCGCCCGAGGGCGGCGGTGGGGCCGGGTCGTGGCGCTGGCGGCGGTGGTGGTCGCCCTCGCCGGCGGCGCGGCCGTGGGCCTGATCACCCGGGGAGGCAGCTGCCCGCCGGACGGCGCCGTCCTGGCCGTGGGGGGCCGCAAGGTGACCACCGAGGAGCTGGAACGGCGGGTCGAGGTGCTCCGGGCCCTCTACGGCCTGACGCCGCCACCCGCCTCCGACCAGGAGAAGTCCGACGCCTTCCCCCGTGACCTGGCCAAGTCCATGGCCGTCGGGTTGATGATCGACGGGGAGGTCGCCGACCGGAACCTGGGCGTGGCCGACAAGACGGCCCGCGACACCCTGGACCGCTACGTGGCTGACGCCTTCCCCGAGGGGGGCCGGGCCCGGTTCGTGGAGGCCCTCGGCAACCAGGGCGTCTCCGAGGCCGACGTGCTGGCCGAGTTCCGCCGGCTCCTGGAGACCCGGCGCCTCTTTGACGTGGTGTCGGGCGTGGTGACCGTGCCCGACGCCGACGTGGAGGCGGCCTTCGCCGAGCGCAGGGACCGCCTGGCCATCGCCGAGCGCCGGCGGCTCCGGCACCTGGTGGTGGCCGATGAGGCGGCCGCCCAGGCGGCCTTGGCCCGCATCCAGAAGGGCGCCGCCTTCGCCGCCGTGGCCACCGAGGTCTCCCTCGACGCCGCCACCAAGGCCGCCGGCGGCGAGCTGGGCTCCCTGTCGGCCGCCGAGCTCGCCCCTCCCTTCGCCCAGGCGGCCTTTGCCGCCACCCGAGGCACCCCCTTCGGGCCCGTCCAGACCGACCTGGGCTGGCATGTCGGCCTCGTCGAGGAGATCATCCCGGGCCGGACCGTGACCCTCGATGAAGTGCGCGAGCCGCTGCGCCAGCAGCTCATCGGGGAACGACGCCTGGCCAAGTGGCGGACGTACCTGGGCGAGCTGATCGCCGACTCCGACGCCTGCTACGCGGCCCGCTTCCGGCCCGCCGATCCGGACGCCCCGCCGTCGGACATCACCGGTGGCACGCCGTCCGTCCCGGGCGCCACGGCCCCCTCGACCGGCCCTTAGTGCGGGAGCAGGAAGGTCTGGCCGGCGCTCAGCGCTCGGCTTCGGTGAGCCAGCGGGGGAGGGGCGGGGGCTCGAAGGCCCGCATCTCGTCCAGGAGCCGGTCGGGCCGCTCCTCCACCACCACCAGGCGGCGGTGCACCTCCTTGATGAACCCCTCGGCGGTGACGTGGTCGAGGAACTCGACCAGGCGGGAGAAGTAGCCGTCGACGTCGAGCAGGCCGCTCGGCTTCACCTGCAGGCCCAGCTGGCACCAGGTGAGGATCTCGAAGAGCTCCTCCAGGGTGCCGAGGCCGCCGGGCAGGGCCACGAATCCGTCGGCCAGCTCGTACATGAGGGCCTTGCGCTCGTGCATGGAGCCCACCACCCGCAGGTCGGAGAGGTCGTAGTGGGCGATCTCCCGGCTCGTCATGTGCTGGGGGATGACGCCGATGACCTCGCCGCCCGCCTCCAGGGCGGCGTCGGCCAGGACCCCCATGAGCCCCACGCTCCCGCCGCCGTACACCAGGCCGATGTCCTGGTCGGCCAGGGCCCGGCCCATGTCCCGGGCCGCGTCGGCGTACTCCGGGCGCGTGCCGGCGCTGGAGCCGCAGAAGACACATACCCGGCGCAGCACGAACACGCCGGCAACGGTACCGTCGCCGGTGATGTCTACCGGCATGCCGAGGAACTCGGACCCGCCGGCGGCGCTGCTCGAGCTGGACGATCCCCGCCGGGGCCGGCTGGTGGTCCGCAGCGGCGAGACGGTGGTGCTGCTCGGCCCGTCGGGAGCGGGCAAGACGGCCCTCATCCGGGCCCTGCTCGGCCTGGAGAGGACGGGTCCCGAGCCGGTGCTGGCCGTCCGGGGCCGGCCCGGCACCGCCCGCCAGCTGGCCGCCCTGGTGGGTTGGGTTCCCGAAGGCGACGGGGTGTTCCTCTCCGACACGGTGTGGGACAACGTGGCCCGGCCGCCCTCCGTCGCCCCCATCGACGCCGATCTGGCCCGCGACGCCCTGGATCTCGTCGGGATGGCCTCGCGGGCGGGGGAGCCGGTGGCCAACCTGCCCCGCCAGGCCCGGCGGCGGGTGGCCCTGGCCCGGGCGCTCGCCTCCCGCCGTCCCCTGCTGGTCGTCGACGGGGAGCTCGATCCCGTCCTGTGGATGCTGTTCCCGGGGGTCATCGAGCAGGCCCCGGGGGTGGAGGCCGTCCTCCTGGCCACGGCCACGGCCGGCGAGCGGGCCTGGGCCGCCGACAGCGTCGCCCTGGTGGCGGACGGCCGCCTCCTAGACCAGGGCCCTCTGGCCGAACTGGTCGATTCAACCGACCCCGCCGTCCGCGCTGTCCTCGCCTGGGTGGCGCCGTCAACGTCATGACCCGACTGGCCCCCGGTGCCTGGTGGCGCAGAGTGCCATGTTAGTGATGGGAACGATCGTTCATTAAGATCGCTGGTTTCGGTCGAAACGCATGGCCACCGAACGCACCGAACGCACATTCACCGCATCAGGGGAGGAAGCATGCGGAAAGTCTCGATCCGCTGGCGCTTGGCGTTGATCGCCACCGCCGGCGCATTGATCTGTGGAGCGACCGCCGGGTCGTCGTCGGCCCAGGTGCTCAAGACGCCGGACGTCATCGGGATGATCACCCTTCCCTTCGAGGAGGGTGGGGTCAGGACACCCCGGTGCGAGCCCGACCCGAACGCCGCCGACGAGGTCATCTGCAAGCCGGTGGCTCAGGCCCTGAGCGTGCTGAAGGACGGCCGGGTCTTCTACTGGAACGGCATCGAGGGCCACGAGAACATGAAGAACGGGACGGGCACCGACCTGTCCCCTGAGATGCGCAACAGCCGTGCCCGGATCATGGACCTGCGAGGCGGGACCGCGCAGTGGACGATCCCCACCAACGATGATGGCGGGGGCACGAACCCGGACATCCAGCCGGGCCACGAGGGAACCGACGACCCGGTGGGTATGACCGGCGTTCCCGGAGAGCCGGGCGACGGCCTGGTCGGAAGCACGTGGGGAACCCTGGGTGCGCCGCCCCACAAGGGGGAGTCCCAGCCTGACGACGCGGCCGACAACGACACCGACCTGTTCTGCTCCGAGATGGTGTCCCTGGCCGATGGACGGATCGCCTCCGTCGGCGGGAGCGACTGGTACAACGAGCCCGTCGCCATGGATCAGAACGAGGGTGATGATCGCCACCTCGGCTTGGTCGAGGTCAGCGGGATCCGCAACACCCAGGTCTTCAACCCCGACACCAACGCCTTCGAACAGACCGGCCACATGAAGTACCAGCGCTGGTACCCCTCGGGCATCATCATGCCGGATAGCAAGATGATGGTGTTCAGCGGGGTCCAGAAGCTGATCAAGAGCACCCAGCTCTCCAGTGTCCGGCGCAGCGAAACCTGGGATCCCGCCACCGGTGCCTACACCGAGAACTACACCGGCCCGGCCTCGGAGAACACCC
>JBIOUX010000193.1:0-11044 GCA_044867425.1 Acidimicrobiia bacterium | reverse complement strand
GCCGAGCCGCCGATCAGACAGGGCATCCATCTGCTCACGGTGATCCTCCTTCCAGGCCCAGCCCCCAAGACTGAAGAGGCTCAGGAGGTCAGGGGTGGATCACCGGCATATCTACGATTATGGGCGGCTGCGCGGGATCTGGTCCCATGCCACTTCCTGGCCAGCACACTTGGTCGTTGCGTTCGTCGTCGGTCTCGGGCCGCAGGGCCAGGGTGAGTCCGGTCCAAGATGTAGTCCGTGGCCTCTTCGTCGCCGTCCATTTACGATTGCAGCGGCAACGGGCGGAGGTCCTGCTGTGACGGAGGGCATCTTTACAAGGCGGGACTTCCTGCGGGGGGCGGCGGGGGCGGCGGCGGTCGTCGCCACAGGAGCGGCCTGCGGGTCGGGGTCGGACAAGCCGAAGCCGAGCGGCGGGGCTGCCAAGGGCGGGGCGGCCAAGCGCGGTGGAACCCTGCGGATCGCCCAGTTGAGCCACTTCGTTCCCGCCTACGACCAGTGGTTCGACAATGAGTACTCCAAGAGCTGGGGCGAGGACCATGGCGTGCAGGTCGTCGTCGACCACTTGCCCTACGAAGAGCTGTCGGCCCGGGCCGCCGCCGATGTGGCCGCCCAGGGCCCCCGTGACGTCTTCGCTTTCGCCACGCCGCCTCCGAGCTTCGAGGACGAGGTCATCGACCACCGCGAAATCGTCCAGGAGGTCGAGGCCAAGCTCGGAAAGATGACTCCGCTCGCCGAGCGCAGCGTCTTCAACCCCAAGACGAACAAGTACTTCGCCTTCTCCGACTACTGGGCACCCAATCCGGCTCTCTACCGGGTCGACCTCTGGGACAAAGTGGAACCAGGCCTCGCACCGCTTAACTGGGACGACGTCCAGCGGGCGGCTCCGGTGCTCAAGGGGATGGGCCATCCTCTGGGTATCGGACTCTCCGCCAACGGCGACTCCAACAACTCGCTCTTCAGCCTCCTCTACGCGTACGGATCCTCGATCCAGGACGAAGGCGGTCAAGTAGTCATCAACCGCCCGGCGACGGTGGAGGCGGTGAAGGCGGGAGCGGCCATCTTCCGGATCGGCATGACCGACGAGGTCCTCACCTGGGACAGCACGTCGAACAACCGCTTTCTCGTCTCGGGGCGGGGCTCGATGATCCTCAATCCCGTCTCGGCCCTCCGGGCGATGGAGGACCAGGATCCGGAACTGGCCGAGAAGGTCGCCCTCGCTCCGCTCCCCGCCGGCCCCGCCGGCTCGCTCGCTCTCCCGTCGGTCATGGGCGTCTACGTGATCTGGAAGTTCTCTCGCAATCAGGAGCTGGCCAAGCAGTTTCTCGTCGATCTGGCCCTGAACTATCAGGAGGCCTTCCTCCGCTCCGCGTTCTACAACGTGCCTACCTTCCCTGGAGCGGTGCCGGACCTGGCGAAGCTAGTGGCGAATGACGCCCGAGCGAAGCCGCCGGCGAAATACGCTCTTCTCGCCAACGCTGCGTCGTGGTCGACGAACGTGGGCCACCCGGGATACACCAATGCCGCCATCGACGAGGTCTACAACCAGTTCCTCATCCCCAAGATGTTCGCCGCCGCCGCCCGGGGCGAGATGATCCCCGAGGACGCCGTCCGGGTTGCAGAAGCCGAGATGAAGCCGATCTTCGCCAAGTGGCGGGAGCGGGGCAAGATCTGAGGGCGTGGCGTCGAGATCCGCTCCCTTGCCGCCCATATCGACGGCTCTGGCTCGGCTTCCGTTGTCGCCACAAGCATTGTTCGTCACTCGCCGTGGCGGTAATGAGCCCGTTCGGATAATCACCCGGGGCCAGACGAGGTGTGATTCTCACCCGCAGCGCAGCGACGTTTCGGACGCCTTGATGCCCGTCCAGGGTGTCTGCCTACGGGTGACCCGGGGCCTCCTCGGCTTGGGCGTCTGGCCGATGCAGTAGGACCCCCACGGATTCGATGGTGTCGGCTTCGGCGGGGGATTTGTCCTCCCGGTACCGCTTCAACCGGGCGAAGCGGAGCGTGACGCCGCCTGGGTACCGTGTGGAGGCCTGGACCCCGTCGAGGGCGATCTCGGCCACGACGGTGGGCCGGACGAAGACGGTGATCCCTTCCCGGTTCGTCTCGAGCTCCAGGAAGCGGTGAGTCTGCCACTCAAGGGTTTTCTGCGTCATTCCCTTGGTGTTCTTGCGCCCGATGAAGGGCTTGTGGTGGTCGGTCCTACCCACAGTTGCGCAGTCGAGTGGCCACCAGCGAAAGTGCTTCGTCGATAGGAAGCCCAGCGCCCGTCGCCTTCTGCGCTGCGAACTCGTCTTGTCCTAGGGCGCTGAGTACGCGCTCGCCGGCCGCTTCGAGGGATGGGCCGAGCAGGAACGCCGGACTTGCCGGCTCGCCGAGCGCGTTGCGAAGGCGGTCGGCGGCGCCGAGGGCGAGAGCTGCCGTCTCAGGCTGATCATTCCCGAACACGATGGCGGCGAGTTCGTACGCTTCTGCGACCCAGCAGCGCGCCCCGAGTCGGCGGAGGGTGTCGACCAGTTCGACGACGTTGGGCCTGGCGTCGGCGGGAGTTCCCGACAGGACCGCGGCCTCGGCGGCCCGAGCCAGGGCCATGACCAGGAGCTGGGGTACAGGGAATCGCCGGGCCGCCGCCACGGCTTCCTCACCGAGGCGGGTGGCCGAACGGTCGCCGGCTTGGGCTCTAACCAGGGCGGCGGTGCCCAGGTTGTGCGGGACATCGGGAGTGTCGGCGGCGGAGGCAAGGGACTCCAGGGGACGTCGCAGAAACTGCTGCGCCTCCTCAAGGTCGCCGGCCGACAGCGCTATCCACGCCGACTGCCGGTCGCAGACGATCTCGGCGAACTCCGAACCGGCGGATCGGCACCACCGGCGGGCCTCGCCCAGCAGTTCCCGGGCGTCGTCGAGGCGCCCGGTGACCATGGCGACCTGGGCGGCGAACTGCCGGGCCCGAGCCCGGCTCAGGGCGTCATCCCCGGCGTCGGCCACCTCGATCGCCTCGGCCAGCAGTGATTCGGCCCGTCCGCCACTGTCCCGACCAAAGTTGCGCAGGAGGTAGGCGCAGCCCACCCGCGCCATGACGGCGGGAGCGACCATGGCGGGGGACGAGACCGGTACGCCCGCGGCCCGCTCCATCCAGTCGCACGCCTCGTGGTGACCGGACCAGTACCAGTACAGGAACATGGCGGCGGCGAAACGCACGGCGTCGTCGTGGTCGCCGTTGGCCCAGGACCACTCGAGGGCGGCCATGAAACTGGGGTAATCGGCGTCCAGCCGACGGAACCTCGCGGCTGTCATCCGGTCCGGCTCGGCGGGCGGCCAGGCCACCGCGAGGGCGAGGAACGCGTCGCGGTGCGCGCGCTGCGCCTCGGCCGTTCCCCCGGTGGCGGCCAGCTTGTCGGCGGCGTAAGCGCGCACCGACTCGGAGAGGTGGTAGCGAAGGCCGGGTTCCGCCCCGGTGGTGCCGACGAGTGACTTGTCGACCAGGCGGGTGAAGGGCGCCACGGCATCGGCGCCGGCGACGGCCCGTACGGTGCCCAGGTCGAAAGTGCCCGGGATGACGGCGAGGCGATGGAGCACGTCCTGCTCGGCGGGCGACAGCAGGTCGTGGCTCCAATCGATGGCAGCCCGCAGCGTCCGGTGTCGGGCCGGCGCCGTGCGGGGTCCGTCGCCCAGGGCGGCGAAGCGGTCGTCGAGCTGTTCCGCCAGCTCCTTGGTGCCGAGCACCCGGGCGCGGGCGGCGGCGATCTCCAGGGCCAAAGGGAGACCATCGAGGCGGCGGCAGATCCTGACCACGGCATCGGCGTTGGCGTCGTTGAGGGAGAAGTGGCGGTCGGCCTCGCGGGCCCGGGCGCAGAACAGCGCGACCGCGTCGAAGGTCTGGAGCGCTTCCACAGAGTCCGTCTCGTGGCGGTGGTCGGAGGAAGGCAGCGAGAGCGGGGGGATGGAGAACACCGCCTCGCCGGTCACGGCCAGGCCCTCGCGGGAGGTCGCCAGGATGGTGAGCCCGGGGCAAGAGGCCAGCAGCGCGTGCGCGACCGAGGCAGCGGCCTCCACGACCTGCTCGCAGTTGTCGAGCACGATGAGCAGCCGCCGGCTCCGAAGGCGCTCCCCGAGAGCTTCGGTGACACCTCGCCCCGACTCCCCCAGTTCCCTCACCAGGAGCCCGATTCCGCCGGCAATGGTTCGGGCCACCAGGTCTCCGTCGGAAACGGATGCCAGCTCCACCAGCCACACACCGTCGGGAAACCGGTCGCGCATGGTGCCGGCCACTTCCAGCGCCAGGCGGGTCTTCCCCGAACCGCCGGGGCCGACCAGAGTCACCAGCCGGTTGGCGGCCACCAAGGAGCGCAGCTCGGCCAGCTCGCCCGCCCGTCCGACAAACTCAGTGAGCGGGATCGGGAGGTTGTCCAGTGGGCGCCCACGGGCGTGGGCGCGCAAGGGGGCCGAAGGGCCGGGGAGCTCCGGGTGGGTCACCTGGTAGACGCGCTCCGGCCGGGCAAGGTCCGGCAGGTCGACCTCGCCGCAGTCGACGAGCTCGACCTGGTGGGGCAGGAGATCCCGGGCCAGACCGGCGGCGGCCTCGGAGCACACGACGTGTCCCCCGGACGCCACGGTGAGGAGACGGGCGGCGCGGTTTAAGGCCGGCCCGAACCAGTTGTCCCCCCGGCGTTGGGCCGCCCCGGCGTGGATGGCCATGCGAACCCGCGGCGGGACGGTCTGGCACCAGCCCGTCATTTGGAGAGCGCGCTGACCTTCGACCGCCGCACCGATGGCGGCGGCCGCCGTCGGGAAGGCGACGCCCAGCCCGTCACCGGTGTGGGCGAAGACTTGACCGTCCCAGGCGGCGCAGACGTCGGTCAGGATGACGTCGTGGCGTGCCAGGTCGGACGCCATGGCGGCGCCGTCCGCTTCCCACGCCCGGGTGCTGGCCTCGATGTCGGTGAACAGGAACGCCGCCGTGTCGCCGAACACGACGGGGCGACGCCCCGGGTCGGCCGGCGCCCGGGCGGGGATGAGCAGCTCGTCGCTCTGCCGGAGAATCGCCGCTTCGAGGTCGCGCAAGGCCGGCGTGGGGTCCAGCCCCAGCTCGTCGGCCAGTGCCCGCCGGAGGGTCTGGTAGGCGGCCAGGGCCTCGGCTTGGCGTCCGGAGCGGTACAGCCCGAGCATGAGCTGCCCGACGGCACGCTCCCGCAGCGGCCATTCGCGAACCACGGGCTCGACGCGGTTCAGCGCGTCCGCCACTCTCCCGAGGGCGAGTTCGGCTTCGGCCAGATCCTCCACGGCGGCAAGGCGCGCCTCGTCCAGACGGGCCGCCTCGACCCGGGCGAACGGCCATGTGGCCAGCTCCCCGAGTGCAGGGCCGCGCCACAAAGCGAGGGCCTCACCGAAGGCCGCGGCGGCGGCTTCGGTCTGGCTCCGCTCGGATGCTCGCCGGGCCCGCGCCACCAACCGATCGAAACAGCGGGCGTCCACTGTTTCATCGCCGGCTACCAGGAGGTACCCGTCGTCTCGGCCCTCGATATCAACTACGACCAGCCGCTTGCGCAGCCGCCAGATCAGGCCTCGGAGCGTCGAAGAGGCAGTGGCGGGGGGGTGCTCGCCCCACACCACGTCGACGAGCGCATCGGCGGGGACCACCGCGTCCCCGGCGAGGATCAACGCCACCAGGACGGCTCGTTGCTGCAGGCTGCCGATCGGCACGACCCGCCCACCCACGAGGACCTCCGGTGGCCCGAGCAGCCGGAACTCGATGGGCCTGATGTCCCCGGACACCATCTCCCCTCGCCCGCACGTTTCTGGGAGGCCAGGCTACTGCCGGCGGATCGCATTCCGCGAGGGTCGACGCGACAGCGGCGCGACGGCTGCGCTACTGGGGATCGGCATCCTTGTGGAAACCGAGTTTCGAAAGGACGGGAACGACATGGAACCCACGGAGATCCTCGCCGCCGCCCGTGAGGGGTTGACCGATATGGGTGAGCGGTGCGCCAGGCTCGTCGAGGACCTGGAGGACACCTCGATTCCGATTCCCGGGTCCGAATGGACGGTCAGGGAAGCCGCGGTCCATGTGGCCGGCGGCACCCGCCGCATTGCCGGACTGGCTACGGGCCAGTTCGACTTGTCAGCCGTGCCAAATATTGACAAGGAGCTCCACGCCGCCCGGATGCGCAGCATGTTCGCCGACAATCCCGAGACTGATCCCAAGAAGCTGGCCGACCAGGTCCGGGAAGGCTACGCGGTGCTCATGGAGGTGATCGCCACCATCCCCGCCGATCAGCCGATCGCCTACTACGCCGGGCTCCGGCCAAGCTTCGCCGATATCACGTCGATCAACCTGGGCGAGCCCCTCCTCCACGGCTACGACATCGCCACCGCCGTGGGTGTGCCGTGGCCGATCGATCCCGAGTATGCGGCGGTGGCCGTCGGTGGTTACCAGCGGGTGGTTTCCTCGCTCATCTTCCAACCGGCGGCCTCGGTGGGGCTCGAGGCGACCTACCGCGTCGAGGTGGAGGGAACCGACCCGTTCCACGCCCGGATCGCCGACGGGACCTACGCACAGCCAGAGGCCCCGGGATCACTCGACTGTGTCATCTCGGCCGACCCGGTGACGGCCCTGCTCGTCATCACCGGGCGGCTCAGCCAGTGGCCGGCCATCGCTCTCGGGCGGCTCATGTTCACGGGCGACCGTCCCGAGCTCGGCCCGAGGTTCGCCGACCTGTTCGTCTTCCCGTAGGCCTGTTCCCAGGGGCTGGTTCCGTCCCAACAGTGCGGTGGCCACTCTGACGAAGAGCGCGCGGCGCCGGTGGGTTAGCTGTCGTTGCCTCGGACATCTGGCCGTTGCAGGAGGAGCCGAACGGATTCCATGGTGTCGGCTTCGGCGGGGGATTTGTCCTCCCGGTACCGCTTCAGCCGGGCGAAACGGAGAGTGACACCGCCCGGGTACCGTGTGGAGACTTGGACCCCGTCGAGGGCGATCTCGGCGACCACCTCGGGGCGGACGAAGACGGTGATTCCCTCCCGGTGGGTCTCGAGTTCCAGGAAGCGGCGGGTCTGCCACTCAAGGGTTTTCTGCGTCATGCCCTTGAAGGTCTTGCCCACCATGACGAACCCGCCGTCAGCACTCCGGGCCCCCAGGTGCAGGTTCGACAGCCAGCCCCGGCGCCGGCCGTGACCCCATTCGGCGCCCAGCACGACCAGGTCGAGCGTCTGGGCCACCTTGACCTTGCGCCAGGCCTTGCCCCGCCGGCCCGCCTCGTAGGGGGACGACAGGGCCTTGACCACCACGCCCTCGTGGCCGGCGGCCAGCGCCTCGGCCAGCACCGCCTCGCCCTCGACGGCGTCGGCCGTCACCCGGCCGGGGATGCGCCACGGCCCGGCCACCGCCTCGAGGGCCTCGAGGCGCTCGGACAGCGGCCGGTCGAGGAGGTCCTCGCCGTCGATGTGCAGGCAGTCGAAGAAGCGGGCCCGGAGCCGTTCGTCCTTGCGCATCGATTCCTGGAACGACCGGGGCCGCTCCTCTTCTCCCAGGGCCAGGGCCTCGCCGTCGAGGACGAACCGGCTGACAGCCAGCTCCCGGGCCACGGCCACCACCTCGGGGACCCGGGCGGTGATGTCGTTCAGGTTCCTGGTGAACACGGCGATGTCGTCGCCCGAGCGGTGGACCTGGATGCGCAGCCCGTCGAGCTTCCACTCCACCGAGGAGAGCCCCAGCTCGGTGACGGCCTCGGCCACCCCCGGCGACGAGGAGGCGAGCATGGGCAGCAGGGGCTGGCCCACCTGCAGGCCGATGGCCTCCAGGCCCGGCCGGCCTTCGGACATGGCCACCGCCGCCGTCCGCCCGAGGTCGCCGCAGAGCATGCAGGCCCGCCGGACCACCGCCGCCGGGACGCCCGCGGCCCGGGCCACCGCTTCGGCCATGACGCCCTCCAGGGCGCCCTGGCGCAGCTCGCCGGTGAGGAGGCGCCGGAGGAAATCGGCTTCGGGGGCGGTGGCCCGGCCGAACAGGTCGCTCAGCAGGCCGGCCCGGGCGCCGGCCGAGCCGGCCCCGGTGGTGGCCAGGATCTCGCCCAGGCGCCCGTCCACCTCGGCCACCGTCAGGGTCGGCTCGGAGGCGGGGATGGGCGCCAGCCCGACCAGGGTGGCCCATCCCACGCCGATCCGCCCCTGCTGGGGTTCCCCGGCCAGGAAGGCCACCACCGCCTCGACCTCGTCGGGACCTGTGCGGGCCAGAAGGCCGGCGAGGGCGGCGATCTTCTCTCCCCGGGCGCGGGTGGCGGCGACCGCCTCGGAGGTGGTTACCACCTCGACCATGAGCACGGCGCCATTATGGGGGGACTCCGTCGAAGGGAGACCGACGTGACCATCCCCCTGCGTTCCATCGCGCTGTCCGTTCTCGGCGCCCTCGCTCTCGTTCCCGTCGCCTGTGGCGACGACGGCGGCGACGGCGGGGCGGTGGAGACCTCGACCACGGCCAGCGCGCCCGCCGCCGCCGAAATCAGCCTGACGGCCCAGTTGTCCGGCAAGGAGGAGGTCCCGGGTCCGGGGGTGACCGACGGCACCGGCCTGGCCGAGGTCAAGATCGCCGCCGGGGAACTCTGCTACAAGCTCAACGCCACCATGGGGGAGGCGCCCACCGTCGCCCACATCCACACGGGGGCGTCCGGCGCCGCCGGGCCGGTGGCAGTGAACCTGATGCCGACGTTCACCAAGGGGGAGTCGGCCTTCACGGCCGAGAGCTGCATCAAGCCCGATGCGGCCGCCCTGACCCCCATCGGGGAGAACCCGGCCGGCTACTACGTGAACATCCACACCGCCGAGCATCCCAACGGGGCCATGCGGGGCCAGCTGGCCAAGGCCGGCGGCTACTAGGCAGATCCCCCGTCCGGTCGGCTAGTACTAGGGCATGCCGGACAGAATCCTGAACGCGAGGTTGGCGCCGTTCACCTCCACCATCTTCACGGAGATGTCGGCGCTGGCCCTGCGCACGGGGGCGGTCAACCTCGGGCAGGGCTTCCCGGACACTGACGGCCCGGCCGAGGTGGTGGAGGCGGCGGTGGCCGCCCTCCGGGGCGGACTCAACCAGTACGCCGCCGGCCCCGGCGTCCCCCAGTTGCGAGCGGCCGTGGCCGACCACCAGCGCCGCTTCTACGGCATCGACCTCGATCCCGACACCCAGGTGGCGATCACCTTCGGGGCCACCGAGGGGATCGCCGCCTCCGTCCTCGCCCTGTGCGAACCGGGCGACGAGGTCATCACCCTCGAGCCCTGGTACGACTCCTACGCCGTGTGCGTCGCCCTGGCCGGGGCCCGCCGGCGGGTGGTGACCCTGCGCCCGCCCGGCTTCGTCCTCGATCCCGACGCCCTGGCCCGGGCCGTCACCCCGGCGACCCGGATGGTGCTGATCAACACCCCCCACAACCCGACCGGCCGGGTGCTCAGCGTCGACGAGCTCTCGGCCATCGCCCAGGTGTGCGTGGACCACGACCTCCTGGCCGTGACCGACGAGGTCTACGAGCACCTGGTGTTCGAGGACCGCCACGTCCCCCTGGCCACCCTGCCGGGCATGGCCGAGCGCACCCTCACCGTCTCCTCCCACGGCAAGACGTTCTCCTTCACCGGCTGGAAGATCGGCTGGGTCACGGGGCCGGCGCCGCTGGTGGCGGCGGCGCATGTGGCCAAGCAGTACCTCACCTTCCACGGCGGCACGCCGCTCCAGCACGCCGCCGCCGTGAGCCTGGGCCTCCCCGACTCGTTCTATGCCGGCGTCGCCGCCGATCTGCGGGCCAAGCGGGACCTGCTCTGCTCCGGCCTGGCCGACGTGGGGTTCAGGGTGTTCCCGCCCCAGGGCACCTTCTTCGTGGTGACCGACGCCGCTCCCCTCGGGGTGGTCGATGGGATGGAGTTCTGCCTCTCGCTGCCCGAACGCGTCGGGGTGGTGGCCGTGCCTATGTCGGTCTTCTACGACGATCCGGAGTCGGCCCGCACGCTGGTGCGCTTCGCCTTTCCCAAGCGCACCGAGGTCCTCGAAGAGGGGCTGGCCCGGCTCAAGGGTCTCGCCTCGGGGCGCTGAGGGGAGGCCCGGAGTGCAGGTCGCCGCCGTCCAGCACGACGTGGTCTGGGAGGACCGGGCGGCGACCCTGCGCCACCTCGAGCCGCTGGTGGGGACGGCCGCCGCCGGCGGCGCCCGGCTGGTCGTCCTGACCGAGATGTTCCCGACGGGCTTCTCCATGGAACCGGCCCGGGTGGCCGAACCCGAGGGCGGGCCCACCACCGACTTCCTCCTGCGCCGGGCCGCCGCCGAGGGCGTGTGGCTGTGCGGGTCGGTGGCCATCTGGCCGGCCGGCACCGATCCGTCCGCCCCCGGCGCCCGGGCCGTCAACCGGTTCCTGCTGGCCGGGCCCGGCGGTTCCCTGGCCTGCTACGACAAGCTCCATCCCTTCACCTACGCCGGCGAGCACGAGCACTACGCCCCCGGGACCGAGCGGGGCGTCGTCCTCGACGTGGAAGGGGTCCAGGTGGCGCCCTTCGTGTGCTACGACCTGCGCTTCGCCGACGAGTTCTGGGATCTGGCCCCGGCCGTCGACTGCTACGTGGTGGTGGCCAACTGGCCCACCGCCCGGCGCACCCACTGGCAGGCCCTGCTGGTGGCCCGGGCCATCGAGAACCAGGCCTACGTGGTCGGCGTCAACCGGGTGGGCGAGGGCGGAGGCATCCCGTACTCCGGGGACAGCCGGATCGTGGCCCCGTCGGGCGAGGTGCTGGCCGGGGCGGCCGAGATCGAGACCGTGCTCCTGGCCGACGTCGATCCCAAGGTGGTGGCCGCCACCCGGGCGCGCTACCCCTTCCTGGCCGACCGGCGCTGAGGCCAAGAGCCAAAAGACGCACTGAAGGGGTTGGGGGCCCAGGCGCCGGGGGCTGACGTCCGAACCGGCGTTGCTTACCGCCGCATACCGGCGGTGAACAGAGCCAGTTCGAGGAGCACGCCACTTACGGACCAACCGGCGTGTCTCACCGCCGCATACCGGCGGTGAACAGAGCCAGTTCGGGG
>JBIOUX010000192.1:0-42375 GCA_044867425.1 Acidimicrobiia bacterium | reverse complement strand
TCGGGCGTCGCCGGCCCCGCCGGCGACGCATCCGGCGACGGAGACGAGGGCCCGGTGGCGGGGTGGGCGCCGCCGGCGGGCGGGTGGCCGGCGTCGTCGCCGGGGACAGGCGCCGGGCCCAGGGACGGGGCGGTCTCGGCGGGCACGGCCGGTGGTGTGCCCCGGCTGGCCAGGGTGGTGGTGTCGCGGCGGCCGAAGAGGCCGGCGACCCCGGCGACTCCGAGGAGGGCGACGACCAGGACCACGGCGACGGCCGGGTGGGCCCAGGCCGGGCGGAGCAGGCGGGCGGGGGCGGCGGCCGGCACCGGCTCGCCCCGCACGGCGGCCCGGACCCGGCGCAGCTCGCCCATCCAGGCCTGGCACCGGGCACAACCGGCCAGGTGGTCGTCGAGGCCCGGACGGTCCTCGCCGTCGAAGCGGGCGGCCAGGTCCTGGCGGGACGGGTGGCGCCGGAGGGCGGACCGCGCCGTCACCGGCCCTCCCTCCGCAGGCGGCGGGCCACCTGGCGCCGGGCGGCGTGCAGTCGGGACATCACCGTCCCCACAGGTACGCCCTGCACCTCGGCCACCTCGGTGTAGCTGAGCTCGCCGACCTCCCGGAGCCACAGCGCTTCCCGCAGGGGCAGCGACAGGTGGGCCAGCGCGCCGAGGGCGGCGTCGCCCTCCAGCCGGGTGAGGACCACGTCCTCCACGCCGGCGGGGGTGGGCAGCTCCACGTCGCCCAGGGGCTCGACGGGGCGACGCCGCCGCAACCGGTCGAGGGCGGCGTTGCGCACCACCCGGAAGGCCCACGCCTCCCGGCGGGCGGGGTCGGACTCCTCCCAGGACCGCCAGATGGAGATCCACGCCTCCTGGCAGGCGTCTTCGGCGTCGCCTCCGGCGATGGCGGTGGCGTAGCGGATGGCAGGCAGGGACATACGGGCGTAGAGCTCCTCAAAGCCGGTCTTTCTGCCCGAATCGACGCTGGCGCCGCCCCCCGTATTCGGGGCGGCGTCACCGCCCGCCGCCACTCCCGTCGCCTCACCGGGTGCGGCGGGCGCCGGTTCCGGGGCCGGGAGCGCGCCGGTCACCGGGGCGGCGGTCCTGGTCGGTCGGGGCGTCCGGGGCACGGAACCTCCCGGCGGGAACGGCTCGGGCCGGTGGGCACCGGCGGGTCGAGCGTATTCGTCGGCCGGTGGTGACGGTCGGTCGGAGGTGGCTGCCGATTGGCTTCGGCGGCGGGGCCGCCCGTACCTGCTCCGAAACCGGCCACCCGGGCACAAAAGACGCGAATAGGACGCCCGATGTTCACGTCGGTTCAGCAGAGCCGGACCGGCTCCGCCCGCTGGCGGTCTCCGCCCACCGGCGCCGGAGCGGCCCGGAGACCGTTGGGTAACGAGGAGGATGGCGATGACCAAGACCCGCACGACGG
This sequence comes from Acidimicrobiia bacterium, assembly GCA_044867425.1. Classification (GTDB taxonomy): domain Bacteria; phylum Actinomycetota; class Acidimicrobiia; order IMCC26256; family BP-133; genus CAWBJP01. Next base: position 40,965 of record JBIOUX010000192.1, on the reverse strand, counting down.
CCCGGTGGACCCTCTCGACGGGGGCTTCCCTCGTCCTTCTGGTGGCCGTGGCCCTGGTGGCCGCCCCCGTGGTGAGCGCGGGACCGGGCGACGGCGACGGCAGCGACCCCATCGCCGCCTTGATCGGCGGCGGGGACGGACCCGGGTTCCTGGGCGGTGACGGTGGCGGCCAGGGTGGCCAAGGGGTCCACGGCCGGGCCATCAGCAGGGGCGAGACCGACAGCTACGGGCTGGCGCTCCAGGCCCACGGCGAGGGTGACATGGCCCACGGCCGGCTCGCCTTCGGGCATCGGGCGACGTCGGGCGGCGAAGGCTTCGGGCGTCGGGAGGCGTCGAGCGGCGAAGGCTTCGGCGGCGAGATCACCTGCCTGTCGGTGGGCGACGACGGTGTGGTCCAGGTCAGCGGCACCACCCGTGAGGGCCGGCGCCACGGCGGGCAGGGCAACCAGGACCCCAACCAGGACGGGTCCAAGGACGGCGAAGGGTCAGCGCCCAGCCGGGACTTCGCCTTCACCATCCTGACCAAGAGCGACCCCCAGCAGTTCTCCCTGCCCAAGCTGGCAGACGCCGGGACGCTCACGCCCTGCGGGGGCGGCGAGGCCACGACCGTCGCCGTGACCCGGGGCGGGTTCGAGGCCCACAAGAGCTGACCGGGGCGCACGGAACGGCCGGCGGGGGGCGAGGTGGGGCGCCTCCCGGCCGGTCCCGTCCGGCGTCGGTCAGGCGGAGGCGGCGTTCCTCACCAACACCCCGCGTTGGCCAGGAACGCCTCGACGGGGCGCTAGCGGCCGCGGGCGGCGCGGAGGACCCGGCCCATGTCGAGCAGGTGGTGGTGGCCCTCGTGGAGGACGAAGCGGCCGGCGCCGAGCACGGTGAAGACGTCGCCCGCCCGCCGGCCCGTCCGCGCCCAGCTGCGTTCGGGGACCCCGGTCAGGGTGGCGGCCAGCCCGGCGGCGTTGGCCTCCAGAGCCTTGGCCACGCTGCCCGGGTCCTGGCTGTCGTAGCCGTCGATCTCGGCTGTCGCCTCGTGGTCCCACCAGCCCAGATCGGGATCGTTCTCGACCAGCATGCGCTGGATCCGCCCGTCGAAGAGGACGAGGACGTCGCGCACGTGGCAGGCGTAGGACAGCGCCGACCACGTCCCGGGCAGCGGCGTGGCCCGGAGGATCTCCGTCGTCTCGCCGGGGAGCAGGCGCTCGAGGGGCACCCGGTAGCGCCGGCCCAGGGCGGCCACCGCCGCCGGCAGGTCGGCCGGTCCGAACTTGTCCGGCTCGAAGGCGCACTCCGGGCAGCGCTCGGATTGCAAACGGGCACCCAGGGCCTCGGGGCGATCAGCCACGGTTTGACTGCCCTCCGCTCGGACGGGTCAGGGCCTTCTTGGGTGATGCTAGCGACGGGACCCCTCGATCAGACCCGCGGCTAGATCAGGGCCGCGGCGTCCCCGACGAGATCGACCAGACCCAGGGCCACGATGGCCACCCACGGCACCCGGGCCGCCACGCCGGTGACCGGGTGCGCCGCCAGCCGCCCGAGGGCGGGCGAGTCCCGCAGCCCGGCCCAGGCCCACGTCATGAGGAAGGGCACCACCAGCACAGGCAGGGAGAAGGGGATGAAGGCGAGGGTGAGAACGGGGGCTGCCACCCGCCGGACCCGGTGCCGGTTGACCCACGGGTCGGGCCGGTCGCAGTACTCCTGCACCGGCCCGATGAGCGCCCCGTAGAGGCCGGGGACGAGCACGAAGAGGGCGATGGCCAGCCACGCCGGCTTCAGGCGGGTGAAGTCGATCCCGCCGCGGTGCACGAGCATGGCGCCGACCACCACGCCGCTGCCGAAGGCGGTGGTGAGGCGGCGGAACCACCGGGGCCCGATGAGCCAGGGGACGACCAGGCGGTGGACGAGGGCGCCGATCACCCCGAAGGCCGTGCCCAGGGCGAGGAGGCCGATGGTCCCGCCCAGGGTGACCTGGCCGATGACGAAGCCGTCGTCGCTCACCACCCCGTGGACGGCGTCACCCGTGGTGAGGCGCAGGACGAGCATGGCCAGCCGCCCGACCACGCCTCCGGCCAGGAATCCGGTGACCCCGCCGGCGAGGACGGTGGCCGCGAACCGGCGCAGGACCTGACGGGCCGAGGTGGCGGGCGCCGGCCGGTCAGCGACAGGAGTGGGTGAGACCAGGGTGGCGATGACCCCTCCGATCGCCGGCATGCGCGCTGAACGTTGTGGCCCTTGATGAACCATGGCCAGAATCCTCTGATGTGTCGCCGTCGCACAGGGCCCCTGGGGAAGATTCGGGGCGTTCCGCATCATTCCGGCGTGCTTGTTGCGTTCTCCGTGTGGCAGTTCAGGCCGGGAGCCAGGTGCCCTCGGCGAGAACGGTTCTCAACCCCCGGGGCGGAGTACTGCCCATCACGAGGCGGGCCGTCCCCCGATGGAGGGTTCGGGCCTGGAGATCTTCATCGCTTGATCAGGCGGGGCTCGACCGTCCGGCGGGGCGGTCCTCGGGCACACTGGTGCCCATGGGCTTCTATGACGAGCAGGTCCTGCCCCGGTTTGTGGATGTGGCTCTCAGCGGCAAGCAGTTCCGGGAGCTGCGGGCCAGGGTGGCCGCCGGACTGGAGGGCGAGGTGCTCGAGGTCGGTTTCGGCTCGGGCCGCAACGTCCCCCACTACCCGGCGGCGGTGAAGCGGGTGCAGGCCGTCGACCCGGCCGTGGTCGGCCGCCGGCTGGCCGCCCCGCGGGTCGCCGCCAGCCCGGTGCCCGTCGACTACGTCGGCCTCGACGGCCAGGACCTACCGCTCCCCGACGACAGCGTCGACCACGTCCTCACCACCTGGACGCTGTGCACCATCCCCGATGTCTCCGGAGCCCTGGCCGAGATCCGTCGCGTCCTCCGCCCCGGCGGCGGTCTCCACTTCCTGGAGCACGGCCGGTCGTCGGACCCCAAGGTGGTCCGCTGGCAGGACCGCCTCACCCCCCTCCAGCAGAAGATCGCCGGCGGCTGCCACCTCAACCGGCCCATCGAGCGGCTGATCACCGACTCCGGCCTGCGGATCGCCACCCTGGACAACTACTACCTCAAGGGCCCCAAGATGTTCGGCTGCATGTACGAGGGCGTGGCCGTCAAGGACTGAAAGCGGCACTTCCGCGGCGAATGTGACATTTGTGCGTCGACCGGGTGGGGGCGCGAGGGGACGGCCCGCCACGTGGTGAATCCAACAGAGGCTCACCCCGGTCCCGCCCTGACGCCTCGCCAAGGAGCAGCCGAGCCGTGGTATCGCACCTGCTGTGGCTCCTCGCCGTACTGGGCGCGGTCTTCTGGATCGTGCTCCCGGCCGCCGTCCTGGTGCTGGCCGTCGTCTACAAGCCGAAGGAAGCCCCCGAACTCTCCGACCCCGTCACCGCCGGCCCGGAGCAGGAGAGACCGGCGACGGGCTGAGCCACCCGCCCAAGAGGCGTGACAGCACGACCCGGGGTTAGGTTGCGGCTGTGAGCGACGGCGCCCTCGAGCACTTCTACGCCGAGCTGGGCCGCCTCCACCTGGAGGCGCTGTGGCGGATCAACCAGGTCATCATGCCCTTCGAGCCCAAGCCCCGGGCCAAGCCGTGGCTGTGGCGCTTCGCCGACCTGGCCCGCCTGGCCGACCAGGCCGGCAAGCTGGTGCCCATCGACCGGGGCGGCGACCGCCGGGTGCTGGCCTGCATGAACCCCGGACTGGTCGAGGGCTACGGCGGCTCTGTCTACGGGGCGACGGCCACGCTGTGGGCGGCGGTGCAGTACCTCGACGCCCATGAGCTCGCCCCCGGCCACCGCCACAGCCCCTCGGCGCTGCGCTTCGTGGTGGAGGGCGCCGGGGTGTGGACCACGGTCGACGGGGACCGCTGCGACATGGCCGCCGGCGACCTGGTGCTCACCCCGTCCTACGCCTGGCACGACCACCACAACGAGTCGGACGCCCCCATGATGTGGTTCGACGGCCTCGACCTGCCGCTGGCCTGCTACCTCGACGCCCAGTTCTTCGAGTTCTACCCGACGGGTGAGCTCCAGCCGACGCTGGACGTGGCCGGCGCCTCCCGGGCCTACGCCGCCGCCGGGCTGCTGCCCGCCCAGGTGCCGGGGGTGGCCGGGGGAGCGGGCGCCGCCCCCCCGCCCGAAGGCGCCCAGCCGGCCGCTCGCTCGCCGCTGCTGCGCTACCCGTGGGCGCCCACCGAGGCGGCCCTGGAGGGCCTGCGGGACGACCCCGACCCCTGGGACGGCGTCCTGGTGCGCTACACCGACCCGGCCACCGGCGGCCCGGTGCTGCCCACCCTCGAAGCCGCCATCCAGCTGCTGCCCGCCGGCGGGCGCCAGATGCCCGTCCACCACGGCCGGACGGCCGCCCACCGTCACGTCCACTCCACCGTGTACCAGGTGTTCCGGGGCCGGGGGGAGACGGTCATCGACGGGATGCGGTTCTCCTGGGAGCGGGGCGACATCCTCGCCGTGCCGCCCTGGGCCGTCCACGACCATCGGGCCATCGACGGTGACGCCATCCTGTTCAGCATCACCGACGCCCCCGTGCTGGAGAAGCTTGGTCTGGAGCGGGTACTGGGTCTGGACGGCGAGCAGGACGTGACCGCGGAATTCGAAGCCTCGTAGCTCTTCTAGCCTGTTCGTCGCGCTTGGCCGTGCCGGCGGCGGCCTGCCCGCCCGCCACCGGGCCGGGGACCGCCTGAGAGGAGGACGACATGCTCGTCGACCCCGATCCCACCGAGACCCGCGAGTGGATCGAGGCGCTCGGCTCCGTCCTCGAGTTCGAGGGGGCCGAGCGGGCCCACTTCATCCTCGACGAGCTGATCGCCGAGGGCCGGCGCCGGGGCACGCCGGTGCCCTACTCCCCCAACACGCCCTACCTCAACACCATCCCGCCGGAGCGGGAGGACCGCCACCCCGGCGACCGGGCCGTCGAGCACCGCATCCGCTCCCTCATCCGCTGGAACGCCCTGGCCATGGTGCTGCGGGCCAACAAGGAGTCCTCCGAGCTCGGCGGCCACATCGCCAGCTTCCAGTCGGCCGCCACCCTCTACGACGTGGGCCAGATGCACTTCTGGCACGCCCCCAGTGCCGACCACGGCGGCGACCTCGTCTACTTCCAGGGCCACTCCTCCCCCGGCTTCTACGCCCGGGCCTTCCTGGAGGGGCGGCTGACCGAAGAGCAGCTGGACCGGTTCCGCCAAGAGGTCGACGGCGGCGGCCTGTCGTCCTACCCGCATCCCTGGCTCATGCCCGACCTCTGGCAGTTCCCCACCGTGTCGATGGGCCTCGGCCCGCTCATGGCCATCTACCAGGCCCGGTTCCTGAAGTACCTGGGCTGCCGGGGGCTGGCCGACACATCGAACCGCCACGTGTGGGCCTTCCTGGGCGACGGGGAGACGGACGAGCCCGAGTCCCTGGGCGCCATCTCCCTCGCCGGCCGGGAGCGGCTCGACAACCTGATCTTCGTGGTCAACTGCAACCTGCAGCGTCTCGACGGGCCGGTGCGGGGCAACGGCAAGATCATCCAGGAGCTGGAGTCCGTGTTCCGGGGCGGGGGCTGGAACGTCATCAAGGTCATCTGGGGCGCGGGCTGGGACCGGCTCATCGCCAGGGACACCACCGGCCTGCTGCTCCAGCGCATGGAGGAGTGCGTGGACGGCGAGTACCAGGACTTCAAGTCCAAGAACGGCGCCTACGTCCGCCAGCACTTCTTCGGCAAGTACCCCGAGCTCTTGGATCTGGTGGCCGACATGACCGACGACCAGATCTGGGAGCTGAACCGGGGCGGGCACGACCCCAACAAGATCTACGCCGCCTATACCGCCGCCGTGCGCCACACGGGCCAGCCGACGGTGGTGCTGGCCAAGACGGTCAAGGGCTACGGGATGGGCGAGGCGGGTGAGGGCCAGAACATCACCCACCAGCAGAAGAAGATGGCCGAGGCGTCGCTGCGGGCCTTCCGGGACCGCTTCTCGCTGCCCATCCCCGACGAGCGCCTGGCCGAGTACCCCTACATCCGCCTGGAGAAGGGCAGCGAGGAGCTGGCCTATCTGCGCCGGTGCAAGGAGGCGCTGGGCGGCTACCTGCCCGCCCGCCGGGAGCGGTCGACCGCCTTGGCGGTGCCGGATCTGGGGGCCTTCGGCGCCCAGCTGGCCGGGTCGGGCGACCGGGAGATCTCCACCACCATGGCCTTCGTGCGCATCCTCAACACCCTGTTGCGGGACAAGGCCATCGGCCCCCGGGTGGTGCCCATCGTCCCCGACGAGTCCCGCACCTTCGGGATGGAGGGCATGTTCCGCCAGTTCGGGATCTTCTCCCAGGTGGGCCAGCTCTACCAGCCCGAGGACGCCAACCAGCTCATGTACTACCGGGAGGACAAGAACGGCCAGATGCTCCAGGAGGGCATCAACGAGCCGGGGGCCATGTCGAGCTGGATCGCGGCGGCCACGTCCTACTCCACCAACGACACGCCCATGATCCCCTTCTACATCTACTACTCCATGTTCGGCTTCCAGCGGGTGGGCGACCTGGCCTGGGCGGCGGGGGACAGCCGGGCCCGGGGCTTCCTGGTGGGGGGGACGGCCGGGCGCACCACCTTGAACGGCGAGGGGCTCCAGCACCAGGACGGCCACAGCCACGTGCTGTCGTCGATGATCCCCAACTGCGTTTCCTACGACCCGACGTTCTCCTACGAGCTGGCCGTCATCATCCAGGACGGGATGCGCCGCATGTACGTGGACCAGGAGGACGTCTTCTACTACCTGACGGTGATGAACGAGAACTACGGGCACCCGGCCATGCCCGAGGGGGTGGAGGAGGGGATCCGGCGGGGGATGTACCTGTTCTCGGCGGCCGATGTGTCGCCGGGCGGCGGGCTGGGGCCCGATGCGCCCCGGGTGCAACTGCTCGGCAGCGGCACCATCCTGCGGGAGGTGATCGCCGCCGCGGGCATGCTGGCCGCCGACTTCGGGGTGGCGGCCGACGTGTGGAGCGTGCCCAGCTTCACCGAGCTGCGCCGCGACGGCCTGGAGGCGGAGCGCTGGAACCTGTTGCACCCGCTGGAGGAGCCCCGTCGACCCTACGTGGCGACGTGCCTGTCCGCCGCCGCCGAGCGGGCCGGGCCGGTGGTGGCGGCCACCGACTACGTGCGGGCCTTCGCCGACCAGATCCGGCCCTTCGTGGCCGGCCGCTACCAGGTGCTGGGCACCGACGGGTTCGGCCGCTCCGACTACCGGCGCCAGCTCCGGTCCCACTTCGAGGTCGACCGCCGCTGGGTGGTGCTCTCCGCCCTGAGCGCCCTGGCCGCGGACGGGGCCATGCCGGCCAAGGCGGCGGCCGAGGCCATGGGCCAGTACGGCATCGACCCCGACAAGCCCAACCCGGCGAGGGTGTAGGCGATGCGGTCCGCCTGTTTCCCCCTGCCGGCTTCCTTTCCTGGCATGCCGATTTCCACCTACCGCGCAAACGGCATGCCAGGTTCGGCGCGGCGCGAAAGGAGGACGCCGTGACGGTCACATCTGAGCTGGGCACGACCGAGGTCAAGATCCCCGACATCGGCGGCTACACCGACGTGCCCGTCATCGAGGTGCTCGTTGGCGTGGGTGACGTGGTCAACGCCGAGGACCCGCTGGTGGTTCTGGAGTCCGACAAGGCCACCATGGACATCCCCGCGCCGGCGGCCGGCACCGTGACCGGCGTCCTGGTCAAGGTGGGCGACACGGTGAGCGAGGGGACGCCCATCGTGCAGTTGCAGCCCGGCGACGGGACGCTGCGCCAGCCTCCCAGCCTGGTCGGCCAGCAGGAGCCCGACCCGGAAGTGGTCGAGATCGATCCTGAAGCCCTTGCCGCCGAGGCGGCCGCGCCGGCGCCGGGCGAAGTGGCACCCCCCAGCGCCTCGCTCGGCCGGGTCCCCCTCGCGCGGGAGACGGCAGAGGGGGCGGACGGCGCCGGCCCGCCGCATGCGGGGCCCGGCGTCCGCCGGCTGGCCCGGGAACTCGGCGTCGACCTCGCCGGAGTGTCGGGGTCGGGGCCCAAGGGCCGCATCACCAAGGACGACCTGCTGGCGGCCGTCCGGGGCCCGGCGGCGGCTCCGGCCGCGGTCCCGACCGCGGCGGCGGGCGCCGGCATCCCCGCCATCCCCGCCGTCGACTTCTCCCGGTTCGGGCCGGTGGAGACCCAGCCGCTGTCCCGCATCAAGAAGATCTCCGGCCCCCGCCTGCACGCCTCCTGGCTCAACGTCCCCCACGTCACCCACGCCGACGACGCCGACATCACCGATCTCGACGCCTTCCGCCGTGAGCTCGACACCGCCGCCAAAGCCGAGGGCTACCGGGTGACGCTGCTCGCCTTCCTGCTCAAGGCTTCGGTGTCCGCCCTGCGCCAGTTCCCCGCCTTCAACAGCTCCCTGTCGCCCGAGGGCGACAGCCTGATCCTGAAGCGCTACTACCACCTGGGCGTGGCCGTCGACACCCCCGACGGGCTCGTCGTCCCCGTCATCCGCGACGTCGACTCCAAGGGCGTCACCGAGCTGTCCAAGGAGCTGGGCACCCTGTCGCAGAAAGCCCGCGACGGGAAGCTCACCCCGGCCGACATGTCGGGCGGCACCTTCACCATCTCCAGCCTGGGCGGTATCGGCGGCACCCACTTCACGCCCATCGTGAACGCCCCCGAGGTCGCCATCCTGGGCGTCGTCCGCTCCAAGACGGCCCCGGTGTGGGACGGAGCGGCGTTCGTGCCCCGGCTCGTGCTGCCGCTGTCCGTCTCCTACGACCACCGGGTCATCGACGGCGCCCTGGCCGCCCGCTTCCTGCGCCACCTGTGCCAGACCCTCGAAGACATCCGCCGGCTGGTCCTGTGACCAACCACGTGAACACCCAACTGGTGGTGCTGGGCGCCGGCCCCGGCGGCTACTCGGCCGCCTTCCGGGCCGCCGACCTCGGCCTGCAGGTGACTCTGGTCGAGCGCTGGCCGGTGCTCGGCGGGGTGTGCCTCAACGTGGGCTGCATCCCGTCCAAGGCCTTGCTCCACGCCGCCCGGGTCATCGCCGAGACCCGGGAGATGGCCGACCACGGCCTGTCCTTCGGCGAGCCGGCCATCGACCTCGACCGGCTCCGGGCCTGGAAGGACGGGGTGGTGACCCGCCTGACCGGCGGCCTGGCCGGCCTGGCCAAACAGCGCAAGGTGACGGTCGTGACCGGCACCGGTCGGTTCACCACGCCGAACGAGCTGGAGGTCACCGGCCCCGACGGGTCCCGGACGACGGTCGGGTTCAGCCAGGCCATCATCGCCGCCGGCTCCGAAGCCATGTCGCTGCCCTTCCTGCCCCGGGACGACCCCCGCAGCGTCGACTCCACCGGCGCCCTCGAGCTGTCCCGGGTTCCCGAGCGGCTCCTGGTCATCGGCGGCGGGATCATCGGCCTGGAGCTGGGCACGGTCTTTTCGGCCTTCGGTTCCCGGGTCACCGTCGTCGAGCTGCTGGACCAGATCATCCCCGGCGCCGACCCCGACCTGGTCAAGCCGCTCCTCACCCGCATCCGCCGGTCCTACGAGAACGTCCACCTCGGCACCAAGGTCACGGCGTGCGCCGACCGGGGGGCGGCCGGCCTGGAGGTGACGCTCGACGGCCCCGGGGCGCCGGCCAGCGCCACCTTCGACCAGATCCTCGTCGCCGTCGGCCGCCGGCCCAACGGCACGGCCGTCGGCGCCGAAGGGGCCGGCGTCCACGTCGACGACCGGGGCTTCATCCCCGTCGACAAGCAGATGCGCACCAACGTGGGCCACATCTTCGCCATCGGCGACGTCGTCGGGCACCCCATGCTGGCCCACAAGGCGAGCCACGAGGGGCACGTGGCGGCCGAGGCGGCGGCCGGGCGCAACAGCTACTTCGACGCCCGGGTCATCCCGTCGGTGGCCTACACCGACCCCGAGGTGGCGTGGGTGGGCACCACCGAGGCGGAGGCCAAGGCCGCCGGCGTCAAGTACGGCAAGGCCGTGTTCCCGTGGGCGGCCAGCGGCCGGTCGCTGTGCATCGGCCGCGACGAGGGCCTGACCAAGCTCCTCTTCGACGAGGCCACCGAGCGGATCATCGGCTGTGGCATCGTCGGCCCGTCGGCCGGCGACCTCATCAGCGAAGTGGCGCTGGCCATCGAGATGGGCGCCGACGCCGCCGACATCGCCCTCACCGTCCACCCCCACCCCACGCTGTCCGAGACCATCGGCCTCGCCGCCGAGATCTTCGAAGGCACCGTCACCGATCTGTACCTGCCCACGCGCAAGAACCGCTGACGCCGCCTCGTTCGGACTTTCGATCCCACCGGTACCTGGGGGTTTTGGGGGACTCCCCAGGGGCCTTTGGGGGCAGACCCGGATAGGCCCGGGGGCCCGACTCGCCGATCATCTGCCCATGAACACAACGCACCCCCTGCCCCTGCCGACCATGACCCTGTCCGCCGCCGCCCTCATACGGGAGAAGGTCGCCCAGGAGCGGCGCAACCGCTGGATGGCCCGAGGGGCCGGCGTCCTGGCCAGCGCCCTGGCGGCCGTCCCGCTCGGTTTCCTGCTGGTCTACGCCTGGCTGATCATCGCTTTTGCCGGCGGCGCCACCGTCGGCGGTTACGGGGCGGCGGCCGAGTCCGCCGACGCCGCCTGGGTGCCCTTCGCTGCGGCCGGCGCCGCGCGGTCGCCCTGGCGACCGACATCCTGATCGGCGTGGCCGTCACCCGGGTCGTGCGCCACCGACAGGCACGGTGAGCCCGAGCCGCAGCCGCAACCCACGCCGGCTGACGGCCCGAGCCACTTCGGCGTTCCTGCGCAACGCACGTCTGTTGCGGAGGAACGCCACTTCGGACTGTCCGGGCGGATCGGCCGTCGCTGCGTGCCGGGCGGCCCGCCCTCAGCCCGGAGGGCGGCGCCGGTCCAGCTCCTCCCGCACGATCCGCCGGGTCCGGCGCTCGTCGAGGGTGAGCATGAGGGCGAGCTCGGCCCGCTCGTCGGGGATGCCCTCCAGCGCTGCTGCCACCCGGGCCAGGACGTCAGGCAGTCCGGGGGGATCAGCAGGTCCCTCCGGCGGTACGGGGTCGGCCGCCGGCGCTGCCGCGGGGGCCGCAAACGCCGAGGTGGGGACCGCCGGCGCTGAGGTGGGGCCGGCGGCGCCGGCGGCGGCCGGGGACGCCGGCGCTGAGGTGGGGCCGGCGGCGGAAGCCGAGATCCCGGGCGGGGCCAGGTGGAACCAGCTGGCCCGTGGCAGCTTGGCCAGCGGCACCAGGAAGTCCGGGTCCATCGTCCGCAGGAGCGAGGCGCCCGCCGGGGCCCGCTCGGGGGCCTCCAGCCGGGCGGCCAGCGCCATCAGCTCGTGGGGCTCCAGGCCGAGGGCCTGGGCGAGCTGCCACAGCGCCCTGGACGAGGCCTGCTTGGTGCCGTTCTCGATCTCGGCCACGTAGGCGTAGGACAGCCCGGACAGCACGGCCAGCTCGGAGCGCTTCATGTCCAGCTCGACCCGGCGCAGCCGGATGGCCTTCCCGATGGCCGCCAGCAGGTCGCGGTGGCCCTCGTCGCGGTCGGGACGTCCCTTTTCGGATGGTGTCACGGCGTCATCGTACCAGATTTCGTAGCGTAGGGCGTTATTTCTACGCTATTCTTCGGCACTTCACTGCTCAGAGGCGAGCAGCGGCCGTTAAGGAGGCAGGGTTGAAGAACACGGGCGGGATGGATGACCGGCAGCGGGCCTACTTCGCCGGGGCGCGCATGTCGAAGATGAAGATGGCCGAGGAGGCGCCCCTCGACGCCGCCGCCCTCGACGCCGTGGAGGCCTCCGACATCGTCGTCGTGCGGGGCAACTACGACCACGTCGAGCGGGTCCTCGAGGCCCTCGAGCTGCCCTTCGTGGCCCTCCGGCCCGAGCAGGTCGACGACCTGCCCCTCCAGCCCGGCCAGCTGCTGGTGGTCAACTGCCCCGGGAACCTGTCCCGGGCGGCGCTGGAGCGGGTGCGCCACTTCGTGGAGGCCGGCGGCAGCCTGTTCAGCACCGACTGGGCGCTGCGCCACGTCATCGAGCCGGCCTTCCCCGGCATGCTGGCCTACAACGAGCGCCCCACCGCCGACGACGTGGTCCGCATCGAGGTCCGCGACCACGACAACCCCTTCCTCAAGGGCGTCATGGACGGCCGGGACGATCCGCAGTGGTGGCTGGAGGGCTCGTCCTATCCCATCCGGGTGCTCGACCCCCGGGTGTCGGTCCTCATCACCAGCACCGAGCTGGAGGGCCGCTACGGCGAGGCGGCCGTCGCCGTCGTCTTCCCCTGGGGCCAGGGCGAGGTCTTCCACATGATCTCCCACTACTACCTGCAGCGCACCGAGCTGCGCTCCGCCCGTCACGCCGCCCCCGCCGCCGCCTACGGCGCCGAGAAGGGCGTGAGCCTCCCCGCCGCCGCCTTCGCCGGCCTGTCCGTGGGCGACGTGGAGTCGGCCCACTCCTCGGCCCGGATGCTGGCCAACCTCATCGCCGACAAGAAGCGCAAGCAGCAGCCCGGCCCGGAGGGGAACGGCGGGTAACCCCCGGCGCATATCCGGCGGCACCACCCGGCTCGTCCGTGGCACGATCAGCGGCGAACGGACGGCTTCCGGTGCCGAAACGACAGCGCCGCAGGGTCCGGCGGAAGGGTGGTGCCCCATGGAACTGCGCTTCCCGAGGCGACGGGCGGGTCTTCCCGCCGCACTCCTGCTCGGCGCCACCTTCCTGTCCGGTTGGTTCCCCGCCGGGCCGGCGGGCGCCGCACCGCTGGCAGTGCCGGCCCTGCACGCCAAGGTCAGCCCCGAAGCCGTCGCCGCCGCCGACGTCGTGGTGGAGGAGGGGGCGTCGCTCTCCCCCGCCGACCGGGCCCGCCTGGAGGAGGCCGCCACCCGGCTGCGGGCCCAGGGGGTGCCGACCAAGTTCGTGGTGGTCGCCACCCGCCCGCCGGACACCACCGCCGGCGAGTACGCCCGCCAGCTGCGCCAGGCCGCTGGCTTCGACGGCAACCTGCTCGTGCTCTTCCTCTCCCCCGGCAGCCTGGGCCTGGCCTCGACCCGGGTGGCCAACAGCGACCTCGACGCCGCCTTCGCCGCCGAGCGGTCCAATCTGGCCGCTGACCCCGTCGGCGGCACCATCGCCGTGGCCGACCGCCTCGCCGGGACGGCCAGCACGCCGGCCACCCTCCCCGAGGATTCCACCGCCTCGGGCGGGGTCCCGGTGGCCGAGACGGAGAGGGACTCCGGCAGCGGCAACGGCAGCGGCGCCCTGGCCGGCGGTCTGATCATCGCCGCCGGTGTCGGCGTGGGTGCGTTCGCCCTGGCCCGGGCCCGCAAGCGCCTGGCCAAGCGCTTCGACGAGCGCCGGGCGGCCATGGCCCCCCTCATCGACGCCCTGGCCACCCAGGTAGACACCATCTGGCAGGAGATCTCCGCCGGCGGGGAGCGGGCGCCCGCCGCCCAGGAACACTGGGACGAGGCCGCCCAGGCCCAGCTCGCCGCCCGGGACCGCCTCGACCGGGCCCGGGGCGAGGACGACCTGTCGGCCGCCCGCCTCCAACTCGAGCGGGGGCTGCGCGCCGCCCAGCGGGCCCGGGCCATCCTTGATGGCGAACCCGCCCCCGACCCCAACGCCCCGCTCCTCGCCGGCCTGTGCGCCTTCGACCCCAGCCACGGCCGGGCCGTCGATGCCGTGCCCGTCACCACCCCCAAGGGCGACACCGCGGACGTCCCCGCCTGTGCCGCCTGCGCCGCCACGCTGGCCGAGGGCGCCACCCCCGACGTACGCCGCACGATGCGGGACGGCCGGCGGGTCCCCTACTGGGCCGGGGCTGGCTGGGACCGGGGCGGGGCGATGATGCCCAGCTTCGGCGGGTTCCTGGGCGGCCTGTTCCTGGCCGACCTGCTCTTCGACGACCACCACGACGTCAACGTCTACGCCGGCGACCATGGCGGCGGGTGGGATAGCAGCGACGGCGGCGAACACGGAGGCGACGCCGGCGACTACAGCGGCGGCGGGGACTGGGGCGGCGGCGACTTCGGCGGCGGGGACTTCGGCGGCGGCGACTTCTGAGCGTCGCGCGTTAACGAAACCCGGCTGGGAGCCGGGTTTGGCTAACGCGCGACGGGATGGAGTGCGGCGCTAGCCCGTCCGCCACCGGATGGGCAGGTGCTTGAGCCCGTTCTGGAAGTTGGAGGTCAGCCGCACCGGCTGGCCGGCCAGGACGACGTCGGGCAGGCGAAGCAGCACCTGCCTGAGCATGGCCCGCATCTGGGTCCGGGCCAGATGGGCACCCAGGCAGAAGTGGGGGCCGAAGCCGAAGCTCACGTGGTCGTTCGGGCTGCGGGCGACGTCGAAGCGGTCGGGCTCGGGGAACACCGTCTCGTCCCGGTTGGCGGAGGCGTGGTAGACGACCACCTTCTCCCCCGACTGGATCTGGTGCCCGGCCAAGGTGACGTCCCGGGTGGCGGTGCGCCGGAAGTGGATGACGGGCGACCAGAAGCGGAGCATCTCCTCGACGGCCGAGTTGAGGAGGTCGGGCCGGGCCCGGAGCAGGTCGAGCTGATCGGGATGTTCGAGCAGGCAGTGCAGGCCGCCGGGGATGCCGTTGCGCAGGGTCTCGTTGCCGGCCACGGCGAAGAGGAAGAACATGGTCTCGAACTCCGGGCCGGTCAGGCCGCCGTCGAGCATGCGGCCGACGATGCCGCTGGGCCGCTCGGCGGCGAGGGCGTTGGCGTAGGCGAACATGTCGGCCAGGCCGTCGCGCGACCGGGGGCTGAGCGGCTGGCCGTCGGGCCGGGTCATGGTCGCCGGACGGGCGTCGAGGGCGGCCCGCCCCATGGGGCTGAGGGTCTCGGCGGCGGCGGTGCTGAGGCCGGCGTAGTCGGCGTCCTGGTAGCCGATGACCCGGCTGGCCCAGTCGTGGAGCAGCTTCCGGTCGGTGTCGGGCACGCCCATGATCTGGGCCAGGGTCCACACCGGGAGGTCGGCCACCAGCTCGGCGAAGTCGACCTCGCTGTCGCCGGCGACGGCGTCGATCAGCTCCTCGGCCCGGGCCTCGATGGTCAGCTCGAGCGCCCGGATGGCCTTGGGGGTGAAGGCGTCGGCCATGATCTTGCGCAGCCGGGAGTGCGCCGGCGCATCCTGGTTGACCATCATCGCCTGGCCGAACTCCAGGTCGGTGGCGGTGTCGGGGTCCCGGATCTGGGTGCAGCCCAGGTGCGAGGAGAACACCTCGGGGGCGCGCAGGACACCCTTGACGTCGGAGTGGCAGAAGACGGCCCAGAACCCGGGGCCCGCCGGCCAGGGCCCGACCGGCGGCTCGTCGATCCAGCACACCGGGGCGGTCCGGCGCAGCTCGGCGAAGAGGTCGTAGGGGACGGCCTCCGCATAGGTCTGGGGCAGGAACACCTCGACAGGCCCCCGGGGCCGGGATGCCACCGTCACGCCGCCAGCATGCATGATGGGCGGGTGCCCATGGAACCCCCCGACGGCGACGCCATCCTCCGGGACAACTTCGCCCCCTGGATCCAGGACCTCGGCCTCACCGTCGAGTCACTCGCCGGCGACGAGGCCACGCTGCGCCTGCCATGGTCGGACCGCCTGGCCCGGGAGGGCGGGGCCCTGTCCGGCCAGGCGCTCATGGCGGCGGCCGACACGGCCACCGTCATCGCCATCTCCGCCGCCCGGGGCGGCTACGTCCCCCTGACCACGGTGCAGCTCTCGGCGTCCTTCCAGCGGCCGGTGATCGGCAAGGACGTGCTTGTGACAGCCCGGATCACCAAACTGGGGCGCACCATGGCCTTCGCCGACATCACCATGACAGCCGACGACGTGATCGCCGCCCACGCCACCACCGTCTACGCCATCCTGGGGTGATCATGGCGACCGACGAGCACCCGGAGCAGGACGAGCAGCCGGAGCATCCGGAGGAGTCGGAGGCGGCATCGCCGCCGGCCTTCGATCCGGAGGCGGCATTGCCGCCGGCCTTCGAGCCCGAGCCGGCGGGCCGGCCGGCACCCAAGAAGCCGGGCTCGGACACGGAGAAGACCCTCGGCCTCGAGGTGGCCCGGCTCTTCGGTGTCTCCCCCCGGCTGCTGGTGAACCCCGACCCCGCCCCCGCGCCGCCGCCGCCCCCGCCGGAGGGCACCGCCGGCGAGGAGGACGACGACGAGGAGCCCGCCGGCGGCTAGGCCGGGCGCCCAGACTCGCCTGCCCGGCGTAAGTTTGGGACCGCCGGAGGCCGACCCATGCCGACCAACGTCTCACCCGAGTACAAGACGGCCGAAGCCGAGTTCCGCCGGGCCCGCACCACCGAGGAGCGCCTGGCCGGGCTCAAGGAGATGCTGCGCACCCTGCCCAAGCACAAGGGCACCGAGCACCTCCAGGCCGACATCCGCTCCCGCATCAAGGAGCTCACCGAGGAGCTGGCCGGCCCCCGCAAGGGCGGGGCCCGAACCGGGCCGGCCCACGTCATCCACCCCGAGGGGGCGGGCCAGGTAGCGCTGCTGGGGCCGCCCAACTCGGGGAAGTCGACACTGCACGCCCGCTTGACCGGCTCCCACGCCGCCCCCGGCCCCTACCCGTTCACCACCCAGTTCCCGCAGCCGGGGATGCTCCCCCACCTCGACATCGCCATCCAGCTGGTCGACCTGCCCCCGGTGGCGTCCCTGCATCCCGTCCCCTGGCTGGCCAACGCTCTCCAACCCGCCGACGCCGCCCTGCTGGTGGTCGACCTGTGTGAGCCCGCCTGCGTGGAACAGGTCCTCGAGCTCCACGACCTGCTGGTGGAGCGCCGGGTCCACCTCACCGGCGACTGGCACCCGCCCGACGGCACCGACGACGGGCAGCACGGCGACGACGAGGACGACGACCCCTTCGCCATCCGCCTGCCCACCCTGCTCGTCGCCACCAAGGCCGACCAGGTCGACCACTACGACGAAGAGCTGGCCGCCTTCCGCGAGCTCACCGGCCGCTCGTACCCGTCGGTCACCGTCTCCGCCGAGACCGGCGGCGGTCTTGACGCCATCGGCGCCTTCCTCTTCGAGCACCTGGGCGTGGTCCGGGTCTACACCAAGATCCCCGGCCAGCCCCCCGACCTGAGCCGCCCCTTCACCGTCCGCCACGGCCAGACCGTCGAGGACGTCACCACCCTCATCCACAAGGACCTGGTCGAGAACCTGCGCTGGGCCAGGTTGTGGCGGGGCGACATCGAGGGCCTGCAGGTGGGCAAGCACCACCTCGTGGAGGACGGCGACATCCTCGAGATCCACACCCACTGAGCCGGACGCAAGGGCTCGCCGCCGGGAACCACTACTCCTCGATGAGCACCGGGATCACGGCGTCGAGGATGAGATCGGCCATCCCATTCTCCGCTCGCGCCCAACCGTCGGCCACCTCGAAAAGCCAGTTGGCGCCGACGGGTCTGAGCCAACCCGCCAGACTGCCCCGCGTTCCGGTTTCGAGCGGGACCGGCAACTCGAGATCGCCGGTTTCACCGACCAGATCCTCCGGAGGCTCATGGCTGCCGATTTGAAACTCCAGTCGCTCCCGGGCCACGTGCCGCCCCTCGCCGTCCGCCTGCATCCAAAGGCTGACCGACGCCACCGTCCCCAATCCGTTGTATACGGAAGTGCTGAGGTCGTACGCCGTCTTCACGTCAAAGGATTCCAGCTCGTCCTCAAAGATCTGCGCCATGTGATCGAGCTGGATCCGAACCGGCTTTGGCGCGTTGCGATGAGAAGCGGAGGGTTCTGGGGCTATGGCGGGGGCCACCATGAGAATCGATTCAACGATCTGCAAAGCAGCCCGCCGGCTCCCCACCGCTGCTCTCGCCGCTCGAGCGAAATCGCCGTACAGGCGAGCGACGTGACGCATAAGCGCCACGTGAGCCGGCTCGGCGGCAACCTGGCGCGCGTACGTCAGTGCCTGCACGTTATCGACGTACGCTCGTTCCGGCGGTGGCACCAGAGTGGCCATACGGCTGGCAAATGCATCGATGGTCTCCGCCAAGGCGGTCGCGGCGGCCGCAGCGGCAAGCGCATCCAGGGTCACGGTGTCCTGCTTGGTGTCCTTCTGGCAGGCGGTCAGAACAGCGACAACGAGAAGAGGTACCCCAAGCCGACGAACGCCCCGTGAGCGTGCACCAGAACCACGTCGCGGAGGACGGCGACATCTTCGAGATCCACACCCACTGACCGCCCGACCAACGTCAAGCGACACGGTGTTGTCTTGAGCCGTCACTGGTCGTAGAGAATGGGGCTCACGGCGTCAACCATGAGGTCGTACAGTCCGCCCTCTGCTGTCGCCCAACTGTCGGCCACCTCGAAGAGCCAGTTTGCGCCGTCTGCCGGCCTGAGCCATCTCGCCAGGCTGCCACGCGTCCGTGCATCGAGTGGGGCTGGCAAGTCGAGGTTCGCGTCTGCGTCGACCAGGTCCTCAGGTGGCGGGACGATGCCGGGCACTTCTTGCATCCGCTCCCGGGCTGGGTGTCGGCCGTCCGCATCCGTCTGCATGTACAGGCCCACCGAAGTGACCGTTGGCAATTCATTTAGGATGGATAGAGTGAAGTCTCCTTTACTCTCGATTTCTTGGGAACTCGGTTGCTTGGCGAGCCTTGCCACCATGACAGTGAGCGCTTCTTGGATCTTGCCGTTGCCGGAACTAGCGCCTCTTTTTTGGGCAAGACCCGGACTCACAATCGCAATCGCCTCAAACACCTGGTATGCCGCTTTCCGGCCGTCCTTCAGCGACTGCCTTGCACTCTTGGCGAGGTCCACATAGAGGTCGGCAACACGACGGAGCTGCGTCTTCTCGGCTGACCCGCTGGCGATCTCCCTCGCCAGCTCCAAAGCACGAACGTTGTCCGCCTCTGGCGGCAACTCGGATGCCAGTCGTGTCGCGAACGCATCGACAGTATCGGCCAGCGCCGTTGCCGCGGCTGTCGCCCTGCGTACATCAAACGCCGAAGTATCCGACTTCGTGTCGCTATCACACGATGCCAGCATCGCCGATAGAAGAACAGCGATCGCAAACCTCTGAAGAGCTTTCGAAACCTGACCGACTCGACGTCGGCCCGTCATCACGAAGCTGCTTCTTGTGAATAAAGGAACTTGCCGACGGCGTCATTGAAGGTGGAGGCAACACCGCCCGGCACTTGGACCCACGAATCGGCAACCTCGTAGATCGGGTTGTATCCGACCGGCCTCAACCACGCGGCCAATTCGCCTCGGCAACGATCGTCGAAGGGCTCGGGCAACAGCAGATCTCCGGCCGGGTCACCCCAGGGAGCAGGCTTCATTCCAAGCTCTCTCATGCGTAAACGGATGGGATAGTGCCCTGCCTCGTCCTTGTAGTTGTAGAGCGAGAGTGCCGTCACCGTGGTGAGAGTGTCGTCAATAACGGCTTTGAGATCGCCAGCTTCACCCACCGCCTTGTCAACCAGCCGGTCCTCCAGGGATTTGGTCATGGGATCGAGAAGTTGACCGCTGACGTCGTCAGGCATCCTCAGCTGACCGAGGAGGGCTTTGCTCACGAAGCCAACCATTTCGGCGATCTCTCGCGCCGCCGCCTTTCGGTCACCGAGAGCCTTGAGGTTCGCCTCGGCAATCATCCCGTAGAGGAACCCGACGCTGCGCAGGTCCGGTTTCAACTGAGACCCGGTGCTCTCAGCTACATGCTTGATCTCCTCCAGGCTTGCTTGGTCTCCAATCCGATCATTGATCAATGCCGCGGAACTCTTGGCTACGGATGTCAATTGAGCAGCGGCAGCAGCGAGAACCTTTCGCCGACTCTCGGCGTCGTACGCGATGTACTTCAACAGTTCCTTGAGCTCGTCGAAGGTCAAGGAGAGCTGCCCGGCACCGAGTCGGTCGTCCCCTTGTTCCGCCAGTTCGGCGACGTCGGAGATATTGACGACCAGGAAGTCGACGACGAGCCGGCCGCTGACCTCGGTCCGGGGGCCCCGCATGACCCGCTCCATGGCGTTGCGGGCTTCGGTGAGGGCGGGTTCCGCCGTCGGCGGTGGGAGGAGGCCGAGGCGCAGGACAGTCTCGCCGGCAGCGGCGATCCGGGCATAGAGCTCGGCGTCGCCCAACAGGCCTGGTGTCCCCCCCACCATGTCGGTGACCCGCTCGCCGATCCGGGGGTCGGTGGCGGCGGCGAAGGCAGTGGCCTGGTCCCGGCCGAGGAGCTCGAGGGATCGGACGTAGCGCTCGAGGTGCTCGCGGCTGCCGTCGCGCTCCAGCAGGACGACACCAGCCACGTCGATGGACCACTGCGGGGCGAAGTCACCCTTCTCCAGGATGTCGGCCACCTCGTCCCAGTCGTCGTGATCCAGGAGGAGCTGCTTGGCGTCGAACTCGAGATGGGGGCTGCGGGAGGCGGCTCCAAGGACACAGCCGAGCGAGCCTGGCAGCCGGTCGTCGAGGAGATCCCCCAGATGCTCCGGTCCCAGGCCATTGACGAACCCGGCGGCGAAGTCGACGTCGTTGCGGCCACAGGCGTGGTCAAGGATCCGGCGGGCCTCCCGCCGGTCGTCGCCCTTCAGGCCGGCGCCGGGCAGGCAACCCAGCTCGGTGCCCGCCAGCCGCCCGGCGTCCAGCTGGCGCCGCGGCTCCTCCTCGTAACCGGCCCGGTATTCGGCGTCGGTCGCCAGCCGGTCCTGGATGGCCATCATCTCCTCGGCGACCGTCTCGCCGCCGGCAGCCCAGCGGCCTTCGAGCTCGGCGTAGCGGAGGCGGCCGGCTCTGCCCTGCTCGAGTGGGCTGCCCGTCGCCTCCGGAGGGGGACCGGTGGAGACTGCGGCCCGGCGCCGGATGAGCTCGTCGAGCGCGAGCACCGGCGCACCGAGGAGGGCGCCGACCGCCTGGCTCACCTCCAGCCTCTGCGCCCGAGTGGAAAGGTCCCCCGCCGCACCTCTGAGCCACTCGATCAGCTGGCCGAACTCCCGGACGCCAGCGGCCTCGGCCGCGTCGGGCGGAAGTGACGGTGCCAGCTCCTCGATGACCGTGCCCACCTGCCGACGATGGTCCTCCAGCTCGCCGATTGCGTGGTGGAGCCGAGCGCACAGCTCCCTCACCCCACTGGGGTCCAGACCGGCGAAGCCCCGCACCAGCCCCTGATACGGCTCATAAAAGCCCACGAATCCGGGACCTTCGATGCCGAGCCGTCCGGGCGACGGAGGAGCGAGGGTCGCCAATCCGTTGACGATGGCCCGCTCATGGTTCTCCATGTCGGTCGCCCGGCCTTGCATCCAGGCCGCCACCGTCTCCAGACCGGGGGCGAGACGGTGCTTGAGGTACATGTCCTTGATCCCCAGCTCACCGGCGAAGGCCTCGGCGAACGTGCCCACCCAGACTTCGGGGCGACGGGCATGGGCCAGGGCGGGAGCCAGGGGCCCGGGGCCCGACAGCGCCTGCTCCACCTCCCGCAGCCGGGCCGCAGCCTCGGCCAGCCGACTCGTCACCGAGGCAGTCACGGCTGAAGCGTAATCCTGAGCCCGGATCCGCTCCCAGGGACTTTCCACTGCGCAGCGGACAGGGTCGAAGGCCTCGCGGGAGCATCCGGGAGGATTCGGGCAATTCGCATCATCACGACGGCCATCGCCCGTTCTATTGGTGGCGGCTCGGCCGGGAGCCGCGAACCCGAGTGAGGTGCCCATGCTGGACGTGCTCCCTTTGCCCGACGTCGGCCCCGACGCCCCGCAGCCACCCCCGGCGCCACCCGAGCGCCGGCCCCCCATCGTCCGCCGGTGGCGCCGGCCCACCGTCTCCCGCCGGTGGCGCCGGTTCGGGGGCGGGGTCCTGCTCGCCGCCTCGGTGTTGACCCTGCTGTGGTGGCACCATGCCGTCACCGCCGACCCCGGCCTCGAGTTCGGCGGCGGCGCCAACGTCTTCCGGTCGGCCCCTGGGGACGTGACCGGCATCACCCACCTCGACAACACGCTCGGCACCGAGGTGAGGGTCGAGTTCGAGCCCGGAGGCGGGTTCATGGCCTTCTTCGGCCTCGCCAACCACGGCCCCCGCGACGTCCGCATCGAGGCGGTCCGCCCCCAGGGCTTCTACTACTGGGGGCTCGACGGCGTGGCCCTGTCCGAGAACTCGCGCACCAGCTTCCTCGGCACGGAGTACGGGCCCTTCCACCCCTTCACCCTGAAGGCAGGCGAGACCCAGTACATCCGCCTCGACTTCCGCCTGGCCGGCTGCGACCCGGCCGGACTCCAGGACAACGGATATTCGGTTGTGGACTCGCTGCCCGTGACCTACAAAGTCCTGGGCTTTCGCCGCACGGTCAGCGTTCCCTTCGGCAAGACCGCTTTGTCGGTGCTTGCGACGGGTGAGTGCAACCACCCATCTAGCCCCGGCGCTGACGCCGTCCCGGTCCCGTAGCAACGGCGCCGGTCACGCAAAGGAGTGCGCAAGCCAATGATGTCTTCGCTCGGTCCCTTCCTGGTCGTTGTGGTCGTCCTCAGCTGGGTCGTTCTGCCTGTGGTTACCCTGGTCGCCCTCACGGTCGGGCCCCGCCTCCTCCAGCCCGAACCGCTGCTGGTGCGCCGCTGCCGGGGCTCCGACCCGGCCGACCCGGCGTCCCGGCCGTGCTGGGTACCGGTGGGTGAGCACTGCCCCCGGCACAGCGGCTCCTCACCGACGGACCCCTTCCCGGGACGGGAGCCGCTCATCGCCTGAGGCGTCCGCACCTACCGAAGCCGGATATTGCCCGGCCTCCATCCCGGGCCGGCCGGTAGCCTCACCGTCGTGAGGATGTGGCCGCGATTCCAAGGCGGCACGGCCCGCTGATGGAATCATGGTTGCGGCGCCACGACGGGCTGGTCCTGGCCCTCGCCGCCGTCCTCCTTGTCGCCCTGGCGTGGGCCGTCGCTCCCCACGTGGACAACTCCGACTGGCCCTTCCCCAAGTCCCTCGTGCTCTTCGACGACGAGATCACCCGGGCCAAGATCGCCGGTGCCATCCGGCTCCTGGCCCTGGGGGCCGGCGCCGGCCTGGTCGGCCTGGGCCATGCCCGGCTGGCCAAGGGCTTCGGTCGGAGCGTGTTCACCGTCAGCGGCGTGATCGCCCTTGCCCTGTGGGCCGTCGGGCTGGTGTGCCGGCTGGCCTTGACCGAAGACTTCGACCTCGGAGACAGCTCAGCCACCATCCAGCTGCTGGACAGCCTGGCCCGGGTGGCGGCCACCGCCGCGCTGGTGCCCGCTGGCACCGCCCTCGTGGCCTTCGGGTTCCAACCCTCTCGCCACGACCAGGGGGCGGGCGTGGAATGGCTGTGGGGCTTCAGCCTCCCGGGAGTGGCCGTGGTCCTCACCGGGCTCAGCCTCGCCCTCTCGCCCGGGACGCGGGAACTCGTGCCGTTGCGGCCCGCCGGGGGCGTGGCCACGACCGGATGGGTCGTCGTGCTGGCGATGGCCGTGGCGGTGGGGTTGTGGCTGGCCGAACTCGCCCGCCCCGACGAAGGGCGACCGCGACCGAGCGCCCACGAGACGATCACCTACGACCTCGGCGAATGGAGCGACGGCCAGCGCCGGGCGCTGGAGCTGCTGCTCACCGGCGCCGGCGTCCCCTACGGCTGGGACGGATTCGACCTGACCGTGCCCCAATCAACCGAGGCGACCGTGGACGGCTTGATCGATGAGGTCGAGGCGGCTGACGAAGAGAGCCGGCCGAGCTGAAGGCCCAGGGCCCAGGGTTGGGCTTCTAGTGGGTAGAATTCCCACTATGGCCTACGTCATCCGGAAACCGTCGGGGCCGTGGGAGATCCGGGAGTCGGTGCACACCGCGGCCGGGCCCCGGGCTCGGACGCTCACCTCATTCCGGGTCCTGACCGATGACGTGCTCGACCAGGCGGGGGCAGCTGCCACCCGGCCGTTCGATCGGGAGCGGGTTCGGGCGGCGGCGTGGCGAGCAGGCGCTCCGCTCGGAGCCTCGGCCGCCGATGACGCCGCCCGCACCCTCCTGGCCGAGGCCGCCCGGGGCCGCCTGCCGGCGCCGGCGCTGCGCCGGTTGCTGGTCGACCGGCTCGCCGCGGCGGGGCCGCTGCCGGAGCTGGAGTCGGGGGACGGAGCGGCGGAATGGGCGGGCGCCTCACCCGAGGAGCGGGGTCGCACGTTGTGGGACCTGCTGGAGCTCACCGACCACCTCCCCGTCCGCCGCCGGGGCGCGCTACGTTTCCCGCGGATGGCGGCGGCGCCTTCCCATGGCTGAGCCCTCACTAGCCGAGAAGGTCGTGGCCGTCCACCGGGCGCTCGACGGCGCCGGCGTGGCCCACGCCTTCGGTGGCGCGCTCGCCCTCGCCTACTACGCCGAACCCCGGGCGACCGTCGACATCGACGTCAATGTCTTCGTCGACCCGGCCGAATATCCGCGGGTGTGGTCGACCCTCGAACCGCTCGGGGTCGGTGACCCGGCCGACCCCGCGCACGTTGTGCGCGACGGCCAGGTACGTCTGCGCTGGGGCCGCAATCCCGTCGACCTGTTCTTCGCCTACGACCCCGTGCACGACGCCATGCGCCAGGCGTCCCGAACCGTGCCCTTCGGTGACACCCGGATCCCGATCCTGGCCGCCGAACACCTGCTGGTTCCCAAGGCGGTGGTCAACCGGGCCAAGGACTGGATCGACATCGAGCAGATGCTCACGCTCGTCCCCGCTCTCCAGGTGGGCGAGGTCCACCGCTGGCTCGACCACCTCATCGGCGCCGACGATCCCCGGGCCACCCGCTTCGCCGAGCTCCGGCACGAGCTGCTGGGGGACGGAGAGGGCTGACGCCGGCCGCCGGCGTTGCCCATGCCGGTCACCCTTCCTGCTCACGCTCAGACGCCGGACCCTCAGCGACGTCAGGGAAGGCTCGGCCAGCGAGCGAGGCCGGAACGCAGGCCGTCGCCCCACTCCACGGCCCTTTGAGGCGGAGTCGGGCGGCGTCCCGCCGGCGCCGTGCAGTGTGGCGGCGCCGGTGGGGGCGGGTCCACTGAATTCCCGAGACCGGGTGGCTGGAGGACTCCTGGAGGGCGGATCAGCCGAGGTGAGTTGCCCTCGGGGCGGCCAAGCTCGCCTGACCCCCCCAGGCGGTCAGGCCTTCCCCCGCAGCACCGCCCGGCGCTCGAGGTACTCGGCCTCGTCAATCTCGCCCCGGGCATAGCGCTCGGCCAGGACGGACTCGCCGCTGTGGCGGTGGGCGTAGCGCCACCGGCGGCCGATGAACACGAAGGCGCCGATCCACAGCGACAGGAACAGCAGGGGAATGAGGGGGAACCAGAAGCCGGGGTGGCCGTGCCAGTAGTGGGAAGCCAACAGGAGGGCGGTCATGGGGTCACATCCATTCTCGAGAGGGGGGTTGTGGTCATGACCCCATGGTCCCGGTCGCGGCCCGGGATGTCGTCAGGCGAGGGGAGGCTTCGCGTCTACTCCGGCGGGGGTACCCGGCGGGTCAGGCCTTGCCGCATGTGGCGTACGGAATCGCCGATCGCCCCGGGGGGCGACCCCGGGTCCCCGGTCGCCTAACTTGGCGGACCACACGTGCGACCGGGGGAACGCCGATGATCGCCCTCGACGCCGCCCACGTCAGCCTGGGCGAGGCGGTGACGACCAAGGAGGAGGCCATCCGGCGCGTCGCCGGCCTCCTCGCCGCCAGCGGCCACGTCGACCCCGGCTACGCCGAGTCGATGCTGGGCCGGGAGAAGGTGGCCAACACCTTCCTCGGCGCCGGGATCGCCATCCCCCACGGGATGCTGAAGGACCGGGAGATGATCGCCCGCACCGGCATCGCCGTGGTCCAGGTGCCCGGGGGCGTGGAGTGGAACCCGGGCGAGACGGTGCGCCTCGTCGTCGGCATCGCCGCTGCCTCCGACGAGCACCTCCAGGTCCTGGCCAACCTCACCGCCATCCTCTCCGACGAGGACGAGATCGAGCGCCTGGCCACCACCACCGAGCCGGCGGTGGTGGTGGAGCGCTTCAGCCGCCCGGCCGGCGAGGCGGGCGGCGCCGCCCCGGCGGCCGAGCCCGTCCCCGACCTCGACGGCTACGTCCGCTGCGACGTCGTCATCACCGGGTCGAGCGGCCTGCACGCCCGCCCGGCCACGTTCCTCGTCGACGTGGCCAAGGGCTTCGCCGCCGACATCCGGGTGCGCCACAAGGACAAGGTGGCCAACGGCAAAAGCCTCGGCTCCCTCCTCGCCCTGGGCGCCGAAGCGGGCACGTCCCTCGCCCTCCTCGCCCGTGGCCCCGACCAGGACGCCGCCCTGGCCGCCCTCAAAGAGGCGGTGGAAGCGGGCCTGGGTGAAGGCGAGGAGGACGAGGCCGGCGCCGCCGTCGGGCCCGGGGTCGGCTACTCCGGATGGGAGCCGGCCGGCCCGGGCACGCCCGTCCTCGGCCTGCCCGCCTCGAACGGACTGGCCATCGGGCCGCTGTGGCACCTCAAGCGGCGCCGGCTGGTGGTGGAGCGCACGGCCAAGGACCCGGCGGTGGAGGAGCGCAAGCTGCGGGGCGCCCTGGAGTCGGCCCGGGTGGAACTGAGCCAGCTCTACGAGGAGGTGAAGGCCAAGTCGGGGGCGGGACGGGCGTCGATCTTCCGGGCCCACGAGGCGTTCCTGGACGACCCCGACCTGGTGGCGGCGGCGGTGGACGCCATCCGGGCCGGGGCCTCCGCCGGCTGGGCGTGGCGGGACGTGATCGGCGCCCGGGTGGCCGACCTGGAGCAGGTCGACGACGCCCTCCTCGCCGCCCGGGCCGTCGACCTGGGCGACGTGGGCGACCGGGTGCTGCGCTTCCTGGCCAGTAGCGACGACGAGCGGCCCCAGCTGCCCGACCATCCCGTGCTGCTGGTGGCCGACGACCTCACTCCCTCCGACACCGCCGCCATCGACCCGGCCCGGGTGGTGGGGTTCGCCACCGCGGCCGGGGGGCCGACGTCGCACACCGCCATCATCGCCCGGGCCCTGGGGATCCCCGCCGCCGTCGGCGCCGGCCCCGCCCTCCTGGCCGTCCCCGAAGGCGAGCCGGCCGTCCTCGACGGGTTCACGGGCACGTTGTGGGTGGGCCTGGAGGACGCCGACCTGGGCTCGGCCGAGCGGGCCCGCCAGGACCTGGAGGCGGTGCGGGCCGAGGAGTACCGCTCCCGCTACGAACCGGCCCTCACCACCGACGGGCGCCGGGTCCTGGTGGTGGCCAACGTGAGCCAGCCGGGGGAGGCGGCCACCGCCGTCGAGGCCGGCGCCGAGGGCATCGGCCTGCTGCGCACCGAGTTCCTGTTCCTGGGCCGGGACGCCCCGCCCGACGAGGAGGAGCAGTACCAGGTCCTGGCCGGGATGGTCACCGACCTGGGCGGCCTGCCGCTGGTGGTGCGCACCCTCGACATCGGCGGCGACAAGGACGTCCCCTACCTGGAGTTGCCGGCCGAGGACAACCCCTTCCTGGGGGTGCGGGGCGTCCGCCTGTGCCTGGCCCGCCCCGATCTCTTCATGCCCCAGCTGCGGGCCATCTACCGGGCGTCGAGGCTCGGGCCGGTGGAGATCATGTTCCCCATGGTGGCCCGCACCGAGGACCTCGACGGGGCGCTGGAGTACGCCGAGAAGGCCCGGGTGGAGGTGGGGGCCGAACCCATCGACACCGGCATCATGATCGAGGTCCCCTCGGCCGTCGCCCTCGCCCCCGAGCTGGCCCGCCGGGTGCAGTTCTTCTCGGTGGGGACCAACGACCTGACCCAGTACGTCCTGGCCATGGACCGGCTCCATCCCGCCCTGGCCGCCCAGGCCGACGCCCTGCATCCCGCCGTGCTGCGCATGATCGGCCAGGTGGTGGAGGCGGCCGACGCCGCCGGCATCTGGGTCGGGGTGTGCGGCGGGGTGGCCGGCGAGCCGGAAGGGGCGCTGATCCTGGCCGGCCTGGGCGTCACCGAGCTGTCGGTCAGCATCCCGGGCGTGGCCGCCGTCAAGGCCCGGCTCCGGGCCGTGAGCCACCAGGCGGCCGCCGAGCTGGCCCAGCGGGCGCTGCGCTGCGCCACCGCCGCCGAGGTGCGGGAGCTCCCGCTGCCGTGAAGCGGTGAGCGGGGAACCCATGGGGGCGGTCGAGGTGGTGACGGTGACGGCCAACCCGGCGCTCGACCAGACGGTGTGGGTGCCCGGCTTCCGGGCCGGCGAGGTCAACCGGGCGGTGCGGGACGAGACCAGCCCGGGCGGCAAGGGCGTCAACGTGGCCGCCTTCCTGGCCGGCTTCGGGGTGACGGTGGCCGCCACCGGCTTCCTGGGACGGGTCAACGCCGGCCTGTTCGAGGAGTTCCTGGCCGCCCGGGGGATCGGCCCCTACTTCATCCCCGTCGACGGGGTCACCCGCACCGGCATCAAGATCGTCGACGACGAGGCGGGGACGACCACCGACGTGAACTTCCCCGGCTTCGCCGTCACCGGCGCCGAGCTGTCGGCCCTGGAGGACGTCGTGGGCCGCCTGGCCGCCCCCGGGCGCTGGGTGGTCCTGGCCGGCAGCCTGCCCCGGGAGGCGCCGGCGGCCACCTACCGGCGCCTGGCCGAGATCGTCCACGACAAAGGGGGACGGGTGGCGCTGGACACCAGCGGACCGGCACTGGCCGAGGCGCTGGCCGCCGGGGCCGAGCTGGTCAAGCCCAACCGGCTGGAGCTGGAGGAGCTGACGGGCCGGGCCCTCCCCGACCGGGCGGCGCTGCGGGCCGCCGCCGGCGAGCTGGCCGCCCGCGGGGTGGAGACGGTGGCCGTCTCCCTGGGGGCGGAAGGCGCCCTCTTCGTCCGCCACGGCGACGCCGTCTTCGCCGCTCCCCCGCCGGTACGGGTGGCGAGCACGGTGGGGGCGGGCGACGCCATGGTGGCGGGGACGCTTCTCGGCCTGCGCCGGGGGCTGCCGCTCGAGGGGGTGGCGGCCCTGGCCACGGCCTGTTCGGCGGTGGCCATCTCCCGGGTGGGACCGCATCTCGATGCCGGCGCCGTCGAGGAGACCGTCGGCCAGGTGAAGGTGGAGCACGTCGGGTGAGCGTCCACCGTGTGCACGACGACTCGGGTGAGGACCGAATCCCTCCCCCTTTCGGCGTTCCTGCGCAACGACAGGTGTTGCAGAGGAACGCCGGTCTTCAGAGCGGATATTTCGGCGTTCCTGCGCAACGACAGGTGTGGCAGAGGAACGCCGGAAGGGAGGGGACGGCATGAAGCTCGTCGCGGTCACGGCCTGTCCCACCGGCGTGGCCCACACCGTCATGGCCGCCGAGGCGCTGCGGCGCCAAGCCCAGGTCATGGGCCACGACATCGAGGTCGAGACCCAGGGTGCCGACGGGATCCGCCATCCCCTGTCGCCCGAGGCCATCGCCGCCGCCCACGCCGTCATCATCGCCGCCGACATCTACGTCGACCCGGTCCGCTTCGCCGGCAAGGCTTTGCACGCCACGTCGACGGCCCAGGCCATCCGCCACACCGGCGCCGTGGTTGAGGCGGCGCTGGCCGAGGCGGCGGAGACGGCCGGGGCGGCGGGCGACCAGGCGCCGACGGCGGCGCCCGGCGAACCGGTAGCACCGGCGGCCCGCGCGGCCGGGGCGGCGAGCGATCGGGCGCCGGCGGCGGCGCCCGGCGAACCGGCAGCACCGGCGGCCCGCGCGGCCGGGGCGGCGGGCGAACCGGCAGCACCGGCGACCCCCGCGCCCGGCGGCGGCCAACGGATCGTGGCCGTCACCTCCTGCCCGACCGGCATCGCCCACACCTTCATGGCCGCCGAGGGCCTGCGGCGGGGCGCCGAGGACCTGGGGCACTGGATCAAGGTCGAGACCCAGGGCTCGGTGGGGGCCAAGAACGTGCTCACCGCCGAGGAGATCGCCGCCGCCGACGCCGTCATCATCGCCGCCGACACCAAGGTCGACCTGTCCCGCTTCGCCGGCAAGCGCCTCTACGAGACGGGCACCAAGGACGCCCTCAAGCACGGGCCCGACGTGGTCCGGGCCGCCCTGTCCTCCGACACCGTGGCCGCCGGCCGAGCCCCGGCGGCCGGCCAGGCGACGGGCGACGCAGGCGCCGGCCGGTCCCGGACCGCCGCCACCCTCAAGGACGTCTACCAGCACCTGATGACGGGCATCTCCTACATGCTGCCGCTCATCGTCGCCGGCGGGCTGCTCATCGCCATCTCCTTCGCCTTCGACATCGACGCCAACAAGGCGGAGGCGGCGGGCACGCTGGCCGGGCGGCTGTTCCAGGTGGGCAGCGCCGCCTTCACGCTGTTCCTCCCCGTCCTGGCCGGGTTCGTGGCCTACTCCATCGCCGACCGCCCCGGCCTCGCCCCCGGCCTCATCGGCGGGTACCTGGCCGTGCAGGTCGACACCGGGTTCCTCGGCGCCCTGCTGGCCGGCTTCCTGGCCGGCTACGTGACCCGGGCCCTGGCCCAGGGCATCAAGCTCCCGCCGACCATGGCCGGGCTCAAACCCGTCCTCATCCTGCCCGTGCTCTCCACCCTCATCGTCGGCGTGGTCATGTTCTACGTCATCGGCGAGCCCATCTCGTGGGTGCAGGACGAGCTGACGACGTGGCTGAGCGGACTGCAGGGCAGCAACGCCGCCGTCCTGGGCGCCGTGCTCGGGGGCATGATGGCCTTCGACATGGGCGGGCCGTTCAACAAGGTGGCCTACGCCTTCGCCGTCGGCCTCATCGACAGCGGCGTGACCCAGCCCATGGCGGCGGTGATGGCGGCGGGCATGACGCCCCCCCTCGGCCTGGCCCTGGCCACCACGCTGTTCCCCGGCCGCTGGCTCCCCCAGGAGCAGGAGGCGGGGAAGCCGGCCTGGGTGCTGGGCCTGTCGTTCATCACCGAGGGGGCCATCCCCTTCGCCGCCCGGGACCCGGTGCGGGTCATCCCCGCCCTGGTGGCCGGCTCGGCCGTGGCCGGGGCCGTCTCCCTGGGGACGGGGGCGGCCATGGCCATCCCCCACGGCGGCATCTTCGACCTGTTCGTCCCCAACGCCGTCCAGGGCCTGGGCGGATGGGCCGCCGCCATCGTGGCCGGCACCCTCGTCACCAGCGGCGTCCTGTTCTTCACCAAGCGGCCGGCCGGGACCGCCGCCCCCACCGCCGTCCCCGCCGCCGCCTGAGGCCAGTGCGGTCAGGGTGCAGGGGCGAACACCTCGAGCTGGATGTTGTCCGGGTCGCGCAGGACGATCAGCCCGCCGAACGGCGACTCCTTGATCTCCGAGTGCTCGACGCCCAGCGCCTCGAAGTGGGACTGCCACCAGGCGAGCTCTTCGGGGCCGCTGACCAGGAAGGCGAAGTGATCCAGGCCCGTCCTCGACTCGACGAAGTCCTCCCCGAAGTTGGCGTCGTGGACATTCAGACTGAGGAGGGGTCGCTGGCCGTCAGCGGAGAGGACCACCTTGGTGACCCCGGGAAGCTCGACCTTCCGGATGCGACGCAGGCCGAACACCCGGCCGTACCAGGCCTCGGAGATGGCGAGGTCGGTGACGCTGACGCCGGCGTGGTGCAGGCCGATGACCCGTGGTTCGCCACTGCTCACTGGGATCCGACACTACCCCCGGCTTCCCTGCGGACAGGGTGGCGACGGTGAGCGGGCGGATCCTGGTCGGCACGGCGTCGTGGACCGACCGCTCGCTCCTCGCCGCCGGCTGGTACCCCAAGGGCACGACCACGGCCGAGGAGCGCCTGGCCTACTACGCCAGCCGCTTCCCCCTGGTGGAGGTCGACTCCACCTACTACTTCCTGCCCGCGCGGGAGACGGCCCGCCGCTGGGTGGAACGCACCCCGGACGGCTTCACCTTCGACGTCAAGGCCTTCTCCCTCCTCACCCAGCACCCCACCGACCCCAAGGCGCTCCCCGAGGGGATGGCGCCGCCGGGCAAGGCGCGGGTCTACTTGCGCCACCTCGACGACCGGGTGGTGGACGAGATCTGGGAGCGCTTCACCGGGGCGCTGGCTCCGCTGCACCAGGCGGCCAAGCTCGGCGCCGTGCTCTTCCAGGTCCCGCCCTGGTTCACCATCAAGCGCCAGCACAAGGACTACCTGGCGGAGTGCGCCGAGCGGGCCCGCCCGTTGCGGATCGCGGTGGAGTTCCGCAACGCCACCTGGCTCACCAAGGAGAACCGGGACGAGACGTTCGAGTTCCTGTCCGACCACGGCCTGGCCTACGTCTGCGTCGACACCGCCCGCCGCAAGGGCGCCGTCCCCGCGCTGCCGGTGGCCACCTCGCCGGAGCTGGCCATGGTCCGCTTCCACGGCCGGGCCCGGGGCCGGCCGGGCCACCCCCGCTCCGAACAGCAGTACCTCTACCCGACCAAGGTGCTCCAGTCGTGGGTGCCCAAGCTGCGGGCCCTGGCCGAGGAGGCCGCCGCCGTCCACGCCGTGTTCCGCAACGTCTACCGGGACTACGCCCCCCGCAGCGCCGAGCGCCTCCAGCGCCTGCTGGCCGGCGCCGGCGGCCCGGGCTGAACGTCCGGCGGACCGGGGTGTCCGCGAAATTCGATTGACTTGGCGGCGCGGATCCGTACCATGAATCTTCCTATGGCACGCATGCTGACGACCGAGCAGTGGTTCCGGGGTACAGCCCTTGGAAGCCTCGGCGCGTCCGCGTGCCTTCCCGGCCAATCGCCGCTCAAAGACGGGCGCAGGCCGGAACGCCCGGACGCCGACCACGGCAATCCGGGCGCGCGCCGGTAACTGAGCGACCTCCGCTCTCTTCCGGCGCTGTTCTCCAGCTGCTGACCGCGCACCCCGTCATGCGCGGGATCCCATGGGCTCGAGCCATTGGTGGCGCCGCGGTCTCCAACACCGACGGCCGGGGGTTCGACACCTTCCGAGCCTGCTCGAACGAGCCGGACCGCCAGTCCGGACAACCGAACCTTGACAACCGCATAGGCATCGTCATGGGGGGCCAGCACCACCTGGTCCCCCACGGGTCGGACGCGCCATGGGGCGCAGCTGGCTGTAACCCAGCCGTCGACGACACAGGGGGTTCGATTCCCTCCCGGCCCACGCACGCGCGTCACGCCTGACTGGTCGGGCACCGGGCTCTTACCCCGGAGGAGACTGGGTTCGAGGCCCAGGGCGCGCACCATGCCGCCGTAGCTCAGCCAGTGGTAGCGCCGGTCTGTCAAGCCGGAGGTCACGGGTGCAAGTCCCGTCGGTGGCGCGCCGTGCCCATGGGTCGCCCGGCCCAGGGCCTGGTCCTGTCGACGTGGCCGAATGGAGAAGGCACCGGTCTACGAAACCGGAGGTTGCAGGTTCGACCCCTGCCGTCGACGCTCAACTCGCCGTAGCTCAGTGGACGGAGCACCGCCCTCCGAAGGCGGGGGTCGCACGTTCGATTCGTGCCGGCGAGGCCGTGCCCTTGTAGCTCAGCGGGTGAGAGCACTTCTTTGGTAGAGAAGAGGCCGTGGGTTCGAGACCCACCGAGGGCCCTTGTCGTGGAAGGGATCCGGCCGGATGAGGGGCCGTGTCGACTCGCCCTCCTTTCGCGTCGTGCCGCGATCGTTGAGTGGGAAGGACACCGGGCCCTCAACCCGGAGGTCGGGGTTCGACTCCCCGTCGCGGTACTTCACTGCCAGGTAGTCGAGGGGAAAGACGTCCGGCTGTTACCCGGAAGGCGGGGGTTCGAGCCCTCCCCTGGCAGCGCATCGCCCGGTGGCCGAGGAACGAGGCCCGTGGCTGCAACCCACGGTACGGGGGTGGAAGTCCCTCCCGGGCGTCCATCTTGTGGTCGTCGTCCAACGGCACAGGACGCCGGTGCGCCACGCCGGCAATGAGGGTTCAACTCCCTCCGGCCACACCACAGACCCCGTCTCGCGTTAGCTGCGCCCGGCTCTCAGCCGGGTTTGGCTAACGCGGACATCCAAGCAGCGGGCCAACCAACCAGCGAAACGCACGCACGAGAGGAGGTTCCGATGCCCATCCACGTCAACCCCAAGCTCATCTCCTGGGCCAGCGAGATCGACCCGGAGACCATCCGCCAGGCCGAGAAGACGGCCCGGCTGCCCATCGTCGAGGGCCACGTCGCCCTCATGCCCGACGCCCACGTGGGCATCGGCGCCACCGTGGGGTCGGTCATCCCCACCCGGGGGGCGGTGATCCCCTCGGCCGTGGGGGTCGACATCGGCTGCGGCATGATCGCCGCCGAGCTCGACGTCACCGAGGCCCAGCTGCCCGACTCGCTCCAGCCGCTCCTGTCCCGGATCGAGCGGGCCGTGCCCGCCCGGGGTGGGCCAGGGCCACCACGCCGTGAGCCGGGCCGCCGACCGGTGGCTGGGGACGCACCGTCCGGCCACGGTCCTGTCCCAGGCGCAGGCCACCAAGGCGGCCCGTCAGTTGGGGACGCTCGGCTCGGGGAACCACTTCTTCGAGCTGTGCGTGGACGAGCGGACCCGGGTGTGGGTGGTGCTCCACTCCGGCAGCCGGGGCATCGGCAACCGGCTGGCCCAGGCGCACATCGCCACGGCCAAGCGGCTGGCCAAGGAGGCCATGCTGTCGCTGGAGGACCCGGACCTGGCCTGGTTCGTCCAGGGGACCCCGGAGTTCGAGGCCTACGTGGCCGACATGCTCTGGGCCCAGGACTACGCCCGGGCCAACCGGGAGCAGATGATGGACCGGGCCATGGGCGAGGTGTTCGCCTTCCTCGGCCACGGGGCCGAGACCCGGCGCATCAACTGCCACCACAACTTCACCCAGCCCGAGACCCACGACGGCCGGGAGCTGTGGGTGACCCGCAAGGGCGCCATCCGGGCTGACACCGGGGACCTCGGGGTCATCCCGGGCTCCATGGGGACCCGCAGCTACATCGTGGCCGGCAAGGGCAGCCCGGCCAGCTGGCGGTCCTGCTCCCACGGGGCGGGGCGCCGGCACAGCCGGACCAAGGCCCGCAAGCTGTTCAGCGCCGCCGATCTGGCCACGCAGATGGCCGGCAAGACCTGGCTGGCGGCCCGGGCCGAGGCGCTGGTGGACGAGATCCCCTCCGCCTACAAGGACATCGATCAGGTCATGGCCGACCAGGCCGACCTGGTGGAGGTTCTCCACACGCTGCACCAGGTCCTGAACTACAAGGGGACCTGAGGCAGCACCCAGCGAGGAAGGCCCCGCCCGGACCGGGCCGGGCGGGGCCGCCCTTCGTATCCACACCCTGCCGGCGAGGTCCTGAGGGTAGGACGCTCGGCCCGTACCCGAGAAGCAGCGGGTTCGATCCCCGCCGCCGGCCCAGATCGATCCATGGTCCTGAAGCTCTGATGGTGGAGCAGCCGGTTGAAACCCGGCAGGGGGAGGTTCGAGCACTCCCGGGACCACGACGTAACGAGACCGAGGGGCACGAGCCAGACGGTGACGGCACCGCGCTGATACCGCGGGAAGACGTGGTTCGACTCCACGGTGCCCTACTGAGGAACGAGTGCAACGACGAGTAGGTCAACGGCAGACCGCCTCTCTCACATGGAGGATGCCGGAGGTTCGACTCCTCCCTCGTCGACTGTGACCGAGGTCTGAAGTGGTCGAGACGCCGGGTCGTGGCCCCGGAGGAAGCCGGTTCGAGTCCGGCCGGTCACCCCAACGTTGAGCGGGAGATCTGGTGATCAGCGAGGCCCCATAAGCCTGGCATGGCGGGTTCGATCCCCGCTCCCGCCACCAATGGGCCGGTAGCGCAACCAGGTAGCGCGGCTCCCCTGCAAGGAGACGGTTGCGGGTTCGACTCCCGCTCGGTCCACGACGATCACCCCGGGGACACCCCGAACCCCGGGCCATACCGACGTAGCCCAACTGGTAGAGGCACGGCGCTCAGACCGCCGTCAGTGTGGGTTCGAATCCCTTCGTCGGTACCAACTGGACGTAGCGCAATGGCCAGCGCGCCGGCGTCGGGAGCCGGGGATTGGAGGTTCGAGTCCTCCCGTCCAGACTGATGCGAGGTGGTGGAACGGGTACCACGCCTGTCTCTGAAACAGGAACTCCGGGTTCGAAGCCTGGCCTCGCAGCCATTCGACGATGCCGATGCGGTTGTTCCGCACCTTGAGATTTCGACCGGCCCGCTGCGAACGGTGGGGTTCCTTCCTTGCAACGGAGACAAAGACCTCGCCGGCCTCGGTTCACGGGCCGGGCCCTGTGCCGGTCAGCGGCGAAGGGCGGGCGTACTTCTCGGTATGAGCCGTTCGAATCGGCACCGCTCGTCCACCTCGGTTCCCTGACCGGCCTTCCGCACCACGAACCCCTTCCCACGCAACGAGAAGAGGAGTTATGAGCAAGTTCTCGGGGACCAACCGCAACCCGCTGCGGGTCAACCGCACGGCCCCCGTCCGGACCACCGGCCGGCGCACCCTGACCCACGAGGGTGGCGCCGCCTACGAGCGCGAGCCGGAGTCGGAGCTGTTCCTGCTGGCCGTCACCAACATGGTCGGCGAGGACACCTTCTATGAGCGCGCCGCCGACCGCGACGCCCGCTTCGTGGAACTCGTGCAGCGGGTGACGGCCGCCAACCCGGCGTTCATCGCCGGCGCCGACGCGGCCGCGGGCCAGATCGGCTTCGCCCAGTACCTGCGCCAGACCATGCTCATGCGCTCGGCCTCGGTGGTCATGGCCGCCGAGTACGTCGCCGCCGGCGGCCCCTACGGCCGCTCGGTGGTCGCCCGCGCCCTGCAGCGCCCGGACGAGCCGGCCGAGATGATCGGCTACTGGCTGGCGGCCCATGGCCGGCGCCTGCCCATGCCGGTCAAGCGGGGCGTGGCCGACGCCGCCCGGCGCCTCTACACCGAGCGGGCCGCCCTGCGCTACGACGGCCTGTCCCGCCAGGTGCGCATGGCCGACGTCCTCGAGCTCACCCATCCGGAACCCAAGGACCACCGCCAGTCGGCGCTGTTCCGCTGGCTGCTCGACCGCCGCCACCACGACGACGCCCGGGCCGACCCGGCGGTGCTCCCGGTGCTGGCCGCCGCCGCCGCCCTCGAGGCGGTCCCGGAGGACGGGCGCCGGTCGGTGCTGCGGGAGCGGGGCCCGGCGGCCCTGGCCGAGGCGGGCTTCTCCTGGGAGCGGCTGTCGGGCTGGCTGCCGGGGGGCATGGACGCCGAGGCGTGGGAGGCGGTCATCCCGTCCATGGGCGTGATGGCCCTGGTCCGCAACCTGCGCAACTTCGACCAGGCCGGCATCGGCGCCGCCGCCGAGGCGGTCATCGCCAAGCTCACCGACCCGGACGAGGTGGCCCAGGCGCGCCTGTTCCCGTACCAGGTGTGGGCCGCCTACGCCCACGCCCCGTCGGACGACTGGAAGCGGGCGCTGGCCCGGACCCTGGACCTGACCGTTGCCAACATCCCCGCCCTCGACGGCACCCTGGTGGTCATCGACACCTCGGGTTCCATGCAGGCGGCGGTGTCGAACCGCTCGAAGCTGACCCGGGTCGAGGTGGCGGCGGTCATGGCCATGGCCACCGCCCAGCGGGCCCGGGACGTCGACGTGGTCATCTACGGCCAGGGCAACCGGCGGCTGCGGCCGGTGGCGGGCGAGTCGGTGCTGGCCGGCGTGGCCCGGGTGGCGGGTCGGGTCGGCTCGGTGGGCCACGCCACCTTCGGCCACACCGCCGTCGCCCGCCACTTCGACCCGAAGCGCCACCGGCGGGTGGTCATCTTCACCGACGACCAGCAGCACGACTCGGGTCACGTGCCGCTGGACCACGTACCCGTCATCTACACCTTCAACCTGGCCGGGTACCGGCCCTCGGCCCTGCCGGCGGGCCAGCGGGGCCGCTACACCCTGGGTGGCTTCACCGACGCCACCTTCACGGCCATGCAGGTGCTCGAGGGCGGCCGGGACGCCCACTGGCCCTTCTGAACCCAGCGCCGGCGGCCGGCCGCGGTGAGCCGGCCGCCGTGCGACGGTACCGGCCCATGACGTTCCGGTCGTGCCGTGCGGCGCGGGCGTCAGGGCGTGTGGCTGGCGCTGCCCGGCGGGGCGAGCTCGACCCAGGTCCGGCCCGGGGCGAGGCGGATCTCGGCGCCGGCGCCGTCGAGGTAGCGGGTGACGGCGTCGGCGGCGGGCTTGGACCAGCGGGCGGGGATGACGTGCCCGCCGGTGAGCACCCAGGCGTCACCCTCGCCGACGACCTGGGCCTCGGGGACGGGCGCCCCCGCCGTGTCCCGCAGGCCGGTGTCGCGGTACTCGACGAACTGGACCACCACGTTGGCGGGGGCCACCCCCCGGCCGGCGGCGTCGGCGTGGCGCCGGCCGTCCTGGCTGCGCCACCACCCGCCCATGGCGGCGTCCCAGTCCCAGTCGACCGTCACCGCGAAGCGCACACTGGCCCGCTCGATGGGGGACATGGAGGCGCCGGCGGGCGGCTCCCCCGGCGCCCGGTAGGCGAACAGGGCGGGCGGGGCGACGGCGTCGGCGGGGGCGAGCTGGAACAGGGCCGGCGTGCGGCTGAACAGGTTGTAGGGCGCACGCCGGGCACCCTCCCGGTAGTAGCGGTCGGGGGCCGCCTTCACCCCCACGTCGACCAGGGGCGCCTGGCGCACCTGCTCCTCGAAGACGCGGTTGGCGCCGGAGTAGGCGAACAACGGCTGGTGCAGGGCGCTGGCCACCCCGATGTCGGTGGAGCGGGCCGAGCGCACCGGCCCCACCGGGTCCGAGTCCTGGGAGTGGAACACGGCGGCGAAGCGGGTGATCCCGCCCTCCACCAGTTCCTCGAAGACCACGTCGGCCTGGTTGAGCCCCACCTGGGGACGGGCCCGGGGGGCGTTGTCGATCTTCACGATGAGGGCGGGACGGGTCGGGGCCTCTCCGGGAAGCCCGGTGAGCGGCGAGGGCCCGGGCGGGTCGGGGGCGGCCACGGCGGCGGCCGTCGCCGCAGGCGTCCCGGCCGGCACGGCGGTGGCCATCATTCCGAGCGCCACCGCGACGGTGACCCACCGCCGCCACGTCGCCGTCCCCGTCCGTGAGCAGTGCGCTGGCGTCACCCGTGTCTCCCCAGGGTCAGAGGCGTGGCCGGTGAAGTGCAGCGACCCTACGACGGGCCCCGCCGAGCCAGGCGGATTTCCGCATCCGAGCCCCGACCGGCTCGGCGAACAACGCCCGCTTCGACCTGGGCTCGGGCGGGACGCTCGATCCGTGGGCCGAAGTGCGCTCCTACCCCGTCGACATCGAGGCCGACGGCCGGGTGACGGTGGTGGTCGAACCGGAGGCCGACCGCCGGGCCCTCCTCCAGCACCGGCTGGAGGAGGGGGCGCTCATCCTCGCCGGCACCGCCCGGTTCCTGGCCGCCCACACCCCCACCCGCCGGGAGCAGTCTCAGGTGGTCAGCATCGCCACCCGGCTCCGGCGGGGGGAGGCGTGGTTCGAGGAACCGTAGCGGCGATTTCCCTGACGTCCCCTCGCTACCGGGGCAACGCCGACGGGAAACCCGACTCGCTGGCGTATTTCTGGTCGACGGCGAAGGTTTCGGTGTGGGCCACCGCGCCGAAACCCTCGTCGATGAGCGCCTGCACCGCGGCGGGCGACTCCGCTTCCCAGAGGCAAACGGCGCGCCGGCCTTCCTCGCTGCTGATGGAGAGGTGGACCTTGAACCCCTCCGGCGGGGTCCAACCCTTGGCCATCTCCCAGACCTTTTCGGGATCGTGGATGTCGTGCACGGCGACAACGTACATAGGACGTCCTTTCGCTCTGGGCACCTGCCTGTGCGGTGCCCCCAAGCGAACTCTACGGAGGCCCCCGGAGGCCTTCGTTGCCGCTCGAGGCACACCGACCATCACGGTCACAACACGCTCGAGGGCATCTTCCAATGGCGAGACCGGCTCATCACCGACGGCGTCATCGACAGCCCACCGACGGCCAGGTTCAGTTCGCGCTCCTGCTCCTCGACGACTACCGACGCCTTCGGATCCCGCCTCCGAATCCCGGTCCGGGCCTGAGGCACGCGGGCGGGACGCTGGCTGGCGGCGACAGGGTCACGGCGGCTCCTTACCGGAGGTGTGCACCGCGGTGGGCGCGGCGCGACAAGCGGCCGGATGGCAAAGGAGTCGAGGGCTTGATGCACAACTACGAGGAGCGCAGGATCGCCGAGCTCGAAGCCGAGGTCGCCCGGCTCCGGGCCGAGCTGGCGGCGGCCAAGGCGGCGTACCGGGACCTGGCCCAGTCCGCCATGCCGCTGTCCAGCAAGCTTCCCGCCCGCTGAGGTGACCATCGACGACGACCGGGCTCGACCCGTTCTTCGGCCTGGCGCTTGACGGCGGCGCAGGGCCCTACAACCAGTTCACCCGGTCGGCGAAGGCGCCATCCTCAGGGTGGGCGACGAGGAACGCGTTGAGCACTGAGACATAACTCCCGATGGTGCGCCGGCCCCGAGGCAGCCTGACGTCGGAGGTGAACACCAATCCGGCGTGCGTCCCACCGTCACGGACCTCGGCGACCGCGACCGGCGCGCCGTGCCCGGTCCCGGGCGCCTCGACCGGTCCGCCGGAACCCCGCCGCCCCGGCGCTGGCCGGCGCCCAGCGCTTGGTGCCGAGGAGGAGGCCATGGTTCTCGCCCGGGGCGTTGAGGTCATAGGTCCGCTGCGCCGACCAGTCGAACCGGGATCGCAGCTCGGCCAGCCCGTCGGCCTCGATCCGTTCGTACACCTGGATGGCGCACAGGAGCCGGTGGGGGAAGCGCGCGAACAGCAAGTCGGTGATCTCCCGGACTGGCGGCGTGGTCTGGCGCAGATCCAGACCCCCGGCCGGGCGGAGCGCCTCACCCCAGGGAGGGGCCACGAAGGCGATGAGCAGCTCGTCCGCCGCCACGGTGACTTCGCCCAGGCCGGCGGCGTAGTCGCGCTGCACGACCTCGATCGGCAACCCGAGGATGGCCAGGTTCCGCTGGGTGAGTGGACACACGCCCGGGTCGAGCTCGAACCCGAGCCCCCGCGCCCCGGGGAGGTGGCGCAGGATCCAGTACAGCGTGTTGCCCGAGCCGGCGAAGGGGTCGACGACGAAGCAGCCCGCTTCCCC
>JBIOUX010000191.1:0-25632 GCA_044867425.1 Acidimicrobiia bacterium | reverse complement strand
CGCCGAGCCCGAACGTCACCAGGAGACGCCCTGCGGAGAGCCGGTCAAGGGTGGCCAGCTGCTTGGCCACCACCGCCGGGTTGCGCCCCGGAAGGATGATCACCCCGGTGCCGAGCTTGAGCCTGCGGGTGCGGGCGGCGGCGAAGGCGATGCCGGCCACCGGGTCGGGCGTGGTCGTCGTGGTCCGCTCGGCCAGCCACAGCGAGTCGAAGCCGAGCTCCTCCATGGCCGCCACGGCGTCCGAGAGCCGGCCCGGATCGGTGTCGCCATCGACGCCGAGGCTCACCCCGATGCGGATCTTCAATTCAACCCACCATTCGGGCCGGCCGGACCGGGTCCGGGCTCCTCCCAGCCCCGGAAGCGCTCCCGCGCCCGCTTCGCCTCCTCTTCCCGCTCCCGCCCGTCCTCCCGGCGCCGGTACCTCACCATCATCACGATGAAGGCCACGATCGCCAGCGGGCGGACCACGTAGTCCCAGAAGGCCGGGAACAGCCGCGCCAGGACGAACCCGGCGGCAACAGAGCCCACCGCCAGGAGCCACTCGCGCTTCGTCCAGTCCCTCATGGCCGGTCGATCACCGGGTGCAGGTTATTTCCGCTCCACCACGATGCGGCCGAAAACCTCGTTGGCCTGCATCGCCCGGTAGGCCTCGGCGGTGTCCTCCAGACGGTAGCGGGCGCCGATCACCGGCTCCACGCGCCGCTGGGCCACCAGGTCGAGGGTCCGGGCGATCTCCGCCCGGGTGGCGTAGCGGCTGCCGGTGACCACGATCTCGTCGAGGAGCAGGCCGGCCGGGTCGAGGGCCAGCTCCGCGCCGGGCTGGAAGCCCACGACCACGAACGTCCCCGCCCGCCCCACCAGGCGCAGGCCGTTGGCCAGCGTGGCGCCGGAGGCGACCATGTCGACGCAGACGTCGACCCGGGCGTCGCCCAGCTCGCCCAGGAGGGCGCCGGCCCAGGCCGGGTCGTCACCCGGGTTCCAGACGGCCTCGAAGCCCAGCTCCCGGAGCCGGCGCTCCTTGGCCGGGTCCCGCTCCACGGCCACCACCCGGGCCCCGAAGGCCCGGGCCATGGCGGCCATGTGGACGCCCACGCCACCCCCGGCACCGATGACGGCCACCGTCTGGCCGGGGCGCAGCGGGGCCCGGGCCGTGAAGACGTGGTAGGGCGTGGCAATGGCGTCGGCGGCGATGGCCGCCTCGTCCAGGCCGACGCCGTCGGGGACGGCGACGAGGTTGCGGGCGGGCAGGGCGCAGTACTCGGCCAGGGCCCCGTCGACATGGAGGCCGACGTAGCCCCGCCAGGCCGTGCACAGCGTCTCCCGGCCACCGGCGCACATCGGGCACAGCCCGCAGGTCAGGTAGAACGACGCCGTCACCCGGTCGCCCGGCGCCCAGTCGCCCACCCCCGGGCCGACCTCGGCCACCGTCCCGCCCAGCTCGTGGCCGACGATCCGGGGGGCGGTCCCGCCAAGCGCTCCGGACCGGGCCCGCTCCAGAGTCAGGCCGACCCCGCAGGCCTCCACCGCCACCACCACCTCGCCGGCCCCGGCGTGCGGTTCGGGGACATCCCTGACGATCACGTCCCCGCCGAAGCGCTCGAGGACGGCGGCCCGCATCACCAGTCCCACAGGAGGTCCAGGTCGGCATCGGCCCGGCCCCGCAGATCGGCGGCGATCTTCTTGCGCATGACGGTGTTGGCCCCATCCGAGTGGAGGAAGATCGTGGCGTCCCGCAGGAGCTTCGACATGCCCGTCTCCCGCATGACCCCCAGGGCCCCGAACATCTCCAACGACCCCCGGGTCACGTCGAAGGCGATCTGGGAGGCGACCAGCTTGGGCGCCGCCGCCAGCTTGGGGTCGAAGGGCGAGGCGTGGTCGGCGGCCCACGCCACCCGGAAGACGTAGGTGCGGGCCATCTCCAGCTGGGCGTAGAGCTCGCCGATCTGGGCGGCGATGTCGCCGTGCTCGATGATCGGCACCCCGCCCTGGACCCGGTGGCGGGCGTAGCGCAGCCCCCGGGTGAAGGCGGTGCGGGCCACCCCCAGCGTGCAGGCGGCGGCATAGGCATTGGAGCCCCGCAGCAGCCGGGCCACGTCGGCCAGGGCCTGGTTCTCCTGGCCCAGCAGATCGCCCTCGGGGATGAAGACGTCCTCGTAGAAGATCTCGGCGTTGTTGGCCAGGCGCTCGCCGATCTTGTCGTGCACGGGCCCGAAGCGGACCTGGGGGCTGTCGGCGGGGACGATGAAGCAGCTCACCCCGGCCCGGACGGGCAGGTCGGGCCGGGTCCGGGCGAAGCACAGGATCGTGTCGGCCCGGTTGGAGTTCGAGATGTAGGCCTTGTGCCCGTTGAGGATCCAGCCTCCGTCCACCCGCTGGGCGCTGGTCTTCATGCCGCCCTCGACGCCGTCGTAGGGGAGGATGTTGTCCGACCCGGCCTGGGGCTCGGTCAGGGAGGCCGCCATCAGGCCCCGGCGGTTGGCCACGATCCGGCGCAGCCAGCGCTCGCGTTGGTCGGGTGTCCCCAGCTCCATGAGCAGCTGGGCGAACTTCCACGTCTGGGCCAGCACCACCGACGTGCCCAGGTCGGCGGCGGCGATCTCCTCCAGCATGACGGCGTTGGTGAGGAAGTCGGTGTCGCCCCCGCCGAAGTCGGCCGGGAGGGGCGCCAGGCGCAGACCGCAGTCGGAGGCCGCCTCCACCAGCTCCCAGGAGAAGGCCTCGGCCGGGTCGACCATGGCGTCGAGCT
The DNA here is from genome assembly GCA_044867425.1 of Acidimicrobiia bacterium. Taxonomy (GTDB): domain Bacteria; phylum Actinomycetota; class Acidimicrobiia; order IMCC26256; family BP-133; genus CAWBJP01. Next base: position 22,886 of record JBIOUX010000191.1, on the reverse strand, counting down.
CATCGGCCACGGGCGCGACGACCTCGGTGGCGTAGGTGCGGGCGACGTCGCGCCAGCGGTGCTGTTCGGCGCTGAGAGTCCAGTCCATGGAGGCGGGCTACTTGACGGCCAGAGCGTTGAGCGGCGATCCGCAGGCCCCCGTGATGGGCAGCGTGGCGGCCGACAGCAGGAACTCGTAGACGCCGTCGCCGGTGCAGTCCTCCCCGATGGCCTCCAGGTCCCAGATCTCCCCGAAGGGGAGGCCCATGTGGACGAGGGCGACCACGTGGAGGGGCTGGAACAGCTCGATCTCGTTGGGCCGGACCTCCACGCCCCAGGTGTCGGTGGCCAGCGCCGCCACCGCATGCTCGGCCAGCCACGGTGCGGTGTGGAGCGACATGCCCGGAGCCGGGCCGCCGCAGTAGTCGCCCCACTTCCCCCGCCGCTGCCCGAGCAGGCCGGTGCGCACGATCACGCAGTCGCCGGTGCGGACCTCGACGCCCTGAGCGGCGGCGGTGGTGTCGAGGTCCTCGGCGCTGACGGCGTACCCGGGCTCGAGGGCGGCGACCCCCTTGGCCCGGGCCACGTCGAGGAGCACGCCCCGCATCACCAGCTTGTGGCGGAACTTCTCGATGCCGCAGCGCCCCGCACCCTTGGCTGAGACCAGGCCGGCGTCGTAGCCGTTGTACATCTTGCCTTCGAAAAAGATGTGGGCCAGGCCGTCCCACTGCGTGCCCGCCTGGTTGGGCATGACGATGACATCGTCGGCGTAGCCGAAGGTGTAGGCCGGGCCCCAGTCGGCCGGCAGTGGGTCCTGCACACCGTTGAGGTAGTCGGTCCCGGTGGCCGTCATGAGGTTGAGGGGGTTGGCCCGGAAGGCGCCCACCTGGGGGCCGAAGAGGTCGTAGGGCAGGGACATGGAGATGACCTTGCCCTGGCGGACCAGCCCGGCGGCGGCCGTGATCTGCTCGGGCCCGACGTAGTTGAGCGCCCCCAGCTCGTCGTCGTCGCCCCAGCGGCCCCAGTTGGAGTACTTGGCGATGTAGTCCCGGACGATCTCCTCGCCGCCGAAGCCGGTGGCGGTCATCGACGCCTGCGTCATGGGATCGCCCCTCCTAGCTTTCGTAGTGGGCGGTCAGCTCGTCGAGCGCCGGCTTGACGTGCTGCATCCACATCTCCATGTTCTCGATCACCGACTCCACCGGCTGCTGGGCGAAGTGGTAGATGATGATCACGTACTCGGAGGGCATCCGCTTCCACTCCTCGACGTAGTGGTCGCGGACCTGTTCGGGCGTGCCGATGGCCCACAGGCCACTGGCCAGGACGGAGTCCACCGGGTTGGCGGGGTCCCAGGCCATCGGCGTGGTGCCGCCGTAGAGGTCCCGGAAGATGTCGACGTCCCACGCCTCCACATTGCGCCGGGCCTGCTCCATCGAGGGAGCGATGTTGCCCCAGCGCACCAGGGCCTGGTTCTGGCCGAACTGGTAGTCCCGGCCGCCCAGGCGGGCGGCGTCGACGTAGGCCCGGGCGTGCGCCTCGGCCTTCTCGATCTTGGTGAAGTAGGCGGGGATGAACCCCCGGGGCCCGCAGTACTCGACCGTCTCCCGGCTGGCGTTGGACGACACGAAGATCGGCGGGTGCGGCTTGGTCAGCGGTGCCGGCACGATGCTGACCCGCCGGATGCGGCCGTCCTCGTCCATCTCGCCGAGGGCGCCGATCTCCCGGGTGGCGGTCATGGTCCAGTCGATGCCCTCTTCGTAGGGGTAGGGGATCTGCCAGCGGCCCTTCGACTCGACGCTGTCGTCGGCCCAGGCCCGGAAGACGAAGTCGACCTGCTCCTCGAAGACCTCCCGGTTGATCTGGTCGTCGGCGAAGCGGGTCGCCTTCTGCTCCTCGGTCCAGGCCGCCAGCTTGTCCTCGGTCAGCCCGGTGGGTGACAGCGTCGCCTTGGCCCCCAGGTGCTGGCCCAGGATGTTCGTCCAGCGGGCCTGGTAGCCCCGGGCGAAGCCGACGAAGAAGCGGCCGTTGGTGAGGTGGTCGAGGATGGCCGTCTCCTCCGCCACCCGGATGGGGTTCTGGGCGCTCATCACGTAGCCCAGCTGGCCGATGCGGACCCGCTCGGTGATGGCCGCCCAGTAGGCGTTGAGTACCCCGGGGGTGGGCCCGACCTCGTAGCCCTCGGAGTGGAAGTGGTGCTCGACCGTGGCCACGCCCCAGAACCCGAGCCGGTCGGCGGCCCGCACGATGTCGTGCCACTCGTTGAGCGTCTGGTGGTAGCGCTCCACGTGGCGCCCGATGGGGCGCAGCTCCTCGCGCTCGGCCCTGGTGGCGGGGATGACGGGGTAGATCTGAAGAATCGGCTTCACCATGGCTGAGCTCCCATCATGGGGTGTGCGGGGCGGCCTCGTTGCGGCGAGGATACGAAGGGAGCCTGCCAGCGGGCCATGGGGTCCGGGACAAGAGTGCTTCCCAAGGTTTGTGGGAGGTCACAGCGCCCCGTTAATTTGGCGGTCGTGGCTCTTCGGGATGTCGACGCCCCCGGCAGCGACCTGCGTACCTGGTTGGATGCCACGTGTGAGTTCGTGCGGGCCGTCAATCGGGGTCTGCCGGCCCATGACCTGTTCAACCTCATCGCCGGCACCGTGGCGCAACTCACCGCCTACGACTTCTGCGCCGTGCTCCTGCCCGACGAGGACGGCGAAAAGCTGCTCATCCGCGGCTTCTACGGGCTCAGCCCCTCCTACGCCGCCGAGGTCAACGCCGCCCACCCGCCCCTGATCCGCCCCGGGGCCCAGGCCGAGGGTCCCTCCAGCCGGGCCTTCCGCACCCAGCGCCCCGTCGTCCTCGTCGATATCCGGGCCGATCCGACCTGCCTCCAGTGGGAAGCGGTGGCGGCCGAGCAGGGCTACCGCTCGATCCTGTCCCTGCCCCTGGTGGCCTCCGAGGGCTCGCTCGGGGTGCTGAACTGCTACGTCCGCCAGCCCCGGGAGTGGGCGGCCCACGAGGTCGTCCTCATGGAGACGGTGGCCAACCAGGCCGCCCTGGCCATCGAGTCGAGCCTGCTGCGGGAACGGGAACGGGACCGGATCACCGGCTTGGAGCAGCGCATCGACGCCCTCGAGGAGGAGCACCGGATCACCCGGCGCGGGGAGGACGTCTATCGCGGCCTCATGCGGCTGCTGCTGGCCGGCGAGAGCCTGGACCGCATCACCCGGGAACTGGCCGGCGTCCTCAACAGCGACGTGCTGATCGAAGACCCGGCCGGTCATCCGCTCGGCGCCGCCGTGGCCCCCGAGGACCTCGATCGCATCCCCGGGCCCGCCGCCCGCCAGGACCCCCGGGTGGAAGCGCTCCTCCAGCGGGCCCGGACGGAGCACCGGGCCGTCGAGGTGGAGGGCAGCGACGGGGCCGCGCCCAGCCTGGTGGCCCCCGTCGTCCTCGACGACGAGCTCGCCGGCCGGGTGTGGGCCTTCAACCCCGAGCGTGGCTTCGGCGCCTTCGAACGCCGGGCCCTCGAACGCGGCGCCCTCGTGGTGGCCCTGGCGGTGTCGAAGCTGCGCACCGCCCAGGAGGTCGAGTGGCGGCTGTCCCGGGAGTTCCTCGACGACCTGCTCGACACCGACGCCCGGGGAGATCCCGGCTCGACCCTGGCCCGGGCCGTCCAGTTCGGCCTGGAGCTGACCGACCCCCACACCCTCGTCGTGGTCAGACCCGATCCGGGCGACGAGGATCCCGTCATGCGGGTGACCGCCAGCCCCGCCCGCCTGCAGCGCTCCCTGCTCACCCAGGTCCAGCGGGTGGTCAACGGGGCCGGCATCGACGGGACGGCGCTGGTCGCCGCCCGGGGCGAGGACGTCATCGTGCTGTGGCCGCACGGCGACGGGCAGCCGGAAGCGGCCGAGCTGGCCGACATGCTCCGCCGCCAGATCCAGGCCTACATCGGCTCCGTGTCGGTGGGTCTGGGCCCGCCGTGCCACGGCATCACCGAGTACGCCGAGGCCTACCGGCTGGCCGCCGGCGCCCTCGACCTCGTCCAGCGGGCGGGGAGCAGGGACCGGGTGGTCGCCCTGGGCGACCTCGGCGTCTACCGGCTGCTGCTCCAGGTCAAGCGGCCCGAGGAGCTCATCGAGTTCATGCACAGCGTGCTGGGGCCGCTCTACGACTACGACGGACGCCGGGAGACGACGCTGGTCGAGACCCTGCGGGCCTTCCTCCGCTGCGGGTTCAGCGCCGCGGCGACGGCGGAGGCCCTGATCGTGCACCCCAACACGGTCAGCTATCGCCTGCGCCGGATCGAGGAGCTGCTGGGCATCGACTGCCACGACCCCCAGGCGCTCCTCCAGGTCCAGTTCGCCTTCCTCATCGAAAGCGTCCTCGACGCCTCCTGAGTGGAGGGCGGATCACCGGATGCCGGCGCCCAGGGTCATCGACCTCCACAGCCACATCGCCACCCCCGCCTGCCAGCAGCTGGTCGAGGGCCTGGCCACGCCGCTCATGGATCCGTTCACCTTCTATGCCGGGGAGGAGACGAAGGCGTACAACGCCCGGCACTTCGCCGCCCTGGCCGGCAAGCTGACCGACCCGCGGCGCCGCCTGGAGGACATGGAACGGATGGGCGTCGACCTCCAGGTCCTCTCCGTCGCCCCGCCGCAGTACTACTACTGGGCCGACCCGGCCCTGGGCCGCAAGCTGACCCGGATGCAGAACGAGCACCTGGCCGGCCTCGTGGCCGGGCATCCCGACCGGTTCGTGGGGCTGGCCACCGTCCCCCTCCAGGACGTCGACGCCGCCGTCGCCGAGCTCGACCACGGCGTCACCCAACTGGGCCTGCGGGGCGTCGAGATCTGCACCAACGTCAACGGGCTCGACCTCGACGACCGGCGCTTCCGGCCCTTCTTCGCCGCCGTGGCCGACCTCGACGTCCTCGTCCTGCTCCACCCCCACGGCTTCACCCAGGCCGAGCGGCTGATGGACTACTACCTGACCAACGTCATCGGGAACCCCCTGGAATCCACCATCGCCCTCACCCGGATGATCCACGGCGGCCTCTTCGAGGAGCTGCCCGCACTCAAGCTGTGCGCGGTCCACGGCGGGGGCTACCTGCCGTTCTACGCCTCCCGGATGGACCACGCCTGGGGGCAGCGGCCGGAAGGGCGGCACCACATCCCCGACCGCCCGCCGAGCGCCTACCTGCGCCGGATCTACGTCGACTGCCTCGTCTACGACCAGGCCCACCTCGGGTTCCTCATCCAGCAGATGGGCGCCGGCCAGGTGGTGGTCGGCACCGACTACCCCTACGACATGGGCGACGGCGACCCGGTCGGGCTGATCGAGAAGATGCCGGCGCTGCCGGCCGAGGACCAACAGGCGATCCTGGGCGGGACCGCCGCCCGACTCCTCGGCCTCGAGGGCTGAGCCCGGGACTCTGGCCGTTGTGACATCCCACAAGTTGTCCGGGGCGACGTTATGTCCTTCCCCATTGAGCCTTGGCCCATGTCTGCGTAGCGTCGTTGCGCTACCCCTGCGTGGCCGGGCGCGACACCGCCGGAAGGAGATGCTCGATGGCCGAGATCAAGTTTGGAATCTTTCCCTGCACCGAGGACTATCCCGACGGCCGGGAGATGGTCCGGATCTTCGAGGAGATCGTGGCCGAGGCGCAGATGGCGGAGTCCGTCGGCTTCGACTCGTGCATGATCACCGAGCATCACCAGCAGCCCGACGGGTATTTCCCCAACCCCCTGATGGTGGCCGCCGGCATCGCCCGGGAGACGACCACGCTCAAGGTCGGCACCTGCGTCGCCCTCGCTCCGCTCTACGACCCGGTCCGGCTGGCGGAGGACACGGCCCTGCTCGACATCCTCTCCGGCGGCCGCCTGCAACTGGGCGTCGGGGCCGGCTACGTCGACGCCGACCTCGCCGCCTTCGGCGTCGACATGAGCCAGCGGGGGACGCTGTTCGAGGACGCCGTGCAGTTCCTGAAGAAGGCCTGGACCGAGAAGGACGTTTCGTTCCAGGGCACCCACCACACCTACGAGGGGGTCAACGTCACCCCCAAACCGGTGCAGCAGCCTCGGCCGGAGATCTGGTGTGCAGCGTGGACGCCGCAGGGCCTGCGCCGGGCGGGCCGCATCGGGGACCGTTGGATCACCGACGTCATCAACACGCTCGACACCTTCAACATGTTCGCCGACATCTACCGCAAGTCGGCCCAGGAGAGCGGCCAGACGCCCGGGATCACCGTGCTGCGGGAATGCTGGGTGGCGCCCACCTCGGACCAGGCGGTGGCCGAGTACGGCGAGTACGTCATGACCTCGCACCGCTTCTACTACGACGTGGGTGGCTACAACGAGACGGTCGACCCCTGGATCAAGGAGCTCAAGTCGCCCGACGAGTTCTCCCTCGACAAGGTGGCGCCCAACCGGTTCATCATGGGCTCGCCCGAGGACTGCATCGAGCAGATCGAGAAGTGGCACGCGGAGCTCGGCACCGACTACTTCGTGATGCGCTTCCGCCATCCCAACGGCCCGGAGCACAAGAAGGTGCTCGACGCCATCAAGCTGTTCGGCGAGAAGGTCATCCCCCATTTCGCGTGAGCCCCTGTGGGTCCCGTCCGAGGAGCGTCGGGGCCGCGCCCAGCTGACGCGCTACTGCGAGTGGCTGGCTGAGGCCCGGGGCCGGCGCTTCGACGGCTACGACTACCAGGCGCTCTGGGAATGGTCGGTCGACGACCTCGAGGGCTTCTACGCCTCCCTGTGGGAGTACTTCGACGTCCAGGCGGAGCCGAGCTACGACGCCGTGTGCACCGGCGGGGAGATGCCGGACGTCGCCTGGTTCCCGGGCGCCCGGCTGAGCTACCCGCAGCACATCTTCCGCGCCAAGGACGACCGCGCCGTCGCCGTCCGCTTCGCCTCGGAGCGCCACCCGCCGGCGGAGTGGACCTGGGGCGAGCTGCGGGCCCGCACCGCCGCCCTGGCGACTGGGCTGCGGGCGGAAGGTGTCGGGCCCGGCGACCGGGTGGCCTCCTACCTGCCCAACATCCCCGAGGCCCTGGCCGCCGGGCTGGCCTGCATGAGCCTCGGCGCCATCTGGTCCGCCTGTTCACCCGACTTCGGGGTCCGCAGCGTGGTCGATCGCTTCGCCCAGATCGAGCCGAACGTGCTCCTGGCCGTGGACGGCTACCGCTACGGCGGCAAGGACTACGGGCGGCTGGCGGAGGTCTCCGCCCTGCAGCAGGCGCTGCCGTCGCTCCGCCGGACGGTGCTGCTGCGATCACTGGACCCCGGCGCCGGCATCGGGAACCTGCGGGAGACCGTGGCCTGGGAGGACTTCGAGCAGCCGGGAGCGGAGCTCACCTTCGAAGCGGTGCCCTCTGACCATCCCCTGTGGGTCGTGTACTCCTCCGGCACCACCGGCCTGCCCAAGCCGATCGTCCACTCCCACGCCGGCATGCTCCTGGACCAGCTGAAGTACCTCCACTTCCACTTCGACGCCAAGCCCGACGACCGGCTGTTCTGGTTCACGACCACGGGCTGGGTGATGTGGAACGTGATGCTGGGCGGCCTGCTCACCCCCGCCTCGATCATCATCTACGACGGCAACCCCGGCTTCCCCGACCTCGGTGTGCTCTGGGACCTGGCCGAGCAGACGGGCATGACCCTCTTCGGCACCAGCGCCAGCTACATCGTCTCGTGCATGAAGGCCGGCCTCCATCCCCGGGACGGCCGCGACCTCTCCGCCCTCCAGGCGGTGGGCTCGACCGGCTCCTCGCTCTCCGCCGACGGGTTCGAGTGGGTCTACCGGGAGCTGGGACCCGACATCTGGCTCAACTCCTCGAGTGGCGGCACCGACGTCGCCGGTCCCTTCCTGTGCGGGGTGCCCTGGCTGCCGGTCTACCCGGCCGAGCTGCAGGCCCGGGTGCTGGGGGTGGCGGTGGAGTCGTGGGACGAGAAGGGCCAGCCGCTCGTCGGCGAGACCGGCGAGCTGGTGGTCACCAAGCCGTCCCCGGCGATGCCCATCCGCTTCTGGGGCGACGAGGACGGGCGCCGCTACCGGGAGGCGTACTTCGATGTGTACCCGGGCGTGTGGCGCCACGGCGACTGGCTGGAGCTGACGCCCCGGGGCAGCGGGATCCTCTACGGGCGCAGCGACGCCACCATCAACCGGGGTGGGGTGCGGATGGGATCGGCGGAGCTGTACCGGGCCGTCCTCACCCTTCCCGAGATCGTCGACGCCCTGGTGGTGGACCTGCCCAGCGACGACGGCATCGGCGTGATGCCGATGTTCGTGGTCGTGGCCGCCGGGGCGGAGCTCACCGACGACCTGGTCCAGCGGATCCGGGCAACGGTCCGGACCGAATGCTCGCCGCGGCACGTGCCCAACCGGATCTTCGCCGTGACCGAGCTGCCGAGAACACTGACGGGCAAGATCCTGGAGATCCCGGTCAAGCGGTTGCTGATGGGCGCCGAACCGGAGAGCGTGGCCAGCCGGGACAGCCTGGCCAACCCCGGCGCGCTGGACTGGTTCGAAGAATCGCGGGCGGCGATCCTCGACGCCCTCGGGTTAGCTTCGGGCGGATGGCGTCCCCCCGCGCCCCGCTCATCGAGCTCGCCCGGTTCTTCGGGCGCCTGAGCCTGACCGCCTTCGGGGGCCCGGCCGCCCACATCGCCCTCATGCACCGGGAGCTGGTGGAGGAGCGACGGTGGCTGACCGACGGGGAGTTCCTCGATCTGGTCGGGGCCAGCAACGCCATTCCCGGGCCCACGTCGACCGAAGTGGCCATGTACGTCGGGCGGCGGCGGGCCGGCATCCCCGGCCTGGTGGTGGCCGGGGTGGCGTTCATCACCCCGGCGGCGGCCGTGGTCGGGGTGCTGGCCTGGATCTACGTCCGCTACGGCACCACCCCGGCGGTGGACGACGTGTTCGAAGGGATCAAACCCGTGGTCCTCGCCGTGGTCGCCCTGGCCGTCCTCCAGCTCGGCCGGACGGCGGTCAAATCGACGACGCTGGCCGTCATCGGGGCGGGCGTCCTCCTGCTCTACGCCGTGGGCGTGAACGAGCCCGTCCTCCTGCTGGCGGCCGGGGCTGTCGCCGCCATCCTCGCCCGCCGGCCCCGGCTGCTGTCGGCTCCGGTCCTGGTCCCCGCTCTTCTCGCCGGCGGCACGGGCAGCGCCGATGCCGGCCTGGTTCGCGTCGCCGCCGTGTTCCTGAAGGTCGGTGCGCTCCTGTTCGGCAGCGGCTATGTCCTTCTCGCCTTCCTGCACCGTGACCTGGTCCAGACCGGGCTCCTCGGCGAGGGCCAGCTGCTCGACGCCATCGCCGTCGGCCAGTTCACCCCCGGCCCGCTCTTCACCACCGCCACCTTCGTCGGCTACCTGCTGGCCGGCGGGGCGGGAGCCGTGGTGGCCACGGTGGCCATCTTCCTGCCCAGCTTCCTCATGGTGGCGGCCCTGGAACCGATCGTGGCCCGGATGCGCCGCTCGGTCACCACCGCCGCCGCTCTCGACGGCCTCAACATCGCCGCCGTCGCCCTCATGGCCGGTGTGACCTGGGTGCTGGCCAAGGACGCCGTCATCGATGTCCCTACCGCGGTGGTGGCCGTTGCCGCCGCTGCCGTGCTGTGGCGCTGGCGGATCAACGCCGCCTGGCTGATGGCCGCCGGGGCCGCCTGGGGCCTCATCTTCCGCTGACGGCGTCCACTGACACGGCCGCGGACCTCATGGGAAGATGGTCCGGGAGAGCGGGGGAGAGCCATGGCAGTCAACTGCAGGCGACGCTTCGGCATGGCCGTGGCCATCGCCCTGGTCCTCCCGGCGCTGCAGGCTCTTCCCGCCTCGTCCCGGACCGATGGCCGCACCACGGCCGATGTGCTCAAGGAGCTGGGCGGGAAGCCCTGCCCGGAGGGCAGCGCTTTCACCTGCGTGACGCTGGCGTTGCCCCTCGACCACTTCCACCCCGCCGCCAGGCGCACCATCGATGTGGTCTTCGCCGTGCTTCCGGCCACCGGGGAGCGCACGGGGATGTTCGTGACCGCCACCGGCGGGCCCGGCACGTCAGGCCTCCACGCCGCCGACGCCTACACATCGACGTTCGATCCCCGCATCCCCCAGCGCTTCGACATCGTGTTCTTCGATCAGCGGGGCATGGGCCGCTCCGGTGGCCTGGCCTGCCCCGAGGCGGCCGCCGCCTGGGACACGGTCGACGGGCGGGCCCGGACGCCCGAACAGGAAGCGACGGTCAAGCAGGGGGCGCGCACCTTCGCCCGAGACTGTGTGCACGAGTCGGGCCCGGAGGCGACGGCCGTGCTGCCCTATCTCGGGACCGACCAGGCGATCGAGGACCTCGAGGCGTTCCGCCGGGTCCTGGGCGACGAGAAGTTCTTGCTCTACGGCGAGAGCTATGGCACCCAGTACGCGCAGACCTACGCCGCCGCCCACGGCGACCACCTGGCCGGACTGCTGCTCGACGGCACCGTGGACCTGACCGTCGGCGGCACCGAGTTCTTCGCCGACCAGGCCCGGGCCTACGGCGAGACGCTTCTGGGTTCGCTTCGGGCCTGCAACGCCGATCCCGCCTGCGCCCGGGAGGTGGGCGGCGACGCCGTCGCCGTCTACGACGACCTGGTGGGGCGCCTGGATGGTGGCGACCTTTCCTTCCGTTTCCCGCGTCCCGGGGGCGGATACGCCACCCGCCGGCTCACGCTGGCCAACCTGGAGGCGACCGCCATCTCCCAGACGTACGCCGAAGCCGACCGGATGCTCCTGACCCGGGCGCTGGCTGCCTGGGCCTCGCGACATGACCTGGTGCCTTTGGCCCGGCTGGCGTATGCCGCCCTCGGCATCGATCCCCAGACGCTCGAGAGCGTCCCCATGCCGGACTTCTCCGAGGCCGTCTACTACGCCGTCGACTGCCGGGACTACTCGTACCCGGGCGACGGCCCCGAGCAGAAGGCGGAGAACTACGTCCGGGCCGGCGACTCGGTGGACGCCAACGTCCCCCGGCTGGCCTCGGCATTCAGCTACGAGCTGCCCTGTTCCTACTGGCCGGCGGCCGTCGCCCATCTCGACCGCCCGGCGCCGCTCCGGGCCCCGGGCATCCCCACCATCGTGCTCGGGGGGACGGCGGACCCCGCCACCCCCTACCACCAGGCCGTGAACGTCTTCCGTCACCTGGACGACGGCTATCTCATCACCAAGACAGGCGGCTCCCACACCATCTTCGGCTTTGGCGACCCCTGTGTTGACGGGCCCGTGACCGAGTTCCTGGTGAACGGCCGGGTACCTCCCCAACGCGAGACCACCTGTGAGGGCGTGGTGGCGGACGACTACGTCCCCCTGGCCCCGGTGCGAGCCGCGGACTTCGCCAACCAGCTCGAGGCCCTGATCTCGGTCGAGACCGAGCTCACCCTCCTCCCCGAATACGTCAACTGGGACGCGTCCGAGCCGGCCAGAGTGGGCTGTCCCTACGGTGGCACCCTGAGCGTGACCGCGGACGGCGAAACCGACGCCTTCAGCTTCAACCGCTGCGCCTTCACCCAGGGCTTCACCTTCACCGGCGCGGGCACCTACAAGGTCGCCGACGACGTCTTCGCCCTGGACATGACCACTACCGGGCGCTGGGACTGCAAGCTCCACTACCGGCGCACGGCCGACCAGGCCTCGGTCACCGGCCCCTGCAACAACGACAAGGCGGCCTAGCCCAAGGACAAGGGTTCGGAGCCTCCACCGGCGGGCAAGTCACTCTCGTGGCCTTTGACCGACCTGGAGGTGGCCATGGGGAAGATCGCCTCGGAGACTTCGCCGGCTGGGCGGAGGCGGCCGGCTGCCCCGGCATCCGGGTGGAGAAGCCCGGCGACCTGGAGGGGGCGGTGGAGGATGCCTTCGCCGCCGCCGGACCGGCGGTGATCGACGTGGTCGTCAATCCTGACGAGCCGCCCATGCCCCCCAAGGTGAAGTATCAGCAGGCCAAAGGATTCGCCGAGGCCTTCCTCAAGGGCCAGCCCCGCCGGACGGCCATCGGCTCCACCCTGTTCCGGGACAAGCTCGACCAGCTCCGGGCCTAGACACAGCAACGAGGTGCCGCCATGTCACCACGGAATCTCCGCCGGCCCGCCCAAGGACGCCCTGAGCGGCTCCTGGCTCGGCCACCCCCTTCATCCCCTCCTCACCGACCTGCCCATCGGAGCGTGGACGGGCGCCGTGTTCCTCGATCTCGCCGGGGGACGCCGGTCCCGGCCGGCGGCTGACGCGCTCGTGGCCGCCGGCATCGCCGCCGCCCTCCCCACCGCCGTCTCCGGACTCTCCGACTGGTCCGACCTCGGCCGGAGAGAACAGCGGGTGGGGGTGGTCCACGCCGCCGCCAACCATGTGGCACTGGGACTCTGGACGGCTTCGCTGGCCGCCCGGCGCCGGGGAAACCGCACCGGCGGGGTGGCCCTCGGCCTGCTCGGCGCCGCTGCCGTCGCCGTCGGGGGCTACCTGGGCGGACACCTGTCCTACGGCCGGGCGGCCGGGGTCAACCGCACCGCCTTCGAGGACCTGCCCGAGGACTGGACCCCGCTGACCGACGCCGCTGAACTTCCCGAGGGCCGGCCGGTTCTGGCCGACGCCGGCGGGACGCCGGTGCTGCTCGTCCGCCGGGGCGAGACGGTGTGCGCGCTCGCCGACCGGTGCTCCCACCTCGGCGGGCCGCTCCACGAGGGGCAGGTCGAGGGGGACACCGTGACCTGCCCGTGGCACGGCAGCACCTTCCGCCTCGATGACGGCAGCGTGGTGCACGGCCCGGCCAGCGCACCCCAGCCCAGCCTCGACGTGCGCGCCACGGGGGGAAGGTCGAAGTGCGCCGCCGCCGTCCTCAGGCGCCCAGATAGCTGGCCAGGATCTCCTCCCGCTGGAGCTCGGCGGGCTCCCCGGCGAAGGAGAGCCGGCCCCGGTTGAGCACGCAGACGTAGTGGACGATGGCCAGCGCCTTGGACACGTACTGCTCGACGAGGAGCAGGGCCGTGCCCTCGGCGGCGAGGCGGGCGAGGAAGGCGAAGATCTCGTCGACCAGCCGGGGGGCGAGGCCCATCGACACCTCGTCGAGGAGCACGACCCGGGCCTGACCGGCGTAGGCGCGGGCCAGCGCCAGCATCTGCTGCTCGCCGCCGCTCATCGTGCCGCTCGTCTGGTTGATCCGTCGACCCAGCCAGGGGAAGGCGTCGACGGCCCGCTCCAGCCCGGCCCGCTCCTGACCCGGCGGGCAGAAGAGCCGGATGTTCTCGCCCACCGTGAGGCTGGGAAAGATCCCCCGGCCCTCGGGGATGTGGCAGATGCCAAGGGCGCGGAGGGCGTGGGGCGAGCGGGCGGTGACGTCGACCCCGTCGAGGAGGATCCGACCGGCGCTGGGGGGAAGCAGCCCGGAGGCGACCCGCAGGAGCGTGGTCTTGCCCGCCCCGTTGGGCCCGAGCAGGCCCACCACGGCGCCGTCGGGCACGGCCAGGTGCAGGTCGCGCAGGATCGTGGTCTGCCCGTAGCCGGCGGTGATGCCGTCGAGCACGAGCATCACGCTTCCTCCTCGCCCAGGTAGGCGGCCCGGACGGCGGGGCTGGCCCGGGTCTCGGCCGGGGTGCCGGCGAAGATCAGCTCCCCGAAGTCGAGGGTGTAGAGGTAGTCGCAGACGGCCATGACCAGCGTCATGTCGTGCTCCACCAGCAGGATGCCGAGACCGCCCTCGTCCACCATGGACCGGATGAGCGTCCCCAGCTGGGCCGTCTCGGTGTTGTCGAGCCCGGACGACGGCTCGTCCAGGAGCACGAAGCGGTAGTCGCCGGCCCAGACCCGGGCCAGCTCCACCAGCCGGCGCTGGCCCACGCTGAGCGCACCCACCGGGCGGTGGGCGACGGCGCCGAGCTGGCAGATGTCGATGGCCCGGGCCACGGCCTGCCTGATGGCGGGGCGCTCGGCGCGGCGGGGGACGAGCTGGCGCCAGGGGCTCCGGCCCGCCGACCGGGCCTCGGGGCCCAGCGCCACGTTCTCCTCCACCGTCAGCGACGGACACAGCTCGGTGCGCTGAAAGGTCCGGCCCAGTCCGAGCTGGGCCCGGGCCGGCGCCGGCAGGCCGGTGACATCCCGGCCCAGGAAGGCGATGCGGGCCGTCGCCGGGCGGATCAGCCCGCTGATGGCGGCGAAGGTGGTCGTCTTCCCCGCCCCGTTGGGCCCGATCAGCCCGGTCAGCCGGCCGAGGGGGGCGACCAGGCTCAGGTTGTTGACGGCGACGTGGCCGCCGAACCGCACCGTCAGCCGGTCGACAACCAGCCCGCCGGCGGTGCCGGCCCGGGCGGTGCCGGTGGCGGTGGTGGCGGTGGTCATGCCACCGGTCCGGGAGCTGAGGCCAGGGGCGCCGATCCGGCCAACTCCATCCCGCGGGCGCGCACCGGGCTGGTCTCCCTCCGGCCCGCGGCCCGTCCGTGGCCGATCCGGACCCCGGTGGCGGTCACAACGGCCACGGTGGCCAGGCCGAAGATCAGCGCCTGGTGCTGGAGGAACCCGTCGGGCAGGTAGGCCGGCGCCACCGCCAGAGCCAGGGCGGCCAGGACCGAGGACGCCAGCAACGAGCGGCCGGCGACGGTGAGCACCACGAGGTAGAGCAACGAGTCGAACGAGCCGAAACCCCGGCCGCTCACGTTCCCGCTGGCGGCGGCGAACAGGGCTCCGGCGGTGCCGGCCAGGAAGGCCGACACGGCGAACACCACCAAGCGGGTGACGCTCACCGCCAACCCGTTGGTCAGGAGGGCGGTGGGCGACTCCCCCAGTCCTCGCAGCAGATGGCCGAGGCGGGTGCGGGTGATGAGGACGACGATGACGCAGGCGGCGGCGGCCAGGGCCACGGCCACGTAGTAGAAGCCGGTGTCGGTCTGGGCGAACCACGGGCGGGGCGCCCGTCGGGACCCGACTGCCCCGAACATCAAGGCGCTGGGGTACACCACCCGTTCCATGAGGATGGCGAGCCCGAAGGTGGCCAGGGCGAGATGGAGGCCGGACAGGCGGATGGCGGGGACGGCGACGAGCACCCCGAGCGGGATGACCGCCAGTCCGGCGAGCACCAGGGCCACGAACCAGGGCAGCCCCAGACCGGAGGTGAAGTGGGCGAACGACGTCGCTCCCAGGGCGGCGAAGGTGGCGTGGCAGAGCGAGATCTGGCCGGAGGTGCGCACCAGCAGGGACAGGGAGGCGAACACCATCACGAAGATGACCCCGTTGATGAAGGTGGGGAGCCGGGCGTCGACGACGAGGGGCAGAGCCAAAAGGACGGTGACCACGCCAACCCCGGCGGCCATCTTGACCGGCAGCGGCGCCGGCCGGCCGCCACGATCGAGCGCGGAAGCTGGCCGGAACGCCTGGCGCAGCACCGTCCTCGGCGGCGGCCAGATGAGCAGGGTGAGGAACAGCACCAGGAACGGCAGGGACGACGGCAGCCCGCCCAGCGACGGGGTGCTGGCCACCCATTTGGTGAGCAGCGAGGCCCCGACGCCGAGCCCGATGCCGCCGAGATAGGTGCCGCCCAGGCTGGTGAACCGGCCGATGGCCACGGCGCCGAAGGCCTGCACGACGAGGAGCGTGAGCAACCCGGCGTCCAGGCCGAGGAAGGGGGCGATGAGCACACCGGAGAGGGCGGCGAAGGTGGCGCTGATCACCCAGGCCACCGTCCGCACCCGAACCGGGCTGGTGCCGGTCAGGTCGAGGAGGTCGGAGTCGTCCACCACCGCCCGCATCTGGGCGCCGAGCCGGGAGAACCGGAAGAACGCGAACAGCGCCACCGCCGCCGCCCCCGCCACCGCGATGGCCGCCACCTGCTGCCAGGTGATGGCCACCGAGCCGGCGTAGCCGGCGGTTCCCCGCAGGAAGGGGTCGAACTGCCGGGTGGCGATGCCGTAGCGCCACTGGATGAGTCCCTGGATGGCGAGCAGGGGCCCGACGGTGGCCACGATGGCGAGCGCCGGCTCTCCGGTGCCGACCGAACGCGACACCCGTTCCACCACCAGGCCGGCGACGACGCCGACGACACCCACCGCCGCCACCAGGGCGACCGGCCAGGGCACGCCCCATTGCCGGTGCAGGGAGAAGAAGGCGAAGGCGGCGGTGGCGGCGATCGAGCCGTGGGCGAAGTTGAAGACTCCGGAGGTCTTGTAGGAGAGGGTCAGCCCCAGCCCGGCGAGGCCGTAGAGCGATCCGGCGGCCACCCCGACGACGATGAAGGGCAGCAGGTCGTTCACGGAGTGCACCAGCCGCAGGGAACCCGGCCGGCCGCGTCGTGGTCCGGACCTGTGGCCGCCACCAGCGTCCTGCCGGCGACCAGGGGACAGCCAGGCCGGTGATAGCGCTGCAATCCGGGGACGGCGACCGGCGACTCCTCCCCCGGCGTGCCGGCCGGAGACGGGTTGGCGTCCAACCCGTCGTGGACGGTGACATCGAGGGCGCCGAGCACCAACCGCCGGCGAGCTCCGAACGCCCGCCGGGCACTCACGATCCACAGCCCGTTGGCCACCGCCGACACCACCGCGGCCAGCACGGCGACGTTCAGCCAGGGAATCTGGCCCTGCACCGAGCCGCGACCTCCGGCGGCCCAGGCGGCGGCGATCACCACCCCGGCCACCACCATCTGGGCCACCCACCAGCGAGCCGATGTGCCAGGCCGCCACGGCACCGAGACCCTGCCTTCAGCCCAACCGGTCATGGCTCCCTGGGGGCGGCGATCCGGTCGCTGGCGCCACGCTCGAGGACCTTCTCGATGCGATCGAGCTTGCGCCACTCGTCGCGCAGGTCGGCCGAGAGCCAGGACGTCAGGCCCACGCCGATGAGGACCACGCCGAGCACCCCGCCGGAGATCACGTACGGGATCTGCTCGGCCGGGTACCCCGTCCCGGCCACCCCCAGGTAGCCGAGGACGAGGGCCAGCACGCCCCCCGCCACCGCCAGCGCCCCGAGGACGCGGTCCCACTGCGCCTTCATCCATGTCTTCAGATCCATCGCTGCCTCACTCCTGAGCGCCGTAGCAGCATCAACACCACGCCGGCGGCCACCGCACCGGCTACGAGCACGAAATACAGGCTGGTGGCATCGAAGAGGGCGACGGGGGCACCGTCGCCGGCACTGATGGCCGGTCGGGCCGTCCCGGGGGCGATGGCCACCTCCGGCGCACCCGTCCCGGGCAGGCCGGCGTCAAGAGGCGTGCCGGTCGAGCGCGCCGTCCCCCGCCCCGATGTCCCGCCGGCCGAGAGGGCGCCGCCCACGTCGAGCACGCTCTCGGGCGCGGCATCGAAGCCGCCAGGGGCGGGAAGCAGGGATGCCGAGGGAGCGCCGATGGGGCCGGCCGGGGGCACGAACCCGCCGTCGACGGCGTCGGCGGCCAGCGCCACGCCGGACACGCCCGCCGTCGCCCGGCCGACGGCGTAGGTGACCACCACCGGCGTGATCGACCCCGGCAGGTCCTGCACTTTGCTCACCACCAGTCCGGCGGAGACGACCCCGTCTTCGGTGTCCTGGCGGGCGACGTAGCGCAGGGAGACCCGGGCCTGATCGAGCACCGGCTGGAGGGGGGAGGCCGACACCGGGACGTTCGTATCCGCCACCACCAGCCCGTCGGGGTTGAGCTTCACCCCCACCCCATTGACGGTGATGCCGGTGGCCTCGAAGGTCGACTCTCGGGTGAGCACCCCGGCGGGCGAGCGCCGGGCGACGCTGCGGGCGGTGATCCGGCCCAGGACCAGCGGGCCGATGGTGGCGGAGGTCACGTCCGAAGATGCCGCGGCCACGACCGTGTCATCGTTCTCGCGTTGCGCCCGGGCGGTGGTGGTGATGGTGGCCATCTCGCCGGGCCGGCCGGCGCCGGAGACGGAGGTGGCCGCCGCCCGGCGGTCATTGCCCTCGGCCCGCATGGAGCTGCCCGGGGCCTCCACCGTGCTCTCCGGGACGGTGGTGGAGCCGGCGATGGCGATCAGCGGGTATGGCTGGACGACATCGCTGGTCTGGCCGCCGGAGAGGCCGGCCAGGAGCCCGGGGGTGGTCACAACCACGTCACCGGGGTAGAGGACCGAGGCGAAGGCCGACGACCCGTTGGTCGAGTCGAGCTCCGCCTGGGCGATCGGGCTGGCCCCGTCGACCACCTGGTTGGAAACCGGAGCGCCACTGGCCACCAGGCCCACCCGCACCCCTTCGGCGGCCGCCACCCCCCGGAAGCTGCCCTGTGCTCCGACCGGGCCGGCCCCGCCGGTGGCGACCAGCACCATGGTCAGGAGCGCGGCGCCGCCCGTCCGGCCGAGCCCGGTCCGGAGGCGCCCCATCTCAGCCCCCCTCGCAGTGGCGCTGCCCGCCGTCGGGACTCTGGTACTTCTGGTCCTTCACCACCACCTGCCAGTAGCAGGTGGCGGGGACCGTGGGCTGGTCGCGCCTGAAGCGCAGGGCGGCGGTCAGCCCGCCCAGGTCGTTGCCGTTGAGCGACCAGAGGCCGTCGAGGACGTCCGCGGGCCGGGGTGGGTTCGACAGGCGCGGCGCCACCGCTTGGAGCAGCTTGGCCGCCGTCCACCCCAGGGTGGCCGACCCGTTCAGGTAGGTGCTGGGCGAGTAGCGGCCCAGGGCGGCCCGGAACTCGGCGATGGCGGCGTTGCCCTCGAGGAAGGCGGGGGCGGTGTAGGTCATGCCCGGCGAGCCCTGGAGATTGGGGTCACGGGCCAGGTCCTCGAGCATGACCGGTTGGGGGATGCCGAAGAGCGGCCGGTAGCTGATGTTGGCGCAGGAGCGCCCGAAGCGCTGGTAGGAGTTGGCGTCCATGGCCAGCATGAGCAGCTCCACCCCGGCGTCGCGGGCGGCCAGGCAGTTGGAGGTGAAATCGGGGGCGGCCAGCGAGGCCTCCCCCTGGTAGACCAGCTGGAGGCCGTACTTGGCGGCGTAACCGGGGGCCTTGCGCTGGATGTCCTCGCACACCTGGGCCCCATCGCTGCAGGTCACCAGGCCCATCTTCGACTTCCCGCCCGCCTTGGCCGACCGGGCGTAGCTGGCCACCGTGGCCTCGATGGCCACGTCGCCCGCCACCACCTGGGTGAAGAACATCGGGCTGGTCACGTACCAGGGTTCGGTGCCCGAACCCCCCACGACCGGGATGCGCTTTGAGTTGAGGTAGTCGACGCTGGCGTGGCCGGAGAAGACGGCGGCGTTGTAGACGAAGGCGACGACCCCCTTCTCCTCCACGAACTGCTGGACCAGGGCCCGGTGCCGGGCGGGGTCGGAGCCGTCGTCGGCCACCAGCAGCTGGACCGGGTGACCGCCAAGCCCGCCCTCGGCGTTGGTGGCCGCCACCCAGGCCCGCAGGGCATGCATCCCGGCCACGATGTTCTGCCCGGCGATGCCCGACCAGGTCCCCACCGAGCCGATCACCAGAGGAGCACAGACGCTCCCACAGGCCGGCTGGGGTTGGGCTTCGGCCGGGGACCCGCCTCCGCCCTGGGGCGCCACGGGCTGGCTCGCCGCCTGGGTGGCGCCCGCCTTGGCGACGGGGGCCGTCGCCCCCGCGCTCGGGGCGGCGGGTTGGCCGCCGGTGCCGGCGGCGGCGGATGCGGGGCCGGTGCCGGCGGGGGCGGCGGAGGCAGCCCGCACTCCCGGGTTGAGCGGTGCCCCGGAGTCGGCGGGCACGGGGGAGGACACCGGGGCGCTGACCGCGTCCGGCTGGAACTCCGTCGCCTGCCCCTGGCTCCCCCGGGCGGCGGCCACGATCTCGTCATGGGACAGGTGGCTGCCACAGGCGGCGGCCAGCAACGCCACCAGCGCCGGGATGAACGCGGCCCGCCGGGGGCCTGGCGCCGTCATGACCAGACGTCCTCGGTGGCCACCGTGGGGTCGATCTGGGCCGTCTGGTCGCCGGTGAGGACACCGGCCCACTCGATCACGCCCAAGCCGCGCTTCCCGTCCATCTCTACCCTGGAGATGGCGTTGTTGTCGTAACGCCGGGGACCCGAGTGGGGCAGGTAGATCGGGATGTGCACCAGGGTCCGGGTGCTCATCACCCGGGAGATCCTGGTTCCGAACTCAACCGTGGCCCGCTCGTAGCCGAGCAAGCCCGGCGCCGGAGTGAAGCGGGCGGCAACCTCGTCGGTGAACGAGACGCCGGACTCGTCGACGACCACGCCGACGCCGACCACCCGGTCGCCGGTGGGAATGCCGATGGCGTTGCAGAACAGCCGTCCGCCGTCGAGGCAGGATGCCGTCCAGAAGGCCTGGAAGCGCTGCTCGTCGCGGACGCCCCACGAATGGTCACGCACGAACAGGCCCGAGGCCCCGACGGAGCGGTCCCCGAGGCGCAGCTCGCCGTGCCAGCTGCCCCCCTGCTCGTAGTGCTGCTGGGGCGCCATCTGGGGTCCGGTGCCGTCGGTGCGGAGTCCGCTGACGATGGCGCTCAGCCCCGCGGCCAGGTCGGCCACCGGAAGGGAGCTCTCCAGGGTGAGGTCAGCCGAGATCTCCTGATCGCCGCCGGGCCGAGTGGCGAAGAAGCCGAGCGGCCCGCGATCCAGGTGGCCGCGGCCCTCGACCGAGAGTTGCCAGCTCCGGAAGGGGACCGTGATCCGCAGGGAGACCTGGGGAGGGGTGACCCGGGGGTGGAACGGGGCCGTGAACGACGCCGACGCCAGCTCGCCGCCGATGGACATGACGAGCTGGGCTTCCTGCCAGTCCTCCCCCGGCGCCCGCTGCACGTGCAGGAGCAGCCCGTGTCCTCCGTCGGTGTCCCAGCAGATGAAGAAGAGGTTCTCCTGCCACTTGGCCGGCACCGGCTCCGGCGGCGTGTGGAGGCCCTCGTCGGCGGGCTGCAGCGTCATGGCCGGGCGGTGCCGTCGGCGTCCACCGGCGCCGTCCCGGCCGGGGCCCGCTCGAGGATCTGCACCCGCCCGGCGGACCCGTCGACGCGGATCCGGTCACCGACGCGGATGCGGCGGGTGCCGTCGCCGGTGCCGATCACGCAGGGCACTCCGAGCTCGCGGGCCACGATGGCGCCGTGGCTGGCGGCGGCCCCGATGTCGATGACCAGGGCCTCGGCCAGGGTGAAGAGCGGCGCCCAGCTGGGGTCGGTGAACCGGCACACCAGGATGTCGCCCGGTTCCAGCAGCTCGGCCACATCGGGGTCGATGACCACCCGGGCCCGGCCTTCGACGGCGCCGGGCGCCCCCGCCACCCCGACGACGTCACCGTCGCCGGCCCCGTCCCCCTCCCTGACCGCCGCCGGGCCCGCGCCTGTGATCGCCACCTCGGGGACGCCGGTGAAGGTGACCGGGAGCTCGTAGCCCCGGTACTCCTGGCGGCGTTCCCGGCGGAACTGCACCAGCGCTTTGACGTCGGCGGGGAGCGGGGCCAGCAGCTCGTCCATGGTGAGGTAGAAGGCGTCCTCGGCGTCCTCGAGCCTCCCGTCGCCGTGGAGGCGCCGGCCGATGGCCCGGGTGGCGGCCCGGCCGCCGTCCAGGGCCATGAGGAAGCTGGCCTTGCCGATCTCGTTGCCCTGGACGGTGCGGACCGCCGCTTTGCAGAGCACGCGGGCCAGGGCCTGCTTGGGGCGGGGCAACACCCCCACCAGCTCGGAGACGGCCACCCGGCGGGCCTGCATCATGGCCGCTTCCCGCGTTCGGGGGCGCTGGGACTCGGGCCGGTCGGCCATGGCCTTGGCCATCTGCTGCAGCAGGGTGTCGTCCTCCCGCCAGGAAGAGCTGTCGAGGTTCCCCTCGTTGGGGCCGTGGAAGCCGTACCGGCGGAGGAACTGACCGGTGTCGAGGATGCCCCGGCCGACCTGCCAGAGGTCGTCGGCCAGCTCCGTCTCGGTCACGCCGCCGAGGCCACCCATTACCCGGTTGATCAGATCGGTCCGGCCGGCGCCCTGGGCCAGCCTGGTCAGCTGGGCCTGCACCGGCATGAGGACGAAGCGGCCGTGCACGTGGCGCCGGAACGCCTCCCGGAACCGTGCCTCGGACTCGGTCAAGAGCCGCCTCGGGTCGTCCAGCCCCTTGCCGTCGAGCACCTCGCGCTCCCACCACGCCCGCTGGTCACCGGCGTAGGCCCGCAGCCCGCGCCCGGCGGTGGCCATCCCCTTGGGCGACTTGGCCAGGACGTAGGGCGTCCGGCCCCGGCTGGGCACGGGGGGGAGCCCGGGGCGCACCTCCCCGCAGATGTCACGCTCGAAGTCGTCGGCCGTCATCCCCGGCATGGCGCCGAACAGGACGCGCAACAGGTCCATGTTCATCGCCGGGCGGCCGAAGAAGTACGACACCAGGAGCTCGTTGGGGTCCGTCGGAACCCCGAGCTCCCCCTTGGAGAGGATGCCGAAGTCGTAATAGGCCAGCCGGGCGGCGGCTTCCAGACCGGGACCCCAGAAGCTCCAGCACATGGGCGAGAGGACGTCGGGCATCGCTTCGCCGATGTTGACCGTCGTCCAGTACCTCGTCGGTTCCGACCCGCCGTGTGTCGGATCGCGGAACTTCATCCGTCCCCCCGGTCCCGCTGCGCTCTCTTCAGGTTGTCGTCGGGTGTCTTTTCGGTCAGCCCACCTGCACCCGGAACAGCGCCCGGGCGTTCTCAGCCACGATCCGAGCGGCGTCTTCGCGGCTCAGGTGGCTCGTCATCTCGGCCGCCACCGCCTGGCAGTCAGGCCAGGAGGTGTCGGTGTGCGGATAGTCGGTCTCGTAGAGGACCCGGTCGGCGCCCAGCTGGTCGATCATCCCCAGACCGACGGGGTCCCGGAAGAAAGTGCACCATACGTTGCGGCGGAAGTAAAAGCTCGGTGGGTTGGGCATGGCGGCCTTGTCGATGCCGGTGAACCCCTCGCCGCACATCTCTTCCCAGACGAAGCCGGCGCGGGAGAGGACGTAGGGGATGTAGCCGAGCTGGGACTCGGCCAGGCAG
>JBIOUX010000190.1:0-31032 GCA_044867425.1 Acidimicrobiia bacterium | reverse complement strand
GCAGACGTGGGCCAGCACCTCGGCCTGGGTGGGCGGGTCGAGGCGGGGGAGGGTACGGACCAGCTCGGGAATGGCGTCGTCGGACAGCTCGAAGAGGTAGGACGTGTCGAAACGGCCGGTCCGCTCGGCCAGCGCCACGTTGCGCCGGACCACGAGCGCCTCGGGGTTGATCACGTTGAGGAGCAGGAGTCCGGCGAGGCCGGCCCCGACGGCGGCGGCCGGGCACCAGGCCCGCCGGCGGCCGCCGGCGAACCAGACGCCGAGCAGAAGGAGAGCGAGCCCGACCCAGGCGACGAAGACGGCAGCGTAGAACCGCAGCATGGTGAGCCCGTAGGCGTTCTCGTAGAGGTCGAGCCGGTGGAGGGCGGTGACCACGACCACCAGGGTCAGCACTATGCAGGCCTCGCTGAGGAGCAGCAGCCGGCGACGGACGGCCGGGTCGGACGGTTCGGTGAGGACATCGACGGCCAGCAGCACGGCGATGGTGATGGCCGCCACCGCCACCAGTTGGAAGAACCCCGAGCGGGCGTACTCGGCGTAGGTCAGGCCCGCCGTCTCGACGACGTGCCGGCCGCCGCCGGCCAGGCCCACGACCTGGGTGGCGGCGAAGGCGGTGAAGAGCGCCACCAGCGAGCCCAACACCACCGTCGCCTCGACGGGACCGACCAGCGGGAACCGCTGACGGCCGGTTCCGGGCGGTGCAGCGTCCGCCAGCCGCATGAGGCCGGCCATGCCCCAGGCGCCGAGGGCGATGAGCACCAGGTGCTGGCCCACGTCGTCGACATCGGGGGCCAGGTCGAAGAGGTGGGCGAAAACCACGTCGGCCGACACCAGGAGCGCGCCCAGCACGTAGAGGAGCGGAAGAGCGAGAGCGATCCCGCGTAGCACCGCCGGCCACCGGCGCGGGGACACGGGCGTGGAGCCGTCAGGCTGGTCGCGGCCCCGGGACCTTAGGAGGCCGTGCCAGGCGAAGGCAGGTGCGGCCAATCCGTGCAGGGCGGCATGGATGCTGCGGGCGGCGAGACCGAGGAGGGGGAGGTCGAGGAGGGAACCGCCCCGGGCCAGCGACGAGGCCAGGGCGAGGAGCCCACCGGCAGCCAGGATGTCGAGTGGAAGCAGCCAGGGACTGGCGCGCCAGGCGAGGAAGGCTCCAAAGACGGAGGCGACACCCAGCAGGGCACGGGACTGTCGGCTCGGCGAGCGGCTCGTGAAGAGCAGCATGGCAGCCACCGCCACCGTCAGCCCGGCGCCGGCGAGCGCCCCACCGGAACGGACGGCCAGGTCGGCCAGGGCTCCCGCCACCAGGGCCGCCACAACCACGCCGCCGCCGGGAGGGCGATCCAGCTTGAGGCCAGCCCACTCCGGCAGGTCGGGCACGATCAGACGAGGTTCCATGATCCCGAGAGTAGGGAACCGGCTGTCGCCGAGTCCCCCGATTTACGTGGAGATTCTGTGAGGAATCTCCCGGGCTACCGCTTGGGTTCGCGGGGGAGGCCGAGCACCTTCTCGCCCAGCATGTTGCGCTGGATCTCGGTGGTGCCGCCGCCGATGGTCCAGCCCCGGGAGGCGAGCAGGAGGCGGTTCCAGTCCGCCGCGTCGGGATCGGCGGGATCCTCGGCCAGAAGGGCGCCGGCGCCCCGGAGCGCGGCCGCCGTCTCGAAGATCCGCCGGCTGACCAGGCCCCACTGCATGCGCTGGAGCCAGGTGGCGGGGGAGAAGGTGCCGCCGGCGGCCTCGGCCACGCCCCGGTACCCGTTGAGACAGAAGATCTGGGCTTCGCTCCACACCGACAGGGCGCGGTCGACGAGGGCGCGGGGCGTACCCGGCCGGCGGGCCAGGTCCAGCATCCGGGCGGCCGCCGTCAGGGTGCTGGCATGGCGGGAGAGGATGGCGGTGGTGCGCTCGTGGGCCAGGGTGGTGCTGGCCACCGTCCAACCCTCGTTCTCCTTGCCCACCAGGGACCCGGGGGGCAGGACGACGTCGTCGAGGAAGACCTCGGCGAAGTGGACGTTGTCGCTCATCTGGCGCAGGCCCCGGACGGTGACGCCAGGGGCCCGCATGTCCAGGACGAAGCAGGACAGGCCTCGGAAGCCCTTCTCCCCGGTGCGGGCCAACAGCAGGCCGAGGTCGGCGACCAGGCCCCAGGAGGTCCACACCTTCTGGCCGGAGACGACCCAGCCGCCGTCTTCCGTGGGGCGGGCCCGGGTGTTGATGGCCCCGAGATCGGAGCCCGCCTCGGGCTCGCTGAACAGCTGCGACCAGATGGCATCGGCCGAGAGGATGGGGGGCAGGAGCTCGAGCTGCTCGTCGGTCCCGTGCTCGATCAGGGTGGGACCGACCATGTTGATACCGATGGTGTTGACCGGCTCGGGGGCGCCGGCGGCAGCGCACTCCAGCAGGTAGAGGGCGTGCTCCATGAGGCCGGCCGACCGGCCCCCGTGGGCGGCGGGCCAGTGGACCCCGACCCAGCCGCCGGAGTGGAGCACCCGCTGCCAGGCCCGCCGGCGCTCGAAGTCCTCGCCCTCGGCGCCCGTGGGGTCGACGAGATCGCCACCGCGGAACTCGTCGGTCAGGTGCTCGGCCAGCCAGGAGGACAGCTCCTCCCGGAAGGCGACCAACTCGGGAGTGCCGGCCAGGTCGGCGCGCAGACGCACGTGGCGATCCCGAACTAGGCCGGACCGGGAGCCAGCGTCGGCTCCTCCTCCCGGGAGGCCGAGAGCCGCTTGTACTCGTCCCGCTGGATGATGTGGCGCTGGATCTCGTCGGTGCCGCCGCCGAAGCGGAACACCCGGGAATCCCGGAACATGGCTTCCACCGCCGTCCCCTGCTCGTAGCCGAGCCCGCCGAAGACCTGCATGGCCGTGTCGCACACCCAGAAGCACTGCTCGCCGCAGAAGAGCTTGGCGATGGAGGACTCCTCGTTGCAGGCCTCGCTCGCCTCCTCCGGCCCCTTGGACACGAGCACCTCGTCGTAGAGGCGGGCGGCCCGCAGCACCAGCAGCCGGCCGGCGTCGATGGTGGTGCGCATCTGGGCGATCTTGTGGGAGACGGCCTGCAGTGCCCGCAACGGTTTGCCGAACTGGTGGCGTTCGCCGGCGTAGGCCCGGGCCTCCTCGAAGGCCCGGGTGGCACACCCCAGCGCCCGGGAGGCGATGTCGACCCGCTCGGCGGAAAGGCCGAAGAACATGATCCGCAGTCCCTCGCCCACCTCACCCAGGCGCACGTCGTCATCCACCCGGACGTCCTCCAGGCGCACCCGGGAGTGCGACAGCCCCTTCACACCCATGGTCGCTTCCGGCTCGGAGGCGTCCATTCCCGGGGTGGCGGTGGGGATGAGGAAGGCGGTGAGCCGGCTGGAGAGCGAGGCCTCGGGATCGGTCACGGCGTAGACGAGGATGAAGTCGCTCTCCGTCCCGCCGCTGATGTGCTGCTTGAAGCCGTTGATGACCCAGCCCCTGCCGTCGCCCTCGGCCCGGGTCTGGATGCCGCCCACGTCCGATCCCGCCGTCGGCTCGCTGATGGCCAGAGCGGTGGTCCACTCGCCCTTCATCACCGGCCGGACGAACCGATCGATCTGTTCCCGGGTGCCGAACTCCTCCACCGGTTTGACCACGAAGTTGCCGTTGACGGAGCGGAAGGCGGCCAGGGAGGGGATGACCCCGCCCAGCTCCTGGCCGATGATGGCGCTCATGGCCAGCCCCTGGCCCTCGCCGCCGTTCTCCGGCTTGACCAGGGTGCCGATGAGGCCCGCGTCGCCGAGCATGGGCATGAGGTGCTTGCACCGCTGCTTGACGTCGATCTCGTCCCGCAGATGCTCGAAGTTGGCCCACGAGAACTCCCGCACCTGAGCCCGGAAGGCCCTCTCTTCCGAGGTCTCGAAGGCGTCGAACCAGGTGTGGGGCTCTTGGGGCCGGGCGTAGATCTTCTGCATGCCGGCGATGCTAACTGATCGAATGTTCAGTCGCAAAGCTGGGTTTCGTTGTGTAGCCTGACTGACTGCTCATTCCCAGCACCGGTCCCGTCCCGTACACTTGCGAATGGGCGGAGAGCACGACGAGAGAGGAACGTTCCCGATGGCCAGGGCCAGAACCATGAAGGGCTCTCCCAACCGCCCCTACGCCCGGGTTGGCGACGCCGGCCTGGTGGAGCGCCGCCGGGCCCAGATCGTCGAGGCTGCCACCCGGCTGGTGGCCCGCCAGGGCTTCGCCAAGACGGTGGTCCGCGACATCGCCGACGAGGCCAACATCTCCGTCGGCCTGGTGTACGAGTACGTCCGCTCCAAAGAGGACATCCTCTTCCTGATCTACGAGCACTGGTCGGCCGTGTGGCGGGACGGCCTGGAGAAGGCGCTGGCCCAGTCGCAGGAGCCGCTGGCCCGCATCGAGGACGCCGTCAACTTCCTGGTCAAGACCTCGGACAAGTACTCCGACGTCACCCACCTCTACTACCGGGAGGGCGGGCACCTCTCGGAGCAGGGGAAGGAACTGGCCAAGCAGACCGAGCGTCAGATGCTCGACCAGCTGGTGGAGCCGCTTAACGAGGCGGTCACCGCCGGCCTCCTGCGTCCGGAGACCGACACGTCGATGGTGGCCATCAGCCTCATCCTCCTGTGCCACGGCTACGTGCTCAAGGGCTACCTGCTGCGCAAGGACCACACCCCCGCCGCCTACGCCGCCGCCGTGGTGGACACCGCCATCCAGGGCTGGGCCACCGCCGCCGGCCGCAAGGCCTGGGAGCGCCGCCGGGGCTGACAAGGCCAGGCTGGACGTGGTTGAATGAACCTCCGTTCAGTAGAGGAGGTCGCGATGGGTCAGGGAATCACGGCGGAGCCGGGAGCGGTGCTGGATCCGATCGAGCGGGGTCCGATCAACCGGCCCCAGATCGCGCGGTTCGCCGCCGCCACCGGCGACTTCAACCCCATCCACTGCGACGAGGCCTTCGCCCAGAAGGTGGGCTTCCCCTCCGTGATCGCCCACGGCCCGATGGGGCTGGCTTTCCTGGTGCAGGCACTGGGCCACAACTTCGGCGCCGAGAACGTGCGGGGCGTCACCGCCCAGTTCCGGGCGCCCGTTCTACCCGGCGACACGCTGCGGGTGGAGGGAACGGTGACCGAAGTGGTCGACGGCCGGGCCGTGTGCGAGCTCCGGATCGTTCGGGGGGCCGACGAGGTCGTGGTCACCGGCACCGGCCAGGCCGAGATCTAGGGAGAGGCGATGCGCGACGACCTGCTCGGGACTGAGATCGGGCCTTTCGAGGTGCGGATCGAGGAACCCCTCAACCAGTACTTCCTCACCGCCACCGGCGAGACCGAGCCGCTGTACCTGGAGGAGAAGGTGAGCCGGGAAGCGGGCCTGCCCGGTCAGGCCGCCCCACCCACCAGCCTCTTCGGCCCTGCCCGGCCTGGCTACCCCGACCCCCTGGCCCTCATGGGCACCAGCTTCGACAAGGCGGTCATGGGCAGTGCCGCCTACGACATCGTCCGCCCGCCGGTGGTGGGGGAGACCCTGGTGTGCCGCGGCCGGGTGGCCGACGTCAAGCAGAAGGAGACCCCCAAGGGGACCATGACCTTCGCCACCCTGGAGGCCACCTTCACCGACGCCGCCGGCGCCGTCATCATCACCGAGCGTCTCACCTTCATCGAGCGTCCCTAGTCGGTCGAGAAACGCTCCCAGGCGGTCTGGCGGGTGACGCCGAGCGCGGCGCCGATCTCCTCCCAGGTCCGTCGCTGCCGGCGGGCGACCGCCACCGCCTGGCGGAGCGGTGCCTCCAGCGACTTGGTCCCCGCGGTGATGCCCCGGATCACGGCCAGCGGGTCGTCTTCGAGCTCTCCGTCGATCCCGAGCGTGACGGTCACGTGAACACCGTTGTCTGTCATCGCGTGCTCCCCTCGCTACTGTCAGGGACACCATACAAATGTCAGGCTACCCTGACAACTGTCAGGAGGCCCTGACCGGGCGGGCTTCCGTAAGTGGACCGCTCTTCGAACTGGCGCTGTTCACCGCCTGTATGCGGCGGTGAGGAACGCCGGTTGTGGGGGGTAACCCGGCTGGGGGGTCAGGCGCGGGAGAGGATGTCGACCCGGCCGGCGCCGCCGTCGACGCGCACGAGGTCACCGGTGCGGAGCGTCCTGGTGCCCACCCGGGTGTTGATGACGCAGGGGACGCCGAGCTCCCGGGCCACGATGGCGCCGTGGGACAGCGCCCCGCCGATGTCGATGACGAGGCCGGCGGCGACCAGGAACATGGAGGTCCACGACGGGTCCGTCGTCTCGCACACCAGGATCTCGCCCGGCTCGAGCGGCTGACTGGGGTCGAGCACCACCCGCACCCGACCCTCCACCACCCCGGGGCTCACGGCCACGCCGGTGACCTCCGACACGTCGTCCCCGGGGACTTGTGTCTCGATGGGGATCGGCTCGGGCATCCCCACCCACAGGTCGGGGAGCCGCACGCCCTGGTACTCCTCGCGCCGCCGCCGCCGGGCGGCCACCACTTCCTTGGGCTCGGCCGGCAGCTGGCCCAGCAGCTCGTCGGCGGTCAGGTAGAAGACGTCCTCGGGATCGCCGAGGTGGCCGGCCCGGGCCAGGTCCTCGCCCAGGGTGCGGGCCGCCGCCCGGCCCACGTCGAGCGCCTGGAGGAAGGAGGCCTTGCCCACCTCCCGCAGGGGGACGTAGCGCTTGGCCGCCCCGAGCAGGACCTTGGCGCCCCCTTGGCGCACCTTGGGGAGCGCCCGCAGCAGCTCGGCCGTGGACGCCTCCCGCTCCCGGGCCCGTCGCCCCTCCAACGCCCGGGGGTCGGACGCATTGTCCATCCCCCGGTAGCTCTCGAGCAGCGCCACCACCGGCGCAGGGTCCTCCCGCCACGCCCGCGTCGACAGCTCGCCTTCGGAAGGCCCGTGATAGCCGTAGTCGGCCAGGAACCCCTCCAGTGTGCCCCGGCCCCGGGACACCGCCCACAGGTCGGCCATGAGCTCCGTTTCCTCCATGCCCCCGTACCCGGTCATGAGGGTGGGCTCCAGGTCGGGGCGGCCGGCGCCGTCGGCCAGCTTGTGGATCTGTTCGCCCAGGGCCTGGCCCAGCATCGTCACCACGGCGTGGGGCCGCATCACGCCCTCGAAGCGGGCCATGGCCTCAGTGAACCGCGCCCGGGCACCGGCCACGTCCTGAGCGAGCGCCGGGGACGTGCATGCCCGCCACCAGGCGTCGTTCTCCGCCCGCTTGCGGGCCAGCACCTTGGGGACGGTGAGCGCCGCCTGGGGCATCCGGACGGCCACCACCGGATAGCGCCGGAAGGAGCGCTCGCTCACCACTCCGGGCCGCAGGGCACCGAAGAGCTGCATCTCCAGGGCGTCGCCCGACGTGCCCGGCATCTGGTCCGCCATCCGGCGCATCTCGTTGATGTTGCCGGAGAAGCGGCCGAAGAAGATGGCCGAGTAGCGGTCGTCGACGGACGGCGCCACCCGTACCTCCGACGGGCGGAGGACGCCGATGTCGGCGAAAGCGCCCCGCATGGCCAGCTCCAGTGGCTCCATCCAGAACGTCCAGCCCAGCGGGGTGAGGACGCCGGGTAGGGCTTCGGCGGTATTGACCCGGCTCCAGGCCGTGTCGGGGCCGCTCTGGTGGTGGAGCGGGTCGTCCCACATGGTGTTACCTCCCCAGGGCGGCCGACACCCGGCGAGCGGCGAGCTCGCCCGAGCAGAGGCTGGCGTTGGTGGTGGACGCCGACAGGTAGTCCCCGCACAGCTGGACCCGGCTGCGCTCGTCGGTGGCGGCCGTGAACCGCACGAGATCCCGGTAGGTGCCGGGCTTGCTCATGACCACCGCCGGCCGCCAGCGGCCCACGTGGGTCATGTCGACGTGGTCGCCCAGCCCGGGAAAGACGTGCTCGAGCCCCGGTAGCGCCGCCTTCACCACGTCATCGTCGTCCCGGTCCCAGTACTCGTCGCCCCAGGCGGTGTGCCAGTAGGACGACAGCAGCCCCTTGCCCGCCGGTGCCCGGCCCGGGGCCCGGTTGTGGTCGAGGACGATGGCGCACAGGTCGGGCTGTTCCCGGCGGGGGATGGGCATGAGCATGGACGGCTCGTCGGGCGGCCGGGACAGCCCGAGGTGGACGGTCACGCAGGTGGAGTAGTCGATCGCCTCCACCACCTCCCGGCGGACGGGGTCGAGCTGGGCGTAGACCTCGGCCATCTGGGGGGCCGAGAGGGCGATGACGGCCGCCGCCGCGTCCTCGACGCGCTCGGCCTCGCCCGCTCGTTCCCAGGTCACAGCCACCGAGCCGCCCCGGTCCTCCACCGACGTGACCCGGGCCGAGAGCTCCACCTTCAGGTGCCGGGCCAGGCCCCTGGGCAGGAAGGCACTGCCGGTGGCGGAGTTGAAGAAGGCGCCGCCCAGAATGTTGCGCACGGCGAAGAGGAAGTCGACGGCCGACAGGCGCTCGGGCGAGGCCACGAACAGGCCGCCCAGCGCCGGGGCGATGATCCACTCCAGGATCTCCTCGGAGAGCCGGCGGTCGGCGTAGGCCCGGGCCGTCTCCACGTCGAGGTCGGCGGCCCGGCCCAGGTCGTACCAGTCGAGGCGATCCCCGGCCCGGACCAGGTCGGCCACCAGCTTGACCACGGGCGCCTTGGCGATGGGGGACAGGAGCCGGGTCTTGACGGCACCGCGCTTGGCCTGGCCGCCGTGGACCCGATGCACCGTGCCCTCCCGGAGGAACCCGATCAGGTCGGATGTCGGCTGCACCTCGCCGGCCAGGCCGGCGTCGGCGATGAGGTTGACCATCTGCTTGTAGGTGGTGGGCAGGATGGCGGCGGCGGTGTCGACCCGGTAGCCGTCCCGCTCGATGGTCGACATCTTGCCGCCCACATGGTCCTCGCCTTCCAGGACGGTGACGTCGAAGCCCGCCTTGCGCAGGCGGAACCCGGCCGTCAACCCGGCGATCCCCGCCCCGACCACAACCACCCGCTCGCTCATGGTCGCGGCTCTCGGCATACGGCCAGGCATGGGGCAGGGGCCCCATGCTCTGGAGGAGCCTGGGGTTGGGGCCCCAGGCGGGGCGACGAAGTCGCAGACATCACTGCATCGCCATGCCGCCGTCGACAACCCAGTTCTGGCCGATGACGAAGTCGCTCTCCGGCGAGCACAGGAACAGCACGGTGGGGACGACGTGCTCGGGTTGCATGGCCTCCTTCAGGGCCTGCATCTCCATGAACATGTCGCCCATGATCGGGTCGGGCAGCAGGTGCTTGGTGGCCTCGGTGAAGGTCATCCCGGGGGCGACGGCGGTGACCCGGATCCCGACCTCGCCGAGCTCTTTGGCCAGGGCCCTCGTCATGGCCACCACCGCACCCTTGGAGGCGACGTAGTGCAGCAGCAGCGGAGGGCCGACGTAGGCCACCGTCGACGAGACGTTGACGATCTTGCCGTAGCCCTTCTCCCGCATGTGGGGCGTGACCGCCCGGGTGGCCAGCCAGACACCCTTGACGTTGACGGCCAGGACCCGGTCGAACTCCGCGACCTCGAAGTCCTCCAGCGCCTCCATGTGCAGGCCGTCATAGATGGCGGCGTTGTTGATGAGGATGTCGATCCCGCCGAAGCGCTCCAGTGCCGCGGCCGCCATGGCCTCGCAGCTGGCCTTGTCGGTGACGTCGGTGGTGACGGCGATGGCCTCGCCGCCGGCGGCGTTGATGGCCTCGGCCACCTCCTTGGCCTTCCCCTCGGCGATCTCGGCGATGACGACCTTGGCCCCCTCGGCGGCCAGGGCCTCGGCGTAGGCCCGGCCCAGGCCCTGGCCCGAGCCGGTGACGATGGCCACCTTTCCGTCGAAGCGCGCCATCTACGAAGCACCCCCGGGCTCGCCCCGCTCGGCCAGGAACGTCTTGTACTTGGGGAAGGCGGGCCGCATGGCCGGCAGCAGCTTCATGATCTTGGAGATGGGGCCCTTGACCTTGACCCGGCTCTTGGCCAGGGCCAGAGCCATGTTGAGGTTGCCCAGCCAGAACTGGTGGCCGTCGTCGGCCGACATCTCCAGCTCGATCTCGCTGTCCACCTCTCCCGGTCCCATGGTGCAGACCGGCGGGTCGACGGTGCAGTCCACCAGCATGTCGCAGGCCGGATCGGTGTAGACGATGTGGAAGGAGGTGTCGGCGGCCACGAACTTGGGCCGCAGGTCCTCGTCCTTGGTGATCTGCTCGAGGAAGGCCCCGACGGTGTCGTAGACCTCCTGGGCATTGGCAAAGGTGGCCACTGGACGTCCTCCTTGTGACTCGTGGCTACAGGTGGCGGGTGGAGACGGTGTGAGGTTCGGTGTAGGCGTGGAGCCCCTCGGTGGCCAGCTCCCGGCCGACGCCGCTCTGCTTGACCCCGCCGAACGGACCGTTGAGGTCGATGGCGAACAGCCCGTGGTTGTTGACGAAGGTGGTGCCGGCCTGGATGCGCCGGGCCAGGCGGGCGGCCCGGTCCTCGTCGGCACTCCAGATGGAGCTGGCCAGGCCGAACTCGGAGTCGTTGACCCGGGAGATGGCGTCGTCGAGGTCGTCGTAGGCGAGGACGGGGAGGGCGGGCCCGAACTGTTCCTCGCGCACCAGGGCGGCCCGGTCGTCGAGGCCGGTGACCACGCTGGGGCGGAGGAAGAAGCCGCGCTCGGGGTCGCCCCGCAGCTCACCGCAGGTCCGGATGTGGCCGCCGGCGGCTTCGGCCTCGGCCACCAGTCCGGCTACGAAGTCGCGCTGGGCGGCGTTGTTGACCGGTCCCATCGACGTCTCCGGCTCCAGCCCGTCGCCGATCACGTACTGGTCGAGGATCTCCGCCATGCCCTCGGCCACCGCCTCGGCCAGGCGAGCGGGGGCGTAGACCCGTTTGATGCCGAAGCACAGCTGCCCGGTGGTGGTGAACGCCCCCGCGACCAGGTTGCCGCACAGGTGCTCGTCGACGGTGGCGTCTTCGAGGATCAGGGCGGCGTCGTTCCCGCCCAGCTCCAGGGTGACCTTCTTGATGGTCTGGCCGGCGACGGCGGCCACCTCCCGGCCCGTCTCCGTGGAACCGGTGAGCGTCACCATCCGCACCGCGGGGTGCTCCAGCAGCCGCCGGCCCACGGTGCTGCCCGGCCCGGTCACCACCGACATCAGCCCCGGGGGGAACAGGTCGGCGATCTCCGTCAGGGCCCGCACGACGGTGAGGGGCGTGAAGCTGGCCGGCTTCACGATGATGGCGTTGCCCGCCACCAGGGCGGGGACGACCTTGACGGCGGAGAGGGCGAAGGGCCAGTTCCAGGGCGTGATGGCCGCCACCACCCCGACCGGCTCGTGGTACACGCGCAGCACGCCCAGGCCGTCGTCGACCGCCGTCTCGCCCCTGTCCAGCGCCGGCGCCATCTCGGCGTAGAAGCTCGCCATGGCTTCCATGAAGCCGACCTCGAAGGACGCCTCCCAGCGCACCTTGCCCTGCTCCTGGATGAGCAGCTCCTCGAGGCCGGGAATGGCGGCGACCCGGTCGGCGGCGGCGGAAACCAGCGCCGCCCGTTCCACCGCCGGGACCTCGGCCCACGCCAGCTGGGCCTTGAGGGCGCCCTCCACGGCGGCGTCGACGTCGTCCGGCTCGAGCAGGGGGTAGGTGCCGACCACCTGGGAGGTGTCGGCCGGGTTGCGGATCTCGCCCCGCCTCCGGCCCTCGACGGCTGACCCGGCGATGAGGCAGCTGGCGTCGTAAACGGTGTCCAATGCCACAGCTTCCTGGCTCCTGATCGACGGTGAACCCCCGGGAAACCGGGGTCGAGCTCCATACCTACACTGAACGGTCATTCGGTGTCAACGCCGCGCCTGGCTTGACCACGACCCATCTTACTGCTTGAATGAGGATTCAGTCGCCCGTCCTCCGGAGGCCCGATCGCATGAAGTTCGGCATCTTCTTCGAGCTGTCGGTTCCCCGTCCCCTGACCCCGGCGGCGGACCGGCGGATGTACGAGCTGGCGCTCGAGCAGGTGAAGTTGGCCGACGAGCTCGGGTTCGACCAGATGTGGACCGTGGAGCACCACTTCCTGGAGGAGTACTCGCACTCCTCGGCGCCCGAGCTGTGGCTGACGGCGGTGGCCTGCCACACCAAGAACATCCGCATCGGGCACGGGATCTGCACGCTGCTGCCCAAGTACAACCACCCGGTCCGGGCGGCGGAGCGGGCGGCGTGGCTCGACATCATCTCCAACGGCCGCCTGGAGTTCGGGACGGGCCGGTCGACGACATGGACGGAGCTGGGAGGCTTCGGCATCGATCCCGACCAGACCAAGGAGATGTGGGACGACTCGCTGCGGGCCATTCCGAAGATGTGGACCGAGGAGGAGTTCTCCTGGGACTCCCAGTTCTTCAAGGTCCCGCCCCGGGTCATCGTCCCCAAGCCGCTGCAGCAGCCGCACCCTCCGCTGTGGGTGGCGGTGTCGTCGCCTGAGACCGCCATCCAGGCGGCGGAACGGGGTATCGGCATGCTGGGCGTGTCGATCGGGACCCCGGCGGACCAGGAGGCCCGCATCGCCGAGTACCACCGCATCATCGCCAACTGCGACCCGGTGGGTCATTTCGTCAACGAGCAGGCCAACAACCTCAACTGGCTCTACGTGGACGAGGACCGGGAGCGGGGGCGGCGCATCGGCGAGAAGCTCATCGCCAGCTTCAACGAGCTGGCCACCAAGACGGTGGGGATCAACCAGGTGTATCCGGCCCACGCCTACAACACGCCGGGCCTGCTCTTTGCCCTGCGCAAGGACTCCATGGCCGGATCCAAGGCGCTCATCAAGGACGGGTTCTGCATCGGCGACCCCGACGACGTGATCTCGTCGTTGCGGCGCTGGGAGTCGATCGGCTGCGACGGGGTGATGTTCCTCATCAACTCCAAGCAGACCATCGCTCAGGAGGACGTCCTCAACTCGCTGCGGCTCTTCGCCACCGAGGTCATGCCCAAGTTCAAGGACAAGGAGGCGGCCGTCGACCTGCGGGCCGCCTTCGCCGACAACGGCAGCAGCGCGCCGGCCCCGGCGGCCGTCACCGTCAACTAGTTGCCGCAAGGGGAGACGATGCCCGACTACGGAACGGTGGCCGCCGAGGATCTGCCGGCCACCACCCCCCAGCTCGCCCCGCTCTACCCGGCGCTGCCGTGGACGATGCCCGCCGCCCGCCTGGTGAAGCTGGCCTTCGAGGTCGACCTGGACTTCGTTCGGCGAGCCCTCCCCGCGGGGCTGGCCCGCCCGTCGCCGCCCTACGGCACCCTGGTCGTGGCCGACGTTCCCGAGAGTCCCTTCGGCCCCTTCCGCCTCGCCGCCCAGACGCTGGCCTGCCGCTACCGCAACTTCGCCCGGGTCTACGTCCTCCAGGCCGTGGTCGACAACCCCCGGGCGCTGGCCGCCCTGCGGGAGGTGTGGGCCTACCCTGCCGCCCCCGGGTCGGTGGAGCTGCTCGACGACCCGGCCGAGCGCTCCCTGCGGGGGGTGGTGAGCGGCGATTCGGGCCAGGAGCTGGCCGTCTTCGACCTCAGCGGCGTCGAGGGTGCCGAGGCCGAGCGCATCGTGATCGACGGGGAGCTGACCGTCCGCATCCCACCCCGGTGCACGGCCGAGCCGTCCGGGGAGCCGGTCCGCCTCGTCCAGGTCAACCGGGCCTACGCCCTGCGGGACCCGCGCCGGGGCCGGTTCACGCTCAAGTTCTCCACGGTCGAGGGGCCCTACGCCTGGGGCGCGATGACGGTCACCAACCCCATCATCGGCGTCGACACCCGGGCCGACCTCGAATACGCCCCCACCGAGCACATTCTCGACTACTTCCCCCCGCAGTAGTAGACGGAGGGGCATGAACCCCAAGTTCGAGACGCTCCTGTGGGACGAGCCCGAGCCGGGCATCGTG
The DNA here is from genome assembly GCA_044867425.1 of Acidimicrobiia bacterium. Classification (GTDB taxonomy): domain Bacteria; phylum Actinomycetota; class Acidimicrobiia; order IMCC26256; family BP-133; genus CAWBJP01. Next base: position 17,151 of record JBIOUX010000190.1, on the reverse strand, counting down.
CTCATCACGCTCAACCGGCCGCCCATGAACCCGGTCACCATCGCCATGCTGGACGAGATCCGGGAGGCCATGGCCGAGGTGGCGGCCAACCCGGACCTGCGGGTGGTGATCTTCACCGGGTCGGGCACCAGGGCGTTCTCCGCCGGGGCCGACATGGAGCAGTTCGAGCGGGAGTTCGAACAGGCCGCCGAGCTGCCCCCCATGTACTTCCGCTTCGCCAACAAGGCCGATCTGCTGGCCCTCGAGACCCTGCCCAAGCCCGTCATCTCCGCCATCAATGGGACGGCGGTAGGCGAGGGCCTGGAGATCGCCATGGCCTCCGACTTCCGCCTCGCCGCCCGGTCGGCCCGCATCGGCTTCCCCGAAGCCAACATCGGGCTCATCCCCGCTTCCGGCGGGTGTTCCCGCATCGTGAAGCTGGTGGGCCTGGCCCGGGCCAAGGAGATGGTCATGCTGGGCGATCTGATGCCGGCCGAGGAGGCCGAACGCTACGGGCTGCTGTGGAAGGTCGTCGACGACGACCAGCTCATCCCCGAGGCGGTGGCGCTGGGCACCAGGCTGGCCAAGAAGGCCCCCCTGGCCCTGGGCATGGCCAAGGCCGTGCTCCGGGCCTGTGTGGACACCGACATGACCTCGGGCCACACCCTGGAGATGATCGCCCAGAACGTCCTCATGGACTCGAAGGACCACAACGAGGGCGTGCGGGCCTTCCTCGACAAGCGCAAGCCCACCTTCACCGGCCACTAGCAGGGGGCCCTCGCGCTGACGAGGCGCGCGGGCGGCTCAGGTCGTGGCCAGGACCTCCTGGCGCTTTGCCGGCGCCGCCTCGGGCTCGGCGGCGGGCGCGGAGGCCGGCAGCCCCGATCCCATGATCCAGATGGCCAGGGCAGCGAGCCCGAAAACGAGCACGGCCGCCGGGTAGGTGGCGACCATGCCCAGGTTGGTGTTCAGCGTGGTCCACACCGGCCAGGCGATGGCGGCATTGGCCATGCCGTCGGCCATGGGCACCATGGGAATCACGGCCAGGAGCTTCCAACCGGTGAGGTGCGGCGTCATCCGGTAGACGGTGTAGCCGGCGACGATGGGCATGGTGGAGTTGACCGGCGGCCACCAGAGCGGCAGCCCCCAGGGGTTGAACGGCTGGGCGCCGTAGTAGGTGTAGACGTCCATGAGCAGGCCCGGCGTCTCCAGTACCACGTTGACGGCCATGAGTCCCAGCCACAGCTTCCACAGCTGCCCCCGGGTGAGGCCCCGCCGCAGCAGGTACCAGAACAGGAAGGCCTGGCCGCCCACGAACCAGCTGTAGACGGGATACATGAACATGGGGATGGGCCGGCCGAAGGTCTCCACGCCCACCCACTGGTTGGTGCGGGGGAAGAAGCACATGCCGAGCACATCGACGATGGGCTCGAAGAGGATGCAGATCGTGCCCCCGACCAGGAACAGCAGCGCGATGGGCGAGCCTTGACGCCGCCAGTAGCGGATGGCGAGCACGATGGCCACCACCCAGGGGATCGTCACCCCGATGGTGAAGATCGTCTGTCCCACGGCGTTCATCTCCAGCCCGCTGGGGGGCTGGGGGATGCTGGACAGGTCACCCACTGCTGCCTCCTAGAAGGGTCGGGGCGTGGCCACCCAGGGCTGCGTCAGGGCGTACCAGATGAGCTGCACGGACCAGGAGAGGTAGAAGGCGGTCCACACCGAGGCGGCGCCCAGGGCCACGGCCCGCCAGCGCTCCTCGGTCGTGAGGGTGGGGCCGGCCGTTCCCGGCCCCCGGGCGCCGACGCCCACCGATTCCCGCCCCGCGACCTGGACCGGGGCACGGCCGCCGGCGGGGGGGAGGGGCACCGCCGCCCAGCGGACGGCCAGCCGGGCGGCGCAGTAGCACGAGGTGGTGAGCATGCCCGAGTACCAGATGTTCGACCAGGTGACCCCGCCCAGCTCGAAGCCCCGCTTCTGGTAGTAGGTCCACAGGTGGAGCCAGCTGACGGCCGGGATCTCGAACATGGGGAGGATGGCGCAGGCGCCGAGGAAGACCAGGAGGTAGCCCCGACGGCCGAAGCGCCGGTCGATGGCCTCCCGGTGGTGGACGAGGAGCAGGACGGGCAGGCCGAAGTAGAAGGCGTAGTTCAGGGCCATGGCCAGGGGCTCGCTCACACCCTGGATGCGGAACAGGTCGATGAACTTCTCGTCGAACTCCACCCGGAAGAACCAGTTGGAGTTGAAGATCCAGTCGAAGCCGATCAGCAGCGTGGAGCCCAGATAGACGCCGGCGTAGACCGGATTCCGCGACCGGCGCACCCAGACGATCCCGTACAGCCACAGGGCGAGGCACACCAACTCGAAGATGCGGACGGCGGCGGTACTGGCCACGACGGGATCATACATTCCGAATGAGCAGTCAGTCGACAGATTCGGCTTCCCGGCGCGATACTCCCCGGCATGAGCTATGACGTGGCGATCATCGGCGGCGGGCACAACGGTCTGGTGTGCGCCGCCTACCTGGCCCGGGAGGGCAAGCGGGTGGTGGTGCTCGAGTCCCGCGACATCGTCGGCGGGTTCTGCACCACCGAGGAGACGGTCCCGGAGGCGCCCGGCTTCAAGATGAACGCCACGTCCATGGACTGCGTGGTGACCAACATCCCCACCTCGGTGGTGGACGAGCTCGAGCTCCACCGCTTCGGGCTGCGCTGGATCGTCCCCGACCCCTTCTACAGCTACCTCTCACCCGAGGGCGCCACCATCCGGTTCTGGCGCGACCACACCCGCACGGTGGAGGAGATCCGCAAGCTGTCGCGCAAGGACGCCCTGCGCTACGACCGGTTCACCACCACCATGCGGGATTTCTGGCAGACCGCCGCCCCCTACCTGCAGGGCCATCCCCGGCGGATCGCCCCCCGCACCCTGGCCGAGCTGGTCAAGCGAGGCGTCAAGGCGCGCAAGAGCCTGGGGACGGCGGCCCGCATCCTCCTGGCCGCGCCCGGGTCCGTCATCGAGGAATGGTTCGAGCGGGAGGAGCTGAAGGCGGCCCTGGGCTGCTACTCGGTGGCTTCCATGGGTTCGCTCGACGAGCCGGGCACCGGCATCGTGCTGTCGGTCATGGCCGTGATGCACCAGTGGGGGGCCCGGCGCCCGGTGGGCGGCAACGGCGCCTTCACCGCCGCCCTGGCCGACTGCGTGCGCCACCACGGCGGAGAGGTCCGCACCGCCACCCCCGTCACCGAGGTCCTCCTGGAGGGCGACCGGGCGGTGGGCGCGTTGACCCGGTCGGGCGAAGCGGTGCGCGCCACCGACGTGGTGGCCGCCCTCGACCCGTGGACCCTCCTCAACCAGCTGGTGCCCCAATCGGTCGTCCCCGACCAGGTGCGCGACGAGTTGCGGGGGCTGGCGGTGCTGCACAACAACATCTCCGGGTTCAAGGGCGATGTCGCCCTGTCCCGCCGGCCGCAGCTGGCCCGCCACGGCGCCGACGACGCCCTGCTCGGCAGCGTCATCCTCTTCGCCCCCGACATCGACTACGTGCGCCGGTCGCTGGCCGGCACCATGCGGGGCGAGCTCGCCCCCGAGATCCCCCTGTGGGTGTCGACGCCCACCGTCTACGACCGCTCGCTGGTGCCTGAGGGCAGCGAGGGCGACTCGCTCTACATCTACCTGCCCGCCGTCCCCTACGAGCTGCGCGACGGCGACTGGGCGGTGGAGAAGGACAAGCACCTGGACCGGTGCCTGCACATCCTGGAGGACTACGCCCCCGGCATCGGTGCCTCGGTCATCGGCGCCCACGCCACCAGCCCTCAGGACCTGGCCCACTTCTCGCCCGTCCACAAGGGCAACCTGTTCCATGTGGACATGACCCTGTCCCAGTTCGGGCCCTGGCGGCCCACGCCGTCGCTGGCCGGCTACCGGACGCCGGTGCCGGGCCTGTGGCACACGGGGGCGGGGGCCCACCCGCTGGGCACGCTCAACGGCTGGAGCGGCCGGACCACGGCCCGGGAGCTGCTGCGGGCGTCCAGCTGAGCGAATCGCGCGCCGGCGGCGTCAGGTCCGGGGCTGGGAGAGCTGGACGAGGTTGCCCGAGGGGTCGCACACGGCGACGAACCGGGTGTGCCCGATGTCGATCACGTCCGATGCGGGTTTCACGCCGCGTTCCGCCAGCTCGGCCAGCGCGGCGTCGAGATCGTCAACCCGGAAGGAGACCACCGCGTTCGGAATCTCGGTTGCCGTGTTGCCCGCGTCCACCCCGAAGCGGGCGCCGGCGAGGTCGAACTCCTGCCAGTCGCCGTAGTCGGCCACGTGGTGCAGGCCCAGGACGTCCCGGTACCAGGTCAGAGACTCAGCCATGTCGTTGGCGTGGTAGAAGACGACGTCGATTCCTTGGATGTCCATCAAAGACCTCCGAGGGGACTGCCGGCTTCAGCCGGCAGGGGAATGGGAGGCGCGGGTCGCGTTCCCGAGTTTTTGTCACACGTGGTCTGTATAACGAGGGGCGTGGGTTCTCTTGCCGAGTACGAGCGGACCCGCGGGGCGGTGCACAGCATCGGCTGGCACATCGTCTGCTGTCCGACGTACCGCAAGCGAGTCCTGGGTGGTTGGGTCGCGGCCCGTCTCGCCGAACTGGTCAGCCAGGGGGCCGCAGAGCGAGGCTGGTCCGTCGAGGCGCTGGAGATCATGCCCGACCACGTGCACCTGTTCGTGCGGACCCCGCCCGCCGCGTCGCCCGCCCACCTGGCGCACCAGTTCAAGGGATTCACGTCGCGGGTGCTCCGCTCCGAGTTCCGCCACCTGCACACGTCGCTCCCGACGCCGTGGTCGAAGTCGTACTTCGTTGCCAGCGTGGGACGGGTTTCGGAAGGGGCGATCCGCAAATACATCGAAGAGCAGACCGCCCGGGGGAAGCGGTGAGGCGCTCTTACAAGTTCCGGCTCCGCCCGACAGCCCGCCAGCACGTCGCCCTCCAGGCTTGCCTCGACGCGCACCGCGAGTTGTACAACGCCGCTCTCGAAGAGCGGCGCCAAGCCTGGAAGCGGCACCGGAAGGGTGTGTCGTACGGCACTCAGTCGTCCCAGCTCAAAGACATCCGGTCGGTCCGGGCCGATATCGGCCGCTGGTCGTTCTCGTCGCAGCAAACCACGCTCCGGCGCCTGAACAAGGCGTTCGCCGCCTTCTTCCGTCGTGCCAAGGGCGGGCAGACACCCGGGTACCCGAGGTTCAAGAGCAAGGACCGGTTCGACTCGGTGGAATGGCCGAAAGACGGTGACGGGTGCCGCTGGAAGCCCGAGCACAACCAGGTGCACCTGCAGGGCATCGGTACGCTCAAGGTGAGCGCGCACCGGCCGGTCGAAGGCGACGTGAAGACGATCGCGGTGAAGCGGGAAGGCAGGCGCTGGTTCCTGATCCTGTCTTGCGACGACGTCCCGCCGAAGCTCCTCCCAGCAACCGGCGCGGCTGTCGGTGTGGACGTGGGCATCGCCAGCTTCCTGACGACGTCCGACGGAGACCACGTCGCCAACCCGAGGCACGGGCGGAACCCAGCCGCCCGCTTGGAGCACGCCCAGGCCGTGTTGGAACGGAAGCAACGCGGGTCGAAGAACCGTCGGGCTGCCCGGGAGACGGTCGCTGGCCGACACCGCAAGATCGCCAGCCAGCGGCGCGACTTTCACCACCAGACCGCCCGGAAGTTGGTCAACGCCTACGACGTGATCGTCCTCGAAGACCTCGAGGTCAAGAACATGTGCCGCTCGGCGTCTGGAACGGTCGAAGCCCCAGGCACGAACGTCGCCGCCAAGAGCGGCCTGAACCGAAGCATCCTCGACGCGGGCTGGGCGGCCTTCGCCTCGATCCTCGCCGGCAAAGCGGAAGAAGCTGGCCGGCTGGTGGTCAAGGTGGATCCCCGGCGCACCTCGCTGCGCTGCTCCTCCTGTGGGCATATCGCAGCGGACAACCGCGTCAGCCAGGCCGTGTTCCGATGTCAGCGCTGTGGGTTCTCCTTGCACGCCGACGTCAACGCGGCCCGCAACATCCTCAGGGCTGGGCTGGCCCTTCCGGCAGCAGCGGTGGAACACGCTGCCTGAGAAGAGGCTGCCGGATTCATCCGGCAGAGGAGTCACGGGCCGAGTATGGCGTCGACCGCCGGGGCCCGGCCCGCGATTTGTTTGCGGAAGCCGGGTTGAGGGGCGGGTAACTTCGACGGGTCGTCGCCCCTTCGAGGAGGTATCCGTGGTCACGATTTCTCCGGGGTCACCCCGCACGGGCGCCGAGACCGCCGCCGGCAGCGCCGCCATCCCCGGAACCGATCAGGTCCGCCAGGCGGTGGACGAGCTGCTGGCGGCCCACGACCCGGCCACCACCTCCGCCCCGGCCTTCTTCGAGGCCCGCTTCGACGCCGGTCTGGCCTGGGTCCACTACCCGCCGGGAGCGGGCGGCCTGGGCCTCGACGCCCGCCTGCAGAAGGTGGCCGATGCCGCCCTCCACGCCGCCGGCGCCCCCCGCCCCGACCTGGGCCGCAACATCATCGGGCTGGGCATGGCCGCCCCCACGCTGGCCGCCCACGGCACCCCCGAGCAGCACCGCGATTTCCTGCGGCCGCTCTACGCCGGCGAGATCTGGTGCCAGCTCTTCTCCGAGCCCGGCGCCGGCTCCGACCTGGCCGGGCTGGCCACCCGGGCGGTGCGGGACGGCGACGAGTGGGTGGTGAACGGACAGAAGGTGTGGACCACGCTGGCCCACGTGGCCCGCTGGGGGCTGCTGGTGGCCCGTACCGACCCCGACGTCCCCAAGCACCGGGGACTCACCTACTTCATCTGCGACATGCAGGCCTCCGGCGTGGAGGTCCGGCCCCTGCGCCAGATCACGGGCGAGGCGGAGTTCAACGAGGTCTACCTGACCGACGTGCGCCTGCCCGACCGGCTGCGCCTGGGCGATGTCGGTGACGGATGGCGGGTGTCCATGACCACCCTCATGCACGAGCGGGTGGCGGTGGGCAGCGGCAGCCAGACGCCGCGGGGCGGAGGCGCCATCGCCAACGCCGTGCGCCTCTACGCCGAGCACGGAGGTGCAGACCCCGTCCGGCGTGACGACCTCATGCGGCTGTGGGTGGCAGCCGAGGTGCTCCGTCTCAACCAGCTCCGGGCGGGGGAGATGCGCAAGCGGGGCACGCCCGGACCCGAGGGCTCCGTGTCCAAGGTGGCCTGGGCCGAGCTCAACCAGCGCATCTCCAATTTCTGCGTCGACCTCATGGGCGCCGAGGGGGCCCTGTTCCCCTCGGGCTACGAGATGCGCCGCCCGGAGCACGTCAGCCTCACCACCGGCGACCCCCGGTACCTGTTCCTGCGGACGCGGGCCAACTCCATCGAAGGGGGGACGTCGGAGGTGCTGCGCAACATCGTGGGCGAGCGGGTGCTCGGTCTCCCCGGCGATCCCCGGGTGGACAAGGACCTGCCCTGGCGCGACGTCCCCCGGTCCTGAGGCAGCCGTCCGGTCGGGTGGATCTCGCCTTCACCGCCGAGCAGAGCGCCCTCCGGGAGGGGGCGGCCGCCTTTCTGGCCGCCGAGGCGGAGGCCGGTTCCTTCACCCCCACGGTCAACGCCTGGCTGACGGGGTTCGACCGGGACTTCTCCAAGAAGGTGGCGGCCCGGGGATGGATCGGGCTCACCTGGCCGGAACGCTACGGCGGTGGGGGCCGGGGCTATGTCGACCGGATGGCGCTGACCGAGCTGTTCCTGGCCGCCGGAGCGCCGGTGGCCGGCCACTGGGTCGCCGACCGCCAGATGGCCCCGTCGATCCTGGCCCATGGCACCGAGGCCCAGAAGGAGCGCTACCTGCCCGAGATCCTGGCCGGGGAGGCGACCTACTGCATCGGCATGTCGGAGCCGCAGGCGGGCAGCGACCTGGCCGGGGTGCGGACCAAGGCGGTGAAGACCGACGGCGGGTGGCGCATCAGCGGGCACAAGATCTGGACCAGCCTGGCCCACCACTCCGACTACATCTACCTGCTGGCCCGCAGCGATCCGGAGTCGACCCGCCACGACGGCCTCTCCGAGCTCATCGTTCCGATGCGCAGCCCCGGGATCACGATCACCCCCATCAACGACATGTCGGGGGCGCACCACTTCAACGAGGTGTTCTTCGACGACGTCGCCGTGCCGCCCGACGCCCTGATCGGCACCGAGGGCAACGGCTGGCGCCAGATCACCGGCCAGCTGGGCTACGAGCGGGCCGGACTGGAGCGGGTCATGAGCGTGTGGCCGCTGCTGCTGGCCATGCGGGTGGAGGCAGGCGACGACCCCAGACGCCTGGAGGAGCTGGGCGAACTGGAAGCCGAGGCCCTGGTGGCCCGCCAGCTCGCCTTCCGGGCGGCGGCGGTAGCCGACTCGGGCCGGCCCCCGGACCATGAGGCCGCCCTGGCCAAGGTGTTCGCCACCGACGTCGAGCAGCACATGGTCGAGGTCGCCTCCCGGTGGGCGGGCCGCTCCGCCCGGATCGAACCGGCGACCGGCGGGGCCTTCGCCGGGCACCTGTTCCCCGCCTGGCTTGCCGCCCCCAGCTTCTCCATCCGGGGCGGGACGAACGAGATCCTCCGGGGCATCGTCGCCCGCCGGGGCCTGGGCCTTCCGTGATGGAGGTCTCGTGAACTTCACGCTCTCCGAGGACGAGATGGCGGTGGTGGAGGCGGCCGCCCAGGTGGCCGGAGACGCCGACCCGTGGTCGGCCCTGGTGGGGGGCGGCTGGGCCGACCTCCTCGTCGACGACCCGGAGGGCGGCCTGGGCTATCTCGGCCTGGTGGCGGAAGGGCTGGGGGCGGCCGGGGCCTCGGTACCACTGGTGGGGGCGGCGGTGATGTGGCCCACCCTGTTCGCCGAATCCGCCGGGGGGAGACGGGTGGCCGTGGCCGACACCCACTGGGGCGACGGGCTCGCCGAGGACGGGGAGGCGGCCGAGTGCCTCGTCGTGGTGGAGGGCTCCGACGCCACCGCCCACGAGCGGTTCACCCTCGTGCCGGTGGCCGGTCTGGCCGGCGATGGGCTGGCCCGCTTGTGGGACACCGGCCCGTCGATGGCCCATTGCGGCGACACCGTACTGGTCGAAGAGGCCCGCCGGCGGGCGGCGGCGCTGGCCAGCGCCGAGATGGCCGGGGCGATGCGCCGGGTGGCGGAGATGACGGCCGGTTACGTGGCCGAACGCCAGCAGTTCGGCCGGCCCATCGCCGCCTTCCAGGTGGTGGCCCACGGCGCCGCCCGCCTGGCCACGCTGGCCGAAGGGGCGACCTGGATGGCCCGCACGGCGTGCCGGTCGGCCGAGCCGGAGGTCACCCACGCCGCCAAGGGCTGGATCTCCCGGGCATCGGCGGAGTCGGCGGCGCTGGCCCACCAGCTCCATGGCGCCATCGGCTTCACCGAGGAGTACGGCCTGCAGCGCCTGACCAAGCGGCTGCGGACCCTGCGCTTCGCCTGGGGCGACGACGCCGCCCACCACCTCGCCCTCGGCCGCCTCCGGGCGCAGCGGTGAGCACGCCGCCGCCGCGACGGCCCCGGAGGCCCCCAAGCCGGCGTGGGCTCAGTCGGCCCGGTTGAACTCGGCCACGGCGATGACGAGCAGCGCCAGGCCGGTCACCACCACCACGCCCAGCTGGGCCAGGACGGGCACCTCCCAGCCCCACCAGGTGAGCGGCGGATTGAGGGCGGTGAGCGCTCCGGGGGCGGCGCTGACGTGGTCGAAGACCGCTTGGCGGATGGGGTGCACGGCATAGGTGATGGGGTTGAGCTTCACCGCCGCGTTGAGCCAGCCGGGCAGGTCCCGCAGGGGGTAGAGGGAGCCGGACAGGAACATCAACGGCATGAGGATCATCTGCATGAGGCCCATCATCGACTGGATCTGGCGCACCCGGGCGGCGAGGACGAGACCGAGGGCGGTGAGGCAGAAGCCGAGGACCATCATCTCGGCCACCAGGGTGGCGATCATGACCGGGGAGTAGGGGACGTGGACGAGCCCAGCGATGGCCACCACGATCAGCCCCTGGATGGTGGCCACGGTGGCGCCCCCCAGGCACTTCCCCACGATGATGGCGCTGCGCCGCACCGGCGCCACCAGCATCTCCCGCAGGAACCCGAACTCCCGGTCCCAGACGATGGAGGCGGCCGAGAACATGGCCGTGAACAGCACCGAAAGGGCCAGCACCCCGGGATACATGAAGGTCCGGAGGCTGACGCCGCCGGTGGCGCCCCGGGTGAGCGACGACAGCCCCGTCCCCAGCACGAAGACGTAGAGCAGGGGCTGGACGAGGGCGGTGACGATGCGGACCTTGTCCTGGGAGAAGCGGATGAGCTCCCGGCGCCACACCACCTTGGCCGCCCGGACGTCGCTGGCCAGGCCCGAGGGCGGGACCTGCACCGCCACAGGGGGGCGTTGAGCCAGGGTCGTGGAGGCCATCAGGCTCCCCTCCTCGGGGTGAAGGGGTGGGCCCGCAGACGGTCGGTGGACGACGCTTCGGCGTCGCTGATGGTGGTCCCGGTGTAGGCCAGGAAGACGTCGTCGAGCGACGGGCGGGCCACGCTCACGGACCGGATGGGGACGCCGAGCTCGGCGAAGAGGCGGGGGACGAACTGCTCACCGGCGGGGACGGCGAAGGTGACGGCGCCGTTGTGGATGGCGGCGGAGATCCCAAAGCGCTCGGCGAGGCGGGCGATGGCCGTGGCGTCGTCGTCAGTGTGGATCTGGACCCGGTCCTTGCCCACGCTGGCCTTGAGCGCCTCGGGGGTGTCGACCACCACGATCCGCCCGGCGTTCATGATGGCGATCCGGTCGCAGTTCTCGGCCTCGTCCATGTAGTGCGTGGTGAGGAAGATGGTGATGTCCTCCCGCTCCCGAAGCTCCCGGATGTAGGCCCAGATCGAGTTGCGGGTCTGGGGATCGAGACCGACGGTGGGCTCGTCCAGGAACAGCACCCGGGGAGAGTGGAGGAGGCCCCGGGCGATCTCCAGGCGCCGCTTCATCCCGCCCGAGAAGGTCGCCACCCGGCTGCCCCGCCGCTCCCACAGGCCGACCATGGTGAGGACCTGGTGGAGCCGCTCGGGGAAGACGGAACGGGGGACGCCGTAGAGCTCGGCGTGGAACCGCAGGTTCTGCTCGGCCGTGAGGTACAGGTCGAGCGTGGTGTCCTGGAAGACGAGTCCGATGTTGCGCCGGACGTCACTGCGCTCCCGGACGACGTCGTAGCCGGCGACGCCGGCGCGCCCGCCCGTCGGATGGACCAGGGTGCACAGGATGTTGATGGTGGTCGACTTGCCCGCTCCGTTGGGACCCAGGAACCCGAAGGTCTCCCCGGCCCGGACGTCGAGGTCGATGCCGGCCACCGCCTCCACGTCGCCGTAGCGCTTGACCAGCCCGCGCACGGAGACGACGGGCTCGGGGGTGGTGCCCGTTCCGGGCGTAGGGGACAGGACTTCCGCTGTGGTCATGCGTTCCACCTTACTCTTGGACTCACCAATGATAGGATGTACCAACGATTTCGGGAAGGCAGTCGAGGCACGGCCCCGGCAGGTTCAGGAGGAATGTCCGGTATGGGCGAGGTGAGACCGGGCCCGGTGCGGCTGGTGGCCCTGCTCGGCGCCCTGGGAGCCAGCGGCCGCAAGCTCTTCGCCCGCCGCCTGGGCCAGGAGGACTGGGTGGCCACGGCTGGCCTGCGCCCCCCTTCCTATGGCGTGCTGATGGCCATCGAACGGCTGGGACCGGTCTCCCAGAAGCAGATCAGCGACCAGATGGGCCTCGACCCGAGCGACCTCGTACCCGTGGTCGACATCCTCGAGGGCGCCGGATTCCTCGTCCGTTCCCGTGACCCCCAGGATCGCCGCCGCTACTCCCTCACCCTCACGCCGGCCGGCCGCAAGACGCTGTCGCGCTTCGACACCGTGGCCGCCGAGGTGGAAGAGGAGCTCCTCACCCCCCTCGACGGCGAGGAGCGCGCCACGCTCCGCCGCCTGGTCGAGCGGGTGCTCGAGCACCAGCGCCAGGCCGAGCGTCCGGTTTAGGTCTCAAGTCCGGGATCGCACCGTCCGAGAACTGAGGGTGCGCGGGTCCGATATGGCCGTGCACAACCGATAACGGCACACCCGTCGCGAGGCGGGGTCGCAAAGCCACGGGCCTCTCCGAGGTCGCCGGGCTACCGAAGAGCACGGGGAAGCAGTGAACCGCATACGAACTGCCTGTCGTCCGTCCGCCCGTCGCGCCCTGGCGGCGGGTTGCGGAGTGTTGGCCACGCTGGCGGCTGTTCCCGTTCCGGCGCTGTCCGGGGCGGCGCCATCGGAGCCGTGGGTCGCCGTCGTGGACGACGGCGGTTCCATCCAGGTGGAGCGGGTCGAAGCCCGCTCGTTGGCCGACGCCGTCCTCCGGGTGGACCGCCAAACCGGCGGCGCCGACGTCCTGGCCCTCGCCCCCGACAGCCGAGCCCATGTGGCCGGCGACTCGCCCGACCCGCTGCGGCCCTCGCAATGGGCCCTGGACCAGGTCGCCTTCGAGGCGGCCCGGTCGACGGTCGATCCCGCCGGCGTGGTGGTCGCCGTCGTCGACACCGGTGTGGACGCCACCCACGAGGACCTCGCCGGCACCGTCCTGCCGGGCTGGGACTTCGTCCGGGGTGTGCCGGGGGGTGACCACGACCCGTACGGTCACGGCACGCACGTGGCGGGGATCGTGGCCGCGACCGCCGGCAACGGCAAAGGCGTGACGGGAGCGGCGCCGGGCGTCCGCATCCTCCCCGTCCGCGTCCTGGGCGACGACGGCTACGGCTGGACATCCGACATCGCCAAGGGGATCCGCTGGGCCGCCGACCAGGGGGCGGACGTGATCAACCTGTCCCTGGGCGGCACCTCGGGGGCCAGCATCTACCGGGCCGCCATCGACTACGCCGTCAACACCCGGGGCGCCGTCGTCGTCGCTGCCGCCGGGAACGAGTACCTGGACGGAAACCCCGTCGAGTACCCCGCCGCCGACCCCGACGCGCTGGCCGTGGGAGCCACCACCTCCAAGGGCCAACGGGCGTCGTTCTCCAACACCGGCACCTATGTCGACCTGGCCGCCCCGGGCTCATCGATCATGGCGCCCTGTCCGGTGCCGGCCTCGATCTGCGGCGACCCTTCCGGCTACCGCCGCCTGTCCGGCACGTCGATGGCCACGCCCTATGTGGCGGCCGCCGCCGCCCTGTTGCGGGCGGGTCGGCCGGACGCCACACCGGCCAACGTCCGGAGCTGGCTGGAGTCGACCGCCACCGACGCCGGCGCCCCCGGACGCGACGTCGAGTTCGGAGCCGGGATCGTCTCCCCCCTCGCCGCCCTCGCCGCCAGCGACGAAGGGCCGCCGGCGCCGGCCCCTCCCGCCCCGCCGGCACCTCCGGCCGATCCTCCGACGCCGCCCCCCGCCCCGCCGGCACCTCCGGCCGATCCTCCGGTGGCGGACCCCGTCGCCCCGTCGCCCGGGGGCTACTGGGTGGTGGGGAGCGACGGTCGGGTCGCCGCCTTCGGGTCGGCCGCCGGCCACGGCGATCTGCGCGGCGTGGCGCTCGGTGCCCCGGTGGTCGCCGCCGCCGCCACCCCGTCCGGGGATGGGTACTGGATGGCGGGGGCGGACGGCGCCGTCTACGCCTTCGGTGGCGCACCGTTCCTGGGATCGATGGCGAGGCGCGCCCTCAACCAGCCCATCGCCGGGATGGCGGCCACGCCATCCGGGAAGGGCTACTGGCTCCTCGGGGCCGACGGCGGGATCTTCTCCTTCGGCGACGCCGCCTTCTTCGGCTCGACAGGCGGCATCCAGCTCAACCGCCCGGTGGTGGACATGGCGCCCACGCCGACCGGGCTCGGGTACTGGCTGGTGGCCTCCGATGGAGGCGTGTTCGCCTTCGGTGACGCCGGGTTCTTCGGCTCCACCGGTGGACTGCGCCTCAACCGGCCGGTGACGTCACTCGCCCCGGGGGGCACCGGCGGCTACTGGTTGATCGCCTCCGACGGCGGGATCTTCGCCTTCGGGACGCCATTCCTCGGCAGCCTGCCCGGCCTCGGTACGCCGGCCCCCGACGGCCGCCGCATCCGGGCCACCGGCCGCGGAGACGGTTACTACATCCTGGGTGTCGACGGGTCGGTCTTCAGCTTCGGCGCGGCCCCCGACCTCGGTGACGCCGGCCTGCCCGCCGCCGACCTCCTCCTGGTGCCCTAGGCGGTCCCGGCCAGCATCTCCGAGCCCTGGCGGCGGAGCGTGCCGCGGTCGACCTTGCCCAGATGGGTGCGGGGCAGCCCGTCGACCACGAAGACCCGGCGGGGTGCCTTGTAAGGCTCGAGGTGAGCCAGGCAGTGGTCCCGCAGGGCCGCCGCCAGGTCCTCGCCCGCCGGGCCTTCGCCGGCGTCCCCGACCACCACGAAGGCCACCGGCTTGGTCAGCCCGCCAGGGTCGTGGACGCCCACCACGGCTGCCTCGGCCACGGCCGGGTGGGCCAGCAGGCAGTCCTCCACCTCGGCGGGGAGCAGCCACTTGCCGCCCACCTTGAGGGCGTCGTCGGCCCGGCCCACGTAGTGGAAGTAGCCGTCGGCGTCCCGGCGCACCATGTCCGAGGCGGCGAACCACTCGCCCCGGAACGCCTCGGCCGACTTCTCGGCGTCCTGCCAGTAGCCCAGTGCCCGGGACTCGCCCCGCACCCACAGCCGGCCCACCTCGCCGACGCGCATCTCGTTGCCAACGTCGTCGCACACCCGGACGTCGAAGCCGGGCACGGCCCGGCCCAGGCTCCCCGGGCGGACCGCTCCGGGCTGGTTGGAGACGAAGATGTGCCACATCTCGGCCGTGCCCAGGCCGTCGTAGAGGGGCACGCCGAAGGTGTCGTTCCAGCGCTGGTGGAGGGACGGCGGCAGCGCCTCGCCGGCCGAGGTGGCGAACCGCAGGCAGGACAGGTCCTGGTCGCCGGCGGAGGGGTGGTCCACCATGCCGGCCACCATCTTGGGCACGTTAACGAGGATGGTGGGGCGGTGCCGGGCGATCCGGGCGAAGACGACCTCGGGGCTGGGATGCTCGGGAAACAGGACGGCCGACGCCCCCACCGAGAAGGGGAAGAACAGATTGGAACCGGTGGCGTAGCCGAAGTAGAGCTTGGGCACCGCCATGGTGATGTCGTCTTCCCGCCAGCCCATGGCCGTCTGGGCGTAGCACCGGGTCGTGTTGGCGAAGCTGGCGTGGGTCTGGACGGCCGCCTTGGGCACCCCGGTGGTCCCCCCGGTGAAGAGCCAGATGGCGGGGTCGTGGCGGTGGGTGCGGACGGTGTCGAGTTCGTCGGGGTGATCCAGGCGCTCGCCCTCGCCGGCGCCGGCCACCAGCGGCTCGGGAACCGGCACCGCCACCGCCGGGTCGATCACGGCGACCCGGGCCCGGGTCAGCTCGACCATGGCCTCCATCCCCTCGGCCGGGAGGCTGGGATTGACCATGACGACCACCGCCCCCACCTTGAGGATCCCGAAGAGGGCGCCGACGTATTCGGCACCGTCGGGGAGAGCGAGGATGACCCGCTCCTCGGGGCGGACCCCCCGGGCCAGGAGGGCATGACCGAAGCGGTTGGCCAGGCGGTCGACGGCGTCGTAGGTGTATTCCACCTCCTCCAGGCGCAGCGCCACCCGTCCGCCCCGGCCCTCCCGCAGGCGCTCGACCAGGAAGTGGTCGGCGATGTTGAGCCAGGCCTCGTCCGCCATCGGGCCCCCAGGCTATAAGCGGTACGGTGCACCTCGTGCCCGAGCCGGAAGCGCCCCTCTACTACTGGGACTACCTGCGCCTCGACGCCCTGCTCTCGGCCCAGGCGCCCGTCAGCGAGGCCCACGACGAGATGCTCTTCATCGTCGTCCACCAGGCCTTCGAGCTGTGGTTCAAGCAGGTCCTGTGCGAGCTCGATGCCGTCCTGGCCGTCATGGGCCAGGAGGCAGTGGCGGAGAAGGACATGGGCCGGGTGCTCTCCCACCTCGACCGGATCACCGTCATCCAGCGGCTCCTGACCGGCCAGGTCGACGTCCTCGAGACCATGACCCCGCTGGATTTCCTCGACTTCCGGGACCAGCTCATCCCCGCCTCGGGCTTCCAAAGCGTCCAGTTCCGCCTGGTCGAGAACCGCTTCGGCCTGGCCGCCCGCCACCGCCTGCGGATCAAGGGCTCGCCCTACACCAGCGTGCTCTCGGAGGAGCACCAGAGGCTGCTGGAGGCGTCGGAGCAGGAACCGTCCCTGGCCGACCACGTGGAGCGGTGGCTGGAGCGCACCCCGTTCCTGTCCATGGAAGGCTTCGACTTCTGGTCCGCCTACCGCCAGGCCGTCACCAACATGCTGGCCCGGGACCGGCGGGTGATCGAGACGCACCCCACCCTGGACGACGCCGCCCGGGCCGAGCAGCTGGCCACCTTCGAGCACACCGTGGCCGGCTTCGAGGCCCTCTTCGACCCCGCCGCCTGGGACGACCTGGTGGCCAAGGGGAAGCGGCGCCTGTCCCACCGCGCCTTCTCCGCCGCCCTGCTCATCAACCTGTACCGGGACGAGCCCATCTTCCAGCTGCCGTTCCGGTTCCTCACCAGCCTGGTCGACATCGACGAGGCCTTCACCACCTGGCGCCACCGCCACGCCCTGCTGGCCCACCGTATGATCGGCAGCCGCATCGGGACGGGCGGCACCGCCGGCCACGAGTACCTGGAAGCGGCCGCCCGTCGCCACCGGGTCTTCACCGACCTGTTCGACCTGCCCACCTTCTTCATCCCCCGCTCCGCCCTGCCGCCGCTGCCGCCCCGGGTGGCCGAGGAGATGGGGTTCCGCTGGGGCCAGCGGGAGCAGGCGACATGAGTGGGCCGTACGGCGACCACTACTCCCGGTTCCTGTCCGCCGCCCCCGACCGGCTGCACATGGCTGCCCACAGCCACCACCCCTGGCCCGACGTCTCCTACAACGGCCACCTGGCGGCGTGGTTCGACGCCGCCGCCCTGGCCGACGACAAGTGGGAGAAGGTCTTCGGCGAGGTCATCCCCGAGGCCCAGGGCCACGTGGCCGGCCGCCTCGGGCTGTCCGACCCCGCCACCGTCGCCTTCTCGCCGTCGACCCACACGCTGCTGATGCGGCTCCTGTCCTGCCTGCCCCAGCCGGTGCACGTCCTCACC
>JBIOUX010000189.1:0-2244 GCA_044867425.1 Acidimicrobiia bacterium | reverse complement strand
GGCCGACAATCCTTACAGAAGTGGCCCACTGGGCCGTTCTTCCCCTGACCAGCCCCATGCGGCGCACAGCCGCCCGCTCACGTGGAGTGTTGATGGCGATGCGCCGGTCTACCCAGATGCTCATGCTCGGCCTCGCCGTCTTCGTGATCGGCGCCGGCGTCGTGATCATCGCCCTGAGCGGTTCCGGCGATGACCCCAACGCCGCTTCCGCCGTCACCACCACCACCATTCAGGCGGGCACGGTCGTGATCCCCGCCGTCACCGGCGCGCCGGTGCCGACCTCGTTCACCATCCCCGAGGGCAAGCAGGCGGTGGCTCTGCAGGTCCCCTTCGTGGCCGGCCTGGCCGGCTACGCCAAGCCCGGTGATCTGGTCAACGTCTACGCCACGATCGAAAAGGGCCAGATCACTCCGGACACGCCGCCCCCGCTGGCCAAGCTCGTCCTTCCCGGCGTGGAGGTCCTGGCCGTGACCGGGCCCGGGCCCGGGTCGGGAGCGGGCGCCACCACCTACCTCCTGGCCCTCGACGCCGCCCAGGCCGAGCAGGCCATCTTCCTCGCCCGCTTCGAGTCCGTCTGGATGACCCTGTCGACCAAGGGCCAGCCCGTCCCCTCCACCCCCGGCCGCAGCTACAAGAACGCCCTCTAAGGAGCGCACGTGAAGCCGAAGATCCTCGTCCTCGAGCGCGCCACCGACCTCGTCGAGGAGGTGCGCGAGGCCGCCGCTCAGGTCGACCCGACCGCCGAGGTCATCGCCTGCAACCGGGTCGGCGCCGTCAATGAGCTCATCGCCCGGGAAGGCCCGTTCACGGTGCTCCTGGCCGGCCCCTCCCTGGCCAGCCGCTCGGGGCTGCGCCGGGTGGCGACCCTCCACGAGGAGGCGCCCTGGATGTCGATCCTGCTCTCCTTCGCCGACCGGCCCGACGCCAGCCTGCGGGAGATCGTCCAGACCGGCGCCGACGACATCCTGCGCACCCCCATCGACCGCGACGAGCTGGTCATCTCCCTGGAGCGCTCCCTCGAGATCGGCCGCCTGCGGCGCGTGGTGGCCAGCACCGGCCCCGCCACCAACGGCACCGCCGCGCCCTCCCTGGCCCCTACGGGGCTGGCCAGCGTGTTCACCGTCAGCTCGGCCACGGGTGGATGCGGGAAGACCTTCCTGGCCACCAACATGGCGCTCTACCTGGCTCGCCACACCCGCAAACGGATCGTCCTCATCGACCTCGACCTCCAGTTCGGCGAGGTCAGCACCGCCCTGCGGCTGCGGCCCAAGTACACCATCTATGACGCCCTCCACCGGGGCGAGGATGGCGAGCAGCTGGAGTTCGGCGAGCACCTCGAGGAGTTCCTCGTCGAGCACGAAGGCGGCTTCTCGGTGCTCTCGGCCCCCAAGGAGCCGGCTGAGGCCGACCGGATCACCCCTGCCGACGTCACCCGCATCCTCGAGGTGCTCCGCACCCGGGCCGACTACGTGGTGGTCGACACCCCTGCCGCCCTGACCGAGATCGTGCTGGCCGCCTTCGACCTCTCCGAGCACCTCTTCGCTCTGGCCACGGTGGACCTCCCCAGCGTCCGCAACCTGGGCGTCTTCCTGCAGACGCTCGACAAGCTGCGGATCCCCTCCGAGAACATCTCGCTCATCCTGAACAAGGCGGAGCGGGACGTGGGCCTGGACATCAACCAGATCGTCCGGCTCTTCCCCCAGGGCTTCAAGGCCATCCTGCCCTACGCCCGTGAGGTCTCCCGCTCCATCAACATGGGCATGCCCGTGCTGGCCTCCGACCCCACCGCCGAAGTGTCCCGCAAGCTGGCCGCCAGCCTGGTCGAGTTCCTGCCCGAGGCGGACCGGGCCAGGGCCGGTGACCTCGAGCCGGTCAAGCCTCCGTCCCGCTTCCGGCTCTTCGGCCGGAACAACGCCAACGCCGGGATCTCGATGTGAAGCTCTCCGAGAAGCTCGCCGCCCTCGACGCCGACCCGCCCAAGCCCCCCCGGCCGGCACCGGAACGGCCGCCCCAGGAGACACAGGAACGCGCTCCCCAGCCGGCCGCGTCCGGCGCCACCCCGGAGCCCCAGCCCGGTCGTCCGGGCGCCGGCACGCCGCCCCCCCCGGCACCCCCCAAGCCGAAGCGGCCCAGCGCCAACTGGGAGGACTCCAAGCGGCGCGTGCGCGAGCTCGTTCTCGCCGACCTCGGCCCTCGCCTGAGCGGCCCCAAGACTCCGGGCGAGGACCTCGACAAGGAGGTCAA
>JBIOUX010000188.1:0-9577 GCA_044867425.1 Acidimicrobiia bacterium | reverse complement strand
TCCGAGGCCGTCGCTCCCGGCCTGACCTACGTGCAGAAATGGCCCGCCGAGCACTGGAAGCTGGCGTTCCAGGGCAACCTCCGCCAGATCCCCGACGAGGACTTCGCTGCCCTGCGCCGGGCCATCGCCGCCGCCCGCAAGTCCTAGAGCAGAGGCGGCGAAGCCGCCGGTATCACAGGAAGCTGCCGAGCTGGCGGGCCTGCTCGTCGATCCGGTCGATCTCCCGCTGGGCGTCCTCGACGAGTTTGACGGCCAGAGCCCGGGCCCGTTCCGCTTCGGGATCGATCACCGGCTCCACCGGCGTGGAGAGCCGTTCGATGAGCTTCTCCACGTCCTCGGGCGGAGTCCCGGGCGCCAGCCGGGCCCAGTGGGCGGCGGCTTCGTCCCGCCGCGTGGCCGCCGCCTGGGCGCGTCCCCGGGCGGCCGCCACCGTCTTCGCCTTGGCCTGGGCTCCGGGGAGCTCCTCGGGCCCGGCCAGCCCGGTGGCCGCCAGGGCCTCGAGGGCTCGGGCGGACGCTGACCGGTGAGCAGAGGCCGCCACCCGCAGATCGGCGGTGATGACCACCACCAGGGCGGCGGGAATCAGGTAGACCCAGGCATCCCAGCTCAGGGCGGCGATGACGATGACCATGCCGGTGGCGCTGATGAGCGAACCGGCCGAGCGCCTCCAGGCCGGGGGGAGGTCGGCGCTGGCGCGGTTGGCGTCGACCAGCGCCTGGTCGGCCGCGTCGAGCTGCTCGATGTCCGGACCGGGGGGCAGGGCAGCCAGGAAGTTCTCGGCCTTGGTGGCTTCGACCGCCGCCTCCCGGGCCTCCCGGGCGGCATCGCGCAGGACGTCGGGGACGATGTCAGGCACGGGCGGGCACGGCGGGGCGGCCTCCAGCTCGGCCAGCGTCGCCCGCGCCGACTCGAGCTGAGCCACGGCCTCCGCCCGGGCGGCGGCCAGGTCGGCCGCTTGGGCGGCGGCCTGCCCGGGGTCGAGCCCGTTGCCCGACGCGCCTAGCGTCTTCTTCTCCGCGCTCACCACCGCTCCTGCCCTGAACAAGGAGGCCGCCGATGCCCGTCGAGCCTGTACCCACGCCGAGCGCGCCCGGCACCAACCTCCCCTATTCGCCGGCGGTGCGGGCCGGCGACTGGATCGTACTGGCCGGCCAGATCGGCCTCGACCCGGCCACCGGCGCGCTGGCGGAGGGCGTCGAGGCCCAGGCCCACCA
This sequence comes from Acidimicrobiia bacterium, assembly GCA_044867425.1. GTDB lineage: Bacteria > Actinomycetota > Acidimicrobiia > IMCC26256 > BP-133 > CAWBJP01. The sequence continues at coordinate 8,363 of JBIOUX010000188.1, read as the reverse complement.
GGTTCTGGCCAACATCTCCGCCATCCTGGCGGACTGCGGGGCGGCGCTCACCGATGTGGCCCAAGCCAGGGTCTTCCTCACCGACATGGGCGACTTCCCCCTGTTGAACGCGGCCTACGCGGCCGCCTTCGCCGGCCACCGCCCGGCCCGGACCACCATCGGGGTGGCAGCCCTGCCGTTCGGCGCCCAGGTGGAGATCGAAGTGCTGGCGTATCAGCCCCAGGCCTGACATCACTCCCATCTTCTCACCGGAGGGGGCGAGTTCCTGGCGCACCCGGCAACCTCGGCTACCTTCGTTCCGTGGCCGGTGCGTTGATAGTGGTGCTGGTGATGCTGTTGGTGGGGCCGTTCTTCATCTTCGCCGGTGGCGCGGCGTGGAGCGCCCTCCTCGGTTCCGCTCTCGACGCCTACTGCCGCCAGCCCCATCCCGGGAACCAGTCAGAGGGGTAGGGAGTCAGCCCTTGTCGGCCTGCATCCCCCAGCGGGACTGCCCGAAGCGGTAGCCCACCGATCGCACCGTCTGGATCCATCCGGCGTGGTCATCACCGAGCTTGGCCCGGAGGCGCCGCACGTGGACGTCGACGGTGCGGGCGCCGCCGTAGTACTCGTAGCCCCACACCCTCGACAGCAGTGTCTCCCGGGTGAAGACCTTGCCCGGGTGGGTGGCGAAGAACTTGAGCAGCTCGTGCTCCATGTAGGTCAGGTCGAGGGGCCGTCCCGCCACCGCCGCCTGGTAGGTCTCCAGGTTGATGAGCAGGTCGCCGTACTCCACCACCTCGGGACCGGTGGCCCGCCCCGCCCGCCAGGCCAGGAGCCGCAGCCGGGCCTCCAGCTCCTTGGGATGGAACGGGGTGAGGCAGAAGTCGTCGAAAAGGTCCTCGCGCAGCTCGAGGTCGGCCAGCTGGGTGCCCGAAACCAGCAGTAGGACGGGGGAGACGGGCACGTCCCGGCGGCGCAGGGACCGGCACACCACGAACGCCCCCTCCGGGTCGGTCTCGGCGCTCACCACGGCACCCGCCCATCCGTCCATCGGCTCCAGCTGCGTGGCCACCGAGGCGTTGACGGCCGCCTTCCAGGAGTAGCCGGCCAGATCGAGCGTCTGGACGAGCAGGGGCGGCGGCGGGTCGGGGAAGACGAGGAGGGGTTCGCCCATCAGGTCCCCCCTCACAGGACCTGCGCCAGCAGGGACTGGCGGCTGGGGCTGGGGCCCCCGGCCGCACCGCGATGAGCCGCCAGGCGAAGAGCCATCATCAGAGCACGCCCAGATAGCGGTCGAGCTCGAAGGGGGTCACGTACGACTTGTATTCGCCCCACTCCAGACGCTTGTTACGGATGAAGTAGTCGAAGACGTGCTCACCCAGGACGTCGGCCACGAACTCCGACTTCTCCATGACGTCGAGGGCTTCGGCCAGCGAGTTGGGCAGGTTGTAGATGCCCTCGGCCAGGCGCTCCTCGGGCGTCATCTCGAAGATGTTGTTGGTGGCTTCGGGGGGCAGCGGGTAGCACTCCTCGATGCCCTTCAGGCCGGCGGCCAGCATGAGGGAGAAGGCCAGGTAGGGGTTGCAGGCCGGGTCGGGGGCGCGGTACTCGACCCGGCTGCCGGACTCGCCCCGCCGGGGGATGGGCACCCGCACCAGGGCGGAACGGTTGTTGCGGGCCCAGCAGATGTAGACGGGCGCCTCGTAGCCGGCGATCAGCCGCTTGTAGGAGTTCACCCACTGGTTGGTGATGGCGGTGATCTCCCGGGCGTGCTGCAGGAGCCCGGCCACGAACCACTTCCCCACCTTGGACAGGCCGTGCTCGTCGCCCGGGTCGTGGAAGGCGTTCACATCCCCCTCGAAGAGGGACAGGTGGCTGTGCATCCCCGAACCCTGCCAGCCCGCCACCGGCTTGGGCATGAAGGTGGCGTACACCCCGCGGGCCTGGGCCACCTCCTTCACCACCGTGCGGAAGGCCATGATGTTGTCGGCCATGGTCAGGGCGTCGGTGTAGCGCAGGTCGATCTCCTGCTGGGAGGGGGCGATCTCGTGGTGGGAGTACTGCACCGGGATGCCCATGCCCTCCAGGGCCAGGATGGTCTGCTTGCGCAGCTCCGAGGCGAGGTCCGAGGGGGTGAGGTCGAAGTAGCTGGCGTGGTCGAGGGGCTCGGTGCCCTCCGGCGACCGGAAGTAGAAGTACTCCATCTCCGGGGCCACGTAGAAGGTGAACCCCTTCTCCCGGGCCCGCTCCAGGGTGCGCTTGAGCACGTAGCGGGGGTCGCCGTCGAACGGCTCCCCGGACGGCAGGTAGATGTCGCAGAACATCCGGGCCACCGGGGTTTCCTCGCCCGGGAGGTGCACGAGCTCGAAGGTGCCGGGATCGGGGCGGGCCAGCATGTCCGACTCCTGGATGCGGGTGAACCCCTCGATGCAGGAGCCGTCGAACTCCATCCCCGACTCCAGGGCGTCCTCCAGCTCGGCCGGGGTGATGGCGAAGGATTTGAGGAATCCGGACACGTCGGTGAACCACAGGCGCACGAAGCGGACGTTCCGCTCCTCGACCGTGCGCAGCACGTACTCAAGCTGGCGTTCCATGCGCCCAGTCTGCCACCGCCACCGGATCCCATCGGGCTGGGAACGGTTTCCACCGGCCCGTTTAACGCAGCGTTCATCGACGGGAAACGACCGGGAAATCGCCCGCCGACACTCTGCCGTCCACTGGCGGCGACGCCGGGGCCGTCCGGCGCGTAGGCTGCGCGGCCTCGCCTGGGGCTCGAGGGCTCCCCGAGATCAAGTGGGTTTCGACGAGGGAGGTTGGAAGGGTGGAGCAGCGTACTCCGAGTGACGTCATCCGGCTTGTCCAGGACCAGGGGATCGAGGTGATCGACTTCCGCTTCTGCGACCTCCCGGGGCTCATGCAGCACTTCTCGGCTCCGGCCCACGAGTTGACCGAGGAAGGCTTCGAGGACGGCTACGGCTTCGACGGGTCGTCCATCCGGGGCTACCAGGAGATCCAGGAGTCGGACATGCTCCTGATCCCCGATCCCAACACCTGTGTCATCGACCCCTTCCGCCAGCACAAGACCCTCAACATCAACTGCTTCGTACGGGACCCCGTCACCGGAGAGTCCTACAGCCGGGACCCCCGCTACGTGGCCAAGAAGGCCGAGGACTACCTGCGGGGGACGGGTCTCGCCGACACGGCCTACTTCGGCCCGGAGTTGGAGTTCTACATCTTCGACTCCGTCCGCTTCGATCAGAACCAGTTCTCCGCCTACCACTACATCGATTCGATCGAGGGCGTGTGGAACTCGGGGCGGGACGAGCCGGGCGGCAACAAGGGCTACAAGCCCCGCTACAAGGAGGGCTACTTCCCCGTCTCCCCCATGGACCACTTCCAGGATCTGCGGTCCGAGATGATCATCCAGCTGGAGAAGGCCGGGGTGGAGATCGAGATCCAGCACCATGAGGTGGGCACCGCCGGGCAGGCCGAGATCGATATGCGCTTCGACTCGCTCCTGCGCATGGCCGACAAGACGATGCTCTACAAGTACATCGTCAAGAACGTGGCCAAGGCGGCGGGCCATACGGTGACGTTCATGCCCAAACCCATCTTCGAGGACAACGGCTCGGGCATGCACGTCCACCAATCGCTGTGGAAGGCGGGGGAGCCACTGTTCTTCGATGAGACCGGCTACGGCCAGATCTCTGACCTGGCCCGCTGGTACATCGGCGGCCTGCTCAAGCACACCTCCGCGCTCCTGGCCTTCGCCGCCCCCACCACCAACTCCTATAAGCGCCTTGTCCCCGGTTACGAGGCCCCGGTCAACCTCGTCTACTCGCAGCGGAACCGCTCCGCCTGCGTCCGCATCCCGCTCTACTCCAAGAGCCCCAAGGCCAAGCGACTCGAGTACCGCTGCCCCGACCCGTCCGCCAACCCCTACCTGGCCTTCTCGGCCATGCTGATGGCTGGCCTCGACGGGATCCAGAACCGGATCGAGCCGCCCACGCCGCTCGACAAGGACCTCTACGACCTGCCGCCCGAGGAGATGGCGCAGGTGCCGCAAGTGCCGGGTTCGCTCGATGCCGTCCTCAACGCCCTCGAGGAGGACCACAAGTTCCTCCTAGCCAGCGATGTCTTCACCCCGGACATCATCGAGACGTGGATCGAGTTCAAGCGCAGTCGAGAAATCGACGCGGTGCGCCTGCGGCCCCACCCTTGGGAGTTCTACCTGTACTACGACATCTAATCAGCGGTAACTGCTTGCCGCCCGGGTCGCATGTGGGGACCCGGGCGGCAGCGCGATACCCCCTCAGAGGACGCACGGAACGGGACGTCGGTCGGCGTCCGCCCGCATGCTGTCGCCTGAGTGTCGTCGCCCGGACACGTGCACCGTACCGGTGCTCAAGGACTGGAAACTGAGGGTGGGTGATTCTTGGCACCCGAGCATCCGAAGAAGGCGCGCTCGTTGTGTCGAGATGGAAGTGAGGCGTCTGGTCCCGTGGACTGTCCCCGAACTGCCGGGGTGGTCACCTCACTGGTGCCAGGAGGAGGACGTGACCGCGGAGTCGGGGCCGGCTCGCTGCACCCGCCGGTCACCCTCGAGCCCATCACCGCCGACAACCTGAGTCAGGTCGTCGGTCTGCCCGTCTCTACGGCTCAGGAGGCATCGCGCCCCGTAGCCGAACGCGTAGTTCTACGCGGGACTCGGCCACCGCCGTCTCGGACACTTGCTCCCAAGAACGAGTCCAGCCTGAGCCGGGAGGTCTGACATGTACGACGCAATCATCGTCGGTGCCAGGTGCGCCGGAGCTCCGGTGGCGATGCTCCTCGCCCAGCGAGGGCACCGAGTGCTGGTCGTCGATCGGGCCACCTTCCCGAGCGACACGATTTCCACCCACGTCCTGTTGCCGCCCGCCGTCAGCCACCTGCAGCAATGGGGCCTGCACGGCGAGATCGAAAAGAATGGCTCCCCGGCCATCGACGTGGTCAGCATCGACGCCGGTCCCTTCGTCCTCACGGGGACGCCGACGCCGGCCAACGGGAACAGCACCCTCTCCTGCTGCCGGCGCACGATCCTCGATCGGATCCTCGTTGACGCGGCGGATGCCGCCGGCGCCGAGGTCCGCCAGGGCTTCACCGTCACCGGGCTCATCCAGCAGGAGGGCGTCGTCACCGGGGTGCGGGGACACGATCGCGGGGGCAAGGAGGTCGCCGAACGAGCACGCATCGTGCTCGGCGCCGACGGCCTGCACTCCCGGGTCGCCGAGATGGTGGGTGCCGCTCGGTACAACGACCGGGGCACGCTCACCTGCTGTTACTACTCGTACTTCTCCGGAGTCGACATGGAAACCACGCTGGCGCCACGCGACGGAGCGGCCCTCGGCGCCGTGGCCACCAATGACGGCATGTTCATCGGCATCGTCTGGCTTCGCGCCCGCGACGCGGGCCGGTTCCGGGCTGACCCGGAGGGAACCTTCTGGGCCGCCATGGACCTGGCCCCGGAGGTCGCCGAGCGGCTCCGGGCCGGCCGGCGGGAGGAACGCTTCCACGGCACCGCCGACATCCCCAACTTCTTCCGCGTCTCCCACGGGCCGGGGTGGGCACTGCTCGGCGACGCCGCCTATCACAAGGATCCCATCACCGCCATGGGCATCACCGACGCCTTCCGCGACGCCGAGGACGTAGCCGACGCCGTCCACCGGGGCCTCGGCGACGGCGCCATCGACGAGCACCTCCGGGACCACGCCAAGCGGCGAGACGAGAAGGTGATGCCGATGTTCGACTTCACGGTGCAGATGGCTGCCCTCGAGCCACCCGCACCCGAGCTCGCCGCGCTCCTCGAGGCGCTCCAGAGTCAGCCCGAACACATCAACCGCTTCCTCGGCGTCCTCGCCGCCACCGTTCCCGTCACGGAGTTCATGGCACCCGAGAACCTCGAACGCATCCTCACGGGGAGTTGATCGTCAAACCCTCGGAGAGAAAGGAGCCCCCACCATGTCCGACGCCGCCACCCTCCAGCGTGAACTGTTCGAAGCCGTGCAGAACCGTGATTTCGACCGGGTACGCGACCTGTACCACCCCGAGTACGTCTACATGTCTGGCGACGGCGTCGAGCAGAAGGGGGCGGACGCCGGGATCGCCGCCTGCAGGACCTACACCACGGCGTTCCCGGACCTGTCCTTCGAGATCCGCAACCAGTTCGCGCCCAGCGCCGACGTCTCAATCTCGGAACTCACGGCGCGCGGAACCCACAAGGAGGCCCTTCCGGGGATTCCCGCCACCGGCCGGACGGTGGAGCTCGTCGCCTGCAACGTCATCGAAGCGCGCGACGGAAAGGTCTACCGGGAGCGGGAGTACTACGACGGCCTGTCGCTCATGCGCCAGCTGGGCGTGACCGACGCCGGGTAGCCTCGCTCAATAGTTCCCTCGTAGCCGCTGAGGGACAATGACGGCGCCATGTCCGGTGCAATTTCGAACCGGCGCTCTGGGTTTGTGGGGCGGGTGCGCGCCTTGGCCCGCCTCACCGCCGCCCTCGATCGGGCATTCGCCGGACGCGCCGCGCTCGTCCTCATGAGCGGCGAGGCGGGCATCGGCAAGACGGCTCTCGCGGCGCGTCTGGCCGAGGAGGCGTCGGATCGGGGAGCCACGACGGTGTGGGGCACCTGCTGGCACTCCGAGCAGGCGCCCGGCTTCTGGCCGTGGACCCAGGTCATCCGCTCCCTGTCGGGAGATGTCTCCGGGGAACTGGTGGCCGGGCTCTCCGCGGGCGAGCGTGCCCAGCTCGCCCGGCTGGCGCCGGAGCTGGGGGTGGGCGCGGGGGGCGAGCCCCCGTCCGCCGGCGGTGGGTCCGAGCAGGCCCGCTTCGAGCTCTTCGCCGCCGCCGCAACCTTCCTGGAGCGGACGGCTGCACTCCGGCCGTTGCTGGTTGTTCTCGACGACCTCCAGTGGGCGGACCCCTCCTCCCTCGAACTGCTCCAGTTCATCGCCCGTCGCGCCCAGCCCGTCCCCCTTCTCGTGATCGGCGCCTACCGCCACGACGAGATCGAGCCGGGAAGCACACAAGCACGGGTGTTGGTCGAGCTGGCCGGTGCCGCCGAGCCCGTGCGCCTGGCCGGGCTCGACGAGAAGGAGGTGGCCGAGCTCGTTCGTCTCATCGCCGGCGATGACATCGCCGACCGATGGGCGGGGGAGGTGCAACGTCGCAGCGGCGGGCACCCCTTCTTTGTCCGGGAGCTCTCCTACCTCATGGCCACCCATCCTGCGCCAGGCGAGTGGGTGGCCGTGCCCGACGCGGTCCGGGAGGTGATCGAGCGACGGCTGGCCCGGCTGACGCCGGCGTGCGTCCGGGTGCTGGAAGCAGCGGCGGTTTCCGGCAACGAGGTGCTCCCCGACGTCCTGGCCGACGTCCGCCAAGTCGAGCCGCCGCAGATCGCCGAATTGGTGGCCGAGGCCGTCCAGGCCGGGATCCTGGTGGCTGATCCTTCTCTCTCAGGACACGCTCGCTTCGCCCATGACCTGTTCCGGGAGACCCTGTACGAGGGCCTGCCGGTGGGACAGCGGCTCCTCCTCCACCAGCAGGTGGGGAGCGCGCTCGAGGGGCGTCACGCTCGCGGCGGCGCGGACTTTCCGGGCGAGGTGGCCCGGCACTTCGCCGCCGCCATGGCCCTCGACGGTCCGGAGCGGGCGGTGCGGTGGGCGATCGATGCCGCCCGGGCCGACCGGGGGAGCCTGGCCTTCACCGAGGCGGCCACTCATCTGGAGCGGGTCCGGCAGGGCGCCCAGGACAATGGCATCGTCCTCGCTCCCGAGACGATGGTCGACCTGCTGGTCATCGAAGCCGCTGACCGGGCCCGCAGCGGCGACGCCGCCTCTGCGCGGGCCCTGCTCGAGCGGGCCCGGGAACTGGCCCGCCACCTTCCCGACCCGGAGTGGCTGGCGGCGGTGGCCCTCGGGGTCCAGCGTCTCGGTGCCCGTTTCGGCATGCCCCGCCCCGAGGTGGTCGATGTTCTGGAGGAAGCCCGCTCCGCTCTCGCTGGGGTCGGCTCCGCCGCCGAGGCGCAAGTGACGGCCAGCCTGGCCCGCGAGCTGGCCCACTCCGTGTTTGCACAGAGGCCCCGGGCCCGGCCCCTGAGTGAGCGCGCCCTCGAGGTCGCCCGGGTGGCGGGCGATCCGGCCACGCTGGCGTCGTGCCTCCTCGCCCGCCACGACGTGGTGTGGGGTCCGGGCACGGCTGCCGAGCGCCTCGGGCTCGCCGGCGAGATCGCCGAGATGGCCGAGCGGGCGGGAGACCGGGAGCGACGAGCCGAGGGCGTCCTCCTGCGGGCCAACGCCCTCCTCGAGCTCGGCTCGCCGGCCTTCCGAGCCGAGCTGGCCGAGTATCT
>JBIOUX010000187.1:0-24755 GCA_044867425.1 Acidimicrobiia bacterium | reverse complement strand
GGGGTTCATGGCCATCTCGGTGCTGTCGTTGCCGTTGGCGAAGACCACCACCACCCCGGCCTCGGCCAGGGTCCGGGTGGCGCCGTTCACCGGGTCGAAGGGATCGAAGGGCTCGAACTGGCTGCCCCAGGAGTTGTTGATCACCCGGATGCCGTACCGGTCTCGGTTGGCCACCGTCCAGTCGAGCCCCTCCAGGACGAGGAACATGCTGAGCCCGTCGCCGGCGCCGATGCCGACCAGGCCGGCGCCGGGGGCCAGCCCCCGGTAGGCGCCGTGGGAGGCGGTGCCCCGGGCGGCGACATCGCCGGCCACATGGGTGCCGTGACCCGAGGAGGTGTCGGAGTTGGTCAGGGCCTGGAGGGGGATCACCGGGAGGGGATCACCGAAGCCGACGAGCTTCACGTTGGCCCGCATGGCGTCGGCCAGGTCGGGATGGCCGAAGTCGACGCCGGTGTCGAGGATGGCCACGGTGACGCCCTTGCCCGTCACCCCGAGGGTGTTCCAGGCCCGGGCCGTGTTCACCAGCTGGGCCGACTCCTTGAGGTAGTACCGCATCGGCTCGTTGAGGTACACGCCGACGATGCCTTCGGTGCCCACCAGGTCGGCGAGGCGCTGCACCGGAAGGCGCACTGCCGCCGCCGGTACGTGCTCGAAGGCCCAGGACCACGTGCCCAGCCCGGCCAGGCGGTGGCGGAGGCCCGCGCCGGCGGGGCGCTCCAGCGAGACGACGAGGTCGAGCGTCGCCCCGGCGGGAAGGGTGGCGGCGGCGGCCACGGCCGGGTCGAGATGGGCGGGCCCGGGGAGGTCGGTGACCGGCGGGACCCCGAACGTGGGCGCCGGGGCCTCGGGACGGGCCGGGGCGCCGGGGGCGTCGCCCGCCCCCGCCCCGGTCGAGGGGAGTGTGCCCAGGAGGGCCACGACCATCATGAGGGTGACTCGGCGCATGGAACCTCCTGCTCCCCCGCCGACGGGCAGTCTACGGGTCCGGAGATATGTCGGGATCGCACCTTTTGGGCCGGCACCGGCCCGCCCGCCGGGGCCGGATAGCCTGCGGGCCGTGATTCCCCTCGACGAGGTGCAGGCCCGGATCCTGGAGACGGTGGAGGTGCTGCCGGCCGTCGACGTCCCGCTGGCCGAGGCCTTGGGGCTGGCCACCGCCGCCCCGCTCAAAGCCGCCTGGGATGTACCCCCCTTCGCCAACACCGGCATGGACGGCTACGCCGTACGGGCGGCCGACACCGCCGGTGCGTCCCCGGAGACGCCCGTCCGGCTGGTGGTGGTCGACGAGCTGCCCGCCGGCAAGGCTCCGTCGGTGCCGGTGGAGGCGGGCCAGGCCATCCGGATCATGACCGGAGCCCCCATCCCCGACGGCGCCGACGGGGTGATCATGGTGGAGGAGACGGCGGTCGACGGCGACGGCGTCCTCGTCCGCCGGGAGGTCGCCCCCGGCGACCACATCCGGCCCGCCGGCGGCGACCTGTCCGACGGTCAAGTGGCCTTCCCGGTACGCACCGTCCTCACCCCCGCCCACCTGGGGGTGGTGGCCAGCCTGGGCCACGCCACCGTGCCCGTCATCCGCCGGGCCCGGGTGGCGGTCATGTCCACGGGCGACGAGCTCACCCCGCCCGGCGAGCGGCTGTCGCCCGGGCGGATCACCGACAGCAACCGACCCATGCTCCGCGCCCTCGTCGCTCAGGCGGGCTGCGAGGCCGTCGATCTGGGGATCGCCCGGGACGACGAGACCGACATCACCAAGCGCCTGGAGGAGGCCGTCGCCACCTGCGACGCCCTGATCACCACCGGCGGGGTGTCGATGGGCGAGTACGACCTGGTCAAGAAGGTGCTCGACGGGATGGGGGTCCTGAACTGGTGGCAGGTGGCCATCAAGCCGGCCAAACCCCTCGCCTTCGGCCTGGTGCGGGGCAAGCCGGTGTTCGGCCTGCCCGGCAACCCGGTGTCATCCCATGTCAGCTTCGAGCTCTTCGCCCGGCCCGCCCTCCTGCAGATGATGGGTCACCAGCGCCGGTTCCGGCCCGTGGTGGAGGCGGTGGCCAAGCACGACATGCGCCGCCGGGAGGACGGGAAGCTGCATCTCGACCGGGTGTGGGTGCGCCGGGAGGAGCGACAGCTGGTGGCGGCCGGCACCGGGGTCCAGGCCTCCAACGTCCTGTCGGCCATGGCGCTGGCCAACGCCTTGGCGCTCATCCCCGACGGGGAAGGGGTGGCCGCCGGCGGGCGGATCGAGGTCATGCTCCTCGACAGCCCCGCCGACCACTGAGGGGCCGGCGCCGGGCCGGCCGGTGGCTCCATCCCGGGCATTGTGCACATCCCATGTGCACTTTGCCCGTAAGCCGGGCCTCAGCCGCCGAGTTGGAACATCTCGATCCGGCGGCGCTTCCCGATGGCGACGGTCTGGGCCGAGCGTTCCTCGGAGTAGCGGTCGGCGCGGGCCTGCCAGCACGAGCGGATCAGATCGGTGAGCTCCTCGTCGGTGGCGCCGGCCCGCATGGGCCCCCGCAGGTCGAACCCGCCGGTGGCGAACAGGCAGGTCACCAGGCGGCCCTCGGTGGAGAGGCGGGCCCGGGTGCAGTCGCCGCAGAAGGGCTGGGAAACCGAGGCGATGACCCCGATCTCGCCCGAGCCGTCCCGGAAGCGGTAGCGGCTGGCCACCTCCCCCCGGTAGTTGGGTTCGAGGGGCTCGAGGGGCAGCTCGGCGTCGATGCGCTCGACGATCTCGGCCGCCGTCACCACCTGGGAGAGCTCCCAGCCGTTGAGGGTGCCGACGTCCATGAACTCGATGAAGCGCAGGATGTGGCCGGTGCCCTGGAAGCGGCGGGCCAGATCGACCACGGTGTGGTCGTTCACCCCCCGCTGCACCACGCAGTTGACCTTGACCGGGGTCAGGCCGACGGCGGCGGCCACGTCGATGGCGGCCACCACCTCCTCCGGCCCCACGGTGTCGCGCCCGCTCATGAGGCGGAAGACGTTGTCGTCGAGGCTGTCCAGGCTGACCGTGACCCGTTTGAGGCCGGCGGCGGCCAGCTCGGGGGCCATGCCGGCCAGGAGCACGCCGTTGGTGGTGAGGGCCAGGTCCTCCACCCCGTTGATGGCGGCCAGGCCCTTGACCAGGCGGGACAGGTGGGCCCGCACCAGCGGCTCACCGCCGGTCAGACGCAGCTTCACCGCCCCGAGGCCGACGAACAGGCCGGCCAGGCGCTCGATCTCCTCGAAGGTGAGGATCTGGGCCCGGGGAAGGAACTCGTAGCGGTCGCCGTAGACCTCGGCCGGCATGCAGTAGGGGCAGCGGAAGTTGCAGCGGTCGGTCACCGAGATGCGCAGGTCGCGCAGCGGCCGGTGCAGGGTGTCGGTGACGAAAGGTCGCAGGTCGGCGGTCATTTCTCCCCGATGACTCCCGGATTGTCCCTGGATTTCTCCCGGCCACGGAGTGTAACTGCCGCCCGACCGACGATCGGCCCCGGCGATGGCGCCGGGTTGGCCGTACACTTGTCGCCATGACGCCCTTCGAGTTCACCCACCTCGACCCGCTCGGCCGCGCCCGGATGGTCGATGTCACACCCAAAGAGGCCACCCATCGACGGGCGGTGGCCAGATGCCGGGTGACCATGAAGCCGGAGACGACGGGGATGATCACCTCGGGGGCCATCACCAAGGGCGACGTGCTGGCGGTAGCCCGGGTGGCGGGCATCCAGGCGGCGAAGCAGACGCCGATGCTGCTGCCCCTGTGCCATCCACTGCTGGTGGGCAGCGTTTATGTGAACTTCACCATCGAGGACAACTTCGTCGAGATCGAGGCCCAGGTCGAGACGGTGGACCGCACCGGGGTGGAGATGGAGGCGCTGACGGCGTGCGCCGTGGCCGCCCTCACCATCTACGACATGTGCAAGTCGGTCGACCGGGAGATGAACATCGGCCAGCTCGCCCTGTGGGAGAAGACCGGCGGGCGCTCCGGACCCTTCCGGCGCAAAGCGGCGGACGGTGACGAGGTCACCTACGGCCTCTAAAACCGCGCTTCAATCCTTCTGAGCCGCCGAGGGGGCGGCCGAGCCCCCGTGAACAGGCATTCGATCCCCCCCGCCTCACCGGCATGGTGTTAGGTTCCCGCCGGGCGGCGTCAAGTCGAAGGGGAGGCTGGGCCGGTGGTACTCCTCGTGTTGGCCGTGTTGTGGGGGATCGTCCTCATCCCGCCCGCTGTGCGGAACCGGAAGGAGGCCCGCCAGGGCCGTTCCGTGGAGAACTTCCGCAGACGTCTCGAGGTGCTCGCCCCACCGCCTGTTCCCCGGGCCACCCGCCCCTCGAGTGCCGTCCGTCCGGCGGGCTCCGCCCCGCCCCGGGCGTCGCTGGTGGCCGAACCTGGCCCGGTGCCCACCGCCCCCCGTCCCCGGCCGGTGGCGGCCATCTTGGCGGGGACACCCCGGGTCCCGGGCCGGCGACCGTCTCGGGTCGACGTGTTGCGCCGGCGCCGCCAGGTGCTCGGGGTGCTCGGCCTGGTCGCCATCTGCACCCTCGCCGTCACCCTTGCCTTCCCGGGCTGGCGGCTGCTGCTGGGCGGCGCTCACCTGCTGGCCGACGCCGCCCTGGCCGCCTACGTCATCGGCCTGCGCCGACTGTGCCGGCTGGCCCAGGAGCGCAGGGTCAAGGTGCGCTACCTGCCGGTGGCGGTGGCCGTCCCCGTGGAGACCCCGAACGCCGGGACCGCGGCGGAGGCTCCCCCCGCCCGCTCGGCCGCCTTGTAGGCGCCGATGGGCCGGGCCGAGGAGATCGCCGCCGCCGGCGAGTGGGCCCGGGGAGCGCTGGAGGACAAGCACCGGGCCCGGGAGACGGGCCTGGCCGCCTGCCGGCGGACCATCCAGGCCTGCGCGGCCTCGATCCGGGCCGTCCACCGGGAGGAGTGGGAGGTGGCCGAGAACCTCGCCCGGGAGGCCGCCGCCCGCCTGGCCGAGGCCAGCGACGCGCTGGCCGCCCATCCCGACGTCCGCTACGCCGGCTTCGTCCATGACGCGGCCAAGGAGTACGCCGAGGCCCGCCTGACCCTGGCCTTCGTCCGGGGTGATCCGCTGCCCCGGGCCACTGACATGGGCGTGGAGGTGCAGGCGTTCCTCAACGGGATGGCGGAGGCGGCCAGCGAGCTGCGCCGCTACCTGCTGGACCAGCTCCGGCGGGGCAAGCCGGAGCGGGGCGAGGAGCTGCTCGGTCTCATGGACGAGGTGTACACCCTGCTCGTCACCATGGACTTCCCCGAAGCCATGACCGGGCACCTGCGGCGCACCACCGACGCCCTGCGGGCCGTGCTGGAGCGCACCCGTGGTGACCTCACGACCAGCCTCCTCCAGAGCCGCCTGCTGGAGGGCATCGAAGGCCGTCGGACCGGACCGACCGACGAGTAACAAGAGGCTCAGGCGCTACTCTGGTGAGGTCTGGTCCGTTTGTCGCGGGCGCTCCGAAGTTTGAGGGAACGGCGGGAGTGTCGTGGCGGGCGGGCCGGAACGGGGGTGTAGCTCAGCTGGTAGAGCGCTACGTTCGCAACGTAGAAGTCGGCGGTTCGAGTCCGCTCACCTCCACGAGCGGCTCTGGCCTAGAAGTGCAGGTCAGAGGCGTTTTTTGGATGCTCCGTCAGCGACCGCGACCGACCCCTGAATGACCGCCGCGTCCCGCCCGCTGGGGCACGGAAGGGGCACGCCGGGGGCACAGCGAGCCGTTGGAGTAGCTGACGACTGAGAGCGTTGACTCAGCAGGACGGCTTGAGCCGGGGCGAGAAAATCCTCGACGGCGTCCCGCCGCAGACGGGGCGTCGACGTCGTTGCGCGGCATGAGGTAGCAGAGCGGAGGTGCCGGAGCACTGGTGTGCTCCGGCATCCGTGTCAATCCCCAGAATCAGCTGGTCACGTTGCCGTCGGTGTCGTACATGCCGTTGAACCCATTCCAGCAGTACACGCCGTCGACCCACTCGTAGCCCTTGCCGAACACGCCGACGAAGTACGCCTTGTGCTGGATCCCGGTGAGGCCTTCCATTCCTCGGATCGTGTAGCTGTAACCGGCGAACTTGCCTCCGGCGCGGAGGTGGTCGAAAGTGCCCTCCACCCAAAAGACCATGGCGCCGGTCCGGCCGTCGATCGTGCCCTCGAAGAGCTCCCGGGCTACCAAGCCTCCGGTCCCGTCGGGGTTGATGTAGACGTCGACGGGGACCGAAAAGAAGCCGTCCGGGCCGCCGTACCCGGTGTACCCGTGCCCGCTGAGGTGGACCCGGCCGATCTTTCGCCCGTTCTCGTCGGTGTAGATCTGGGCCGGCGGCGGTACGTCTATGGATCCGTAGCCCGTGACGGGATGACAGTTGTCGCCCTTCGGGTCGGCGGGAATCGCCGGCGTGCCGTACTTCCCGGCGATGGGGAAGTTCTTCCCCTGAGGCTCGTACGTGTCGTTCCGCTTGGCGTCAGGCTCGTGGGGTGATACGCAGGTCAGACGGTCCCCAACGAAGAGGCGGCCGTCGGATGCGCATATCGGGTCAGCTGTAGGCGAGGACTTCTCGCCGGCCAGCGCGGGATGCCCGGTCAGGGCCATGGCTACAACCGCCATGAGCGCCGCCGTTCTCCTATGCAGTCGATGCCTCACGGTGTCCCTCCCTCATCTCTGGTTGGACGCTGCCAGTGGAGAGGTCGGATGAGGGCGGTCCCGGCCCGTCCGAACGCTTGCTCCATGGGAAGGGTGCGCTCGCACGCTTAAGGGGTACCGGCGCGCCCGCTTAATCGGTGGCCGCAGCCACGATCGGGGACGAGCCCGTCACCGCCTGCTCGATCGCAGGGACCCACAGCGCGGCGATACCCTGGCGCTACGGCCTTAAGGGAGGGGCCAGGGCGGCGCGGGGGCGGCGGATGACGGATCTCGAGTTCCGGATGCTCGGCCCTTTCGAAGTGCTCCGCCAAGGGGTTGCACTTCCCCTCGGCCCTGGTCGCCCCCGCATCCTGCTGGCGTTGCTCCTGGTCCACACCAACAAGGTCGTCCCCGTCGACCGGCTGCTGGACGAGCTGTGGCGGGAGAACCCTCCGCCCAGCGCCGCCCAGGCCCTGCAGGTCCACGTCTCGAACCTGAGGAGGCTGCTCGAGCCTGAGCGGCGCCCGGGGATGACGGCTGAGGTTCTTGTGACGCGGCGGCCTGGGTACGTACTGGAGTCGCCGCCAGAGTCCTGCGACGCCGTCAGGTTCGAGGTGCTCGTGGCCGAGGGGCGGAGAGCCCTGGACGAGCACCAGCCGGCCGACGCCTCGCGGGTCCTCGACGAGGCCTTGGCCCTGTGGCGCGGACCGGTCCTCGCTGACCTGGCCGACGAGCCCTTCGTCCAAGCCGAGGCGACCCGACTGGAGGATCTGAAACTGCTCGCCACTGAGGGACGGATCGAGGCGCAACTCGGGCTCGGCCGTCACCGCGAGCTGGTGAGCGCACTCGAGGCTCTCGTCCAGCAGCACCCATTCCGCGAGCACCTGTGGGCCCAGCTCATCGTGGCCCTGTACAGGTCCGGCCGCCAGGCCGACGCTCTGCGCGCCTTCCAGCGGCTTCGTCAGGGGCTCGGCGAGGAGCTCGGCCTCGAGCCGAGCCCCGAGCTGCGCCTGTTAGAGGCTGCCGTCCTCCGGCACGACCCCAAGCTGGCGCCCCCGGCGACCACTACGGGGGTCACGACAGGATCAGACCCCGGAGTCTCGCCGGCTGAGTCACTCGAGCCGGGGTCTGCCCTGGTGACGTTCATGCTCACCGACATCGAGGGATCGACACGCGCGTGGGAAGCAGAACCGGCTCCCATGGCCACCGCCCTGGCCCGGCACGACAGCCTGGTCGCGGAGGCGGTCGGAGCCCATGGCGGCCAACTGCTCAAGACCCGTGGGGAAGGCGACTCCACCTTCTCCGTGTTCGAGCGAGCGAGTGCGGCCGTGCGCGCCGCCTGGACGCTGTGTGAGGCGCTCGCCGCCGAGTCGTGGCCGACGTCGACGCCCCTTCGGGTGCGGGTCGCCATCCACACGGGCGAATCCGAATTCCGAGACGGCGACTACTTTGGGCGAGCCGTCAACCGAGCGGCCCGGTTGCGATCCGTGGCCTCCGGCGGCCAGATACTGCTCTCACGGGGTACAGCCGATCTCGTCGCCGATACCCTCCCCCAGGGTACCGCTCTGGCCTACCTCGGAGATCGGGTCCTGCGGGACCTCCGCCGCCCGGAGTACGTCTTCGAGCTTCGGGCCACTGGGGAAGCAGTTCCCACGACCGGGCCCGCGCCCGAGGTGGCTGACGGCCTGATAGCCGGCAAGGGTCTCCCGGCGCGGCTCCCCGCCTACGAGGTGGGCGGGAAGCCGCTCACGATGTCGTCCGTGCCGCTTCCGAACCTGCTGACCGAGATCGGGCCCATTTTCGTGGGGCGCGATCGGGAGCTGGCGCGGCTCGAACAACTGTGGAAGGAGGCGGCGGCGGGTGAGCTGCGGGTGGCTCTCGTGGCCGGCGAGCCGGGCGTCGGGAAGACCCGCTTGGCCGCCGAGGTGGCCGCCCGGGTTCACGACCAAGGGATCACGGTTCTCGCCGGGCGCTGCGACGAGGACCTGGGTGTGCCCTACCAGCCCTTCGTGGAGGCCCTCCGCCAGTTCGTCGACCATACGCCGACGGAGGAGCTGTCGGATCGCCTCGGCCGCTTCAGCGGCGAGCTGGTGCGCCTCGTCCCCGACCTGACCGACCGGCTCCCCGGTCTGCCGCCGCCGCTGCGCTCCGACCCCGAGACCGAGCGTTACCGTCTCTTCGACGCCGTGGCCGCCTGGGTAGCAGCCACGTCCGCCGACGTTCCCCTCCTCCTCGTTCTCGACGACCTCCAGTGGGCGACCAGGCCGACGCTGCTCCTCCTTCGCCACGTGGCCCGATCCACGGAACCCAGGCAGGCGCTGGTCCTCGGCACCTACCGCGACACAGAGCTTGGCCCCGACCATCCGCTGGTCGGGATTCTGGCCGACCTGCGCCGCCAAGGGGGTGTGGAGCGGCTCTCGCTCACCGGGCTCGATCGGTCAGGCGTCGCCGCCTTCGTCGAGCAGGTATCGAGCCAAGCCCTCGACGACGACGCCCGCATGCTGGCTCGGGCGATCCACGAGGAGACCGAGGGGAACCCGTTCTTCGTCCGAGAGGTGCTGCGCCATCTCGCCGAGACGGGTGCCGTGGAGCGCCGGGCGGGCGGCTGGACAACCCGTCTCCCTCTCGAGGAGCTCGGCATTCCCGAAGGCGTCCGGGACGTGGTGGGGAAGCGGCTGGCACGCCTTTCCGGTGAGACCAACCGCGTGCTGCACATGGCAGCGGTGGTGGGGACGGAGTTCGAGCCGGCACTGCTGGCCGCTGAGGACGTCGAGGAGGGCGAGCTCATCGCCGCCTTGGAAGAGGCGACGGCGGCGCGCCTCGTCATGGAGGCCCCAAAGGGCCGATACCGGTTCGCCCATGCCCTGGTGCGGGACACCCTCTACGAGGGGCTGTC
Source organism: Acidimicrobiia bacterium (assembly GCA_044867425.1). Classification (GTDB taxonomy): domain Bacteria; phylum Actinomycetota; class Acidimicrobiia; order IMCC26256; family BP-133; genus CAWBJP01. The sequence continues at coordinate 15,253 of JBIOUX010000187.1, read as the reverse complement.
CGTCATGCGCCGGGCGACGCTCCACCGCCAGGTGGCCGAGGCGATCGAGACCATTCACGCCGGCCGCCTCGACGAGTACCTGCCCGCCCTGGCCCACCACTTCGCTCGGACCGGCGGCGATGGCTCGAAGAGCGTCGACTACGCGATCCAGGCCGGGGACCAAGCTATGGCCCAGCTGGCCTTCGAGGCCGCCGGCTCGCACTACGAGCAGGCCGCCGACGCTTTGGACGGCATGACTGGTGACAACAGCAGGCGCCGCTGCGCCCTCCTGCTCGCCTTGGGCAAGGCCCGTGCCCGGGCGGGGGACGTCCGGGCGGGGGACACCTACCTCGCGGCGGCCGAGGCGGCCCGCAGGACGGAAGACGCCGAAGCCCTGGCCAGTGCCGCGCTCGGCCTGGCGGATCTGTGGGCCTTCACCGGTTCGGTCGACGACACCCGAATCTCCCTCCTCGAGGAGGCCCGGGAGGCTCTCGCCGGGGCCAGCTCACCCGTCACGGCCCAGCTCCTCGCTCGCCTGGCCACCGAGCTGTACCACGTGCCCGGATCCCGGGAGCGTCGAGAGGCGCTCAGCGCCGACTCCATTGAGGTGGCCCGCCAGCTTGGCGAGCCGGTGACGTTGGCGCTGTCGCTGCACGCCCGCAACTACGCCCTGTGGGGCCCCGGCGGCTCCCCGGAACGACTGGCCCTCGGGCGCGAGATCGTGGACCTGGCCCACCAGGGTGGCGACCGCGAGCTCGCTCTGCGGGGCCACGCCTGGTGCCAGACGGCTCTGCTCGAGCTCGGCGACGTGGCTGGCCTCGACGTCGAACTCGCCGCCTACGAGCGCTTGGCAGAGGAGCTCCGGCAACCCCGCTACCGGTGGTATGCCGCGACCCGGCGGGCCATGCGAGCGTTCCTGGCCGGCGATCTCGACGAAGGCGAGCGCCTGGCGCGGGCGGCTCGCGACCTGGGCAAGGACGCCGGAGAGGCCGACGCCGAGAATGTGTTTTGGGCTCAGATGCTCGTCGTGTGGCAGGAGCGGCCATGCCCGGATGCCATCGAATACACCGACGCCCGTGTCCACTTCGCGACGTCGACGGCCGGGGACGAATCGCCCCTGGCCGTGGGCATGCGTCTCACGCGCCTGCTGCTGCTCCTGGAGACGACACGAAGGGATGAGGCCGAGGCCGAGCTCGGTCCGTCCCTTGACCTTGCCATGAGAACCGTCTGCAATCTGGAGCACACCTTCCAGTGGCCGTTCCTCGCTGTTCACCTGGCCACCGCTGCAGTCCGCCTGTCGACTGGCGACGCGGCGGCCACCCTCTATGACCTGCTCGTCCCATACGCCGGCGTGAATGCCCAGGACGGCGGAGCCGTGACCTTTCTCGGATCGTTCTCGTACTACGTCGGGATGCTTGCCGCCAGCTTGGCGCAATGGGACCAGGCCGATGAGCACCTCGCCGACGCCGCCGCCATGCACGAGCGCATGGGTGCCCGGGCCTACCTGGCCCGGACCCGCCTTGAGTGGGCCGGGACGCTCCTCACCCGCCGAGGATCCGGCGACATCGAGCGCGCCCGGGAGCTCCTCGGTCAGGCGCTCACCGCCGCCCGGGAACTGGGACTGGTCGCTGTCGAGCGCCGAGCTGTCGAGCTGTTGAGCTTCTGAGCTTCTGAGCTTCTGAGCTTCTGACATGACCGTGGCATCCGCCATTTGACCAGCGCCTTTACCGCGACGGCAACGTTATGACTTCTACGGTCCTGACGTAGAAGTTGGCGGTTCGAGTCCGCTCACCTCCACGGAAAAGGGCTGTTCAGGAGCAAGAAATGGAGCTTCTGGACCAGCCCTTCTCTCGTGCTTGCCCATCTGGAGGGAACCAGCCGGACGCTACATAGCGTCTGACCAGCCCAAACACCACGCATGTGATCCCGCCAAACAACTCCGGCCCCATTCGCAACGTAGAAGTCGGCGGTTCGAGTCCGCTCACCTCCACCGATCTGATCGGGTAAAAGTGCTGGCCAGCGCTATTTCAGCACTCCTGGGTACCGCCCGATTCGGCGGTTACCACGATAAGCTTTCCCTGTTAGGTAAATTTCATCGTAGTGAGCGTGGCGCTGGACGCGGTACGCACGATGAGATCCACCTGACAGGCAAAGACGGTGGTGGTGATGGCGGTCCAGGTACCGACCGACCTCTATGACCGGGAGACGCTCCTGGTGCGGCCCCGGGACTTCGCGGATCGCTGGGCCAATCCGACCAAAGAACTGGGACGCCTCGCCGAAGCCGGCATCGTCCGGGCAGTCAGCCACGGCTACTGGCTCATCCCGCCGGCCGACCGGCTCACCGACCCGGCCTGGCGGCCTGAGGTGGAGGCCTTCGGCTTGGCCCTGGCGGTCGCCGACTACGGCCCCGAGGCCGTCGCCCTCATGGGGGTGAGCGCGGCCCGACACCACGGCGCCCTTCCCCGGGCCGTGGCCGTCGGCGTCGTGGCCGTGCCCCGCCAGCGCCCCCCGCTCCCGACCCCCTTTGGGCAAATCGTCTTCGCCCAGAGGGACACGACCCGCTTGGCGGTCGAGCCGGTTACTACCACCCTGGTGACCGGGGCGGCGACGACCGTGGAGCAGACAATGCTCGACCTGGCCGACCGGCCCGGCCTCGGGGGCTTGCGGCCCCAGGAGGTGGGCGAGGCCATCACCGCTCTTGCCCTCCGGGTCGACTGGGCGGAGGTCCTCGAACTGGCCCGGCGTCAGCGACTCCACGCCGCCTATGTCCGGGCCCGCTGGGTCGCGGCCCGGATACTCGACACGTCGCCGCCGGCGTGGCCGCCGCGGCAGCCGGTCGACGGGCTCGGCTTGGTCGAGCCTCGGCCCGACGACGCCGTCTTCGGAATCGGCTCACATGCTCCGACGTGAGGAACTCGCCCACTGGGCAAGCACCTTCGGGGTCGCCGACGAGCAGGTCCGGCGCGACCACCTGATCAGCCACATCCTCGTCGCCGTCGCCACGCTGGATGGACCGGGGATCGTCTTCTACGGCGGGACGGCCCTGGCCCGCACCCACCTGCCGATCTTCCGCCTCTCCGAGGATGTCGACCTGCTCGTCGACCCCCGCAAGGAATGGGCGGCCCGGGTGGAGCAGCATCTGCCTCGGGCGATGCGTCGCCACGTCGGTGCCGTCAACTGGGACCCGGGCCCAACCGGGATACCCGATCGGGCGTCGGCCCGGCTGGTGGCGGGTGGGCTGTCCGTGCGGATCCAGCTCGGCACCCTCGACCCCGAACAGGCCCGCTGGCCGGTGGAGCGGCGACGCCTCGATATGCGCTACGGCGACGCTCCGGCAGTGGAGATGGTGGTGCCGAACCGTTCCGCCTTCACGGCGATGAAGACGCTGGCCTGGGCGGACCGCCACGCCCCTCGGGACCTGGCCGACCTGGCGGCCCTGGCCGAGCTCGACGCCTTCGACGCCGCGGGCGCGGCCCTGGTAGCCGACATGGGCGGCTGGCGACCGATACCGGCCATCTTCGACCACGTGCCGGACGCCACCCGCTCGGCGTGGGGCGTCGACCTCGACCACCAAATGGCGAGACCACCGGACCCGGACACCTGCCTGGAGAAGGTCCGTTCCGCCTGGGCGGCAGTGACCAGGCGGGCCTGATCGCCAACCGCCAGCGCTCCCTTCGTGACACGGCGCAAGTCGGCGGACCCCTCGTTGACGGTCAGTAGGCCCTTCCGTACACAACCCGCTGACCCCACCGATCTGACCAGCAACCGATCTGACCAGCAACACTGCCTGTGGCCCGCCGAGCGTGATAGCCCGAGGGCTAGGCTTGCCGTCATCATGCGCGGTGCCCGTCCCGGTCTTCTGCCCGTCTTCCTGGGCTTCCTCGCCCTCCTGACGCTTCTCGGAGGCTCGGGCGCCAGCGGGTCCGCGTCCCCGGTCTCAGAGGCGTACGGGGCCGCCGGTTCGGTGGGCATCACCGCCGCGCTGCCGGGGGGCGACGCCGTCCTGGGCGCCAAGCCCGAGACGAGGGAAGGGGCCTGGGGTCAACGGGCCCGTCCCCCGAGAACGGTCTACGGCTTCATGGCTCTTGCCATCGGCGCCGCGGTGGTTCTGATCCCCCGGCGCCGCTGGCGTCTGGTCCCCGGTCGCCCCCGGTTGGTGGCGACGCGTCACGCGGGGGGCGTCCGAGCGCCCCCACTTCTCCAGCCGGCCTGATCCGCTGAGCCCCGGCCCGCCGCGCGCGGGCCCGCTGGAGGTCCTACATGTCGAAGTCCCTGCGCTGGCGCGCGCTGCTCGTGCTTGCCGTGCTCGCCGGCGCCATCGTCCTGGTGGGAAGCCGCCCCGTTCGCCTCGGCCTCGACCTCGAGGGCGGCACCCAGATCGTGCTCGAGGCCCGCGACACCGAGCAACAGAAGGTGGACCGGGACACGCTGTCGCGCACCCTGGAGGTGCTCCGCCGCCGGGTCGACGCCCTGGGCGTGGCGGAACCTGCCCTGCAGCGCTCGGGAGACCGACGCATCATCGTCGAGCTGCCCGGGGTCGCTGACCCCGACGAGGCGTTGGCGGTCATCGGGCGGACGGCCCAACTGGTGTTCCGCCCCGTCCTCGGGGTCGAGCCGTCCCTCGACACGACGTCGACCACCAACCCCGCCTCGCCGGACACCGCCTTCCCTCTGGATGAGGAGGCGGTCCTGCCTGACGAGGACGGCGGCCTCATCCGCGTCGGTCCGGCGGCGTTGACGGGAGCGGCCGTGAGCCGGGCCCAGGCCGGGTTCACCTCCGGTGCAGGGTGGGAGGTCACCATCGACTTCCGGGGCGACGGGTCCGGACAGTGGGCGACGCTCACCGGCGGGGCGGCCTGCGCCCCGGCCGGCGACCCGAAGCGGCGGGTGGCCATCGTGCTCGACCGCCAGGTCATCTCCAGCCCGCAGGTGTCCCCGGAGATCGCCTGCGGGGAGGGCATCACGGGGGGCACGACGGTGATCACAGGCCGTTTCGGCGAACGGGAAGCCAAGGACCTCGCCCTGCTCATCCGGGCCGGGGCTCTTCCCGTTCCCGTCGAGGTGGTGGAACGGCGCACGATCGGACCGACGCTGGGGGATGCCGCCATCCGGGCCAGCGTGGAGGCGGCGCTCCTCGGCGCCGCCCTCACCATCGCCTACATGGTCGCCTACTACCGGCTCCTCGGCGCCCTGGCGGCGGCCGCGCTCCTGGTCTACGCGCTGGTGTCGTTCGCCGTGCTGCTGGCGCTCGACGCCACCCTGACCCTGCCCGGGGTCGCCGGCTTCGTGCTGGCCATCGGCATGGCCGTGGACGCCAACGTCCTGGTCTTCGAGCGAGCCAAGGACGAGCACGCCTCCGGCCGCACGCCCCGGTCTGCGGTCCTCAACGGTTTCCGCCGGGCCTGGAGTGCCATCGCCGACTCCAACGTCACCACCCTGCTCGCGGCCCTGATCCTGTTCTTCTACGCCTCGGGGGCGGTCCGTGGTTTCGGCGTCACCCTCACCATCGGCGTGGTCGTATCGATGTTCAGCGCCCTGGTTGTGACCCGGGTCCTGGCTGAGCTGCTCCTGCGCCACCCGGCGACCGCCTCCCGCCCCCGCCTCCTCGGTCTCGCCCTGGGGGGGCGGCTCCGGGCGTGGCTGGCGGAGCGGGGTCCGGACCTGATCGGGCGGCGCCGGCGATGGCTGGCCCTCTCCGCGGTGGCGATGGTTCTGGCCGCGGGTGGGATCGTCACCCGAGGCCTCAGCTACGGCCTCGAGTTCTCGGGGGGGCGGCTCCTCGAATACCGCACGGCGGAGCCCGTCGACGTCGACCGGCTGCGGAGCGGACTGGCTGACATCGGCCTGCCCCGAGCCGTCGCCCAGACCTCGGGCGACGGAAACGTGGCCGTGCGCACGCCACGGCTCTCCGACGCCGAGAAGGACCAGGTGCGCTCCACGGTGGCCCGCCTCGGCGGTGCGGCCGAGGAGGTGCGCGACGAGTTCGTCGGCCCGACGATCGGGAACGAGCTGCGCCGCAAGGGGCTCATCGCCCTGGGGCTGGCCCTGGCGGGCCAGCTGGCCTACCTCGCCGTGCGCTTCCGGTGGACCTACGGGGTGGCCGCCGTGGTGGCCATGTTCCACGACGTGACCATCCTCCTCGGGGTCTTCGCCTGGCTGGGCAAGGAGCTCGATGGAGTGTTCCTCGCCGCCCTGCTCACCGTCATCGGCTACTCGGTGAACGACTCGGTGGTGATCTTCGACCGGATCCGCGAGCAGCTACGGGACCGCGTCAAGGAACCGCTGATGACGGTGGTCAACGACGCCTGCCTGCAGACCATCCCCCGCACCATCAACACCGGTCTCGGGGCGCTGTTCATCCTCGTCGCCCTCTACTTCCTGGGCGGCGAAACTCTCGCCGACTTCGCCCTCGCCCTGCTCATCGGAATCGTGGTGGGCACCTACTCCTCCGTGTTCACGGCCGCCCCCGTCGCCGTGGCGCTGGAAGGGAGCCTCACCGGAGGAATCAACGAGAAAGGAGGCCGGCATGAACCGGCCCGACCCGCGACCCACCCCCCAGCTCTTCGGCGCTGACGTGACCGAGGTGGCGCTCCCCGGAATCGGCCAGCGCTACGACGTGCGCGTCGCCGAAGGCGGGCCCCTCGCCGTGGTCATCCACCACAGCGGCCGCCGGGACCTGTACATCATGGACCCCCGGGGGGACGAACCCCGAGCCGCCGTCGCGCTCACCGACGCCCAGGCCCGGACCCTGGGCGCCATCCTGGGCGGGGCCTACTTCAAGCCGGCGGTCGTCGAGGAGATCGAAGCGGTCATCGGCGACCTGCTCATCGACTGGGTCACCATCGAAGAGACCTCTCCGGGAGCCGGCAAGACCATCGCCGAACTGGAGATCCGCCGGCGCACCCGCATGACCGTCGCCGCCATCCTGCGCGACCGGGTCCCACTCATCGCCCCCGAGCCCACCGAGACGCTGCTCCCCGGCGACCGGCTGGTGGTCATCGGTCGCCAGGAAGACCTCTCCGGGTTCCGCCGCCACGTGGTGGGCTGAGGGTGGGCGAGACGCTCATCGCCGTGGGGGGAGCGTTCCTCGCCGCCGGCGTTCTGGCGCGCCTCGGCCGGCGCATCGGACTGCCGACGATCCCGTTCTTCATGGCCGCCGGCGTGATCTTCGGGCCCAACACCCCGGGTGTCGCCCTCGTCGAACATCCCGAGGACCTCGAGCTCCTCGCCGCCCTCGGGCTCATCCTGCTGCTGTTCCATCTCGGCCTCGAGTTCTCCCTCGGCGACCTTCTCGCCGGAGGCCGGCGACTGCTCGGCGTCGGTGCCGTCTACCTGCTCCTCAACGTGGGTGGCGGCCTGGCCCTCGGCGCCGCCCTCGGCTGGGGAAGCAGAGAAGCGCTCGTCATCGCCGGTGCCGTCGGGATCTCCTCCTCCGCCATCGTCACCAAGCTCCTCGTCGAGCTGCGCCGCCTGGCCAACGCCGAGAGCCGGCTGATCCTGGGCATCATCGTCGTCGAGGACATCTTCCTCGCCCTCTACCTGGCCCTGCTCCAGCCCGTGCTCGGCGATGCGCAGGATGCCACCGAGGCCGCCGTCCAGTTCGCCCTGGCCTTCGCCTTCCTCATCGGCCTCGGTGCTCTCGCCCGCTGGGGAGCGGGCCTCGTCGGCCGGCTCGTCACCACCTCCGACGACGAACTGCTCACCGTGTGCTTCGTCGGCCTGGCCGTCCTCGTCGCCGGCGCAGCCGAAGAGGTGGGCGTGTCCGACGCCATCGGCGCCTTCATGATCGGCCTCGTCCTGGCCGAGAGCGCGGCCGCGCACCGGATCGAGCGCCTCGTCCTTCCCCTCCGGGACGCCTTCGCCGCCGCCTTCTTCTTCGCCTTCGGGCTCACCATCGATCCCGGCGAAGCCTGGTCGGTCGCCGGCCCGGTGGCCGCCGCCATGGTCCTCTCCATCGTCCTCAACCTGACGGCGGGCGTGATCGCGGCCCGCCTCCACGGCTTCGGCCGGGTGGCTGCCGCCAATATCGGGTTCACCATCCTGGGGAGGGGTGAGTTCTCCCTCATCCTCGCCACCCTCGCCGCCAGCGCCGGACTCGACCGCCGCATCGGACCCTTCGTCGCCCTCTACGTCCTCCTGCTCGCCGTCACCGGTCCGCTCCTCACCGCCCGCTCACGCCGCCTCGCGCGACTTCTGCCCGCCCGCCTCTTCCCATCCGTTCCGGCGAGACCGCCCGTCGCCGTACCGCTTTCCAGGCCCGAGGGGGCGCCATGACCCATCGGACCAACCCGTACCTCCCCACGCCGAGCCCGACACCCCGATCAGGAGGAGGGAACCCCATGAGTCCCGCCATCACGCGACCTCGCCCGGCCCCGGCGCGCAACATCACGGGAACCGTCGGACTGGCGCTCGCCATCGCCGCCTTCGTCGCGGCTGAAGCCCTGGCCGTGTGGGCGATCCGCATGCCCGACTTCCTCGACCAGGTCACCATCGAAAACCCAGACGTCCATAACGTCGAGATCGACGTGGCCAACGCCGACCGTGACCGCTGGCTCGGGCTCGGCACCGCCGCCCGGGAAGCCTCGCGCACATTCGAGTCGGTGATCGACCAGGGCGACACGTGGGTGTTCCGCTTCCGATACGGAGGCGTCGACGGCGGCGAGGCGGTCGTGAGCCGGGACGATCTCAAAGGCAATCGCTGGCACGTGCGCGTACCTGAGCAGGTCGGTTCCCGACTCACGCAAGCCGGTCTGGGCCCCTCCGTGCCGTGACGACCGCCCGTTTTCAGAGGACGGCGGCGAGCTCGGTGCAGCGGGCTTCGTCGAGGGGATGCCCGGCCCCGCTCAAGCCTTTGGCGGCCGCAGAGAACCGTGACGAGGCACGGTTGGTCGACTTCGTGAGCGCCGACGAGCTGGCCCGGCTGCACAAAGAGGCCGAGACCGAGCTTGCCGAACCCGGCCGCTGGGGCACCACCTTCACGGTGATCCAGTCCTGGGGCCGACGGGTGACGTAACCAGCAAAAACTGCCGGTCAGGGTATGTTTCTTCCGAGCCAGCCCAGGTTGCACCAGCGACCTGACCCTCGCCCACCAGCCAAGGGGCTGCAAAGCTGATGCCGTGAGCAGCGGGGCCGGGGTTGTCGTCATTCTCTTCACCGACCTCGTGGGCTCGACGGAGCTCCTCGCCCGCCTCGGGGACGACGCCGCCGAGGACCTCCGCCGGGTCCATTTCGGCCTGCTTCGCAGCGCCATCGACGCCAACGACGGCCGGGAGGTGAAGACCCTCGGCGACGGTGTCATGGCCACCTTCGCCAGCCCCGTCCAGGCGGTTCGGTGTGCGGTGTCGATCCAGCGGGCGGTCGAGGAGTACGACCGCCATCACCCCGAGGCCCCGCTCCGGGTGCGCGTCGGTCTCCACGCCGGGGAGCCGGTGCAGGCGGAGGACGACTTCCACGGCACCGCCGTCGTCGTGGCCAAGCGGCTGTGTGACGGCGCCGAAGGAGGCCAGATCCTGGCCAGCCAGCTGGTCGAGGGCCTGGTGGGCTCCCGGGGCAGCTTCACGTTCCGGCCCGCCGGGAGTCTGCGGCTCAAGGGACTGCCCAACCCCATGCCCGCCGTGTCCGTTGAGTGGCGGTCACCCGAGGCAATCTCGCCGGCCCGGAATCTCCGATCCCCAGCCGCCGTCGCCCCCCGGGGGCCGAGGCTCGTGGGCCGGGCCGAACCCCTTGCCTTCTTAGAGGACGAGCTCGAGCGAGCGGCCGCGGGCGAGTTCCGCTGCGTGCTGGTGCTCGGGGAGCCGGGGGTGGGCAAAACCCGCCTGGCCGGCGAGTTGGTCGCTCGCCACCCCGAGACGACCACCGGCCTGGCGGCCCGGGCCCACCCCCTCGGCGCGACCACCGCCTTCGGGGTGTGGGCGGAGGCGCTCGAGCGCCATCTCCGAAGCCTCCCCCCCGAAGAGGTCGAGCGCCTCTGCGCCGGCTTCCTCGATGACCTGGCCCGACTGCTCCGCAGCGTGGCCGCGGTCCGGGGCCGGAGCCCGGAGCACGAGCCGCCCCGCGGCCGACTCCTGGAGGGCCTCGCCGTGGTGCTCGCCAACCTCGCCGTCGATCGGCCCGTGGTCATCGTGGTCGACGACGTCCATCTCGCCGACCCCTCCTCGCTGGAGACGCTCCACTACCTGGCCTACAGCTGCGCCGACGCCCGGCTGCTGGTCGTCGCCACCGCCCGCCCAGCCGAGTTGGGCGCGCAGCCAATGGCGGGCGACGTCCTGCTGGGCCTGGAGCAGGAGGGCCTCCTCCGCCGGCTCTCACTGGGCCCTCTCCGTTCCGACGACCTGCGCGATCTGGCTCAGGCGGTCGTCGGGGACCGGGTGCCGAACGCCTTCGTCGAGTGGCTGGCCGAGCGCTCGCAGGGGTACCCGCTCTACGCCATCGAGCTCGTCCGAGCCGTCCTCGAGGAAGGCGCCGATCTCTCGGCCCCCGTCCTCCGACGGCTGCCGGAGGCGCTCTCCGAGCGCGTAGCCAACTGGCTGCGCCAGCTCGACGAGCCCGCCGTGGGACTGCTCGAGCTGCTGGCCGTCCTCGGGCGCCGGGTCGAGCTCCGCAGCCTGGTGGCGCTCTCCGGCCGCGCTCCCGACGAGCTGGCCGGGATCGTCGAGCGGCTGGTGCGGGCCCGCCTCGTGACCGAGGAGGAACGAGGTCTCGAGCTCGTCTACGAGATCACCCACACCCTCATCCAGGAGTCGATCTACCAGGGGATCGGGGCCGCCCGCCGGCGCGGCCTCCACCGGCAGGTGGGCCGGGGGCTGTTCTCCGCCGGCCGCCTCGGGGAGGCAGCGCCGCACTTCGTGCGCTCCGCGACGGCAGGCGACACCGAGGCGGTCGCGGTGCTCCGAGACGCCGTCGGGGAGGCCGAACAGCGGCAGGCGTACCACGAGTCGCTGGCCATTCTGGGCGCCCTGGTCGAGCTGCTTCCTCCCGGAGACCCGCAGTGGGGAGACGTAGTGGATGCCCTGTCCCCGGACGCCCAGTGGGTGGTCGATCACCGGGCCGACACCGACGCCGCCCTCGGCATTCCCGCCCTGCGAGCCATGGACCAGGCCCTCGAGGGCCTCGACGATCCCGCCCGGCGAGCCCCCGTCAAGCTGCGTCTGGCCAACTTCCTCGCCTGGGGGACGGGCGACCTGGACGAGGCCGAGGCCGTGGGCCACCAGGCGCGGGAGCTGTTCCAGGCGGCGAAGGACGTCAAGGGCGAGCTCTTCGCCCGTCACGAGCTCGCCTTCATCGCCGGATTGAGAGGAGACGTCCGCACCCTCCAGACCGAGGCCCGGCGGGTCGCCGAGGAGGCCCGGGCGGCCGGCGAGGAGGCGGTTCTCAGGCGCGCCCTGCGGACGGTGGCGATGAACGGGGTGGTCTATGGCCGCTTCGAGGAGGGACGAGCGGCACACGAAGAGCTGGCCGAAGGTGCCCGGCGTCAGGGAGACGCTCACGTCGAGGCGGTGAACCTGACCTTCTCGGCGATCAGTCTCGCCGCCCAGGGACGCGTGGGAGAGGCCGAGCGGGTCATCGCCAGAGCCAAGCGGGCCAACCCGAGGTGGCAGGAATCGGGGCTCGCCGAATACCAGACGGTTCTTCCCTGGCTGGCGGGGGACTACACCCTCACCGTCGAGCGCGGTCGGGCGGCGCTGGCCGCCGCCCCGGGCGGTCTGAGCCGGCGGCGTGCCCTCGGCGTGGTCTTCCCCGCCCTGGCCGCCTTGGACATGGGGGAGGTGGCGGAAGCCGAGCGATTCCTCTCCGTGGGGCGCGCCGCCTACGGCCAGCGGGACTGGTACCACTACAGCGACTTGGTCAAGCTGGGTGAAGCCGTCTGGGCCTTCCGGCAGGGCCGTGGGAACGAGGGGGCCTCGCTCCTGCGCCTGGCGGTGACAGCCCTGCTCGACAAGGACGTGGCGCCGACCGCCCCCGCCTTCCTCCAGATCCCCGAATGGGCCGACCAGCCCGACCTGGCCGCCCGGGCGGCGGATGCCCTGGAGCAGCGATTTCGGGAGACCGGGGGCGAGATCGCGCGGGCGTACGCCCGTCTCGGCCGGGCGTGGGCCGCGGCCGCCCACGGCGACAACAGGGAAGCCGCCGCGGCGGCGGCCGAGGCGGTCGACCTCCTCTCCGGTCTCGAGACCCGGGGGTTTCTGGCCTGTGCCCTCGAGCTGCTCGGCCGGGTCCGCGTCGACGACGACCGGGCGGGAGCGGTTGACGCCCTCGAGCGGGCGGCGGCGACTTTCGACGCCTGTGGAGCCGCCTGGCGCCGGGACGTGGTCGTCGAGCGGCTGGGGGGACTCGGCTCCCGGGGCCGCCGGGCGGCGGCCGCCGCCCTCGGTCCGGCCTCGCTGACGGCCCGGGAGCGGGACGTGGCCCGCCTGGCGGCGCAGGGGTACTCGGCCCGCCAGATCGGGGAGCGCCTCTTCATCGGGGCCCGCACGGTGGAGGGCCACCTGGCCCGGGCCTACGCCAAGCTCGGGGTGGCCTCCAAGGTCGAGCTCGCCCGGCGGGCGGGGGAACTCGGGCTCGATCCCCGAACCGACAACGCGTAGCCCCCTACGTAGATCTACGCGAGACAACGCCCGTCCCGGCCCGTACCTTGGCCCTCAGATGATTCATGCGGAGGGGGGATGGCGATGATGACCTACGAAGAGCTCCGGCAGCGGCACCTGGTCGACGCCGCCGCCCAGCTGCCCACCATGCTCGAGCGCATCGGGTGGCCGGCCGAGCGGCTGGCGGCCCACCGCCGGACGGAGCTGCAGCGGCTGGTCCGGGTGGCCCGGGAGCTGTCGCCCTGGCACCGCAAGCGACTCTCCGACATCAACCCCGACGAGGTCGACGAGGCGACGCTGGCCGAGCTGCCGGTGATGACCAAGGACGACCTCATGGCTCACTTCGACGAGATCGTCACCGACGACCGGCTCCGTCTCGACGTCGTCGAGGCCCACCTGGAGGCGCTGACCACCGACGCCTACCTCTTCGACCGCTACCACGCCTGCGCCTCCGGCGGCTCCAGCGGGCACCGGGGCGTGTTCGTCTACGACTGGGACGGGTGGAGCACCTTCTACTGGAGCGCCCTGCGGTACGACGTCCGGGCCGTGCGCCTCGATCCCGGGCTGGCCGCGGCGATGTCCCACATGGCCGTGGTGGCGGCCGATGCCGTCACCCACATGACGAGCTCGATCGGGCAGACGTTCTCGGCCCCCGGCGCCGAGGTCCACCGGTTCCCGGTGACGCTTCCCGCCGGGGAGATCGTGGCCGGGCTCAACGCCGTGCAGCCGACGCTCCTGGTCGGCTACCCATCCGCCCTCTACGCCCTGGCCCGCGAGGCCGAGGCCGGGAGGCTGCGCATCGCGCCCCTCCGCATCCTCTCCGCCGCCGAACCCCTCCTGCCCGAGATCCGGGCCGCGCTGGAGGAGACCTGGGGTGCCGCCGTCCTCAACTTCTACGGGATGTCCGAGGGCGGGAGCGCCGTCTCCTGCGGGTCGGGTCCCTGGCTCCACCTGAGCGACGACCTCGCCATCATCGAGCCGGTCGACCCCGCGGGAGGCCCGGTCCTCCCTGGAGTTCGCTCGGAGAAGATCTATCTCACGAATCTCTTCAACCACGCCCTGCCGCTCATCCGCTACGAGGTCACCGACCAGATCACGCTGCTGGAGGGCGCCTGCCCGTGCGGTTCGGTCCACCAGCGGATCGAGGATCCGCAAGGACGCCTGGACGACTGCTTCCACTACGGCGGCGTCGCCGTCCACCCCCACGTCTTCCGCTCCCCGCTCGGACGCCGCCGCCACGTCCTCGAATACCAGGTTCGCCAGACGCCGGGCGGGGCGGAGGTGGCCGCCCGCTGCATCGGGCCCGTCGACATCCCCGCCCTCGAGGCGGAGATGGCCGGCGAGCTGGCCCGGCTCGGGCTCCCCGCGCCAGAGGTGCGGGTGACGCCCGTCGAGCGGATCGAACGACAGTCCTCGGGGAAGCTCAAGCGGTTCATTCGCCTCACCCGGGCCTGAACCGGTTCATCGCAGCTCGGAGTTCCCTCCGCCCGGCGGCTCCCCGACCGCGCCCGAAGATCCGACACACCCAACACCCCGACCCTGAGAAGGAGGCGAGATGCCCAAGTACATGGTCAGCGACAGTTACACGCTGGACAACGCCTGGGAGCAGGCCCGGCGGCGGCTCAGGCTGCTCGAGGCCTGTTACGACGCGAGCACGACGCGGCGGCTCCGGGCCCTGGGTGTCGGCTCCGGCTGGCGCTGCCTCGAGGTGGGCGCCGGGGGTGGGTCGATCGCCGGGTGGCTGTGCTCCGAGGTCGGACCGGAGGGGCGGGTCCTCGCCGTCGACCTCGACACCCGCTTCGTCGAGGAGATCGAGGCCGACAACCTCGATGTCCTCCGCTTCGACGTCGCCACCGGTGGGCTGCCCCGGGACGCCTTCGACCTCGTCCACGCCCGGGCTGTTCTCATGCACCTCCCACAGCGCGAGCGGGTGCTCGACACCCTCGTGGCCTCGCTGCGACCGGGCGGCTGGCTGCTTGTCGAGGAAGGCGACTGCTACCCCCTCCAAGCGCTCGGTTCCGGCCTCCACGGGGAGGTGTGGGAGATGGTCATCGCCGGGTTCGGACGGGCGGGGGTGGATTTCACCTGGGCTCGCCACCTGCCCGGACTCCTCCACGACCGGAGGCTCGACGACGTCGGCGCGGAGTCGGACGTGTTCCACGTCGAAGGCGCCTCGCCGGCGGCCGAGCTCTTCCGGCTCACGGTGACCCAGGTCCGGGAGCTCGGCCTCCTTCCCGAGGCCACCCCGGGACAGCTCGACGCCTGGGACGCCCTACTCCGGGAGCCCGGCCGGTGGTTCCCGAGCTGCGCCATCGTGGCGGCATGGGGCCGACGCCCGGGATAGGTCGAGCGTGGCGCGTGGCGTCCAGCCATCCAGGCGGCGATCGGGCAACCGACGACACAGACAAAGGAGGGACCAGGTGAAGAGGATGCGAGGATCCAGGGGGCACAGGCCGTCACTGGCCGGCGTGGCGCTGCTGACGGTGGTGGCCCTGGTGGCCATGGCGTGCGGGGGGACGGCCGGCACGCACCGCGACGCAGCCCCCAGTACCGGTGCTCTCACTGCCGCGGGGCCGCCCGGGAGCGTGTCCCCCGGTCGGGTGGAGGGCTCGGGGGAGCTGACGGGCGACGCCGGGTCGGCGGCCCCAGGCCCGGCAGCCGCCGGCGGGCAGCCGGCGGCTGCCGATCGA
>JBIOUX010000186.1:0-2401 GCA_044867425.1 Acidimicrobiia bacterium | reverse complement strand
CGACGCCCTCGTCGGCGCCCGGTTCGGGATTCGCCTGGCATGGGTGACGGCGTTCGCGGTGGTCGGGATCATGTGCTACGCGGAGATGGCCGGCCGGGTCGCCGCCCGGACCGAACGCCCCGCGATGTCGCTGGCCCGTGCCCGGCTCGGGCCGCGGCTGGCGCTGCTCAGCCTCGCAGGCTCTCTGCTGGTCACCGCGCTGCTGGTGATGGCGGAGCTGTCCGGCATCGCCCTGGCGCTGCAGCTGGCGACCTCCATCCACTACCTCGCGTGGGTCCCGGTCGCGGCCTTCCTGGTGGTGCTCGTGGTCAAGGTGCTGCCCTTCGAGCAGATGGAGCGGCTCTAGGTGACTGGTGTTGAACGGGTGATCTGAGGTCTCGATGTCGCTCCTGGGGAGGGCGGGTGCGGGATCAGATGGTTCCGCTCGCGGGGGCGCCGGGATCTAGGAGAGCGTCGCGAACGTCAAGCGCCCGGTTCTCGTCGGTTCTGCTCCTGTGGTGGCCCACCAACCGCGTTGAGGTTGGGCCCGTTGTCCTCAGTTGGGGGCCACGACCCAGTACTGGCCCGGTTGGCCGGTGACTCCGAGCACGCCCAGTCGCGCCACGTTGACCGCGGCGGCGAGCAGGGCGAAGTCGGCGGCGACCTTGGGGCGGCCGCGGACCCGGGCGCGGCGTCCGCCGTGGCGGCGGCGCATCAGGTGGCCGATCTTGCGTTCCACCTTGGGACGGGTGGCCCGGTACTCGGCCTGCCAGGCCGGGTCCTGCTGCCGGGCCCTGGCCCGGGCCAGCTGCTCCTCGTGCCGGCCGATGGTGATGGTGCGCCCGTCCCGCGAGCTGGTGCACTGGGCGGCCAGCGGGCAGTCGGCGCAGGCCGCGCCGAACGCCGCGGTCCCGCCACCGTCCTTGGCCGGCCGGATCGGCACCCTCACCTCGCCCGGGCAGGTCACCGTGCCCTCCTCCAGGTCGATGTCGAACCGGTCCTTGGGGAACCGGCCACCCGGCGCGGTCGGCGGCTGCACCTTGGTGTGGATGTCCGCATCGGCCTGTTCCAGGTCATCGAGCAACTCGCCGGCGCCGTAGGCGGCATCGCCGTAGACGTCAAGCCGCCCGCTCTCCCCACCCTCCTCCTCGGGCACCTCCGCGGCGGTCTCGGTCTGCCCGGCGTCCTGGGCACCGCCAGCGGTATCACCATTCGCGGCGTCATCGTCATCGTCGGTGGTGGTGGGCAGGTCCTGGGCGAGCAGATCGGCGGCGGCCTCGGCGTCGCCGGTGTTGCCCGGCGTCGCGGTGGTGGCGGTGATGATCTCGCTGTCGGGGTCGACCGCGAGGTGGCCCTTGTAGCCGTCGAAGCCGCGCGCGGAGGTCTTGTGCCCGTGCCGGGCCTGCGGGTCCACCGTGGAGATCACCCGGTCCCTGGCCACCCGGCGGGCGATCCGGAACACCCCATCGGCGTCCTCGTCGAGGTCCTGGCCGACCACGGTGGCCAGCAGCACCGCCGCCCGCGCCACCGCCGGGGCCAGCTCGCCTCCGTCCAGCGCGGTCAGCAGCGCCCGCGCATCCCGGGCCAGGGCGTCCACCAGCGCCTCCCGGGCCGTCACGTCGTCCCACTCACAGGCCGGCTTCCCCGCACTGGCGTAGTCGTCCTCGCGGTGCAACAGCCCCCGCAACTCGGCCTCCAGGTCCGCAGGGGCGACCCTCAACAGCCCCCGGATCGCCGAGCGGACCAGCGTGACGGTGTCCATCGTGGCCACCGCGTCATACAACGGCGTGGAGTCCAGCACCCGCCTGCGGCCCACCAGCCCCGCCGCCTTCGCCGCCACCAGGGTGGCCTCGAAGATCCGGTTCGGCCGCTCCGAGGCGGCCAGCCGGGCCCGCATGTCCACCAGCACGGTGTGCACGAACCCCGGATAGTCGAACGCCAGCCCACCCGCGGCGTACTTCCACCGCGCGTCGAACGCGAACCGGTCCACCGCCTCCCGATCCGACAGCCCCTCGATCCGCTGCAGCACCATCGTCACCGCCACGATCATCGGCGGCACCGAGCGGCGACCCACATCGGTGAACAAATCGGCGAACATCTCATCGGGGAACAGGTTGAAGCACTCCCGGCGCAGCACCCCGTAGATCGAGTCCGTCGCCACCCGGTCCCCGCAGAAGCTCGCCGTGGACCGCAGCAAATCCCCCTGCGTAGGCGCCAGACCCAGCGTCATCGACCACTCCCACGGGCAGACAACAACGACGAGCCCATTCTCCCGAGCCGGCTAGCGCCAGAGGGGCACCGCCACGCGAAAAACACCAGCCACCTAGGGCGTCTCCCGCAAGCCACGCCCTGCTGCGCGGCGTTGCCGTCGCTCGAAGGAGCGCTGCTACGACATCGCCCCGGCGCCTTGCCATCGCACGCG
>JBIOUX010000185.1:0-7994 GCA_044867425.1 Acidimicrobiia bacterium | reverse complement strand
CCTTGTGGCAGCAGGGAGTAGAGGCCATCGTCTCAACATTCAGGCCGGAACGCGAGCACCCTCCACCAACAACGGCGCTGGTCAGACCCTATTTCTCCGGCGACTTTTTCAGCGGGAAGTAGTTAGTTAGTTAGCGCGAACGGGGGGCGGTCAGGAAGAGGCGCTGGCCGCGCGCTCGGCCATCCGCCGGCCGGCCCGCCCGATGCGCTCGATCCGGTCGACGAGGGCCTCGCGGGCCTGCTCGGCCTCCGGGCTGAGACCCTCCAGCTCCGGCACCCGCCAGTCGCGCAAGGCCACGGGCACCAGGATCTGCTCGTGGTGGATCCGCATGTCGTAGATGCCGGCCTTGGCGATGGCCCGGGCATGGTCGTTGAACCCGGGGATACCGGTGCCGGGCATCTGGAAGTCCCGGACCTGGCGCTCGATGGCCATCACCATGGTCGACGGGTCGACGTCGACGGCGGCGTTGACCAGGTCCCGGTAGAAGAGGAAGTGGAGGTTCTCGTCGGCCGCCACCCGGGCCATGACCCGGTAGCCGGCTTCGTCCTCCAGCATTTTGCCCGTCCCCCGGTGGGAGATGCGGGTGGCCAGCTCCTGGAGGGCCACGTAGACCATGCCGTCGGCCGCCGTGGGCGGGTCGGGGATGACCCCGCCGCTGACCTGGACCATCCGGGCCCGTTCCAGGCCGACCGGGTCGATGGCCCGGGTGATGGTCAGGTAGTCGCGGATGACCAGCCCGTGCCGGCCCTCCTCGGCCGTCCAGCGCCGCACCCACTCGCCCCAGGGCCCGTCCGCCCCGAAGGAGCGCTCGATGGTCCGGAAGTAATAGGGCAGGTTGTCCTCGGTGAGCAGGTTGACGAAGAGGGCGCTGCGCACGGCATCGGGCAGGGGATACTCGTTCGGATCCCACTCCTCGCCCTCTTCGAAGTCCCGGCCCCGGCCCCAGGGGACGAACTCGTGGGGGAACCACTCCTTGGCCGTACCCAGGTGGCGCTCGAGGAGCCGTTCGGCCACCGGGGTCAGCTCGTGGAGGAGCGTCAGGTCGACGAGATCAAATTCGTCCATATCCAAGAGTAGCCTACCGACCAGTCGGTAGGGTCGCAAGCACACTTTTCCTTCCCGGGTGGTCGGTAGAGTGAAACCTCCTCTCCAGGAAGGCCTCCCCTCCAATGCCGGCGCGTCAAGACCTGCGGAATCTCGCCATCATTGCTCACGTCGACCACGGCAAGACAACTTTGGTCGACGCCATGCTGTGGCAATCGGGCGTGTTCCAGGCCCACCAGCAGGTGACCGAGCGGGTGCTCGACTCCCTGGATCTGGAGCGGGAGAAGGGCATCACGATCCTGGCCAAGAACACCGCCGTCCACTACGGCGGCGTGAAGCTCAACATCGTGGACACGCCCGGCCACGCCGACTTCGGCGGCGAGGTGGAGCGGGCGCTGGCCATGGTCGACGGAGTGCTCCTCCTGGTCGACGCGGCCGAAGGCCCCCAGCCCCAGACCCGGTTCGTGCTCCGCAAGGCCCTCGAGGCCGACCTGCCCGTCATTCTGGTGGTGAACAAGATCGACCGGCCCGACGCCCGGATCGCCGAGGTCATCGACGAGGTCTACGAGCTGTTCCTCGAGCTCGACGCCGGCCACCACCAGATCGATTTCCCCATCGTGTACGCCGACGCCCGGGCCGGAGCCGCCTCGCTGTCGCCCCACAGCGGCCTGGAGACCCTCCAGCCCCTGTTCGAGATCCTCGTCTCCCACATCCCACCTCCGGTCTACGAGGAGGACCATCCGTTCCAGGCGCTGGTCACCAACCTTGACCGGTCTCCCTACCTGGGTCGCCTGGCCCTGTGCCGGATCCGCCAGGGTGGGCTGCGGCGGGGCGAGCCGGTGGCGTGGTGCCGGTCCGACGGGGGTGTGGAACGGGTGAAGGTGACCGAGCTCTTCCTCACCGAGGGACTCGAGCGGGTCCCGGCCGAGGAGGCGGGGCCAGGGGAGATCATCGCCGTGGCGGGGCTGCCCGACGTCACCGTGGGCGAGACCCTGGCCGATGCCGACGATCCCCGTCCCCTGCCCGTGATGCACATCGACGAGCCGAGCCTGTCCATGACCATCGGGGTGAACACCTCGCCGCTGGCGGGGACCGGCGGGGGCACGAAGCTCACCGCCCGCCTGGTCAAGAGCCGCCTCGACGCCGAGCTGGTCGGCAACGTCTCCCTGCGGGTCTTCCCCACCGCCCGCCCCGACACGTGGGAGGTCCAGGGCCGGGGTGAGCTCCAGCTGGCCGTGCTGGTGGAGACGATGCGCCGGGAGGGGTTCGAGCTGACCGTGGGCAAACCCCAGGTCGTCACCAGGGAGATTGACGGGACCCTGTGCGAGCCCGTCGAACGCCTCACCATCCTCGTGCCCGAAGAGCATCTGGGCGTGGTCACCCGGCTGCTGGCCGCCCGCAAGGGCCGGCTGGAGCAGATGGTGACCCAGGGTTGGGTGCGGATGGAGTATCTGGTGCCGGCTCGGGGGCTCATCGGCTTTCGCACCGAGTTCCTGACCGAGACCAGGGGCACCGGGGTGATGCACCACGTCTTCGAGGATTACGAACCCTGGTTCGGCCCGCTGCGCACCCGCCAGAGCGGTTCGATGGTGGCCGACCGCCGCGGCTCCACCACCACCTACGCCCTCATGAACCTGCAGGAGCGGGGCGAGATGCTGGTGGGGCCCGGAGCCGATGTCTACGAAGGCATGATCGTGGGCGAGAACGCCCGGACCGAGGACATGGACGTGAACCCGGCCAAGGAGCGCAAGCTCACCAACATGCGCTCCTCCACCGCCGAGGAGTTGGTCCGGCTCTCATCGCCCCGGGTCCTCTCGCTGGAGCAGGCCCTGGAGTTCATCACCGAGGACGAGTGCGTGGAGGTGGCGCCTAAGATCGTCCGCCTCCGCAAAGCGGTGCTGCCCGCCACCGAGCGGGCCCGCCTGCAGAAGCGGGACCGCCCGGCGTAGCGGGCCTCGTCGTCCTTCTAGCTACTCGTGCAGGTCACCTGGTTCTTGGGAACCTGCCCATCCGAGGTCGGCGGGGAGAAGGTGCAGGACAGGGTGAACACAACGTTGTCCGCCGGCTGTTCGACCGTGATGGTGGCACTGGTGAAGGCGATGTCATTGATGACCTCGCTCCAATTGGGGTTGGGACAGTCGGGAGCACCGGGAATCGGAGATACCGGTTCGTTCGTCGACACGTCGAAGGCGACCTGCCCATTCTTGAACTCTTCTTTGGGAATGGGCTGAACCCCGGTCAACGTCACCGGCGCCGGGTTGTGGCCCGGCGGTTCGTGGTCCCCGCTGCCGGGATTGACGCAGGAAGCGTCGACGTTGCCCGTGGCCGCGAGGTTGACCTCAATGTCCTCGTTTCCGAGCCCGGCGAGTCCGCCCCGGACCGACAAGGCGAGACCCGTGTCGGTGAACGTCGGCTCGGCCTTTCTGCCCCCCTTGAGATGGACATTGGCCGCCAGGGCCGGGTTTGAAAGTGCGAGCGCGAGGCCAAGCAGGCCGAGCGCGCGCAGGGACCGTGAGTGGTTGATGCGCATGTTTCACCTTTTCGTTCCGATGGAAGGGCGCCCCAAAAGGCCCTTGGGAGCCGCCATCGACCCGCCGCGACTTCCCTCAGGCCCCACGCGGCACGAATTCCTGGCGGTCGACGGCAAGGATTCGGTCCGCTCCTCCCGCCCTGCGCACGCGGTTTTTCCCATTTCGACCCCTGGCGTTTGGGTTCATCGCCGAGGGGACGGACCGGCCCAGCCCTTGCGCCAGGTCGTGCTCGTAGGCGTAGGCGGTGGCGGCAGACCGGGACGACAAGCCGAGCTTGGTGAAGATATGGCTGAGGTGGCTGGCCACCGTCTTCTCGCTGATGACGAGCTCGGCAGCGATGTCCCGGTTCGTCCGGCCCTTGGCCACCAGCGAGAGCACCTCTGCCTCGCGGGCCGTGAGGCCGCGCCGGGCTGGGGGTCGCGTCCCAACTCGCTGGCCGTGCGGTAGTCCCGCTCGGCGTCGGTCAGGCGGCCCTGCAAGCGGTGGAGCTCGCCTTTCAGATAGGAGGTGGCACCCAGCGCGGGGTGACCAGACGGTCCGGCGAGACGATCGCAGGCGCGCTGCACCTCTTCCAGAGCATCGGACCAGGCGCCGTGCAGCTGCATGATCTCCGCCCGGTGGATCAGGGCACTGGCCGCGGTAGACCACCAGCTCCGGCTGGGCGTCGCACCAGCGGCTGAGGGCCGCCGTCCACTCCTGGGCCCGCCGCACGTCGAAGAGCTCCTGGCAGCCTTCGATCGCCGTGCAGTAGGCGTCGCCGGTGGCGATGGCGGAAACCTCGCGGGCGCCCACCGCCACCATGGCCTCGTCGAGCAGGGCGACGCCCTCCGCCACCTTGCCGAGGTAGATGAGGCAGCGGCCCTCCCCGATGCGGGCCAGGGCGGTCAGCTCCGCATCTCGAAAGCGTTCCCCCATCCCGGCCGCCTGGTGAAAGCCGGCGTGACCACCGGCGATGTCGCCGGAGACGGTGCTGCGGAGGGCCGCCGCGTAGCGGAGGTAGCCCTGCTCGACGCAGTCGAGCCGGCGCTCGTCGAGCAGACGCTGGGCCCGGTCGACCCAGCCGCCACCCCGGGCGACCTCACCGTTGTTCAACAGGGCGAAGGCCAGCCAGAAGGCGCACCGGGCCGCTCTAGCCACTTCGCCGATCCGGGCGCACTCCTGATGGGCGCGGGTCCACACATCGGAGCTCTCTTCGCCGCGGCCCACCAGGCGGCGGAGGCGAGCCGCTCGAGGTCCTCGATCCCGAGCGGCTCGTCACGGGCGGCGGCCGACAGCTGTTCGTAGGCACGCCCCCAGGCCTGGCGGTCAAAGGCGTCCCGGCCCCGGTCGATGCCCTCCGCCATGGCCAGAGTATGGCCCACAAGGAACCGTGGCCGCCGGGGCCTCCGGCCGCCCGACCCTCACTCCCAGAACGACTCGCTGCCGGCCGGGGCGGCGCAGATCATCCACATCTCGGCGATCCGGTCGCCCTCGAGCTGGTAGATGAAGGCGTTCCTGGTCTCGAGGGTGCGACCGTTGCGTCCGAGCACCGCATGCTCCCATTCGGCCGCCCAGGGGCCATCGGCCACGCAGAACAGCTGCTCGATCTTCACGTCGCCATCGGTGAGCTCGAAGATGGTGCCGAGCACACCGAGGAAGCCGTCGACGCCGGCGTGGTCACCCGCCCGGGGCAGCGGGCCCCGAACGTGGAAGGCGACGTCTTCCGTGAAGAGGTCGGTCAAGGTCTCTCGATCGTTCTCGAAGGCAGCCTTGGTCATGCGGTTGATCACCGTCACGTTCGGATGCTCGCTCATGATTCCTCCTGGTCTGGTCGTGGTGACCTGTCCCATCGAAGGTAAGGAGCCGGCCCATGGCAGGGCATCGGGAGGAACGTGGAACTTTCCGGTGCGGCCTATCGGTAATTCTGTGGACGGCCCAGATGGCGGCCTGGAATCTCATCGCCTCCCAGCGGGTAGGTCGCTGCGGAAGCCTCTGAGTGGGAGGTCGCGGTGTGGAACCCCTCCCGGCCGAGCCGGAGATGGCACGACCGCAGCCACCGAGGGTCAGGGCCCGACGACTGCTGCTCGCCCTCTGGATCGGCATCGCCATCCAACTGCTGGGCCAGCTCATCGATGTGAGGTGGCACGCCACCCACAGCAGTCATTTCCGCAGCGCCTCCGAGCAGGTCGAAGCCCACTGGATGATCTGGTTGGGCATCGCCGTGATGCTGGTGGCCAGCCTGGCCG
This sequence comes from Acidimicrobiia bacterium, assembly GCA_044867425.1. Classification (GTDB taxonomy): domain Bacteria; phylum Actinomycetota; class Acidimicrobiia; order IMCC26256; family BP-133; genus CAWBJP01. The sequence continues at coordinate 2,194 of JBIOUX010000185.1, read as the reverse complement.
CGGTCAGGAGCGGCCACGGTACGGCCGGCCGCGGCCCGGCCGGGGCGTTGGTGGCGAGCTCGGTGCTGGTGGGCGGCCAGGTGTGGAACTTCCTGGACCACGCCCAGGGCAGGACCACCGTGCCGCCGCACCTCCTCATCGCCCTCGGTCGGTTCGGCGTGTTGGTGGCGGCAGGCGTGGCGACCTATGAGCTGCTCGGCCGGACCGAGTCGCCGGCCGGCAAGTTCTTTCGCCCCCGGTAGCGGCTGCCGCCGGCAATGAGCGCCGTCAGCCGATCCCGGATGTCCGGCGGCACCTCCACCGCGACCCGTCGCTCGAGGTCCAAGAGGACGCACTTGAAGGTTGTGCTCATCACGGTCTGACCGCTCGCCACGTTGATCAGCTCGTGCCGGAACGCGGCGGACTTGTGTCCAATCGCCTGGATCCCGGACCGGAGCGCGATGACGTCGCCCGCGATCAGCTCTGCCTTGAAATCGGACTCGGCGTGGACCACGGCGAACGACATCCGGCGGGCGCGGATCTCGGTCGGCCCCAACCCCACCTGGGCCATGAGCGAGAACATGCCCTCGCTGACGGCCCGGAAGTAATGCTGCACGTTCATGTGACCCAGGTGATCGCAGTCCGCCGGCGCCACGGCGGCCCGATACGTCTCGAGACTCATCGAGCACGCGTCCACTGTGGTCTGGTCGATCGGCATGGCGCCTCCTTGTGGTGGGTCGCTGACCCCAAGGCGCCAGAACGAAGCTGGCGGTCGCCAGAAAACGGGTGGCGCTTCTGGCTAGTCGCCTCCAAGCGACCAGGAGACGGGTTCGACTGGCTGGTAGCGGCAGGTCGTCCCCGTCACCACGGACCGGTCGAGGTGGACGCCCAGCTCGGGCAGGACGGCCTCGATACGGCGGATGGCCTGTCGCAGGCGGGAGGTCACTGCCTTGCGGGCCCGCTCGGTGGCGTCGCCGCCGAGGTGGCGGGTCCGGCCCCCGAGCCGGGCGGCGGCCCGCAGCTCGGCGAGCAGGGCCTCGCGTTCGCCGTCGAGCCGCAGCAGGCGGCCATCGTCGCGGTGACGCTCGGCCTCGGAACGCTCCTCCTCGATCTCGACCAGCCGGCGGCGGTACTCGGCCCGGGCGCGGGAGTCCAGGGCTGGCTCTCTCAGGCCCGGCTTGGGCGCCTGCGGGGAAGCCAGGTCGAGCACATGCACGTCCACCCCGGGCCGGGACAGCAGTGCGGCGAGATCGTGCAGGCCCTTGGCGTCGCGGACCCGGGCGCGGCGCCCGGAGAAGCCCACCTCCCACAGCTCGCCGTCGCGTCGCAACACGGCAAGAGCCCCGTCCGGTCCGGCCGCCGGGGCCGGTGGCACCGGCAGGCCGACACGGGTGGCGACCGCGCCAAGGCTCAGATCGGCGGCGAGGTCCGCCGCCCGGGCCCGGTACCGCGCGCCCCCCACCCCGAGCACCTCGGCCAGCTCGGCGCAGGACTCCGCCTCCCAGGCCCGGGCCCCGAGACGCTCATGGGTGGCGAGCGCCACCTCGAGGTGGGCGACGGCGTCGTCGAGGTGGCCGAGCGCGGCGGCGGCCACGCCGGCCCAGTGGGCGTAGCTCCCCATGAAGCACACCATGGCGCCGTTGACGGCACAGGTGTCGGCTATGGCCGCGAGCTCGTCGTAGAGCTCGGCGCACAGCTGGCGGTCGCCCAGGCGGGCGGCGGCCACGACGCTGAGGCCGACAAACGCCGAGCGCAAGAGGGACCGGTCCTCCTTCCATTCGTCGAGCTCCCGGCTCACGGCCAGGGTTCGGCGGGCATCGTCCAGGGCGCCGGCCCGCGCCAGGAACCCGGCGGCCACGGCGTAGCTGTAGGCCGGAATTCCGACCCACCAGGCGACCGCCCGCTCGGCGAACTCGAGGAGCTCATCGCGGTCGCCCCAGGCCCAGCGGGCGCCCAGCGTCTGGGTCATCCGCACGTTGACCTCGTCGGGTTCGCCGATCCGCGCTCCGAGAGCCGAGGCCGCCTCGATGAGGCGCTCACCCTCGCCGATCCGGCCGTCGAGGAGCGCCAGGGCCGCCCGGCGGGTCAGGACCAGATAGTCGTGGCGGGGCTGGCCGAGCTCACCCGCCAGGCGAAGATACTCGGCCAGCTCGGCTCGGAAGGCCGGCGAGCCGAGCTCGAGGAGGGCGTTGGCCCGCAGGAGGACGCCCTCGGC
>JBIOUX010000184.1:0-56836 GCA_044867425.1 Acidimicrobiia bacterium | reverse complement strand
CGGCATAGGTGCCGTCGCCCTGGGCGCTGAAGTACAGCTGCTGGCCGTCTTCGGCCCGCACGATGACGTCACCGTTGCCCTGGACGAGCGCAGCGGCGGTGACGTTGAGGGACCAGCCGGGACCGAGCGGCCCGCTGGAGGGATCGGCCGAGTTGTAGGTGCGGGTGGAGCGGAACGGGAGGCCGGCGCCGGGCAGGGAGGCGTCGGTGGCGCTGTGGACGAAGCTGCCGTTGGCGGTGTTGACCGGGTCCGAGCGCAGGTTCCCCGGCCACACGGCGTGGATCGGGTCGCCGACCCCGAACTGCTGGCCCGCATGGATGCGGAACTGGCTGCCGGTGACGTCGAGGAAGAGATCGTCGAAGTCGCCGTCCCCGTAGGCGTCGTCCCAGCCGATCCGCCAGACATCGGGTCCGGTCTGGGTGATGCGGGCGTGGGCGGGATCCGTGGAGAGGAACGTGCCCCCACCCCCCAGTGGCCCGGCGTCGTTGAGCTGGAAGACGAACTCCGTGCCCGCCGAGAAGCGGGTCGTGCCGAAGTTCGTCTCCGCCCCGAGGATCCCCGACAGCGGGGCCACGATGGAGAGCGAGAGCGCGTTGAGATGGCCCCCGTCGGTGATCCTCGCCCCCACGTAGCGGTCGGCGGCGAGGATGATCTGGTTGCCGTCGGCCCGGGCCACGGGGGGCTGGCCGGCGGACAGGACCGCCACCACGGCGAGGACGGCGGTGACGATGCCCCGGAGGGCGGGACGGACATGGCGACAGCGAGGCATGGTCAACTCCGCAACGTATCGGTGGGCAGGGTGGTTCACACGGGCGGCACGGACACGGCCGTCCACGGGGCGAGGGTGCCGAGGTTGGCGCCGTCGAGGGGCAACACCGCCCCCTGGTAGGTGGTCCCGGGCGAGTAGGCGCTGGTGTGGCCGTCTCCCGCCCAGATGAACCACTGCTCGAAGCCGCCCGCCGGCCCGGACACGAAGGTGGCGGACGCCTCCAGGACGACGTAGCTGCCCTGGGCCCCGAGCACCCGGGTGGTGGTGGCCAGCGGGTCGAAGGGATGGGGCGTCCCCAGGGTGACGTCGAATCCGGAGATCGACAGGCTGCCGTCGATCGACGCGCTCGCCAGGCGGCGGTGGGCGGCGCCCGTGCGGCACTCTTCGACGCTGTCCACGGCGCACACCGCCTGCCACGTCAGGGTGACGGGGGCACCGGCGACGGCGGTGGCCGCAGGGGTGTGGGCGACCACGGGGGAGGAGAGGACCGACACGTGCTGGGCCAGCAGCGGCGGGAGCTGGAGGAGCGGTTCGGCCTGGCCCGGGACCTCAGGCCAGTAGGCGGCGGTGGTTCCGTTGCTGACCTTGATGAGGTAGTCCACGCCCCGGCTGTCGACCGCGTCGGCCGGGACCTCGGCCTGGAACACGTAGACGAGGATCCCGGTGCCGTTGGGCTGGACGGAGAGGGTCTGCACCGCCAGCGTGGCCCATGCCGGCTCGCCGGGCAGGATCTGGCTGACGTCGGTGACCCCGGTGTTGGGCGTGGAGCGGTACCACACCGTCGGGGTACACGGCCGGTCGGCCGTGCAATGGGCCACGAACCGGATCGGGATCGCCGTCCGGTGAGGCACGGCGGGAGCCGGAGCGTGGGCGATGGCTCGCACCGGGTCGCGGAGCGGCACCTCGACGTGGATGAACCCGGCGGCCTGGCCGTCGACGGACGCCCCGCCCACATAGGAGGTACCCGGCCAGTAAGCGGAGGTGGCCCCGTCGGACACCCGCAGCGAGTAGTCGAAGCCGTCGGTGGTCACATCGTCGGCCGGCACCTCGGCGTCGAGGCGCAGCACCGTCCCCGCGTCCCCCAGGTCAGCGAGGACGGTGGCGACCATGGGGACCTCGGTGAAGCCCGGCTGCCCATCGACCTGCCGATCGAGATAGGCGATCAGCCCCGCAAACGTCGTCAGTCCGGCCGTGCGGCGGTAAGACAGCGTCCCCGAACAGTCCCGGGTGGCGCAGTTCACCGTGGCCGAGATGGGCTGGGCCCGCCGGTAGGAGGCGGTGAGCACGGGGGTGTGGACCACGTGGACGGGCTCGGCGGTGTGCACATGGAAGTAGCGGATCCCGCTTCCGTCCGTCCGGGTGAAGGCCGTCGCCGTGTAGGCCGTCCCCGGGCTGTAGGCCGTCGTGTGCCCGTCCGTCGCCCGCAGGAAGTAGTCCACCCCTCTGGTGGTCACGGCCTCGGCGGGAATCACGCCGCTGTACCGGCGCACGGTCGTCGCCGCCCCCACCGAGGTGGGCGAACCCACCGGGGCCATGGCCACCGTGGAGAACGGCGGGTCGGCGCCCAGCTCCTGGCCCGGAACCCGGTAGGACAAGGTGGCGTCACAGGCCGACGTGGCGCAGGCCACCACGGCATCGATGACCACCGCCCGGCCCGGGAACGTGGTCGTCATGGGGGCGTGGAGTACCGCGGTGGGAGCCAGCACCGTGACGTGATACGTCGGGGTCACATCCCCGCCGGTGCCGTCGGAGAGCGTGATCCGGTAGTCGACACCTTCGGTGGTGGTGTCCGTGGCGGGGATCGACCCGGCGAACGACAGGGTGAATCCTCCCGAGGGGAGCGGTTCCGCCGCTCCGGGCGCCATCGCCGCCTCCTGCCACGGGTGCCCGCTCGTCGCCCAGCCCAGCGAGGCCGCGCACGACGGGTTCGCACACGTCGCCCGCGCCTCCACCGCCACCGGCTGTCCGTAGTAGGCCACCGCCACCGGAACGTGCGCCACCGGCGCGCCCCCATCAGCGCCGGACGCCGGGACGGCGGCGACCAGTGACAGCACGGCGGCCAGGATCAATCGGCTCCGCCGGACCGGGCGGCCCGCCGGCCGGGGCCGGCGCGAGCGGATCCAGGGCAACGGGGGCATGTCTCCTCCTCGTCGAACCCGTGCGGTTCGAGATCGGCCAGGTCATCGACCCGGCCCCAACCGGGCTTGAAAAAGCGGGCAACGCGGGCCAGCCGGGCCGGATCCGGACTCTTTTCTCGTTCCCCCCGGCACAGACCAGGCGATGGCCCAGGTTCTCCCGGCGGAAGCCCGCATACGATCGCTCGGCGGGAGGGCACGTGAAACCCACAGTCGGCAAGGTCGTGTGCTACGTCATCGACCAGGGACGGGTGCTGGTCTTTCGGCACCAGGACCACCCCGAGGCCGGCCTCCAGGTCCCGGCGGGGACCATCCGGCCCGGCGACGATCCCGAGCGCGCCGCCCTTCGGGAAGCCACCGAGGAGACCGGCCTCGGCGGCCTGTCGGTCGTCCGGTTCCTCGGACGGGTCGCCCACGACATCTCGCCCATCCGGGAGGAGATCCAGGATCGTCACGTCTTCCATCTGGCCCCGACCGGGGCCGTGCCCGAGGAGTGGACCCACCATGAGCGGCACGACGGCGAGCAGCCCCCCACGGTCTTCTCCTTCTTCTGGTTGCCGCTCGGGCACCCCGACCTCGACACCCTCGCCGCCGGGCAGGGCGCGCTGCTCCATCGCGTCGTGGCGGCCCACGCCCTCGACTGGCTGGCCGACCACGCCCACGAGAACCTCGGCACGGAGATGGCGCTGCGGCGGTCCGCCGCCGGCGATGCGTGGCACGTCACCCGGAGCGGCGTGGGCGGCGAGCTGACCGGGGTCTCGGTGTGGACCCCGGGCGGCCGGTGGTTCCTGGAAGCCACCGGACCCGAGGCGGTCGACGACCTGGTGTCCGTCGCGCTCCGCCCTGACGGAGGGGACTGGCCCACCAAGGTGTCTGCCTCCGGAACCGTCAAGGCCTGGCTGCGCCCCGGGTTACTCGAGCGGGGAGCGGTCATCCACCGGGAGCACGACCTGCTGGCCATGGCCTGCCGCCACCCGCCCGACGGTGCCGAGGGGCGCTGGGCGACCGCCGCCGACCGGCCGGCGCTCGAGCGCTACCAGGCGGCCTACAACGAAGAGCGGCGAACCACCACCGCGCCGGAGTGGGACACGGTGCTGCGCCACCCGGCGGTGGCGGTCCTGGAGAAGGACGGCGACATCGTCGCGGTCGTGAAACGGACCGCCGACACCGCCCGTTACGCCACCATCGCCGGCACCTGGACCGACCCCGCCCACCGGCACCAGGGGCTGGCGGCCCGCCTCACCGCCTTCATCCTGGGCCGCCTGCTGGCGGAGCGGCCGGCCGTGCACCTGGTGGTCGACGACGACAACACCTCCGCCATCGCCCTGTACCGCTCGCTGGGCTTCGAAGAGGTCGGACGGTGCTACATGGCCTACTTCGCACCGCCAACCTGAACTCAACCGAGGCCGGCCTGGACGGCGGTCAGCTCCCTCCAGGGACTTCAACGCGGTTCGCGGCCCAGGAATTGCCGGCGTCCCGGGTGGTCCAGATCTCCCCGCCGCCGTCAAAGGCCCGGCCCGTGTCCCTATCCTGGTAGCCCAGGAACAGGGATCCGGTGGGGCCGTCGGGCCGCTCGATGGTCAGCGTGGTGGTCCAGCTGCGGCCAGCGTCGTGCGACGTGAGGATGTGCTTGGACATGCCCGACCCCGCGGCCCAGACCGAGATGGCACGCGCCGATCCGGCGGCGATGGCTGAAGGTTGGATGCCGTCCGGAAATGGCCGGCGGCTGCTCCACGTCGTGCCGCCGTCCGTGGAGACAACGACGGAGGGTGCAGATCCAGCCCGCCGATGGCACAGCACCGTCACGAAGCCGCCCGGTGCCGCCGCCAGCGAGAACGCGTCGTGTTCTTCCTCGGAGGCGTCGCTGCAAGGATCGGCGAGGCTCCGCCACGTCCGGCCCCCGTCCAAGGAGCGGACGAACGACGAGCGGGCATCCTCTGCCCCTCCCGCCGGGTTGTGGAGGGCGAGGACGTAGATCCGGGGTCCTTCCAGCATCAGCCGCGCCCAGCCTCCATCCAACGGCGGCACCGGAAGCGGCTGCCACGAGTTGGAACCCACCGCGGCCTGCTCGAGGCGGTAGCTGCAGTGCGGCAGGCAGTCGCTCTCGGGCTGGTCGGTCACGACGCGAACGACCCGTCCTCGCGCTGCCTCCAGGGCGGCGACCGCCGGGGCCGGCTCCTTGGCCCAGGTCCTTCCTCCATCGGTCGTCACCTGGAAGCTCGGGCCGAACGCCCAGCCGATCTGTTCGTTGGCGAACCGGATCGCCGTGACAGAGCCACCTGGTGCCGCCTGGTGAGCCCAGGACCGGCCACCATCACGGGTCTCCAGAACTGCCGTCGAGCCGAGCACCCACCCGTGCTCCGTGCTCACCCACGTCGCATCGTCAGGCGTGAAACCCTCGGAGGGTGAGCCGGTTGTCGTGGACGTCGTGGCCGTCGTGGCCGTCGATGGTGTCGTGCTCGTCGTCGTCGTCGGGCGGGGCGCGTTCGACGCCTGCGGGGACGACGTGCAGCCGGTCCACCCGCCAAGCATCGCCACCAGAAGCAGTCCGGCCGCTGGCTTCAACGTCATGTGTCGGCGTCTTCGGTGCTCCCGGGAACGATGGTCTGGCGCTCGCCGGTGGCCACGACGACGACCGCCACGGTGCCGGCGGGGAGGAACATCGAGCCGTGCCCGCCGGCCATGCACGAGTCCTCGTCTTCCGGACAGGGCCGGGTGTCGGTCACGGCCAGGTGTCCCGAGCCGAGCCACACCGGCGCCATGGCCGCGCCGGTGACGCGGCGGGGCAGGCTGCCCGGCTCGGCGAGGTCGAGAACGTGGATGCTCGGGGTGTCCTCGCCGTCGTCAAAGGCGAGGTAGCGGCCGTCAGGGGACACCGAGGGCCGCATGCCCCGCTTGATGACCAGGGGAGTGCGGATCCCGTGGTCGACGTCGATGGCCTGCCAGGGCCACTGCTGGTCGCTGGGGCCCACGGCGCAGGCACAGTAGATGGTCCGCCCGTCGGCGCCCCAGCGGGCCCAGGTCCCGGCTCGGGGCGCCAGGGCATCGGTGCCGCTTGCGTTGAGAACGTAGAGCGTCTCCTCCTGGGAGGTGTCCATCCCGGTGTCGACCAGGAGCAGATGGCGCCCGTCGGGTGACCACTCCACCCTCCGGTCGTCGTAGTTCACGAAGCCGCCGCGACCCCACACGGGAGGCAAGCGCCGGATCGAGGTCTGCCAGTCCTCGCTCACGAGCCGGAGATCCCCCGGGGTGCCGTCGCCCGGCGCGGCGTACACGGCCAGGGTGGCCCCGTCCGGGCTCCAGTCGACCGACATGACGCCGGCACCGAGGTCGGCCACATCCCGCACCCTGCCGGTGGCGAGATCGATCTCCCGCAACACGGACGGGCGCGCCGTCAACCCGGGGTGATACTCGTTGTCGGGATGCCCATCCAGAGACAGGAACGTGACGCGCCCGGCGCCCCGGAAGCGAGGCAGGAAATCGGACCGGGCCTGACCGTCACCCGTCAGCGGCCGGAGCTCCCCGGTGGCCGCCTCGTAGAGCCAGATGTCCCCCGCCTCCGACCACACCATCCGCCCGCCGTCCCGGGTCCTCGACACCGGCGTGGTCCCGGGCGTGGACGGGACCGGAGAGGCGATGGAGCCGGGCGCCTCCGGCAACCCGGCCACCCCACCGCCGGCCCGCACATCGAACCGTCGCTCCCGCCCCACCTGGGGTGAGAACACCAGCACCAACATGGCGCCGGCGGCGGCACCCGCCGCCATCCACCGTGCAGACCACCCCAGCATCGAACCTCCCGTGCCGTCGACCCCCCGATCATGCGCCCGGCACGCCCCGCTCCGACACTGTCCTCAGGGGGAGAAAACCCTCACCCCGTGGCTGCTCCCCGCCGGCGCCTGGGCTTCATCTCCGGCTTCGGGGACAGCTCCACCCGGCAGAGACCGGGAGCGATGAAGGGCAGCAGCCGGACCCCGACCTCCTGGCCCGACGTCACCTCGGCCAGCCCCAGGACCAGACCCTCGTGGAAGGCGCAGATCACGGCCCCGTCAGGATCCTTGGGATCGACACTGAAGGGACAGTGGCGGACATCCACGGACACGACGTCGTTTCGCTGCGTCGGTGGATCAGGGGCAAAGGACAGCCGCTTGAGGGTCTCGACCACTTCGCGGACGGCCTGCTCGAACGAAGGATGGCGGAAGGCGCGTCCCATGTCCCGGCCCCGGCGGATCCCCTCCTCCCTCGCCGTGGCGGGGGCTTGGGGACCGTAGGCCTCCCGGAGCAGCGAGACCAGGCTCCCGACGAAGAGACGGACCTCCGGATCTCCGCCGAGGAGGGGTTGCCGGAGGCGGTAGCGCTTCGAAGGCCGGCCCCGTCCCGCCGGGACACCGGCCTCCTCCTCGAGGACGCCCGCCTCCATCAGCTTCTCGAGGTGCGCCCGCACCGTCGTCGGATGGACCCCGAGGAGGCGGGCCAGCTCGGGAATCTGACGGGGGCCCTCCTCCAGAGCCTCCACGATCGCCAAGCGCCGGGTGTCCCCCAGGAGCTTGTGGCGCTGGGCTCTGACTCCCTGCGAGATGCGCCGGTCCACGTTCAGGCCACCATGTCGTCGGCCGCGGGCCTACCGAACACCTTCAACAGCGGCCACAGAGCCTGCATACTTCCGAGCATACCCACGCTGGCACCCGGTTTTATTTCGGAGGGTGTGGTCGTCCTCTGCACAACTCGATCCGGCAGACCCCGGGAGCGACGAAGGGCAGCAGGCGGACTCCGACATCTTCACCCGATGTCGATTCGGCCAGCCCCCGTACCAGGCCCTTGTGGAAGGCGCACACCACCGCGCCGTCGGGGTCGTGGGGATCGATGCCGAAGGGACAGTGGCGGACATCGACGGCCACGACGTCCTTCCGGACGGTCGGGGGGGCAGGATCGAACGAAAGGCGGTTGAGAGTCTTCACAACCTCGCGCACCGCCTGCTCGAACGACGGATGACGGAAGGAGCGTCCCATCTCCCGACCCCGCCGGGTGCCCTCGTCCTCGGCGGCGGGGACGACCCGTTCGCCGTAGGCGCCGCGCAGCAGGGACACGAGGCTGCCCACGAACAGGCGGACCTCGGGATCGCCGGCGAGCAGGGGTTGGCGGAGCCGGTAGTGCTTGGACGGCCGGCCCCGTCCTGCGGGAACACCGGGTTCCTCTTCCAGGACCCCTGCTTCCAGCAGCCGTTCGAGATGGGCCCGCACCGTCGTCGGGTGGATACCCAGGAGGCGGGCCAGCTCGGGGATCTGGCGCGGCCCCTCCCCGAGGGCCTCCACGATGGCCAGACGGCGGGCGTCCCCCAGGAGCCGGTGGCGCTCGGCCCTCACTCCCTGCGGGAGGCGCCGGTCCACGTCAGAACACCGCGATGTCCACTGCGGCGGCCACGAAGAGCGCCCCCAGGTACCCGAGGGAGCCGAGGAACACCCGTCGGGCGGTGGCCCGCTCCAGACGGCGGACGTGGTGGTGACAGGCCCGGAGCAGCCACACCCCGCCGGCGGCGGCGACCAGCAGGTAGAGCACCTGCAGGTCGCCGGCAATCACGGGCACGAGGCTGGCGGCGAGCATGCCGGCGGCGTAGGCGAGCATGGCCCGGGCCGTCAGGCGGGACCCGGCCACCGCCGGCATCATGGGAACGCCGGCCGCCTGGTAGTCGTCCTTGGCCAGAGTGGCCAGGGCCCAGAAGTGGGGCGGGGTCCACAGGAAGATCACAGCCGCCAAGGCGAGAGCGGTCACGCTGACGGTGCCGGTGACCGCCGCCCAGCCGACGAGCGGCGGGAATGACCCGGCCAGGCCGCCGATCACGATGTTGTTGGCGGTGCGGGGCTTGAGCCAGAGCGTGTAGACGAAGACGTACCAGAGGGTGCCCGCCAGGGCGAGGCCTGCGGCCAGGGTGTTGGTGGCGCTGGCGATGAGGACCATGGCGAGGACGTTGAGCATGATCCCCTGGGCCAGCGCCACCCGGGCGGAGAGGCGCCCCGCGGCCACGGGGCGGTGGCATGTCCTGGGCATCCGGCGGTCGAGGTCGCCCTCCAGGGCGCAGTTGATGCTCCCGGCGCCCGCCCCGGCCATGCCCCCGCCCAGGACCACCGCCGCCAGCGGACGCATACCCGGCCATCCCCCCGCCGCCACCACCGCGGTGGCCGCCCCGGTGACCACCAGGAGTTCCACGATGCGCGGTTTGGTGAGGGCCACCAGGTCGGCCAGGAGGGCGCGACTCCGACCCCGGACCGCTACCGGGGGGTCACAGGCGATCTGTCCGGTGAGACTCACCCGGCCGTCCGATCCTGCTCCGTCACCGAGACCTCCCCGATCAGGTCACCTTGACCGTCCCGATCATGAAGGGGTGGGGCGTGCAGCTGTAGGGGAAGTCGCCGGCGCTGGCGAAGGTGAACGACCAGGTGGTCCCCCTGCCCCGCTTGACGCCCGAGTCGAAGGCGCCGTTGTCGGAGGTCGCCGAGTGCTCGTCGTCGGCCTGCCACTCCCACACGACCGTCGTACCGGCCGGAACGGTGATGTCGGCGGGCTCGAAGCGCCAGGTAGAGGCGTCGTTCCCGTTCTCCTCGAGGATCAAGACCTTCTGTTGCGCTGCTTCGGCTTCCGGGACCGGCCCGAAGAAGGCGATTCCGCTCACGGCGATGGCGAGCAGGAGACGGGTGGTTCGGAACACAGATGGGTGGTTCATTTCCTATCGTCCTCCTCCGTGGGTGGGCACTGTGCAGCTGATGCAGGTGTGAGACGCGGTGGCAGTCACGTCGGCGCGGGCCGGCCGACCAGGAGCGCGGTGGCGGACAGGATGCTGGCGGCGATGCAGAGCTCGGCCGTGACGGCGGTCACGAAGGGCCGCAGCGGGACGGGGTCCACGGTCCCGTCCCCGGTGGGGCGGGAACCGTCCGCCACCGCGGACGCCGGATCGATTGCGGCCCGGATGTCGGGGCCGGGCCCAGCCGCGCCTGCCCGGGCCCCGGTGGCGCCCGCCAGGGCGGCACCGACGCCCACGGGGACGGGACGCTCGGCGGGTGATCCGGCGGGGGTCAGGTCCACCTCGGTGGTGAGGTCCAGCCCCAAGGGCTCGGGGCTGGCCAGAGTCAATGCGGGAAGGCGCCGGCGCACGAAGTCCCGGGCTCGGGAGGCGGCGGCCAGCAGCACGGCGACCAGAGCCAGCTTGACCAGCAGGAGGCGCCCGTACCCCGAGGTGGGCAGAGCCGTCCAGCGAGGCGAGATGAGGACGAGCAGGACGGTTCCGGCCACCGCCGCCGTCGCCACGCAGGCGAAGGCGAGGCGGGAGAAGCGGGGCAGGAGCAGGGACAGTTCGTCTCGGCGCCGGCGCGGGAGCACGACGACGGCCAGCATGGCCAGCCCGCCCAGCCACACCGCCACCGCCGACAGGTGCACGACGTTGATCGCCGACGCCAGCGGTCCCCGGGCATAGGCGTGGCTCAGCATGCCGTGCGTGGCCACCGCGCCCAGGCCGGAGACCGTCGCGCCGATCCACCAGCGGTGGGAGCGGAGCGCCCGCTGGGGCGCCACCGTCAGGAGCGCCACCACCGGGAGGGCGAGCAGGAGGAACCCCAGACGGGCCACCAGCACCCGCCCCACATGGGTTCCGTTCAGGGCGGTCAAGGCGTCGGGGGAGAAGGTGTACCACGCGGAGCGTCCCTGCACGGCGGCACCCTTCAGCCCGAGGGCGGCGCCGTTGGCGACCACGGCCGCCGCCAGCGAAGCCCACAGCAGAACACGGGTGCGCCGGAGCCGGGCCCCGGCCCGCCACAGCACCGCCACGAACGCCACTCCACCCACCAGCAGAATCAGGGAGGCGGAAGCCATCAGGCGAGCGGCGTCCTGGGCCTGCGACAACGGGGCGAACGAGCGCTGGTCGATCGGCCGCTGGTTCCTTCCCGGGGGCGGGACCGGCGTCTCGACACCGGACGCTCCCGGGCCCGCCGCCACGGTGAAGGCGAGTTCCGCACCCATCACATCGCCGTCCGAACCGAAGAGGAACCAGGTGAGGACGTAGCTCCCGGCCCCCAGTCGGGGCAGCGGCAGCGAGACGTCCTTGTGGTCCGGGGAGGCGTAGGACGGGCGTCCGACCCGGAGGGCTCGCCCGTCGCGCACCAGGTCCACCTGGGCGCCCCTCACCTCCACGGGGAGGTCGTAGCGGATGAGTACCCGGCCGGGCCCGGACGGGAGCGCGGCGCCGTAGGCGGGCTCGGTGCTCACCAGGTTGGCGTGAGCGGCCGCGGGGCCGGCGCTGCCCACGACGACGCCGGCGGTGAGGAGGGCGGCGGAGACCAGTTTTCCGATGGCCGCGGGCGCTGGGCGGAACAAGGATCGGTGGGACATCGTCCTCTCGGAAGGTCGTTCCGGAAGGCCGGTACGGGCGGCGGAACCAGCCGCCGCCCGTACCTGCCGATTGGATGGTTTCGCTAGCAGAGGGCGGTGCTGAGCGGCTCCCGCTGCTTGCAGGTCAGCTTGGCCTTCTCGGCGTCGGGCATCTTCTGGACCCAGCCGTTGTAGGCGATGGGGTAGATGAAGATGCCGTTTCCGCCCTGGCCGAAGTTGGCGGTGGGCGTGTCGTCCATCTGGATCCCAGGTTGGGCGTCGGTCAGCAGCTCGCCGACGATCGTGGCGTCGGAGAGGTCTCCGTCGCCGTTGGGGTCGGCGGAGACCACGACCATCTTGTTCATGAACTTGGTCGTGACGTAGGCGTAGTAGCCGCCGCCTTTCTTGGCCCCCCAGTTGGCGCCGTGGCACCCGGGGCCGCAGGGCAGCGTCTTGACGAACTTGTTGGTCTTCGGGTCGATGATCACGATGTTGCCGGTGACCGTGCCCACCGTCACCATGGCGTTGTCGTCGGGGCTGACCGGCAGCTGGATGGGCGCCAGCGCGACGGGCCCCTTGGTATCACCGGTGACCGGGTTGTAGTTCTCGCGCAGGTCGATGTTCATGGTGGGCACAACCTCGCCGCCCGGTGTGGCGCAGGCCGGCTCCTGGATCGAGAAGCACGTGATGGTGTGGCTGAACAGGTTGGCGATGTAGCCCCGTTTCCAGTCGTTGGAGGTCGAGGCGGCCACCGGGTGATGGCCGGTCTGCGGCGTCACCATCGACGGGATGGTCATGTCGATGAGCGACCCGCCGGTCGTGTTGGAGTTGGGGGTGACGATGTACCTGCCGTCGCCCGTCACCCAGTGGCCGTGGGGGAAAGCGGGATTCTCCCCGCGTCCCTGGGTCAGGTAGTTGGCGACGATCCCGGTGCCGCCCGGCGCGACCTCGGTGACTCTACCGCCGCCGTTGTTGGGGATGATGAGGTCCTCGTTGGTCGATCTCGTCACGATGTGAGACGGCGAGGGACCGATGTCGAGTTCTCGGACCACCTTCCCCGTGGCCCGCTCGAGCACGGTGATGTTCTTGGCGAACCAGTTCGTCGAGTACAGGAACTCCCCGTTGTTGGGGGACCAGAAGTTGTGCGGGTTGTTGAGGTTCACCGACGGAGCGAACCACTTGCTCTTCATCTTCCAGGTCTCGGTGTCGAAGGCGGTGATCGACCCCGGCTTGGTCTTGCCGGCCGACATCTCCCACTGGCTGCCGTAGTAGACGGTGCCGACGCCGGGCTCGGTGGGCGCCTTGGGCGGCTTGAGCGTCTTCGGAGTCTCGAACATCTTGGCCAGGTGGTCGTGCAGGTTGGGGATGAAGTTCGGGGATCCGTCCTCATTGCCGGCCATGATGGGCGCCTTCGGGAATTGCGGGTCCCAGGTCACGTCCTGGTCGGCCTTGTAGACCTGCCAGTTGGCCGGCTCGGTGATGATGAAGAACGACTGGACCGTCTTCATCACCTCGTGGGCCGAACTCGGCAACACGTTCCCGTCGATCCAGTGCAGCTTGGGGCCGAAGTCCGCCCCCGGAGTGCTGGGGTCGTCGATGACGGCCGCCCCGAACATGTAGGGGTGGATGATGCACTGCCAGGCGTAGAGGCCCGGGGTGATCAGGTCCACCGATACCTCGCCGGTGACGCCACCCGGCTGGGTGAAGGGCATGTTCTTGGCGCCCTCCGGCCAGACGATGAAGGAGACGGTGTGAGCGGCTTCGGTGTTTGGCTCGGCGATCTCGATCTTGATCGTGGTGGGTGAGACCCCGGCGGCCAGCGACCGGGTGTGGGTGACCTTCTCGACATCCTCGTTCTCGTGGTCGAACCAGTAGGAGGCGTCGTCCTTCGCCTTGAAGGTGATGGGCGACTCCATCGGGGGCAGGGGCAACTCGGCGGTTGGCTTCCAGGTGGCGGGGTCGAAGTCCGGGATCGCCACCCGGTTGAGCTCCCCGGAGCCGGTCGTGGCCACCTTGCGGGGCGCAGTGGTACCGGCGGTGCTGGCGGTCGCGGAGAAAACGGCGATGACGCTGAGGACCGTGATGACGATCAGCCCTCGTAGCCACCGCCGGGGGTCGAATCGAGCTCTGAGCGAAGCAAGACCGGCAAGGAACGGGCTCGCCTCCTCACAGGACGCAGGTGTCATAGGACTCCCTCCCCTGGAGTCATGTTCATGCTCCGATGCGTGGCGTCGTATGTGGTGCGAAAATGACCCGGTGCTCTGCCTCCGGGGGAGGCCTGGGCCGCGTCTGGGGGCCGCGACGCGGAGAGTGAGACAGCCCTACGGCGCGAAGCATGACCGCGACGAATTTCTGCGGCATGCGTCCCCTCCTCGCTGCCTGCAGCAAACCCCCGGTTGGCACCTCGCGAAGGAATCGATGCCTTCGCTGGCTTGAATATTAGGGTCATTTGTCCTAGAAAACAAGGTGCTGAGATTGGTGTGCCATAAGGGTGTCGTCTCTGCCCGCACGACTTTCGAGGGGGACCTGGCGGGTTTTGCGGACGATGAGTCTCCTAATTCATGGACATTGATTTAGGCGCGTCATCTGAGAAGGGGGGATGGATGGTGCGACGGCGTCGGGCCGGGTGGGTGATGGGGACCGTCGTCCTGTTGGTTCTGCTGGCCGGATGCGCCAAGGACGCGCCCCAGGACTATCTCGACCCCTCCGGGCCGATCGCCGTCGAAGCCGACCACCTCTTCCGCAAGCTCCTGTGGACCGCCGTGGTCCCCGTCCTCATCCTGGTGGAGACGATGCTCGTCGTCTCACTGATCCGCTACCGGCACCGCCCGGGCCGCCGGAGCGACCCGGTGGAGGGGGTGATTCCGCCCCGGATCGGCTGGGTGGTGGTGCCGACGCTGCTCCTGCTGGCCGTCGACCTCTTCCCGCTCATCGGGGAGTCGACCACGGTCTTCGAGCTGGCCCGGGACCCCAAGGGCGACTTCATGAAGGTCGAGGTCTACGGCCACATGTGGTGGTGGGAGTACGTCTATCCCGAAGAGAAGATCTCCACCGCCAACGAGTTGCACATCCCGACGGGCAAGCCGGTGCGCCTGACGCTGCGCACGATCGAGCCCGGCCTCGATGCCCCCGAGGCGGGCAAGTACGCCCAGGGGGTGATTCACAGCTTCTGGGTCCCGAAACTGGCCGGCAAGCAGGACGTGGTGCCGGGCCGGGACAACAAGCTGACCCTGATCGCCGACAAGCCGGGCACCTACCGCGGCCAGTGCGCCGAGTACTGCAACCTCTCCCACGCCAACATGCGCCTGCGGGTGGTGGCCCAGAAGCCGGCGGACTATGCCGCCTGGGTGGAGGCGCAGCGCCGCCCGGCGGTCAAACCGGCGTCGGGCGCCGCCGCCGAAGGCTACGAGATCTTTGCCGGCGAGGGAGGCTGCATCTCCTGCCACACCGTGGTCGGCATCGAGGGTGCCCAGGGCCGGGTGGGGCCCAACCTCACCCATCTCAAGTCCCGGAAGACCTTTGCCGGCGCCGTCTTCGACAACACCGCCAAGAACCTGACCAGGTGGGTCAAGGACCCGCCGGCGATGAAGCCGATGCGCCCCGACAAGGGCATCGGCATGCCCGACCAGGGCCTCTCGGACAAGGCGGTCGAGCGGGTCGTGGCCTACCTGGAGACGCTCAAGTGACCCTCGCCGGGCGGCGAGGCCGGCAGCACGAAGGAGGCATCGCATGGCTGTGGCGGTGAAGTCCCCCGCCCGTCTCTTCGAACGCCCCCAGGCCGAGACCGGCTTCTGGAGCTGGATCTCGACCGTCGATCACAAACGGATCGGCATCCTCTATGGGGTCACGGCTCTCTTGTTCTTCCTGGTGGGCGGCGTGGAGGCCCTCCTGCTCCGCAGCCAGCTGGCCTCGCCCAACGGCCAGGTCCTCTCGGCCGAGGAGTACAACCAGCTCTTCACCATGCACGGGACGACCATGGTGTTCCTGGTGGTCATGCCCATGGCCGCCGCCTTCGGAAACTATCTGGTCCCGCTGATGATCGGGGCTCGTGACGTCGCCTTCCCCCGCCTGAACGCCTTCGGATACTGGGCGTTCCTGTCCGGCGGCCTGTTCCTCTACTCCAGCTTCCTCCTGGGCGGCGCCCCCAACGGCGGGTGGTTCGGCTACGCCCCCCAGACGCTCGGGGAGTTCAACCCCGGCAACGGCATCGACTTCTGGCTCATCGGGCTCGTCATCACCGGCATCGCCTCGCTCACGGCGGCGATCAACTTCATCGTCACCACCCTCAACCTGCGGGCCCCGGGCATGACCCTCCTGCGTATGCCGGTGTTCGTGTGGATGAACCTGGTGGTGAGCTTCCTGCTGCTCTTTGCCATGCCCGTCATCACGGTGGCGTTCTTCCAGCTCTACTTCGATCGCAACTTCGGGGCGAACTTCTTCGACGCCAACGCCGGGGGTGACCCGGTGCTGTGGCAGCACATGTTCTGGCTCTTCGGGCACCCCGAGGTCTACATCCTCATCCTGCCGGCCTTCGGCATCGTCTCCGAGATCCTGCCCGTGTTCGCCCGCAGGTCGCTGTTCAGCTACCCCGTGGCCGTCTTCGCCGGTGTCGCCATCGGCTTCATGGGCTGGGGCGTGTGGGCCCACCACATGTTCGCCGTGGGCCTCGGTCCGGTGGCCAACACCGCCTTCGCCATCTCCACCATCCTGATTTCGGTGCCGACCGGCATCATGATCTTCAACTGGCTGGGCACCCTCTGGGGCGGCGACATCCGCTTCCCGACCCCGATGCTCTTCGTCCTGGGGTTCATCGCCATGTTCACCATCGGGGGGCTCTCCGGCGCCACCCACACCATCGTGCCCCACCTCTACCAGCAGACCGACACCTACTACATCGTCGCCCACTTCCACTACGTGCTCTTCGGCGGATCCATCCTCGGCATCTTCGGCGGCATCTACTACTGGTTCCCCAAGGTCACCGGCAAGCTGCTCGACGAGAAGCTGGGCAAGCTTCACTTCTGGCTGATGTTCACCGGCTTCAACCTGACCTTCGGACCGATGCACATCCTCGGTCTCCAGGGCCAGCCCCGGCGCACTTACACCTACCCCGAGGGCATGGGCTGGGACCTCTGGAACGCCGTCGCCACCCTGGGGGCGTTCACCATCGCCGCCTCGGTCCTGGTGTTCATCGTCAACGTCCGCCGCACACTGAAGTCGCCGGAGCGGGCCCCCGAAGACCCCTGGGATGGCCGGACCCTGGAGTGGGCCACCGCCTCCCCGCCGCCCGAGTACAACTTCGCCCAGATCCCCGTGGTGGGCTCCGTCGACGACTTCTGGCACCGCAAATACACGCGGGACCACGAGGGTCGCCTCGTGCGGATCCCCGCCGGCGGGGCCAACGGCGAAGGCCACACCCGGACGGCCAAACAGCACAGCGGCGGGGACGACAACGCCGGGGGCGGCGGGCATGGAGGGCACGGGCACGGCATCCATATGCCCTCGCCCTCCTACTACCCCGCCCTCGCCGCCCTCGCCTTCCCGCTCATCGGCCTCGGGGCCATCTACGGCTGGTGGTGGGGTGCGCTGGGAGTGATCGTCCTCCAAGCCGGGGTCTTCGGGTGGGGCCGCGAGCCCCTGATCGAGCCCCTCGCCGAGTAGGGAGGCGACGAGATGCAGAGCGCCGTTCTTGGTCCCACCGTCACGGGCACACCCGGCGAGCACGACTACGCCGTCACCGGGATCGACTCCCGCAAGCTCGGGATGTGGGCCTTCCTCGCTTCGGAGTGCCTGTTCTTCGGGGCGCTCATCTCCAGCTATCTGCTGTACCGCACCCGCGGCCCCGAGGGCCAGCGCCCCCACGACGTCTACGACATCCCCTACACCTCGGTGAGCTCGTTCGTGCTGCTCATGAGCTCGCTCACCATGGTGCTGGCCTTGGCCGCCATCCAGCGGGGCGACCACCAACGGCTGCGCATCTGGCTGCTGGCCACCGCCCTGCTGGGCACGGTGTTCGTCGGCGGCCAGGTCTACGAGTTCACCGTGTTCACCGAAAAGGGGCTCAACCTCTCCTCGTCGGTGGCGGCCACCAGCTTCTTCGTCCTCACCGGTTTCCACGGGATGCACGTGACCGTGGGCATCCTGTGGCTGCTCTCCCTGGTGGGCATCTCGCTGGGGGGCCAGATCCCGGTGGAGCGCAGCCTCGACGTCGAGATCGCCGGCTTGTACTGGCACTTCGTCGACGTGGTGTGGATCGTCATCTTCACCATCGTCTACCTGGTGCCGTCCAACTAGCCGAGGGAGGAGGAACATGGACGACAGCAGTCCGGCCCTGGTCGCCACCGCCGCTCCGCCCGTCGAGGGCGTTCACGCCGACCACGCCCATCCCGGCCAACGCCAGTACGTGACGGTGGCGCTGATCCTGGCGGCGGTCACCGCCATGGAAGTCGGCCTGTACTACACGGACCTCACGGGACTGCTGCTCGTCTCGCCCCTGCTCGGGCTCGCCTTCGTCAAGTTCGGGATGGTCGCCGCCTATTTCATGCACCTCAAGTTCGACGGACTCCTGCTACGCCGCCTGTTCGTGACCGGAATCGTCCTCGCCCTCACGGTCTACTCCGTTGCCCTGTTCACCTTGGACGTCCTGTTGCACTGACATGCCCTGCTCGATGACGTGGAGTCGCTCATGAAGGGATTCCGGAACCGAATCCTCGCCCCCCTCGCCATCCCCTTGGCGGCGACCGCCATCGTCGTGGCCGTGGTGTTCAACCTGTCACGCATCCTGCTCGTCATAGAGGAACGCAACAGCGCCGCCGTGGCCACGATGGTGGCCATCGTCGTCGCCGCCGGCGTCCTCTTCGGCTGCGCCTGGTTCTCCTCCCGCCGCGAGGCCCGTACCGCCGCCCTGACCGTGCTCGCCTCCGCCGGCGTGCTCCTCGTCTTCGGCGGCGGTTACGGGCTGGGAGCCATCGGACAGGGGGGCGAAGCCGGGGGCGAGGGCGAGCTGGCCGCCGGCAAGGAGGAGCCCGCCGGGGGCGAGATCACGGTGGTCACCAAGGACCCATTCGTGTTCGAGCCCAAGGAGCTCTCCGTCCCCGCCGGCAAGGTCACGGTCAACCTCAAGAACGAGGCCGCCATCGTCCACACCTTCGCCCTCGAGGCCGTGCCCGCCTTCGAGAAGCTGGTGGCCTCAGGCACCCGGCGCCAGGCGCCGGGCGCCGGCCCCACCGCCACCGGCACCGTCGACCTCAAGCCGGGGACCTACGTCTACTTCTGCGACGAACGGGGCCACCGGGGCGCGGGCATGGAAGGCAAGCTGATCGTGACCAAGGGCGGCGCCAAGGCCGGGAAGCCGGCCGGGGGCGGCGAAGCCAACGTGGTGGCCAAGGACCCCTTCACGTTCGAGCCCAAGGAGCTGACGGTCCCCGCCGGCGAGATCAAGGTCACCCTCACCAACCAGGCGGCCATCGTCCATACCTTCGCCTTGGAGGGCGTCTCCGGCTTCGAGAAGATGGTGGCGTCAGGGACGAGACGCCAGGCTCCGGGCGCGGGCCCCACCGCCACGGAGACCGTCAAGCTCAAACCCGGGACCTACGTCTTCTACTGCGACGAACGCGGGCACCGAGGCGCCGGCATGGAAGGCAAGCTCACCGTGACCGAGGGTGGCGCCCACACCGCCGCAGCCGGCGAGGGCAAGGCCGGCGGCAGCGGCGGCGGCGAGGCCAACGTCATCGCCAAGGACCCCTTCACGTTCGAGCCCAAGGAGCTCACCGTCCCCGCCGGCGAGATCAAGGTCACTCTCACCAACCAGGCGGCCATCGTCCACACCATCGCCTTCGAGGGGGTCTCCGGCTTCGAGAAGCTGGTGACGTCGGGCACGAGACGCCAGGCGGAGGGGAAGGGCACCACCGAGTCGGAGACGGTCAAGCTCAAACCGGGGACCTACGTCTTCTACTGCGACGAACGCGGCCACCGCGGCGCCGGCATGGAAGGCAAGCTGATCGTCAGCTGACGCCAGCCGCCAGCTCGTCGACGGTACCCATGACGGTGAAGCGCCCGCCTTTGAAGGAGTAGACGTACACGGTCGCGGCCGTGATCTCTCCGGTCCCGGTGAAGGCGATCGGCTTCGTGAGCCCGTCGAACGCCGGCGTGCCGGGCGCCATCGCCGCCAGCACGGCAGCCGGCGTTCGAGCGCCGCGATTCAGGATCTCGATGAACACGTTGGCGGCGTCGTAGCCCTCGGCGGCATACGTCCCGGGGGGCTCACCGAACCTGCGGGTGTAGGCCTCGGTGAAGGCCCGCGCCTTGGGATCGGCCTGCACGCTCGGGTCAGCGCAGGCGCAGGTGACCGTGACACCCTCCGCCGCCGCACCGGCACCCGCCGCGATCCCCGGGTCCTTCGAGCCGTCGCCGGAGAGAAAGGCGGCGTCGACGCCGGCGTCGCGGAGCTGCCTCAGGAGGCGGCCGGCCTCGCTGTAGAGGCCGGCAAAGAAGACCACCGAAGACCGCCGAGCCTTGATGTTGTTGACCACGGCGGAGAAGTCGGTGGCCCTCGGGTCGATGGCCTCGAAGACGTCGACCGTGACGCCGCCCTCCTCGACCGCCTTCTTCGTCAGCTGCGCCAGGCCCTTGCCGTACTCCGTGCTGTCGTGGACAACGGCCAGATGAGCGGCGTGCAGGCCGGCGGAGACGTAGCGGGCCAGCTCGGCGCTCTGCACGTCGTCGTTGGCCACGATGCGGTGGAAGACCTTCCAACCTTGTCGGGCCAGCTCCGGGTTGCTGGCCGATGGGGTGACCACGGGAAGCCCGGCCTGATCGAAGGTCGGCGCGGCCGCCTTCATCTCACCCGAGGACACCGGCCCCACGACCCCGACCATCCGCTGGTCCTCCAGGACCCGATCGGCGAGGGTCCGGGCCTGGGCCGGGTCGAGCTGGGTGTCGAAGACCTCGAGCTCGAGGCGGACGGGCAACGCATTGCCGGCCGTCGCCTCCTCCACCGCCAACCGGGCGCCGTTGAGCATGTTGGCGCCGAGGCTGGCGCCATCTCCGGTGAGCGGCCCCATGAAGGCGATGGCCAGCGTTTCCTGGCCTTGAGCGACGACGGTTTCGGTGCCTTGCCGGTCACCGGTGCACCCGGCGGCCATCAGCAGGGCGGCCCACAATCCGGCTCCCAGACAAGTTCGCGATCGCCGGCGAGGCGGGGAATTGCGCTGGGTCTCCATCGGTCGGACGGTATCCGTCGGGCCGCTCGCCGACCGTCATGGCCCGCACCCCTCTCGTGTCAAACGCACGACACCCGGGCGCGACCTTGGGCTGAGTCGGCCAGGAAAGGCGACAATGAAGACGGCGCGGATCGTTCCGGCGCTCTTCCGCAACACGCGGTCGTTGCGCAGGAACGCCAGAGTGGGACCGAGCGTTGGCCCGCCCCGGGACTAGCCGCCGGCGGGGAGGGACACCTCCAGCTCGACGTCGACGTCGTCACGGACCTTGAGGGCACCCATGAACGCCTTGAAGGGCTTGATCCCGAACTCGGACTGCACGACCGTGAACTTGGCCCGGGCCTTCCCGTCGTTGACGTCGAGGTCGACCGTGATCGGCTTGGTGGTGCCGTTGATGGTGAGCTCGCCGGGGACGGAGACCCGGGAGCCATTCTCGCTCGGGGTCCCCGTGGAGCGGAACGTGATGGTCGAGGCGCCCTTGAGGATCTTCTCGTCGATGTTCTTCTTGATGTCGGCCTTGTCGGTGCGAGTCAGGGCCTTGGCCCCGCCGGTGCCCTCGATCACGCTGAAGGACGGCACCTGGGCGGTGGCCTCGACCGACGACTGGCCCGGGTCATCCGGGTTGGCGTCGACCTTGGCGCTCCAGTCCTGCACCTCGATGGTGAGGTCATGGCCCATTTTGGACGCCACCCCCTCCCGGTAGACCTTGAGCAGCAACTGGCCGTCCTGGGGACCGAAGGCGTGCGTGCCGGCGGGAACCTGGCTCATGACAACTCCCTCCTGGGGGGCGGACCCATATCGGGGACCCTTACCCGATCTGCGCCCGGAGAGTCCTGGGTGCCGGGCCCAACATGATCATGGTACGGGTCCGTCGGCCGGAAGAACGTCTCGACCCTTGGAGAGGTCGAGGACGAAGGCCCATCCGGTGATGGGCCCCCACTGCTGGTCGAGCTCGGGGCGACGGACGAAGCCGATGCGCTCATAGATGCGATGGGCGGTGGTCATCCACGGAGTGGAGCCGATGAGCATCCGCCGGCGGCCGGCGGCCCGGGACCGGCGCAGGCATTCGTCGACCAGGGCGGGACCCACCCCCCGGCCCTGCGCCTCGGGGTCCACCGCCAGCATGCGGAACCCGCAGTCGCCGTCGACGCCGGGAGTCCACTCGAAGAAGGGGCTCGGGGGGAGCACGAGGGTGACCGCCCCGAGCAGCCTTTCGTCCCCGTCCTCGGCCACCAGCACGGTGGCGCCGGCCGCCGCCCGGCCGGCCACGTCGGCCAGCTCGGCGGCGTAGTCGTCTCCCACCCAGATGGGCAGCGCCCGGTAGGCGGCGACGGTCAGCCGGCCGACGGCCTCGAAATCGGCCGGGTTCGCCTCCCGGATCGTGACGTCATCGCCCACCAGGGTCCGGGAGCGTACCCGGCGAGGTGCTTGAGTCGCACCGCTCCAGCAGCGAGACTCCGGTGCATGCGCCCCGTTCTCGCCCTCGCCGCCGCCACCATCCTGGTGGCCCTGGCTCTGCCCCCGCCCGACGCCGGGGCCGAGACGGCTGACGGCGGCTACCGGGCCACCCTGGTGCGCTGGCGGGCGGCGGACGGCGGCTTCGCCGGCTGGGAGCTGGCCGGCGCGGCCCGCAACGCCGGGGGCGCGCTGGTCCTCGACCCGGCCACCGCCCAGGCCGGCCAGGACTCCCCCGGGGCGTTCCACAGCAAGAACTTCTACAACGGGTCCGGCTACAGCGTGGGGGAGGCCACCAGCCCGCTGACCCCGGCCGGCTTCGGCTTCACCCGAGCCGTCCCCTCGTGGAACGCGCTCACCCCGCCGGGCACCTGGATCGAGGTCGAGGCCCGGACCCAGGTGGCCGGCCGCCTCACTCGTTTCTACAACCTCGGCGTGTGGGCCCAGGACAGCTCGACCGTCGAGCGCCACTCGGTGGATGCCCAGCGCGACGACGACGCCAGGGTGGCGATCGACACCCTCATCCTGGCCGACGGCCGTCCGCCGGCCGACGCCTTCCAGCTCCGGGTGCGGCTGTTCTCGGCCAGCCCGGCGGACGTGACGCCCGCCCTCACCCTGGCCGCCGTCACCGCCTCCACCACCCCGCAGCGCCCGGCGTCCGCTTCGGCCGGCGACCCCAGCCGGTGGGGCAAGGTCCTCGAGGTCCCCACCTGCTCGCAGCGGGCCTATCCCGATGGCGGCGAGGTGTGGTGCTCCCCCACGTCCACCTCGATGGTCCTCGGGTACTGGACCAAGGACCAGGGGCCGTGCGAGGCCCGGGTGCGGGCGGCGGTGGCCGGTGTCTACGACTGGGTCTTCGACGGCCACGGCAACTGGCCGTTCAACACCGCCTACGGCGCCGCCGCCGCCGGCCTGGAGGGCTACGTGACCCGCCTCCCCAGCCTGGCCGCGGCCGAGAGCTGGATCGCCGCCGGGGTCCCCCTGGTGGTGAGCTACTCCTGGACCGAAGGCCAGCTCGCCGGTGCCCCCGTGTCCTCCTCCGAGGGCCACCTGGGCGTGCTGGTCGGCTTCGACGCCTCCGGCAACCCCGTCATGAACGACCCTGCCGGAGCGAACGACGGCGAGGTCCGCCGCACCTACCCCCGGGGCGATTTCGAGGCGCTGTGGCTCGACCACTCGGGCGGTACCGCCTACGTCCTCCACCCGCCCGGCCAGACCCTTCCCGGCCGCTGACCGAACCGCCGGACTAGTCGAACTCGATGACCCAGCGGTCGTCGACGGTCAACTCGGCCGGATAGCTGCTGCCCTCGTTCACCCCGGTGAGCTTGACGGTGCCGGTGCGGCCGGCGTAGGCGCCCGTCCCGCCGATGATCCCCTTGCTCGACGGCAGCGAGGCGACGAGGAACCAGCCGGGCCGCTGCGGATCGGGCACCACCGTTACCTGGGCGTGGTTGGTGAACTCGCCGTCGGGCAGGTGGAAGATGGTCTTGGCGTCGAAGACCTGGCAGGGCGGCGGGGTCGTGGTCGAGCAGAAGATGTCGTCGCTGGCGGTACCGATGCGCTCGCCGGTGGCGAGGGAGTACAGGTCGAACTCGTAGACGGTGCGCATGCCGTCCTGAGAGGTGTTGGGCGCCGTGCCCCGCGAGTTGAGCGCCATGAAGTCGCCGTGGCGGAAGGCGGGCGGGTCGCCCGCCGGGGCGGTGGCGGGCAGGGCCAGGGCGCCGGCCGCCACCAGGGCCAGAGGTACGGGCAGGGCGCGGAGGATCCGGCGGGTGAAGCGGCGCATCGACGTGTCTCCTTTGGCGCGTTGAAAGCTGCGAACGGTGCGAACGGCGCAATTTCCTCTCTCGCTGCCGATGGTAGCGGCGCGGGGCTACCGGCCGGTAGGCGCGGGGTCGAGGCTCCGGGCCAGCGCCGGCCGGACGACCAGGAGGGCGGCGTAGGCGGCCAGCACCAGGCCCGCCCCCGCCACCACCGGCCGCACCCCGACCTGGTCGGCCAGCCAACCCTGGAGCAGGGCGCCGATGGGGTATCCGCCGGTGAAGGCCATGAAGTACAGGGCCACGACCCGGCCCCGGAAGCGGGGGTCGACGCTTTCCTGAAGCGCGGTGTTGAGGGCGCTCACCACCACCAGGTAGGCCGCCCCGATGACGAACATGGCCACCAGCCCGCCGGTGTAGACGGGGGTGAGGCCCATGGCCACCAGGGCCAGGCCATAGATGAAGATGGCGACGGTGGCGAGGCGGGAGCGCCGCAGACCGTCGCCGTAGGCGCCCAGCACCACCGCCCCGGCGGTGGCGCCGATCCCGAAGGCGGCGGCCAGGTAGCCGTAGGCGGCTTCGTTGACGTGGAACACCTCCCGGGCGAAGACGGGAGCGAAGAGGACCACCGGGCTGCCCAGGAAGGCCACCACCCCCACGGTGGTGATGGTGAGCAGCAGCCCGGGATGGCGCCGGGCGTAGGCCAGGGCGGACGGGAAGCCGCCGGCCTCGGCCCGGGCACTCCCGCCCGCCTCCGGCGTGCGCCCGGCGCGGACCACCAGCAGGGCACCGATGACGGCCAGGTAGGACACGGCGTTGACCAGGAAGGCGGTGGAGGGCCCAAAGGCGTGGAGGCTGATCCCGCCGATCAGGAAGCCCAGCGCCCGGGAGGCGTTGAACTGGGCCGAGTTGAGGGCCACCGCGTTGAGGAGCGACTCCCGGGGCACGAGCTCGGGCACGAAGCTCTGCCAGGCCGGGATCCCGAATCCGGAGGCGATCCCGCCCACCGCCACCAGGGCCACCATGAGGCCAGGGTCCACCTGCCCGTCGCGCACGGTGAGCCAGAGGGCGAAGGCGATGACCATGGCCACCGACTGGGAGCACAGGAGGATGCGCCGGCGGGGGAACCGGTCGGCGAAGGTGCCGCCCACCGGCCCCATGACCATGGCCGGGATGAACTGGGCGAAGCCGGCCAGACCCACCCAGGCGGCGGAGCCGGTCGCCTCGTTGAGCACGTAGGGGACGGTGACGTTCTGCATCCACATCCCCGTGGAGGAGATGAAGGCGCCGGTCAGGAAGAGCGCGAAGTCCCGGTGGCGGAACGCCCGGAAGGCGTGGCGCAGGCCCCGGGCCGGCACCGCCGCCGTGGGGGCGGGGACGCCCCTCGCCGCAGCTTGGTCCAGCGCCATGCTAACGATGAGCCGCCAGGCGAAGAGCCATGAGCACAGCAAGATACCGTTGGGTCTGTGGAGGGGGACCCGCCCGTCATCGACCTGACCACCGAGGGCGGGCTCGCCGCGGCCGGCGAGCGCCGGGCGGGGGAGCTGGTCCTGGTCGAGCCCCCACCCCCACCGACGGCCCCCGTGGCCGGGATGTCGGACGTCGACACCTGGGGCCGCAGCGAGAAGACCCGGGCCCTGGCCCGCACGCTGTTCGACCCCATGTACCGGCACTGGTTCCGGGCCGAGTGGGAGGGCCTGGAGCACATCCCCCGGACCGGCGGGGCCCTGCTGGTGGCCAACCACGCCGGGGCCATCCCCTCCGACGCCCCGGTGATCATGCACGGCATCGAGAAGGAGCTCGGGCGGCCGGTCTACGGGCTGGCCGACTACTTCTTCCGCTCCGTCCCCGTGGTCGGGACCCTGTGGTCCCGGGCCGGCGGCGTGGCCGCCCACCCCGACAACGCCCAGCGCCTCCTCCACGACGAGGGCCAGCTGGTCCTGGTCTTCCCCGAGGGGGTCAAGGGCCCCTCCAAGCTCTACAAGGACCGCTACCGGCTGAAGCGGTTCGGCCGGGGCGGCTTCGTGGAGACCGCCATGCGGGCGGGGGTGCCCATCGTGCCGGTGGCGGTGGTGGGGGCCGAGGAGTCGATGCCCATCCTGGCCCGCAGCAACACCCTGGCCAAGCTCACCGGCGTGCCCTACGTCCCGCTGACGGCGAACATGCTCACGCCGCTGGGGCTGCTGTGGTTCCCGGCCAAGTTCCGGCTGCGGGTCCTCCCCCCGGTCGGCTTCGACGTCCCCCCCAACCTCGAGCGCTACTCCCGCAGCCGGGTCATGGAGGAGGCGGAAGCCATCCGCTCCGGCATCCAGGACGCTCTCTACGACATGCTGTCCCACCGGCGCAGCGTGTGGTTCGGTTGAGGAACGACGGGGTCCGGCGGTGAGGGTCCTCGTCACCGGCATCGGCACCTTCTGGGGTGGGCGCTTGGCCCAGGTGGTGGAGCGCGATCCCCGGGTGGAGGTGGTGGTCGGCCTCGACACCCGGGCCCCGTCGGTGCCCCTGGACCGCACCGAGGTGGTCCGGGCCGACTCCTCCTACTCGATCCTGTCCCGCATCGTGCGGGCCACCGAGGTGGACACGGTGCTCCACACCCACCTGGAGGTGGACTCCACCGCGCTCCGCTCCCGGGCGCTGCACGAGACCAACGTCATCGGCACCATGAACCTGCTGGCGGCGGCCGGGGCGGCGGGCAGCTCGGTGCGCAAGGTGGTGCTCAAGTCCTCCACGCTGGTGTACGGGGCGTCGCACCGGGACCCGTACCACTTCTCCGAGGCGATGGCCCGGTCCCGGCCGGCCCGCACCCCGGTGGAACGGTCCCTGCTGGAGGTGGACGGCTACCTGTCCGACTTCGCCGCCGACCACCCCGATATCGTCGTCACCCTGCTGCGGTTCTCCAACGTGCTCGGGCCCGACCTGGACACGCCCCTGTCCCGGGCGCTGCGCCTCCCCGTCGCCCCCGAGATCTTCGGCTTCGACCCCCGCCTCCAGTTCACCCACCAGGACGACGTGCTCGGGGCCCTGTGCCACGTGGCCCTCAACGACGTGCCCGGCACCTACAACGTGGCCGGCGACGGGCTCGTCACCTGGAGCGACGTGTGCCGGCTGGTGGGCCGGCGCCGGGTGGCGCTTCCCCCGTGGGGCACGGGCGCGGCCGCCGGGGCCCTGCGCCGCCTCGGCGTGGTCGACCTTCCCCCCGAGCTGCTCGACCTGCTGCGCTTCGGCCGGGGCGTGGACAACGAGCGCCTCAAGCGGACCGGCTACCGCTACCGGTACACGTCGGTGGGGGCGGTGGAGGACTTCGCCCGCACTCTGCGCCTGGAGGGGACCGTCGGGCGGCACCGGCCCGAATATCGCTACGACGCCGACGTGGAGGAGTTCTTCCGCCGCTCGCCGGCCGTCACCCGGGAATCGGACCGCTAGAGACGATCAGACGCGACTGGCGCCGAGAAACGCCTCGGTGAGCTCGGCTTTGCGCTCCACCCACTCGTCGGCGGTCATGGCGTACCGGACGTGGTCCTCCCACCGGCCCCGGATCTGGAGGTAGGCCCGGGACACACCCTCCTCCCGCAGCGCCAGCTTCTCCGCCACCCGCCGGCTGGCGTGGTTGCGGGGCACGATGTTGACCTCCATGCGGTGCAGGGCCAGCTGCTCGAAGGCGAAGCGCAGCACCAGCACCAGCGCCTCGGGCACCAACCCCCGGCCGGCGTGGGCCTCGTCCATCCAGTAGCCGACGTGGGCGCTCTGGAACGGCCCCCGCTGGATGCCCGACAGGTTGATCTCCCCGCACAGGGTGCCGTCGTGGAGGAAGATGCCCAGCGGGTGGGCGGTGTCGAGGTGGCGCTGCCGGGAGGCCGAGGCGCACCGGGCCCGGAAGGCCGATGCATCCCGGAGCAGGTCGGGCGAGCCCGGTTCGGGGACGGGTTCCCAGGGTTCCAGCCAGTCCCGGTTCCGGCGGCGGACCTCCCGCCACGCGTCGCCGTCGGCCGCTTCCAGCGGCCGGAGCACCACCCGGGGGCCGACAAGCCGGGTTGTCATTCGCGATGAGCCGCCAGGCCGGTCGGGGTGGGGTTCCCGCCGGCCAGCGATGAGCCGCCAGGCGAAGAGCCATGAGCAGAGCGAAGGGCCGTCATCAGAGGGAGACGATACCGGGCAACCGTTGCGGCGCCCCAGCCAAACCGTCCCAAATCGCCCGGTCCAGCCCGAGGACGCGCCGATAGGCTGGTTTGGTGCTCGACTCCCCCGATACGTGGCGCTGGATCTGGACATTCGCCGCCCTGGTCTTCTTCGTGGGCGAGATGGCCACCGCCGGCTCGTTCTTCGCCCTCCCCTTCGGGCTGGGCGCCGCCCTGGCCGCCATCATCGCCTTCCTCGGAGTGGACGTGACCTGGGAATGGCTCGCCTTCGTGGTCGCCTCCGGGATCGCCTCGGCCGTGCTCTGGCCCCTGGGCCGGCGTCTGGACCGCCGGGGCACACCCTCCGAAGGGACGCCGGGCTCCCGGCGCTGGATCGGCCAGCGGGCCGAGGTCATCCAGGGCATCCCCGGCGGGGTGTCGGGCACGGGCCTCATCCGCCTGGAGCGGGAGCAGTGGCGGGCGGAGAGCGCCGACGGCGCCCCCATCGAGGAGGGTGCCGTCGTGCAGGTGGTACGGATCGACGGGACCCGCGCCGTGGTCGAGCGGGTGGCGCCCTGACGGGGCGCGGAAAGGACACGTAGTCCGATGACAGAACTGGCCATCCTGCTGGGCGTCATAGCCCTGATCCTGTTCGTGTTCGTGGCCCAGGGCGTGAAGATCGTCCGGCCCTACGAGCGCGGCCTCATCGAGCGCCTGGGCAAGTACAAGGCCACCGTCGACCCGGGCCTGCGCACCATCATCCCCTTCGTGGAGAACATCCGCCGGGTGGACATGCGCGAGCAGGTCGTCGACGTCCCGCCCCAGGAGGTGATCACCTCCGACAACGTGGTGGTCTCCGTCGACGCCGTCGTCTACTACGAGGCCACCGACCCCCAGCGCCTGGTCTACAACGTGGCCAACTTCTACCTGGCCGTCACCAAGCTGGCCCAGACCAACCTGCGTAACGTCATCGGCGACATGCAGCTGGACCAGGCCCTCACCTCCCGGGACACGATCAACGCCCGGCTGCGCGACATCCTCGACGACGCCACCGACAAGTGGGGGACCCGGGTGGTGCGGGTCGAGATCCAGCGCATCGACCCGCCGCCCGACGTCGTCGCCTCCATGCACAACCAGATGAAGGCGGAGCGGGAGCGCCGGGCCATCGTCCTCACCGCCGATGGCCAGCGGGAAGCGGCCATCGCCCGGGCCGAAGGCGAGAAGCAGGCCGCCATCCTCACCGCCGAGGGCGTCAAGCAGCGTGACATCCTCACCGCCGAGGGGCAGGCCCAGGCCATGAAGGCGGTGGCCGACGCCGAGCGCTTCCGGCGCATCGCCCTGGCCGAAGGGGAGGCCACCGCCACTCAGGCGGTGTTCACCGCCATCCACGAGGGCGGGCCCACGCCCGACCTCATCGCCATCAAATACCTCGAGATGTTGGGCCAGGTGGCCAACGGCCGGGCCACCAAGGTGTTCCTCCCCCTCGACACCTCCGGCTACCTGGGCTCCCTGGCCGGCATCGCCGAGCTGTTCAAGGGCGACGGCAACGGCGAGACCCCCCGTCCGGCCCCTCCCGCCCCGCCCTCCATCCCACCGCCGTCGTCATAGGCTGACCTCGTGACAGCCGACACGGGGCCGGCCCCCGGGGTCCTCATCTGGATGGACCTCGAGATGACGGGCCTCGACCCCGAACGCAACGCCGTGGTGGAGATCGCCGCCCTGGCCACCGACTGGGACCTGGGCGCCCTCGACAAGGGGATCGACCTCGTCGTCCACCAGTCCGAGGAGGCCCTGGCGGAGATGAGCGACGTGGTCCGCCAGATGCACACCCGCTCGGGCCTGCTGGAGGAGATCCGATCGTCCCCGGTCAACCTGACCGAGGCCGGCGCCCGGGTGCTGGAGTACATCAAGGGCCACGCCCCCACGCCCCGCACCGTGCCCCTGTGCGGCAACACCATCGGCATGGACCGGCGCTTCCTCTCCCGCTACCTGCCCGAGATCGAGGACCACCTCCACTACCGCTCCATCGACGTGTCCTCGATCAAGGAGCTGTGCCGGCGCTGGTACCCCGAGCCCTTCAAGGCCCGCCCCGACAAGTCCGAGGGCCACCGGGCCCTGTCCGACGTCCACGCCTCCATCAACGAGCTGGCCTACTACCGCCAGACGATCTTTTCGACCTGACGCCCGCCGGCGCTCGAGGCGTCTTGGGCGCGGCATCAGGCGCGCAGGACGGTGAGGGCCCCGAGCAGGCTGAGGACGGAGAGCTCCCGGGCGGCGTGGCCCATCAGGCCGATGCGCCAGGCCTTGCCGGCGAAGGGTCCGAGCCCGCCGCCGACCTCGATGCCGAACTCCTCCCGCAGGACCTTGCGGCCGGCGGCATCGTCGACGGCGGCGGGGAGGCGGGCGGCCGTCAGCTGGGGAAGGCGGTGGCCTTCGGGGCCGATCAGCTCGTAGCCGATGCCGGGCAGCACGCCCTGGAGCTGCTCCCCCATCCGGGCGTGACGGTCCCACACCGTCTCCAGGCCCTCTTCCAGCACCCGGCCCAGGCCGGCGTGGAGGGCGTAGAGCAGGGAGGCGGAGATGGTGTGGTGGTAGCGGTGGGGCTCACCGAGGTAGGCGTCGAGAAGCCCGAGGTCGAGATAGAACGACGCCGGCGGCGAGGCCCGCCCCGACACCCGGGCGGCGGCCCGCTCGGAGAGGGTGACGGGCGCCAGCCCCGGCGGTGCGCCCAGGCACTTCTGCGTGGCCGAGTAGCAGACGTCGACCCCCCACCCGTCGACCTCCACCGGGATCCCGCCCAGCGAGGTGACGGTGTCGAGCAGGAACAGCGTGTCCGTCTCCTGCAGGGCCCGCAGCGGAGCGACCTCGTTGCGCACCCCGGTGGACGTCTCGGCGTGGACCACCGCCACCAGGCGAGCCTGCGGGCTCCGGCGCTGGGCGGCCAGCAGCGCCTCGGGGTCGAGGGCGCTGCCCCAGGGCGCCTCCACCCGGGTGACGGTCGCCCCCGCCCGTTGTGCCACCTCGCACAGGCGCTCACCGAAGTAACCGTTGACCCCGACGATGGCCTCATCGCCCGGCTCCAGGACGCTGACCAGGCACGCCTCCATTCCCGCCGATCCCGTGCCCGAGACGGGCAGCGTGAGGCGGTTGCGGGTCTGGAAGACCCGGCGCAGGCGATCGGCGATCTCCGCCGCCACCCCCAGCAGGTCGGGGTCGAGATGGCCGAGCACCGGCCGGGCCAGAGCCTCCATAGCCTCGGGGTAGGGATTGGACGGGCCGGGCCCGAGGAGCAGGCGTTCGGGGTGCATGGCGAGCCCCTTTTCAGAGCTGGGAGCGGATGAGCCCGTCGAGGATGTCGGCCTCGGAGACCAGCATCTCCTCGCAGCCGAAGTGGCGCATGATCGCCACCAGCACGATGGCGCCACCCACGATGACGTCCACCCGGGCCGGCTCCAGGCCCGGGTTGTGCCGGCGGGCCTCGGCCGGTTCGGTGGCCAGCGTGCGGAACACATCTTCGGCGGCGGCGTGGCTGAGGCGGAAGTGGTGGAGGGCCTCGGAGTCGTTCTCGGGCAGGCCCAGCTCCACGGCGGCCACGGTGGTGACCGTGCCCGCCACCCCGATGAGGGTCTTGGCGTCGATGGCGGCGGGCAGGAGCCGGTCCACGTCGGCGAGGTGGAGGCCCACCACCGACACGGCCTGGGACAGCTCCTCGGGGGTCGGCGGGTCGGAGTGGAGGTAGGCCTCGGTCAGGCGCACGCAGCCCACGTCGACGGACATGAGTGCTGTGACCTGGGGAACACCCCCAGCCCCGGCTGGCTCCGTGGTGCCGAGGACGAACTCGGTGGAGCCGCCTCCGATGTCGACCACCAGATAGGGGGCGGGATCGGTCAGGCCGGCAGTGGCCCCGAGGAAGGTGAGGCGCCCCTCCTCCTCGCCGGTCAGCACCTCGGGGGCCGTCCCCAGGAGCTCGGTGGCGGGGGCGAGGAAGTCGTCCCGGTTGCTGGCGTCGCGCACGGCGCTGGTGGCGGTGGCCCGCACGCCGTCGACCCCCAGCTTGTCGAGCACCTCCCGGTACTCCTCCAGCACGGTCAGGGTGCGCGACACGGCGTCGGGGTGGAGGCAGCGGTTGGCGTTGACGCCCTGTCCCAGCCGGGTGATGGTCATGCGCCGCTCCAGGGTGTCGAGCGGTGCCGCCGAGCCGGTGGCGTCGGCCACCAGCAGGCGGGTGGAGTTGGTGCCGACGTCGATGGCGGCCCGGCGCGTGGTGGTCATCCGGGTTCTCCGGGGACACCCCGAACCCCGGTTCCTCCGGGGACACCACGAATCCCGGGGAGGCGCTCCGCCACCCAGCGCCCCACGGGGTCGTCGCCCCCGGCCAGGAAATAGGCGTAGTGGGCGTGGAGGCACTTGACCCCCCGGGCGGTGCCCCCGACCCCGCCGGCCGGGCGGGGCCCCAGGTGGCCGTCGGGCAGGGCGGCGTCCCGTTCGGCGGCGTAGGCGGCGTGGGCGGCGGCCAGCTCGGCAGGGTCGACCTCGGACTCCGCCGCCCGCACCCCGCCGGCCGATTCCAGCTGGGACACCGCCTTCATTGCCTGGCGGTCCACCAGCCAGTACCGGGTGGGCATGGGGCGCCCGTCGGCCGTGAGCGGGTCGTTCCGGATGACGGCCGGCTCACCGGCGGCGGTCCGCACGCACACCACGAAGCCGGCCTCGGGGCGGCGCCCGAGCCGGTCGGTGAGGAGGGCGGTGTCGTCGGGAAGAGTCACACCGGCAGTTTACGGGGGCCCCTTCCCCGGCCAAATTTCCAGGTTTCACCAGCGGCTCACCCGGGTCGCCGGACGCCGCCGCCGGTAGGAGGACACCAGCGCCGGCGCTAACGTCAGTGCCCATGAAGGTCGCAAGCGGAGGGGTTCCCGTCGCCGAGCTGGTGGCCATCTGCGGGCCGGACCGGGTGGTCACCGAGCACCATGCCCTGCGGACCTACGAGTCCGATGGCCTGTTGCAGTACGCCGCCGTGCCCGCCGCCGCCGTCCTGCCCGACACCACCGACGAGGTGGCGGCGGTGGTGGCCGCCTGCCACCGGGCCGGGGTCCCGTGGGTGGCCCGGGGGGCGGGAACCGGGCTGTCCGGCGGCGCCCTGCCCATCGAGGACGGCATCCTCATCTCCCTGGCCCGCATGCGCCGCATCCTCGACGTCGACCTCGACAACCAGCGGGTGGTGGTCCAGCCCGGCGTGACCAACGCCGAGGTGACCGCCGCCGTGGCCCCCACCCACTTCTACCCACCGGACCCGTCGAGCCAGATCGTCTGTTCCATCGGCGGCAACGTGGCCGAGAACTCCGGGGGCGTGCACTGCTTCAAGTACGGGTTCACGACCAACTACGTCACCGGGGCCGAGGTGGTCCTCCCCGACGGCGAGGTGGTGCGCCTCGGCGGGGCCGAGCTCGACCGGCCCGGCTACGACCTCCTCGGGGCCTTCGTCGGCTCCGAGGGCACCCTGGGCGTGGCCACCGAGATCACCCTGCGGGTGGTGCCCGTCCCGGAGGCGGTCCGCACCGTGGTGGCCTACTTCGAGTCGCCCGAGGCGGCCGGCCGCAGCGTCTCGGACGTGGTGGCGGCGGGCATCGTGCCCGGAGCCATGGAGATCATGGATCCGCTCGCCATCCGGGCCACCGAGGAGGCGACCCACGCCGGCAACCCACTCGACGCCGGCGCCTCCCTCATCGTCGAGCTGGACGGTTCGGCGTCGGAGTGCGAAGCTCGCTTCGACGAGGTGGTGGCCATCTGCAACCGCAACGGCGCCACCGGGATCCGCATCGCCGCCGACGACGCCGAGCGGGCGCTCATCTGGAAGGCCCGCAAGGCCGCCTTCGCCGCCATGGGGCGCATCTCCCGCAACTTCTACGTCCAGGACGGCGTCATCCCCCGCACCCAGCTTCCCGAAGCGCTGCGCCGCATCGAGGAGCTGTCCGGGACCTACGGCCTTCGGGTGGCCAACGTCTTCCACGCCGGTGACGGCAACCTGCACCCCCTCGTGCTCTACGACGCCGCCATCCCCGGCCAGGCGGAGCAGGCCGAGGAGCTGGCGGGCAAGATCGTCAAGGTCTGCGTCGACCTGGGCGGCTCCCTCACCGGTGAGCACGGCATCGGCGTGGACAAGAAGCGCTACATGGGCCTCATGTTCTCCGAGGCCGACCTCGGCGCCTTCCAGCGCCTGCGCTGCGCCTTCGACCCCGAGGGCCGGGTCAACCCCGGCAAGGTCATGCCCACCCCCCGGCTGTGCGGCGAGGTGCCCGGCCCCTACCGCCAGCACCCGCTGGAAGCGGCGGGCATCGCCGAGCGCCTGTGAAGACAGAAGTTCCTTCCTCGTACGAGGAGGCGGCGGCCGTGATGGGCCGGTGCGGCGCCGATGGTCTCACGCTGCGGATCCGGGGCGGCGGCACCAAGTCGGGCTGGGGCCGGCCCGCTCCCGACCCCGACGTGGAGGTGTCCACGGCCGGGCTCGACCGGCTGGTGGAGCACAACGCCGGCGACCTGACCGCCGTCGTCGCCGCCGGCGCCCGGCTCGATGCGATCCAGGAAGCCTTTGCCGCCGAAGGGCAGATGCTCGCCCTCGACCCTCCCACCGCCGGCGGGCGGGTGGGGGAAGGCCACGGCGCGGCCACCGTCGGGGGGGTCCTGGCCACCGCGGACTCGGGCCCGCTGCGCCACCGCTACGGCGGCGTGCGCGACCTGGTGCTGGGGGTCACGCTGGCCCTGTCCGACGGCACCTTGGCCCGGGCCGGGGGCAAGGTCATCAAGAACGTCGCCGGTTACGACCTGGGCAAGCTGTTCGCCGGCTCCTTCGGCACGCTGGGGCTGGTCGTCGAGGTGGCGCTGCGCCTCCATCCCCTGCCTCCCCGCACCGGCACGGCCGTGGGCCGCAGCGAGGATCCCGCCGCTCTGGCCCGGGGGGCGTCGGCCGCCGCCCACGCCCCGCTGGAAGCCGACAGCCTGGACGTCGTCTGGGAGGGGGGGACCGGTGCCGTGCTCGTCCGCCTCGGGGGCGCCGACCCGGCCGCCCGCCTGGCCCAGGCCTCAGGCCTCCTGGCCGGCGCCGGGCTGGCCGTGGACGTCGACGAGGACGACGACGCCCGCTGGCGCGCCCAGCGGGCCGGCCAGCGCAGTGAGGACGGCGCCGTGGTCAAAGTGAGCGCCGTGCCCGGTGCCCTGCCGGCGGTGCTGGCGGCGGCCGGCGCGGCGGGCGGTTCCGTGGTCGGCCGGGCCGGTCTCGGACTGTCGTGGATCCGGCTGCCGGCGGCCGAACCCGCCGAGGTGGTGGCGGCCGTCGACGACCTCCGCCGGCGCCTGGCTCCGGCCGCCGTGGTGGTGACCGACGCCCCCGCCGAGGTGCGGGACAAGCTCGACCCGTGGGGAACCGAGACCGGCCCGGTGGGCCTGATGCGCCGGGTAAAGGAGCGCTTCGACCCGGCCGGCGTCTGCGCCCCGGGCGTGTTCGTGGGGGGCATCTGAGTGACGACGGCGGCTGTGTTCATGGCTCTTCGCCTGGCGGCTCATCGCTTTGTGGTTGGGGGCCCCAACCCCAACCACCCGCCAACTCCGGGATCGGCGTTCGATGCCCACCGCCCGCCCGCTGAGGACGACATCAAGACCTGTATCCACTGCGGCTTCTGCCTGCCCACCTGTCCCACCTATGTCCTGTGGGGGCAGGAGATGGACTCGCCCCGGGGCCGCATCGTGCTCATGCGCCAGGGCCTCGAGACGGGCAGCGACATGGACGCCATGGCCGTCCACTTCGACCGTTGCCTGGGCTGCATGGCGTGCGTGACCGCCTGCCCGTCGGGGGTCCGCTACGACCGGCTCATCGAAGCCACCCGGCCCCAGGTGGAACGCCACCACCGCCGGTCCGTGGGGGAACGGGCCTTCCGGCGCGCCTGCTTCGAGCTGTTCACCCATCCCGGCCGGGTGCGGGCGCTGGTGCCGCTGGCCGCCGCCGCCCGGCGCCTGCAGCCCGAGAAGTGGTCCTGGCTGCGCCGCTTCCCCCGCCTGGCCGCCGCCACCCGCCTCGCTCCCGACATGGCCCTCTCCACCACCTGGCGCCGGCTGCCGGCCCACACCCGGGCCCGGGGCACGAGCCGGGGCCGGGTCGGTTTGCTCCAAGGGTGCGTGGCCCGGGTGATGTTCCCCGGCGTCAACGAGGCCACCGTGCGGGTGCTGGCCGCCGAGGGCTTCGACGTGGCCGCCCCCGCCGCCCCCCGCTGCTGCGGCGCCCTCATGCTCCACTCCGGCGCCGAACCGGAAGCCCTCGCCCTGGCCCGGGAGACGATTGCCGCCTTTGCAGGCTGCGAGGCGGTGGTGGTCAACGCCGCCGGTTGCGGATCGGCCATGAAGGACTACGGCCGCCTGCTCGACGACGACCCCGAGTGGGCCGAGCGGGCGGCGGCCTTCTCCGCCAAGGTGCGGGACGTCACCGAGCTCCTGGCCGGCGTCGAGCCCCGGGCCCCCCGCCACCCGATCACAGTCGGGGACACCCCGACCTCCGGGCCGATGCGGGTCGCCTACCACGACGCCTGCCACCTGGCCCACGCCCAGGGGGTACGGGCCCAGCCCCGGTCCCTACTGGCCGGCATCCCCGGCCTGGAGGTGGCCGAGCCCGCCGGGTGGGAGGTGTGCTGTGGCTCGGCCGGGCTCTACAACCTCCTCCAGCCCGACGCCGCCGCCGAGCTGGGCCGGCGCAAGGCGGCCAACCTGGCCGCCACCGGCGCCGCCGCGGTGGTGGCCGGGAACCCGGGGTGCGCCCTCCAGATCGCCGCCCACCTCGGCCTGCCCGTCCACCATCCCGTCGAACTGCTCGACGCCTCGATACACGGGAGACGCCTCCAATGACCATCCAGCTGCCCGACGGTGTGGAGATCGCCGCCACGGTCGACCCCCGCAAAGCCGCCATCCTCACCCCCGACGCCCTGGCCTTCGTGGCCGGGTTGCAGCGCCGCCTGGGTGAGGGCCGCCAGCGCATCCTGGCCGCCCGCGCCGAGCGCTGGGATCGCCTGCAGGCCGGCGAGCAGCCCGACTTCCTCCCCGCCACCCGGGAGGCCCGGGAGGGCGACTGGCAGGTGGCGCCGGCGCCGGCCGACCTGGCCGACCGGCGGGTGGAGATCACCGGCCCCACCGACGCCAAGATGCTCATCAACGCCCTCAACTCGGGGGCCAAGGTGTTCATGGCCGACTTCGAGGACTCCAACGCCCCCACCTGGAACAACATGGTCGACGGCCAGG
The DNA here is from genome assembly GCA_044867425.1 of Acidimicrobiia bacterium. GTDB lineage: Bacteria > Actinomycetota > Acidimicrobiia > IMCC26256 > BP-133 > CAWBJP01. The sequence continues at coordinate 19,759 of JBIOUX010000184.1, read as the reverse complement.
GCAACCTGATGGAGGCCATCGACGGGACCATCCGCTTCACCAGCCCGGAGGGCAAGGAGTACCGCCTCGGCGAGGAGCCGGCCACGTTGGTGGTGCGGCCCCGGGGCTGGCACCTGGAGGAGCGCCACCTGCTGGTCGACGGGCGGCCGGTGTCGGCCAGCCTGTTCGACTTCGGGCTCTACTTGTTCCACAACGCCCGCCGGCTCCTGGACAAGGGAAGCGGGCCGTACTTCTACCTGCCCAAGCTGGAGGGCCACCTGGAGGCCCGGCTGTGGAACGACGCCTTCTGCGCCGCCCAGGACGCCCTCGGCATCGACCGGGGCACCATCCGGGCCACCGTGCTGCTGGAGACGATCCTGGCCGCCTTCGAGATGGAGGAGATCCTCTACGAGCTGCGCCAGCACTCCTCGGGGCTCAACGCCGGGCGCTGGGACTACATCTTCTCGGCCATCAAGAAGTTCTCCCACCAGGGCGACGTGCTACTCCCCGACCGGGCCCAGGTGACCATGACCGTCCCCTTCATGCGGGCCTACACCGAGTTGCTGGTGCGCACCTGCCACCGCCGGGGCGCCCACGCCATCGGCGGGATGGCGGCCTTCATCCCCTCCCGCCGGGATCCGGCCGTCAACCAGACCGCCCTGGCCAAGGTCACCGAGGACAAGGAGCGGGAATCGGGCGACGGCTTCGACGGCACCTGGGTGGCCCACCCCGACCTCGTCCCCACCGCCCTCGCCGCCTTCGACGCCGTGCTGGGCGACCGGCCCAACCAGCTGGAGCGCCAGCGGGAGGACGTGTCGGTCACCGCCGCCGACCTCCTCGACCTGCGCGTCCCGGGCGGGGAGATCACCGAAGCCGGGCTGCGCAACAACGTGGCCGTCGGCTTGCGCTACCTGGCGTCGTGGCTGTCGGGCTCGGGCGCGGCCGGCATCTACAACCTCATGGAGGACGTGGCCACGGCCGAGATCGCCCGCTCCCAGGTGTGGCAGTGGTGCACGCACGGCGCCCAGCTGGCCGAGGGTCCCCGGGTGGATGCGGACCTGGTGCGGAGCATGGAGAAGGAGGAGCTGGAGGCGCTGCGGGAGGAGGGCGGCCCGCCGGCGGGCCAGGCCGACGTGGCCCATGCCTTATTCGAGGACGTCGCCCTCGGAACCGGGTTCGTCGAGTTCCTGACCTTTCCCGCCTACGAGGCGCTCCTCACCTCCCACCGGTAGCGCGGCACCCGCCGGCGGTCGGAGCGGAGGTAGTCCAGCTCCGGGGTGAGGGCCCGCACCGGGGCGTCGGGGGCGTAGAGCGCGTCCTCGATCTCGTCCATGGTGGCCGAGCCGGGGTCGAGGCCGGCGTCGACCAGCGCCTGCTCGTAGGCCTCACCCAGGCGGCCCCGCAGCAGCTCGCCCAGGATGCGGGGGAAGGTCTCGGGGTCGGACAGCAGCCACGAGTGGCCGGCGCCCTTCACCACGACCAGGTCGCCGCCGGAGCGCCGGGCCGCGTCCCGGGCCGTGGCCAGGGGGACGACCAGGTCCCGTTCGCCGTGGATGACGACCACCGGCACCTCCGCCTCCCGGAGCCGCTCGAGCAGGGGCCGGCTGTCCGGGGAGCGCAGCACCGAGATGAACGGGCCGAGCAGCTGCCAGGGTCGGGTCAGGTCACCCCAGGCGGTGCCGCCCCACAGGCGGGCCAGCTTCGCCATCTGGGTGGTGTCGTTGAGGGCCAGCGTGGTGAGGGTGTCGATCACCGCCGCGCTGGCGAACACCCCGAGGAGCGGCGGCCAGAACTTGCAGGCGGCGACGATGCCGTCCCAGGTGTCGCCCACGATGGCGTCGAGGAGAAGGACGGCGATGGCCCGGTTCGGGTCGGCGGCAGAGAGCTCGGTGACAAGCCGGCCCCCCATGGAGTGCCCGGCGAAGACGGCCCGGCCGATGCCGAGCTCGTCCATCGCCCGGCCGAGCAGACGGCTGTAGGCGGCCAGCTCCAGGCCGTCGCGGGGGAGGACGGCCGTGCCTCCGTGACCGGCGGTGTCGATGGCCACCACCTTGAAGCCCATGGACACGAGGCGGGACAGCGACTGGGCGTAGAGCAGGCCCTCGGCTGAGAAGCCGTGCACCACCACCAGGGGGACGCCCCGTCCCGCCACCAGGGCGCTCACCACATGCCCGTCGGCCAGGCGGATCCGGTGCCGGGACAACCGCACCGTGGGCACCGCCCGTCGAGGGTTCACCCTGTGTTCATCGGCACCTCAAGCCGCCCGCTTGATCTCCAGCCCCGTCTACGCCGCCCGCCTCGCTCGCAGCTCGTCCACCACCCGGGCGGGCGTGTCGTGCACGTCGACCCACGTGACCCGCACCGTCCGCCAGCCGTGCGCCGCCGCCCGCTCGTCCTTCGCCCGGTCCCGCTCCCGGTCGGCGGCGCTGGCGTGCCACAGCCGCCCGTCCAGCTCGATGAGCAGCCGGTCCTCCGGCCGGGCGAAGTCAACGCGCCGACGGGGTTCCCACGGCGGCGGGAACTGCCGAACCGGCTCGGGCATGCCGTGACGGGCCAGGAGCGCCACGAAGGCGTCCTCCAACGCGCTCTCCGTCGGCTGCTTTCCGGCGAGGTAGCCGTCCAGCTCCTTGCGCACCAACCTGACGCCCGGGGTTCGGCCGGCTGCCGCGACCGCCGCCATCACCGATTGGAGGGTGGTCACCCGGACGAGGAGGTCAGCCAGAGCGCCTCCGACGAGACGTGGGGCCACGGCGGCGAGGTCGACGGCGATTCGCCCCGGCACGGTGACCGGGATCACCCCGATGGTCGTCCGCTCGAGCCGCTTCGTCCGGTGGACGATGACACCCTTCAGCGCCGGCGCCCGCGGCCCCTCGACCGTGATCTCGACAAGCTCCGTCCGGCACCCCCGCAACCCGAAGAGGGCCGCCCCACACCGGTGGGAGGCGACCCCTCCGCTGGCCAGGCACGCCGCCATCACCCGCTGCTCGTAGCTCCCCTCCGCCCCCGCCAACCGGTAGACACCCCGATGGAGCCTGATGAGCAGCCCGGCTGCGAGCCGGTCGTCGACCTGGTCTTGGCTGAGGCCGACGGTGAGCAGCTGTCGACGGGTGGCGAGCGCGAGCTGATCGGCAGCAACTTGGGCGATAAGGAGGTCCGGGCGGCGCATGGACTGTCATCCAACCAGTAGCCCCGCCGCCGGCGCCTGCGAATTTCCTCTCCGCCGCCGCGCGCCCCACCCGTCGCGCGTTAGCGAAACCCGGCTCTCAGCCGGGTTCGGTTAACGCGAGACGAGGGAGGCGGCGCGGGTGGGGTGCGCCCCGGGCGGGGTCAGAAGACCCGGTCGAGCGTGCCGCGCAGCCAGGCGACCACGGGGTTGGGGTGGGGGGGCGGCGTCTTGACCGGCACGGGGACGACGGGTGCCGGCGCCGGCACCGGGAGGATGGCGTAGGCCTCTTCGCCGGGGCGGACCAGGTTGTAGCGGCTGCGGGCCAGGCGCTCGATCTCGTCGTCGCGCTGGAGGCGGTCGACGGCGGCCTGGAGCTTGCCGTTCTGGGCCGCGAACAACTCGAGGCGCTCGGCGGCGGCGGCGATCTCCCGGCGCTGGGCCAGGTAGGTGCGGGTGGGGAACACGGCGCCGAAGAGGAAGCCGACGAAGACCACCGAGGCGACGGCGATCCTCGCCTTGGAACTCATGACGGCGCCTGCTTCGCCCGTCGCTCGAAGGGCCGGGCGTAGGCGGCCCCCTCACCGAGGTCCTCTTCGATGCGGAGCAGCTCGTTGTACTTGGCCACCCGGTCGGAGCGGGCTGGCGCCCCCGTCTTGATCTGGCCGCAGTTGGTGGCCACCGCCAGGGAGGCGATGGTGGTGTCCTCCGTCTCCCCCGACCGGTGCGAGACCACGCTGGTGTATCCCGCCCGCCCGGCCACGTCGATGGTCTCCAGCGTCTCGGACAGGGTGCCGATCTGGTTCACCTTCACCAGCACCGAGTTGGCCACGCCGGCCTCGATCCCCCGGGCCAGGCGGACCGGCGAGGTCACGAACAGATCGTCGCCCACCAGTTGCACGCGGTCCCCCAGGCGCTCGGTCAGGAGTCGCCAGCCGTCCCAGTCGTCCTCGGCCATGCCGTCTTCGATGGAGACGATCGGGTACCGGTCGCACAGCCCGCCCAGATACTCGACGAACCCGGCGGCATCGAAGTCGGCCCCCTCGCCGGAGAGCACATAGCGGCCGTCGACGAAGAACTCGGTGGAGGCCACATCGAGGGCCAGGGCGATCTCGGTGCCGGGCACGTACCCGGCCCGCTCGATGGCCTGCATCAGCAGGCCGAGGGCGGCCTCGTTGGATTCGAGGCTCGGGGCGTAGCCGCCTTCGTCGCCCAGGCCGGTCGACAACCCCCGCTCCCGCAGCTGGGCCTTCAGGGCGTGGTACGTCTCCGCCCCCCACCGCAACCCCTCGGAGAAGGAGGCGGCGCCGACGGGCATGACCATGAACTCCTGCAGGTCGACGTTGGAGTCGGCGTGGGCGCCGCCGTTCAGGACGTTCATCATGGGGACGGGCAGCACGTGGGCCCCCACGCCGCCCAGGTAGCGGTACAGGGGCAGGTCCACCTCGTCGGCGGCCGCCTTGGCCACCGCCAGGGACACGCCGAGGATGGCGTTCGCCCCCAGCCGGGCCTTGTTGGCGGTGCCGTCCAACTCGACCAGGGCGGCATCCAGATCCCGCTGGGCGAAGGCATCGAGCCCGACGACGGCCGCCCGGATCTCGCCGTTGACGTTGGCCACGGCCCGGGCGACCCCTTTGCCTCCGTAACGGTCGTCGCCGTCGCGCAGCTCGTGGGCCTCATGGGCGCCGGTGCTGGCACCACTCGGAACGCCGGCCCGGCCGCGGGCTCCCGAGTCCAGTACGACGTCGACCTCCACGGTGGGCTGGCCGCGCGAGTCGAGGATCTCCCGAGCCTCAACGTGCTCGATGATGCTCATGGGCCACTCACCGCCACCGGTGCGCACCGTACCGCAGCAACGGACTCCAGACGCGGAACTGCCGTGCCCCGGTGCGAAGGGCACGGCAGTCTCCGCTACAGCCGGGGAAGCTGCTACTCGTTGCAGCCACCCGTGACCGTGCCGGTCAGGCTGCCGAGCAGGCTGCCCACGAGGGTGGCCGAGCCGGAGCAGCTGGGGGTCGAGGTGGGCAGGGGCACGGGCAGGTTCGGGACGCCCACGGTGCCGCCGAGGATGCCGTCGACCGTGTTGGTGACCGTGTCGACCACACCGCCGAGGGTCCCGGTGACATCGGGCACCGAGGGCACGGCCGGGGCGGCGGGGAGGGCGGGCAGGGCCGGGGCGGCGGGGATGACCGGGAGGATGGCGGTGGGCGAGGGCAACGCCGGGATCGCCGGGATCGCCGGGAGCGCCGGCGTAGCGGGCAGAGCACCCAGAGCCCCGTCGATGTTGCAGTTCACGCCCAGATTTCCGCTGTCGGCCACGTTGATGCCCTGGCCGGTGATGTTGGACAGGTCGCTCACCACGGAGGAGAGCAGGCCGCTGATCCCACCGGGCACGGCCGCGGTGACGTCACCGGGGATGGCGCTGGTCACAGCGGCGGGCAGGCCACCCTCGACGGAGCAGACGGCCGGGATGGGCGAGCCACCGGCCTGGGCGGCCAGGCAGCCGGTCTCCTGCTCGACCTTGTTGATCACGTCGTCGGCGGACACGGGCAGGGTGACGGGAAGCTCGACCGGCGAGGACACGCTGGCCAGACCGAGGTCGTTCATGGCCAGGTTCTGCGCCATGTGGAAGAGGTTCAGGCCCGCCGAGAAGACGCCGGCCGGCAGCGGGAGGGACACGGGCAGGTTCAGGCCGCAGGCAGAGGGGGCAACGCCGGCGAGAAGGCCCTGCGCGTTGGGGACGGCGCCCCCGACGATGCCCTGGGCGCTGGCGGCGGCACCGGTGGCCGTGCCGACGGCGTCCGTGGCCATGGCCAGGAGGCCGGTGGCGTCGGGGATGTCCACGCCGTCGACGAGGTTGGGCAGCTCGGGCAGGCCGGGCACGGGGATGCCGGCGACGGAGGTGTTGCAGCCGGCGTCGCTGGCCGAGCCGGTGATCATCCAGCAGTTGGCGGCGAGCTGGTCGTGGTGGGCCGAGACGCTCGACTCCGAGCTACCCAGGGCCGTCAGCTGGTTGACCGACACCACGGCGCCGGCCACGCCGGAGACACCGAGTACGGCGGCGGCGATTCCGAGAGCGATCTGCTTCTTCATGAGAGCTATGACTCCTCTGCATCCGGGCGGGGCATCGGCGCCCCGAAGAACTAGCTAGGTGATCGGCAGCGAAGTAGTCCCTCCGAAGCAGAGCGATCTGGACATAGGCCCCATCAGCGCACAAGCCTCACCCGACGAGGTGAGCTTTGGGCCGGTGACTAGCCCTTTGGGAGTGGCGCGGTCGCGTCCCAGAGACTGGCCCGGTCGGGGGCGGGGAGGGCCTCGAGAGCTACTCCCCGTTCGGCGGCCAGCTGCTCGAGGGCCTGGAAGCGGGCCCGGAAGCGGCCGGCCCAGCCCCTCAGGGCGGTCTCGGCGTCGAGCCCGGCCGACCGGGCCAGGTAGACGAGCGCGGCCAGGGCCTCCCCCAACCCGGCCTCGATGTCCCCGCCAAGCGTGTCGCCTCCGGGGACACCCCGAACCCCGAGGGGCAGGGCCCGGAGCGCCTCCACGGCCCGGTCCCGGGCCTCGGCCGGGGTCCCGAACCCCAAGCCCCCGGAGGCCGCCTTGCGGTAGAGCTTGTGGGCGTAGAGGAGCGACGGCAGGCCCTGGGGCACGTCGTCCATGAGGGACGTCCGGCCCTTCTCGGCCCGCTTGATCTGCTCCCAGTTGGCCAGCACCTCGTCGGCCCCACTCACCTCCACCGTCCCGAAGACGTGGGGGTGGCGGCGCACCAGCTTGTCGTGCACCCCGTCGAGGACGTCGGTGATGGTGAAGGCGCCGGCCTCCCGGGCGAAGGTGGCGTGGAACACCACCTGGCAGGCCAGGTCGCCCAGCTCCTCCTCCAGGGCCTGGTAGGCGCCGTCGGGCACCGGTTCGGGCCCGCCGGGAGCGGAGGGGGGGAGCGCCTCGATGGCCTCGATCACCTCGTAGGCCTCTTCGATGCAGTGGCGGGCCAGGGAGTGGTGGGTCTGCTCGGCGTCCCACGGGCAACCCCCGGGCGCCCGCAGCCGCTCGATGAGACTCACCAGCCGCTCCCACGCCGCCCCGGGCCCGCCCGGTGGCAGGTCGGCGAAGACGGCGGTGAGGTGGTCGGGCTCGACGGCGTGGTCCAGCTCGGCCAGGGCCACGATGGTGACGGTCTCCTCGGGCAGCCCCAGCCGCTGGAGGACGGTGACGGGTGCTTCGGGTGGGAGGCGTTCCAGCAGCACCAGCTTCACGTCGGAGAGCGCCAGCTTCGAGTGGCAGTGGCTGACGAGCAGGGGGCCGGCGGGCAGGGCGCTGGGCAGCGCCTTTCCGTCGGCCACCCGGGCCCCGTCGGCGGGATCGACCCCGAGCCGGGTCCAGGCCAGCTCGGCGAAGGAGAGGCCGGGGACGATCGTGACCCGGTCCCCCAGCGTGGCCCGCAGCAGCGCCACGGAGCGCTCCCCCACCGCCGGGCTGCCGGGGACGGCAAAGCACACGTCGCCGTCGGAGGCGGCCGCCACCAGTCGCTCGGAGATGGCTCGGTAGACCTCCTCGGCCGAGTCGGCAGATTCGTAGAGATCGTCGCACGGCGTCATCGGGAGACCGACGGCGGCGAGGTCGGCCACCGCCGGGTGACGGGCGGTGCGGACGAACCGGCGCTCGGGAGCGACGGCCTCGAGAGCGGCGCGGGCCGCAGGCAGCAGGAGATCGGCCCCAGCCGGTCCGAGGCCGACGACCACGATGCGCCCGGCCATTACCGGGTGGTGGACGGGGTGGTGCCGGACGGCTGCTGGTTGGGCAAGGGGACCTCGGGCACGCCGCTGGTGTCGGGGGTCTGGTCCTTGGGTCGGCTGTCCGCCGGCGCGGGAGCCTCGGGCGGGACGACCTCGGGCGCTCCGCCGGGCTCGGACTTGAACGTGCCGTAGCGGGGATCGACGGTCACCTTGGCCTTCTGGGCGGCCTTGCTCAGGAAGTCCCGGAACTTCTCCTGGCTCTGGTTGTTGAGGTTGGTCTTGACCTGGCTGCGCACTGCCTCGAAGGGCGCCTGGGGCCGGTCCTTGACCAGCAGGATGTGGAATCCGAACTGGGTCTGGACCGGTTCGGTGGGCACGCCGATGGGCGCCGCCACGGCGGCGTCGGCGAACTCCTGCACGAACAGCCCGGCGAAGTTGCACCCCAGGTCGCCGCCCTTCTCGGCGCTGCCCGGATCCTCCGACACGGCCTTGGCCACGGCGGCGAAGTCCTCGCCGTTCCTGATCCGGGCCAGGGCGGCGTCAGCATCCTCCTTCGACTTCTTGACCAGGATGTGGGAGAGGCAGACCTGGGTGAAGTCGTCCTTGTTCTCGTCGTAGTACTTCCGGAGGTCTGCTTCCGACTGCGACAGGCCGGTCAGGGAGGTCCGCACGGCCACGGCCCGGGCGTTGCGCCCCGACAGCCGCTCCCGGAACCACTTGGGGAAGGCGGCCGCCACCTTGGGGTTGCTGAACTGGTCGGCCAGCTGGGCCTCGGCGGCGCCCTTGTCCTGGTCGGTGATCTCGAGCTTGCGCTCCTCGAACTCTGCCGTGATGAGGGCGTCGTAGATGACGGCGGTGAGCCAGCCGGCGGTCAGCCGGGCGTCGGCCGTGTCCTTGCCCTTGCCGAGGAGTCCCTCACCACCGCCACTGGCGGCTTGAAGCTCCTTGTTCTCAACCAGGGCCTTGATCTCCCGCTCGAAATCGCTGCGGTCGATGGTGCGACCGTTGACCGTGGCCGCGGCGGCCGAGGTCGACCCGCAGGCCGAGGCCAGGAGACCACCGGCGAGCGCGACGGCGATGAGGGCACGACGACGATTCACGGGCAAGAAGGCTAGCCCTGGTCTGTCGGAGTGCCGACCGCGGCGGCCGCCACGGTCACGGCCTCCGTGCCGGGAGGCACTAGCTCGGCCAGCAGGGTGAGGATGGCCTCCACCACCGCCAGCCCGTCGGTCTTGGACCCGACCGGCCCGGTGGGCTTGAGGGGCACCACCACCTCGTCGTCGGCCTTGGTCACCGCCTTGGGGGCGAGCCGCATCAGCCGGACCCGCTGCGACTCCCGCAGGGCCAGGGGGGTGAAACGCACCGACCCCCGCTGCACGGCCACCTCCCGGATGCCAAGGCGGACGCACTCGGCCCGCACCCGGGCCACGGCCAGGAGGGCGGCGGCCGGCGGCGGGGGCGGCCCGTAGCGGTCGGACCATTCGGCCGCGATGTCGTCCACGTCGGCCAGGCTCCCCACCGCCGCCAGCCGGCGGTAGGCCTCCATGCGCAGGTCGTCGCGGGCGATGTAGTCCCGGGGGATGGAGGCGGTCACGGGCACGTCCACCGAGATCTCGATCGGCTCCGCCGGCGTCTCGCCGGTCAGCTCGCCCACCGCCTCGGTCACCATCTGGCAGTACAGGTCGAAACCCACGGCGGCGATGTGGCCCGACTGCTCCCCGCCGAGCAGGTTCCCCGCCCCCCGGATCTCCAGGTCCCGCATGGCGATCTTGAACCCTGAGCCCAGGTCGGTGAACTCGCCCAGGGTCTTGAGCCGTTCGTAGGCCTCCTCGGTGAGGACCCGCCCTTCGGGGTGGAACAGGTAGGCGTAAGCCCGCTGGCCGGAGCGCCCCACCCGGCCCCGCAGCTGGTAGAGCTGGGCCAGGCCCAACAGGTCGGCCCGCTCCACCACCATGGTGTTGACGGTGGGCATGTCCAGGCCCGACTCGATGATGGTGGTGCACACGAGCACGTCGTAGACCCGCTCCCAGAAGTCGACCATCACCTTCTCCAGGCTGCCCTCGTCCATCTGACCGTGGGCGATGGCCACCCGGGCCTCGGGCACCAGCTCCCGCACCCGGGCCGAGACGGACTCGATGTCGGCCACCCGGTTGTGGACGAAGAAGACCTGGCCCTCCCGGAGCAGCTCCCGGCGGATGGCCTCGGTGGCGGCCCGGTCGTCCGACTCGCCCACGTAGGTGAGGATGGGCTGGCGGTCCTCGGGCGGGGTGTTGATGAGCGAGAGGTCGCGGATGCCGGTCAGGCTCATCTCCAGGGTGCGGGGGATGGGCGTGGCCGACATGGTGAGGACGTCCACGCCCACCCGCAGCTTCTTGATCTTCTCCTTGTGGGTCACGCCGAAGCGCTGCTCCTCATCGACCACCAGGAGTCCGAGGTCCTTGAACTTGACGTCCTCGGACAGGAGCCGGTGGGTGCCGATGACCACGTCCACCGCCCCCGACTCCAGGTCCCGGACCACTGCCGCCTGCTCCTTGGCGGTGAGGAAACGGGAGAGCACCTCGACCCGGATCGGGTAGCCGGAAAAGCGCTCGGAGAAGGTCTGGCCATGCTGGTTGGCCAGCAGGGTGGTGGGCACCAGGACGGCGGCCTGCTTGCCGTCCTGGACGGCCTTGAAGGCGGCCCGGATGGCCACCTCGGTCTTGCCGTAGCCGACGTCGCCGCACACCAGACGGTCCATGGGCACGGCCCGTTCCATGTCGGCCTTGACGTCGTCGATGGCCCTGGCCTGGTCGGGGGTCTCCTCGTAAGGGAAGGTCTCCTCCATCTCCCGCTGCCAGGGCGTGTCGATGGGGAAGGGATGGCCCGGGGTGGCCATGCGCCGGCGGTAGAGCACGACCAGCTCCTGGGCGATCTCGGCGACGGCCTTCTTGACCCGGGCCCGGGTCTTGGCCCAGTCCGTCCCGCCCAGGCGGGACAGGGCCGGCGAGTCGCCCCCGGTGTAGCGCCGGACCACCCCGACCTGTTCGGTGGGGACGTAGAGCTTGTCCGCCCCCTTGTACTCCAGGAGGAGGTAGTCGCGTTCCACGCCCCCGATGGCCCGGGCCACCATGCCGGCGTAGCGGCCCACGCCGTGGGTCTGGTGGACGACATAGTCGCCGGCCTTCAGGTCGTCGTAGAAGTCCTCGCCCCGGCGGGCCCCCCGGGGCCGGCGGTGCAGCCGCCGGCGGCCGGTGAGATCGGCCTCGGCCACCACCATGAGCCGGAGGGACGGCATGAGGAAGCCCCGCTGCAGCGGCGCCACCACCACCGAGGCGCCGGGGGTGGCGGGGGCCCGCTCGACGATGGGGGCGTGGAGGCCCTCGTCGGCCAGAGCCCGCCGGATGCGCTCGGCGGAACCGGCGCCATCGGCGGCCAGCACCACCCGGTAGCCCTCGCCCAGCAACTTGCCCAGGCGGGCCACGAACGCTCCCGGGTCGCCCTGGACGCCCTCCACGGGGGTGCCCGGGACGAAGGGGGTCTCGGGCCGGTCGGGGGCGGCCAGCATGCTCCAGGTGTCGGCGCCGGTGTGGCTCAGGAGACGCTCGAAGGGGAGCGAGAGGCGAGGCAGCTCACGGTCTTCGGCGCCCCACGTCGTGGCCAGGGTGGCGGCCAGTGACGCCTCCTCGTCGTTGAATTCCTGCGCCCGGTCCCGCATCCGGCCGGGCTCCACCAGCAGCACCAGGCCGGTCTCGGGGAGCAGATCGGGGAGGAGGTGCTCCTCGTCGGTCAGCCAGGGCAGCCAGGACTCCATCCCGTCGAACAGGAGCCCCTCGGCCAGGCGCTCCCACTGCTCCCGGCCCCACGGCTCGGCCCCCACCAGGCGAGCGGCCCGCTCCCGCACTGCCGAGGTGGGCAGCAGCTCCCGGCACGGGAAGATCTCCACCCCCTCCACGTCGGTGGTGGCCCGCTGGTCGGCGATGGAGAAGGCCTGGAGCCGGTCAACCTCGTCGCCCCACAGGTCGATGCGAACGGGATGGTCGGCGGTGGACGGGTAGACGTCGACGATCGAGCCCCGCACGGCAATCTCGCCCCGGGCCTCCACCTGGTACTCCCGGCGGTAGCCGGCGGCCACCAGCCGCTCCACCAGGTCGTCCCGGTCGAGCACCTGGCCGGGGCGGACGACGACGGGGTCGACGTCCTCCACGTGGGGCCCGAGGCGCTGGGCCAGAGCCCGCACCGGAGCCACGATGACCTCGGGAAGATCCTCCCGCTGGGCCAGGCGCCACATGACCCGCAGGCGCCGGCCCATGGTCTCGGTCTGGGGCGAGACCCGCTCGAAGGGCAGGGTCTCCCAGGCCGGGAACAGCTCGATGGCTCCCATTCCGGGGGACACCCCCGAACCCCCGGGCGGGTCTAGGAACTGGCGCAGATCCGACGCCAGCCGCTCCGCCTCGGCGCTGGTGGGGACCCCCACCAGCAGGGGCCGGCGCCCGGTGAGGCGGGCCAGCCCGGCCAGGAAGAAGGCCCGGGGCGCCTCGGGGACGGCCACGACCCGCGCCGAACCGCCGGCCAATTCGGCCAGAACGGGGTCGTCGCGCAGCAGTGTCGGCAGATCGCGCAAGGCCATGTGAGGCCTGAGAGCTTAAGGGCCGGTTGCCGCGGCCGAGTTGACGGACCCGGCCTGCTGGCAAAAACTGGCTCGGAAGCGGATTCGCCGCGCCGGGCTGGGAGGTTGGGAGACATGCGCAGGCTCGTCGCCGTCATGATTGTCGCGCTGGCCGTCCTGGCCGTCGCCGGAGCCCGTTCCCTCACCACCGCGTCGGCCGGCGGCGGAGAGGACTTCACCCTCACGGAGACGGTCGAGAGCGAAACCTTCATCAACAACGGCGACGACGCCGAGGGCGCCGGCGACGAACTCGTGTTCAAAGGAAAGCTCACCGACCACCGCGACGAGGATGTCGGCCACGACCTAGTCCACTGCACGCTGCTGGACCACGCTCTCCACTGCACGGGCACCCTCCTGCTCGAGGGCGGCCATATCGCCGTCGCCGGCGGCGGACTCATGGACGAAACCCGGTCCTTCTCTGTCGCCGTCCTGGGAGGAACGGGCGACTACCGGGGCGCCACCGGCGAAATCGTGATCGAGCACGCCGACGACAAGGTGTCGGAGCTATCAGTCCATCTGGACTGATTTGCGACGGTTCGGGTCTCGGACCCGGCGTTAGGCTGCGGGCGCGTATCTCCTCAAGGCTGGAACCGCTCCCGCCGATGAGGTGGGCAAAGGGTCAGATATCGTCGCGCCCAGATCACAGGAGCTGTGCCCATGAACCGCCGCCTCACCGCCCTCTGCGCTGCCGGAGCCCTCGCCCTGCTGGGCGCCTGTGGCGGCGGCGACGGCAAGTCGCAGCAGTCGGGGTCCGCCGGCACGGCCGACAAGGCGGGCGACGCCGCCGAGCTGAGCGCCCTCGACCTCGTCCTCGCCTCCGCCGGCCACGCCGCCGATGCCAAAACGTCCCGCTTCGAGTTCACCATGGCGATCGAGGGCCCCAACGGGCCGCTGAACCTGACCGCCAAGGGCGCCTCCGACAGCTCCGTGCCCCTCATGAGCCTGGACATGGACATGGCTTCCATCATCCCGGGGACGCCCCCGGGTGGGGCCATCGTGTCCACCATCTTCGACGGCAAGTCGGTCTACATGCGCTTCCCCGAGGAGCTGGCCGCCGGCCTGCCCGGCGGGAAGCGCTGGGCCCGCCTCGACCTGGCCGCCCTCTCCAGCCAGGCGGGGGTCGACGTGGCCTCCCTGGCCGCCCAGTTCAACAGCTCCGACCCGCTGGCCAACATCGCCCTCCTCACCGGGGCGGCCGGTGAGGTCACCGAGGTGGGCACCGAGGACGTGCGGGGGGTCTCCACCCGCCACCTGAAGATGACCGTCGACCTGCAGAAGGCCACCGAGCAGCTCGCCTCCCGGCTCTCGGGCGCCACCGCCGAGCGGCTCAAGGCCGCCGTCACCCAGGCAGCCACGACCGTGGGCGTCACCCAGCTGCCCATCGAGGCCTGGATCGACGCCGACGGTCTCCCCCGGCGCCTGGCCTACGAGATGGACCTGTCCAAGGCCAAGGTGCCCGGCGCCGAGGGCGCCCCCGCCACCGGGACGGCCAAGGTCCACATGGAGTTCTTCGACTTCGGCGAGGACATCGACGTGGCCCTCCCGGCCCCGGAGGAGACCATCGACCTGGCCGAGCTGCTGGGAGGCGGACAGCCCACTAGTTGAAGCGGTTCATGGCCGCCGCCACGCCCTCGCTGGCGATGACCTCGACGGCGTCGGCGGCCTGCTCGAGGGTGACGTCGACCAACTCCCGCTCCGCCTTGCCGAAGCGGCGCAGAACGTGGTCGGCGCCCTCCCGGCGCCCGGGGGGCTTGCCGATGCCGATGCGGACCCGCAGGAAGTCCTGGGTGTGCAGGTGGGCCACGATCGACTTCAGGCCGTTGTGCCCGGCCAGCCCACCCCCGGCCTTCACCTGCAGGCGGGCCAGCTCGAGGTCCATCTCGTCATGGACGACCACCAGCCCGGTGGGCTCCACCCGGTAGCGGCGCACCAGGGGACCCACCGCCTCCCCCGAGAGGTTCATGTAGGTGAGGGGGATGGCCAGCGCCAGCCGCTTCCCGCCCACGGTCACCTCGTCGGTCAGGGACCGCTCCTTCTGGCGGCGCAAGCTGCCACCGTGGCGCCGGGCCAGCCGCTCGACCACCTCGGCGCCCACGTTGTGCCGGGTGCGCTCGTAGTCCTCGCCGGGGTTGCCGAGCCCGACCACCAGCAGGTCGGCGGAAGCCCCACGGGCTTCTCGCCTGAACAGCATGGGCGGGTCTTCTCAGGACTCTTCGGGCTCGGGCACGGGCGCGCCCGGCGGGAGGGCGGCAGCGAGGCCCCCACCCTCCTCGCCCTCAGCCTCGGCGGCCGCTTCGGCTTCGGCTTCGGCCGCCGCCTCGGCTTCGGCCGCTTCGATCTCCTCGGGCAGGGCCAGGCCGCGGGGCTGCGACACGTGGGCCACCTGCTCCTCGGGTTCCTGGGTGGTGGTCACACCCGGGGGCAGGACCAGATCGGAGACCGACAGGTGGTCGCCGATGTTCAGGGCGGATACGTCGGCTTCGATGGCGCGAGGAACGTCGGCCGGCTTGGCCTCGACGGAGAGCGTGAAGGTCACCTGCTCGAGGATGCCGCCGTCACGCACACCGACCGGCTCGCCGGTCAGGTGGATGGGCACCTCAGCGGCGATGGCGATGTCGCGGCTGACCCGGATGAGGTCGACGTGCAGCAGCGTGTGGCGCACGGGATGGCGCTGGATCTGACGGGCCAGGACCAGCTCCTTCGTCCCGCTCAGATCCAGGTTGATCAGCGTGTTGACCCCGCCCGGGCCGTGGAGGATGTGCTGGAGCTCCCGGTCGGGAACCGACACCGGCTGGGCGTCGGTGCCCAGCCCGTAGACGATGGCGGGCACCTTGCCCTCCCGGCGGATCTTCCGGGCGACGGACTTGCCGGTCCCCGGGCGGACTTCGGCGGCGAGCGTGGCCTCTTCCATGGGCGAGCAGCCTAGTGGGCTGTCCTTAGAGATTGTCTCCCTGGAAGATCTGGCTGACCGAGGTGTCCTCGAACACGGCGTCGAGGGCGTCGGCGATGATCGGGGCGATGGAGAGCACCCGCAGCTCGGGGAAGCGCTTGCCGTCCTCGATGGGCAGGGTGTTGGTGAGGACAACCTCCCGGATGGGGGCGTTCTTCAGCCGGTCGACGGCCGGGCCCGACAGCACCCCGTGGGTGGCGGCCACGTAGACGCAGGCCGCCCCCTTCTCGACCAGCAGCTCGGCGGCGCTGGTGACCGTCCCGGCGGTGTCGATCATGTCGTCGATCAGGATGCAGGGCCGCCCGGCGATCTGACCGACGATCTCGCTGGCCTGGGCCACGTTGTGGGTCCCCCGGGGCCGGCGCTTGTCGATGATGGCGATGTCGGTGTCGAGGTGGTGGGCCAGGCGCTGGGCCAGCTTCACCCGGCCGGCGTCGGGGGAGACGACCACCGGGTCGCCCTCCACCGTCTCGGCCAGGTAGGACGACAGCACGGGCAGGGCGGTGAGGTGGTCGACCGGCGTGTTGAAGAAACCCTGGATCTGGCCGGTGTGGAGGTCGACGGCCACCACCCGGTCGGCCCCCGCCGAGGTGGTGAGCATGTCGGCCAGCAGCCGGGCGGTGATGGGTTCCCGCCCCTCGGTCTTCTTGTCCTGGCGGGCGTAGCCGTAGAAGGGGCACACGGCGGTGATCCGCTTGGCCGACGCCCGCTTGGCGGCGTCGATCATGATGAGCTGCTCCATGATGCGCTCGTTGATCGGATCGCAGTGGCTCTGGACGATGAAGACGTCGGCGCCCCGGATGCTCTCCAGGTACCGGCAGTAGATCTCGCCGTTGGCGAAGGTGGACAGCGCCACCTCGCCCAGGGGCACGCCCAGGTTCTCGGCGATCTCCTCGGAGAGGGCCACGTTGGCCCGCCCGCTGAAGAGCATCAACTTCTTCTTCGTGACCAGTTCCATATCTCTCCCCGTCCCCTCCGGGGCACGCCCCACCCCAGAGCCCTGACAAGCAGTTTCGCAGATTCGGTGGCCCGTGACGGGTTTCAGCGATCGGGAGGCCCCTCCCCGCCTTCGGATGCCCCCGCCTCCGGCGCCTGCTCTTCACCCCGGGCCTTGGCCCAGCCCTCCTCCACCCGGGCGGGCACGCCCTTGGCCAGAGCACCGGCGGGAACGTCCCGGGTCACCACCGAACCGGCGCCGGTGTAGGCGTCCTCGCCCACCTCGACGGGGGCCACCAGGACGGTATTGGACCCGATCCGGGCCCGGGCGCCGATGCGGGTCCGGTGCTTGGACCGGCCGTCGTAGTTGGCGGTGATGGTGCCCGCCCCCACATTGGCCCCGGCGCCGACGGTGGCGTCGCCCAGGTAGGACAGGTGCGCCACCTTGGCCCCCTCCCCCACCTCCGAGGCCTTGATCTCCACGAAGTTGCCCACCTTGGAGTCCTTGCCCAGCCGGGTGCCGGGACGAAGGTGGGCGTAGGGGCCCACGTTCGCCCCGTCACCGATCTCGGCCTCGCGGGCCACGGTGTAGGTGACCGTGGCACCCTCCCCCACCGTGGTGTCGACGAGGCGGGTGTCGGGTCCGATCACCGATCCGGGACCCACCGCGGTGCGGCCCTCGAGCACCACCCCCGGCAGGAGGGAGACGTCGGGGCCGAGGGTGACGGAGGCGTCGACGTAGGTGCGGGCCGGGTCGGTCATGGTCACGCCCGCCCGCATCCACTCGGCGTTGATGCGCAGCCGCAGCGCCGCCTCCGCCTCCGCCAGCTGGGCCCGGTCGTTCACGCCCAGGGCTTCGGCCGTCTCCGGGGCGGTCATGGCCACCACCTTGTGGCCGGCCTGGCGCAGCACGGCGATGGCGTCGGTCAGGTAGTACTCGCCCTGGGCGTTCTCCGGCGACAGGCGGCGCAGGGCGGGGGCGATCAGGTTGCGGCGGAAGCAGTAGATCGAGGTGTTGACCTCGTCGATCTCCCGCTCGGCGGGGGTGGCGTCCCAGTGGTCGACGATCGACTCGACCCCGCCGTCCTTGCCCCGCACGATCCGGCCATACCCGGTGGCGTCGGGCAGGCGGGCGGTGAGGACGGTGGCGGCGGCCCCCGCCTCCCCGTGCTCCCGGACCAGGGCGGCCACCGTCTCGGCCCGCAACAGCGGGGTGTCGCCGGGGACGACCACGAGGTCGTCCTCGCCGTCGAGCTCGTCGGGGAACACGGTGAGAGCCACGGAGACGGCGTCGCCCGTGCCCCGCTGGACCCGCTGCTCGACGAACTCGAGGGGCACTTCGGTCTCGCCGTGGAGGGTCTTGATCACCTTGTCGGCGCCGTGCCCGACCACGACCACGATCCGGTCCACGGACAGCTGCTCGAGGGCGCCGATGACGTGGAGGAGCATGGGCCGGCCGCACAGCGGATGGAGCACTTTGGGGACGGACGACTTCATGCGCGTCCCCTCGCCCGCGGCCAGCACCACGGCGGCCAATCCGCTCGAGGACACCTCCCTCCCCGGGGGGGACTCGGTCATGTGCACCCCTTTCGCATGGGCTTTGCTCGGGGGCGAGGATTCGAACCTCGTCCAGGGACTCCAAAGGACCCTGTGCTGCCGGTTACACCACCCCCGACTACATGGTGGTGACGATACCCGGGCCCGGGAACACGGCGGTATGACAGCTGCAAGGGCCGCCGGGTAGTCTGCCCCCGCCATGGGTTCGCTCATCAAGAAGCGCCGCAAGCGGATGCGGAAGAAGAAGCACAAGAAGCTCCTCAAGCGCACGCGCTGGCAGCGTCGCGCCGCCGGGAAGTAGCGGCTCTACAAGGCGACGCCGGTCTCGCAGGGCCGGGTGGCCCAGGCCCGGACCCCGAGGCGGAACCTCACCTCTCTGGCCAGGGCCGTGGCGCGCTCGGGGTCAGCCACGAGAACGGCCTGGGCCGAGCCGCTCCCGGCCAGCAGCGCCGGCGCCCGGGCCAGGTCTTCGAGCGCCTCCCGGAACGGCCGCAGGCGGGGCTCGACGGCCTCGGCGGCCGGCTCCAGGTCGTTGGCCAGCCCCCCGGGGAGGAGGCCGGCCAGGGCCGGCGGGGCGGGGACGGGGCGCTCGGATCGGGGACCACCAAGGTCGTCCCAGGCGGCGTACACGGCGGCGGTGGACACGGCGAAGCCGGGAGCCACCACCACCAGGGTCAGGCTTCCCAGGGCCGGCAGGGGGTTGATCACCTCGCCCCGTCCGCGCATCCACGCGGTTCCGCCCCCGACGCAGAAGGGCACGTCGGACCCGAGTCCCGCCGCCAGTCCCTGGAGCGCGGCTGAGTCGAGGCCCAGGTCGAGGAGGCGATCGCCGGCCCGGAGGACGGCGGCGGCGTCGGCCGAGCCGCCGCCCAGGCCGGCACCGGCGGGAATCTCCTTGTGGAGGTTGATCTCCAAACCGGCGGCGGCGAAGGGCCCGGAGTCGTCGACAGCTCGCATGAGGGCGAGGGCGGCGCGAGCGGCCAGGTTGTCGAAATTGTTCCGACCGGCGGGGATGCCGCGGGCGGCCGGACCCGACGTGGACACCAGGACCTCCGGGGTGGGATGAAGGTGCACGGTGAGGACGTCATGGGGATCGGCCAAGGAGATCACCAGGGCCTCGAGGTCGTGGTAGCCGTCGGCCCGGCGGCCGGTAACCCGCAGCGACAGCGTGAGCTTGGCCCGGGCCAGCGCCCGCAGGCAGTTCGCCCCTTCGTTGAAGATCCCCTCGTAGTTCACGGTCGCGACGGCCCGTCCCGCCTCACGACGGCGCCAGCGGCTCGGGCCAGCGCAGCCCAGTCCTCCAGCGTCAGCGCCTCGGCCCTGGCCCCCGGATCCACGCCCGCGGCCTCGAGCACCTCCACCGCGCCGGGCCCGAGCAGAGGACGCAGTGCCTGACGCAGCGTCTTGCGGCGCTGGCTGAAGCCCGCCCGGGTCAGCTCGAACAGCCCGGCGGACGACGGCACCTCCACCGGGGGCGCAGCGAGGCGGTCGAAGGCGACGAGGGCGGACTCCACCCGGGGGCGGGGAACGAAGACGGTGGGAGGGACGACGGCCAGCATCGAGGGGCGGGAGAAGTAGGCGACCTTGACCGACACGGCCCCGCACTCCCGGCTCCCGGGCGGGGCCGCCAGACGCTCCGCCACCTCCCGCTGGACCAGCACCACCAGCCGGGTGAGCCCGGGGACTCCCTCCAGCAGCCGGGCGATGAGGGGGGTGGCCACGTTGTAGGGCAGGTTCGACACCATGGTGGCGCTGCCGGATTCTGGCGACTTCGTCGCCCCGCCCGGGGCCCCAACCCC
>JBIOUX010000183.1:0-10611 GCA_044867425.1 Acidimicrobiia bacterium | reverse complement strand
TCGTTGTTGTTGGTCACCGCATCGTCGAGCCGTTTCCGGTCGAACTCGAAGGGTGTCCCCTTCAGGCTCTCAGCCCGGTCATCGGCCCAGCGCTCCATCTTCAGGCGGATGTCGGGCCAGCGGTCGGAGAGGTTCTCGGCCTGGTCCTTCACCGCCGGCAGCATCACGAAGCCGATGAGGGTCACCACCCCCAGGAACCCCAGATAGGTCAGGCCCACCCCCGCCGCCCGGGGGATGTGCCGGCGGTGGAGGTAGCTGATCAGCGGGTTGAGGATGAACACCAGGGCGCCGGCCAGGATGAGCGGCGGGAAGATGACCGCGACCTTGAAAGCCAGCCACCCGACGATGGCGATGACCGCGGCCAGGCCTACCAGCGCCCAGGCGATGCTCCCCGCCCGCCGGACCCGCTCCAGCCGTTCGGCTGCCGTGGGGCGTTCCACCCCACCAGGGTACCGGCGCGGCCCCGTTCAGCCGCGGAGGCGTTCCCGGGCCCAACGCCCCACTTCAACCGCCGCCTCCTCCAGCAGCACCCCCGCCCGGGTCAGGGCCTCCTCCGCCTGCCACACCCGGTCGGTGAGGGCGAGGGTGAGGACGCCCTCGGGGAGGTCGATGCCGGCCGCGACCTGACCCGCCACCACGGCCCGGGCCGGGACCCCCTCGGCCTCGGCCCACTCCAGCGCGCCCCCCACCACCTTGCCCTCGAAGCTGGAAGCGTCGAGCCGCCCCTCGCCGGTGACGACCAGGCCGGCCCCGGCCAGCGCCGCCTCCATCCCGCAGGTGTGGGCCACCACCTCGAAGCCGGGCTCGAGGCGGGCGCCGAGGGCGGCCAGGCCGCCGGCCAGTCCTCCCGCCGCCCCGGCGTGGCGTAGCCCGGCCACGTCCACCCCGGTTCGGTCCCGGTACACCTCGGCGAGGCGCTCCAGGCGGCGGGCCAGGAGCGCCACCTGGGCCGGGGTGGCGCCCTTCTGAGGGCCGAAGACGGCGGCGGCGTCCACGAAGGATGTCTCCACGTCGCAGGCCACGGTGACCTCCACCCCGGCCAGCGACCAGCCCAGGGCCGTGACGGCCCCGAGGCCGCCGTCGGTCATGGCCGACCCGCCCACGGCCACCAGCACCTTCCGGGCTCCGGCCCGAACGGCGGCGGCGATCAGCTCCCCCGTCCCCCGGCTGGTGGCGGCCAGCGGATCGTTCTGGCCCTGCACCAGGGCGAGGCCGCTGGCGGCGGCGCATTCCACCACCGCCGTGCCGCCGGGGAGCACCCCCCAGGTGGCCTCGACCGTCCCCCCCAGCGGCCCGGTGACCGCCGCCTCCCGCCGGCTGCCCCCCCGGGCGGCGAGGAGCGCCTCCAGGGTCCCCTCGCCGCCGTCGGCCAGGGGCAGGGAGCGGACCTCGGAGAAGCCTGCCGTCCGCAGCCCCCGGGCCAGGGCGCCGGCCGCCTCGGGGGCGGTGAGCGTGCCCCGGAACTTGTCCGGGCAGACGAGGGCGGTCAGCACGCCCGATAGATTGACCCACTCCGTGATCGTCGTCTCGCACCGTGGCCCGGTTTCGTTCTCCGCCGAGGAGGACGGCACCTTCAGCTTCTCCCGGGGGGCGGGCGGCGTGGTGAGCGGCCTGGCCCCGCTGCTCACAGGCACCGGCGCCACCTGGGTGGCCGCCGCCATCAGCGACGACGACCGGGCCGCGGTGAAGGCCGGGGCGGCCTCCGTGGCCGATTACGACCTCGTCCTGCTCGACCTCGACCCCCGGGCCCACGGCCTGCACTACGACGTCGTCTCCAACGCCACGCTATGGCCGCTGTTCCATGGCATGTTCGACCTCATCCGCCGGCCCCGCTTCGACAAGCGCTTCCTCGAGGCATGGGACGCCTACGTGGCCGTCAACGAGATCTTTGCCGCCGCCACCGCCAAGGCCGCCGGCGAGGGAGAGGTGGCGCTGGTCCAGGACTACCAGCTGGCCCTGGTCCCCGGCGCCCTGCGCAAGACCCGCCCCGACCTGCGCCTGGTGCACTTCACCCATACGCCCTTCTGCGGTCCGGAGGGCATCCGGGTGCTGCCCGAGGCGGTGGCCACCGAGCTGTGCGCCTCCATGGCATCCGTGCCCGCCGGCTTCCACACCCGGCGCTGGCTGCGCAACTACGCCGGCGCCGCCGCCGAGGTGCTGGGCTCGACCGGCGCCGTCACCCCCCCGTTCGTCGCCCCCCTCGGCCCCGACCCGGCCGACCTGGCCGAGGTGTCTGCTTCCCCCGACGCCCAGGCGGCCGCCGACCGCTTCGCCGGCCTGGTGGGGGACCGGATGGCCGTGGTGCGGGTTGACCGGCTGGAGCCGTCCAAGAACATCGTCCGGGGCTTCGCCGCCTACGACCTGCTGCTGGAGACCCGGCCGGAATGGCGGGAACGGGTGGTGTTCGTGGCCCTGGCCTACCCGTCGCGGGAGAACCTGCCCGAGTACCTGGCCTACCGCCAGGAGGTCGAGCAGGCCGCCGGCCGAGTGAACCAGCGCTGGGCGACGGGCGACTGGCAGCCGGTGGTGCTCGACACCAACGACGACTATCCGATGAGCGTGGCCGCGCTCGGCGGCTACGACGTGCTGGTGGTCAACCCGGTACGCGACGGCCTCAACCTGGTGGCCAAGGAGGGTGCGCTGCTCAACCGCCGGAACGGGGTGCTGTGCCTCTCCCGGGGGGCGGGGTCATTCGACGAGCTGGCCGAGGCGGCCGTCGAGATCCACGCCTTCGACGTCCTCCAGGGCGCCGCCGCCCTCCACGCCGCCCTGTCCATGCCCGCCGGTGAGCGGGCGGCCCGCTCGCAGCGGCTGAAGGAGCTGGCCGGCGCCCGCACGCCGGCCCGGTGGCTGGAGGACCTCCTGGCCCACGCCAGCTGACCCTCCAGGCCTCAACCGGTCAGGTCGGCGAGCTGTTCGAGGAGGGACAGGAGTCCCTGCGGGCCATCGACCTGATGGTCGGCTCGAGCCAGCAGCGCCGGGGGGGTCTCGGGCGAGGCGACGGCCACCCGCAGGCCGGAGCCGAGTTGACCGGCGGCCAGGAGCCGGTCGAGGGCGTCGAAGAAGGGCAGGTCGCCGTGGTCGTCGCCCGCCACCAGGGCGGCGTGGGCGCCGCCGGCCACCTCCTCGGCCACCGTCCCCTTGTCGACGGGCAGCGGCGGCCGTAACTCGAGGGCCAGCCGGCCGGGCTGGGCGGCCAGCCCCAGCTCGGTGGCCAGCTGAAGGCCGAGCGTCCGAGCCTCGGACTCCAGGCCGGGTGCCCGGCGCCAGTGCAGGGTGACGGCCACCTCGCCCTTGCGCTCCACGTGGAGGCCGGGCAGGGCCGCCTCCGCCCGCCGGGCCGCCTCGGCCACGGCCGGCGTCCACTCCCGGGCGGCGGCGGGGATCACCACCTGCCCACCCTCCACCCGCTCCAGGCCGTACTGGCCGAAGACGTCGGGCCCGGGGGCGGGCAGGTGCCGGCGCAGGAAGTCCACGGGACGGCCGCTCACCACCGCCACCCGGGAGAGACGCCGGGCCAGGCGCCCCAGGACCTCGACGGCGCCCGGGAGCGGACGGGCCTCGGCCGGGTCGGCGACGATGGGCGCCAGCGTCCCGTCGAAGTCGACCACCACCACCGAGCGCCCGGGCGCCTCAGCGAAGGGACGGAGGACGTCGATGGCGGTCCATTAAGGCAGGTAGGGCCGGGGGTCGCGCGGTTGGGCGTCGATCCGGACCTCGAAGTGGAGGTGGTTCCCGGTCGAATGGCCCGTGGTCCCCACGTAGCCCACCACCTGGCCCTGGCTCACCATCTGACCCTCGGCCACCGCCATGCGGGACTGGTGGGCGTAGAGCGTGACCACCGAATCGCCGTGATCGACGGCCACCAGCTGCCCGTAACCGCCCAGCCAGTCGGCGTAGATGACCTCGCCCTCCTTGGCCGCCTCGATGGGGGTCCCCGACGAGGCGGCGATGTCGATCCCGGTGTGCATCCGTCCCCAGCGGTGTCCGTAGCCGGAGGTGATCACCCCGTGCACGGGCCAGATGAAGCCGGCGGCGGAAACGCCGTCGCCCGTCCGGTGGCCGAGGAAGGGTGAGCGGCCCCGGGCCGCCCGGGCCCGGGCGGCGGCGGCCAGGCGTTCCTTGATGAGGTTCTCGAGCTTGGCCTGCTCGGCGGCCAGGGCGTCGATCTCGGACTGGAGGGCGACGATCCGCTCCTGGAGGGCGGAGTGGGTCGCCTCCTGCTCGCGCTTCAACGCCGCCACGGCCCGGACGGCGCGCTCGGCGTCGCCCGCCCGTTCCACGGCCCGGTTGCGGGTGAGGGTCAGGGCCAGCTCCTCGCGGGCCAGGGCGGTCTGGGCGTCGGTCAGCTCGGAGAGGACGTCCCCATCCTGGTTGGACACCCGGTGGACCAGCTCGTTCCGCCGGGCCGCCTCGCTGAAGTCCTCGGGTAACGAGAACAGCTCGCCGGCCAGGTTGAGCTCGTCCAGGGGCCGGCCCTCCCCGCCCATGTAGGCCACCACCGCCCGGCGGTTGAACACCGTCTTGCGCTGGGCCAGGCGAGCCCGGGACGCCTCCACCTCGGCGGTGATGCGGGCCACGGAGGCGGCTGCCTCCTCCGAGTCGGCCCGGGCCGCCTCGGCCTCGGAGCGGCGGTCGACGAGGTCCTTCTCGATCTCGGTCAGGCGCCGGGTGAGCTGGGTCTCGGTGGCCTGGGCCAGGTCGAGCTGTTTGCGAACCTCGCCCTGGCGCCGTTTGGCGGCGTCGCGCTTGCGCTCCAGCTCGCCCCCCTGGGCGGGCGGGACGGCGGCGACGAGGGCGGCGGCGGCACACAGCCACACGGCCAGCGCCCTCCGGCGCAGAAGGGATCCGGGCGGGGAAGTGGGGATGGGGCGATGTTGACACGCCCCGCTCCGTAAGTCGCGGATACCCGAGTTTCAGCTACACCGAGCCGATGACGACCAGGCAGTCGGCGTTGGGGGGAAGCAGGTCGAGGGGGCCCGGTTCCGCCGTCAGCCCGGTGGCGGAGGCCAGGGCGGCCGCCTCCCGCTCGAACCCGGGCCGGCACCCGACGGTGGTCTCCCGTTGGACGGGGGCGTTGCCAGGCTCGAGCGTCTGGTAGCCCACCACACCCAGGCGCTCAGCCATCTCGCCCGCCACCCCCTTGCGCCCCGAGGCGTTGAGCACCAGCACCCGGACCTCGGCCGCGGCGCGGGGCCCGGCGGTCGTGGTGGTCGTGCTCGAGGAGGCGGAGAGGGGGGCCTCAGCCGGCTCCCGGCCGGCGGACAGGCGGTCGGGGGCGGGATCGTCGCTGTACTGGAGCAGGATGATGCCGATGGCCACGGCCAGGGCGATGAGGCCCGTGCCCCGGGCGGCGGCATCCAGGAGCGAGCGCGAGAAGGACCCCGGAGCCCGGGGACGGCGGACGGCCCGGCCCGGCCCATCGCTCGGCTGCGACGGGTCCGCCCGTTCCTCGGGGGGGAACGTCACCTCGACTCGGAGCCGCCGTACTGGCTGTCGAAGCGGGCGCGGCGTCGCCGGTCCCGCCGGCGGCGGAGCCGCTTCACCACGAGGGGGTCGTAGGCGGCCACCCCCGGTTCGTCGAGAACGGCGTTGAGCAGCTGGTAGTAGCGCGACGTGGTCAGGCCGAAACGCTCGCGAATGGCGTCGGCCTTCGTCCCGGGCAGCGCCCGCCAGATGCGCTCAAAGTCGAGAATGTCCCGACTCCGCTCGGAGAGGTCCATCAAGCTTTTGATCCTCCACGGCGGATCCTGGAAGGTCAAGCACCACGGAGCGTGTTGAGTACGGCACCGCTTACGCAAGAGCCTGCCGGCCACGATCCGCGGTACACGACACTGGGTGCCGAAATACCGGATCTTGGCACCGGGCTGCTCCGTCAGATTGGGCGTTCCGGACATTTAGCCCAAACATACGGTGCCAGTTCTTTTGTCCGATTTTGGCAGCATTTCATATACCCAAATCCGGTGCATCGTGACATTACGGACGTGTTGCGGTATGCAGGAAAACGATGCCGAAGCGTGGGCGCGGCGCTCCCGGCGCCCGAAGAGCAGTGGAGCCCGAGGTGGGATTCGAACCCACGACCTGACGCTTACAAGGCGCCTGCTCTGACCGCCTGAGCTACTCGGGCCTGGCCCGAGCGTAGATGAGCGGTGGGGAGCCCCCGGGGGGCTAGGCGGCGCCCTCGGCGGCGGCCCGCTCGGCCAGGTGCATGTCCAGCTTGCGCTTGATGCGCTGGAGGGCGTTGTCGATCGACTTCACGTGGCGGCCCAGCACGCCGGCGATCTCCTGGTACGACTTGCCCTCCACGTAGAGGCGCAGGACCTCCACCTCCAGCTTGGAGAGCATCTCGGTCATCATGCGGCGCATGGAGCGCAGGTCCTCCATCGAGATGATGAACTCGATGGGGTCGATCAGGCCTTTCGCCTCGAGAACCTCCTCCACCGTGCCCGAGCCGAACTCGTCGCCGGGCCGGGAGCCCGACAGCGAGAGGTAGGAGTTGAGGGGCTGGTGCTTCTGGCGGGTGGCCGTCTTGATGGCGGTGATGATCTGCCGGGTGATGCACAGCTCGGCAAAGGCCCGGAAGGAGGCCTGGCGGTCAGAGCGGAAGTCCCGCACGGCCTTGAACAGGCCGATCATGCCTTCCTGCTCGATGTCGTCGGAGTCGGCCCCGATCAGGAAGTAGCCGCGGGCCTTGGCCCGGGTGAAGCGCCGGTACCGCTGGAGCAGGACGTCGAGGGAATCGTTGTCGCCACTCTGAAAGCGGGCCACGAGCTCGTCGTCACTCATCTCAGCCAGGGCCACGCTTCCCAGACGACTCTGCATGTTCGCTCCTAGGTGACGGCTCTGTTAACGGCACACTGCGTGGGGACTAGTTCTTTGTAACGGTGAGCCCTGACTAGTGTCAATACTGGCGCACACATCGGCCTAGCTCTGAACCGTTTGGGGTGGCCCGAAAATTCGGACATTTCCGGACAAAATCTGGCAGATCGCCCAGCGCGAGGACCAGCCCACGAGTCGGGGGACTAGTTCGAGAGGTCTACTCGGCGGTGACGCGCCGTGTTCGGCGCCGGGCCACCTCGAAGCAGGCGAGGGTGGCAGCTGCAGCCACGTTGAGTGATTCGAGCCGTCCGCGCATCGGAATCCGGACCCCGACGTCGCATCGCTGGCGGGCCAGCCGGGACAGACCCCGCCCCTCCGCCCCGAGCACGATGGTCAGCGGTTCGGGTCCGAAATCGAGGTCGAAGAGGGACTGGTCGCCCCGTTCGTCGAGCCCGATGGTCCACACGCCGGCCCGGGCGGCCCGGTCCAGGGTGGCCGGGATCCCGGGGACGAGGGCGATGGGCACATGCTCGACGGCCCCGGCGGCGGCCTTGGTCACCGCCGCCGTGACGTGCACCGCCCGCCGGCGGGGCAGGAACAGCCCGGTGACCCCGGCCGCCTCGGCGCTCCGCAGCACCGCCCCCAGGTTCCGGGGGTCGGTCACCCCCTCGAGGGCGAGCAGGAAGGCGGCCGGATCGGCCAGCAGGTCGTCGTCGATGGCGACGGGCAGCGAATCGGCCCGGGCCACCACGCCCTGAGGGGCGTCGGTGCGGGCCAGGGAGTCCAGGCGGGGGGTGGTGCGCACGGGCACACCCGCCCGGCGGGCCAGCTCCATGATCTCGTCGAGGATGGGCGCCGGTTCGAGATCGCCGGCCATCCAGATCTCGCCCACCTTGCGCCGGCGGGCCCGCAGCGCCTCCCGCACCGCCTGCCGGCCCTCGATCTGCTCCCCGCCGAGGCCGTGGCTCTTGCCGGCCAGGGGCGCCACCCGGGGATCCTGGGGGTGGGGCCGGGCGCCACCGGTCCGGCGCTGCCCGCTCCCACCCTTGCCGCCCCTGCCCCCCGGATTGGCGCCTTTGGGACTCATCCCCGGTGCCAGATCGTGCCCGTGGGCGTGTCCTCCAGGGTGATCCCCCGGGCGGCCAGATCGACCCGTATCCGGTCGGCCTCGGCGAAGTCCTTGGACCGGCGGGCGGCATCGCGCTGGGCCACCAGGTCGGCCACGTCATCGTCGCCGCCGGCGGCCCCCGAGCCGTCGTCGAGCTCGAGCCCGAGCGCCCCGGTGAGCGTCCGGACCGTGCTCACCAGCCGGTGCGCCTCCGGTCCCTGCCTGGCATCGATGGCGGCATTGGCCCGGCGCACCACCTCGAAGATGGCGGCCAGGGCAGCCGGGGTGTTGAAGTCGTCGTCCAGGGCGGCGTCGAAGTCGGCCTGAGCGGCGGAGTCGAGGCCGCCCTCCCCCGGCGGCGCCCCGAGCTGGGTCCGGGCCCGCCGGACCAGGGCGTCCAGGCGTCCCAGGGCGGCGGCGGCGTCGCCGAGATTGGACTTGCCCATCTCGGTCGCCGACCGGTAGTGCGTCTGGAGCACCAGCAGGCGCAGCGCCCGGGGATCGTGGGCGTCGAGCACGTCGGACAGCGTGGTGAAGTTCCCCAGCGACTTGGACATCTTCTCGCCCGAGACGATCACCATGGCGTTGTGGAGCCAGTGGCGGGCGAAGGGGAGGCCCGCCCCCTCGGACTGGGCCCGTTCATTCTCGTGGTGGGGGAAGACGAGGTCGTCGCCCCCGCCGTGGATGTCGAAGCCCGGGCCCAGGAGCCCGACCGACATGGCCGAGCACTCGATGTGCCAGCCCGGCCGGCCCCGGCCCCAGGGGGAGTCCCAGGTCGGCTCCCCCGGCTTGGCTGCCTTCCACAGCGCGAAGTCGACCGGGGAGCGCTTGGTCTCGTCCACCTCCACCCGGGCGCCGGCCGACTCCAACAGGTCCTCCAGGCGCCGGTGGGAGAGGGCGCCATAGTCCGGGAACTCGGTCACCGAGAAGTACACCCCCGAGCCCGTGACGTAGGCCGCCCCCCGCTCCAGCAACCGGGCGATGAGCTCCTGCATCTCGGCGATGTATTCGGTGGCGTGGGGGGTGTGGTGGGGACGGGCCACGCCGAGGCGGTCGAGGGCGGCCCAGTAGGTCTCCTCGTAGCGGGCGGCCACCTCCGGTTCACTGCTGCCCTCGGCCCGGGCCCGGTTGATGATCTTGTCGTCCACGTCGGTGATGTTGGAGACGTGGGTCACAGCCAGGCCGCGGTGCTCGAGGGCGCGACGGATGACGTCGAAGGAGAGGGCGCTGCGGGCATGGCCCAGGTGGGGAACGTCGTAGACGGTGGGGCCGCAGACGTACAGCCCGACCCGGCCCGCCTCTCGGGGCACCAGCTCGACCTCGTCTCCCGCCAGCGTGTCGTGGATCAGCACGACCCGTGAGGCTACTTTCCGCCACCCCCACCCGTCGCGCGTTAACCGAACCCGGCTGTGAGCCGGGTTTCGCTAACGCGCGATGGGTTGGAGGAGGGCGACGGCCATGGCCGCGATGCCCTCGCCGCCACCCAGGGCGCCGACCCCTTCGCCCCGCTTCGGCTTGACGGAGACGAACCCGCCCACCACCCGCTGCAGGTTGTCCGCCATCGCCCTGACGTTGCCGGCCAGTTTGGGCCGCTCGGCCACGATGACGACATCGACGTTGCCGACCTCATAGCCGGCGGCCGCCAGCCGGCCGGCGACATCGGCCAGCAGGATCATGGAGTCGGCACCGGCGTAACGGTCGTCGGCGGCCGGGAACAGCGTCCCGAGATCCGGAAGCCCGGCGGCACCGAGGAGGGCGTCGGCCACGGCGTGGGCCACCACGTCGGCGTCGGAGTGGCCGGCCAGGCCCGGGGCGCCCTCGATGCGCACACCGCCCAGCACCAGGGGGCCTTCGCCCCCGAAGGAGTGGGCGTCGAACCCCAGGCCGACCCTCACAATTCCCTCATCACCCAGCCGGCCCGGGCCAGATCATGGGGCGTGGTGATCTTCAGGTTGAGCGGATCGCCGGGCACGACCACCACCTTCCCGCCCGCCGCCTCCACCAGGGCGGCCTCGTCGGTGGCCTCGGCGCCGCCGGCCAGCGCCGCCCGCAACGCCTCGGCCCGGAACGCCTGAGGCGTCTGGACGACCACCAGCCCCGCCCGGTCGAGCGTCGCCACCACGCGTCCATCCTGTACCCGCTTGACCGTGTCGGACACCGGGAGCGCGGGAACGGCGCCGTCAGCGCCGGCCCGGACGGCGTCGATCACGGCGGTGAACAGGGCCAGCGGCGCCAGCGGACGGGCGGCGTCATGGACGACGACGATCTCCGCCTCCTCCGGCACCTCGACCAGCCCGGCCCGCACCGAGGCGGACCGGCTGGCCCCGCCGGCGACGGCCGCCGCCACCGGCGGGCCGTCCCACTCCGTGTCCGGTGGCAGGACGACCACGACGGCGTCACAGGCCGACCGGGCCGTGCCCACCGACCAGTCCACGACGCGCCGGCCGGCGAGGGAGGCGAACTGCTTCGGGGAGCCGAATCGTGAACCGGCCCCGGCGGCGACGACGAGGCCCCAGGTGGCGTCTACTTGAGGAGCGCCTCGTCGAGCTTGGCCTCCGCCTCCTCCTCGGTGACACCGATGGCGAAGGTCAGCTCGGAGACGAGGATCTGGCGTGCCTTGGTGAGCATGCGCTTCTCGCCCGCGGAGAGGCCCTTGTCCTTGTCCCGGATGGACAGATTCCGGA
>JBIOUX010000182.1:0-19403 GCA_044867425.1 Acidimicrobiia bacterium | reverse complement strand
GGTGTGGGCGGGGATCATGGGCCGGTTCGTGGCCATCCTGGCCGAGGGGGTGCGCCGGTTCGGCGGGACGGTCGACAAGTTCACCGGTGACGGGATAATGGCCCTCTTCGGGGCGCCAGTGGCGCAGAAGGACCATGCTCGTCGGGCTTGTCATGCCGCTTGGCGTCTGACGAAGGCGATCGGGGGACGGCAGTCGACCAAGTGGCCCAGACACGAACGAACCCTGCCTGCCGGGCGGGCCGTTGGCGGTGACACCGAAGACGAGGCGCTTGTCATCACCGGCCGCCGAGCGGCACGATTCGGGGATGGTGCGGGTGGATTATGCCGATCGGCAGATGTTCTGCCCGGTCAGGTCGGGGATGCTCGGGTCATGGCCGAACCAGAGCAGGCCGTGACCGATCTGTCCGCGTTCCGTGCCCGGGCGAGGACCGAAGCCCAGCCCGGATCCTCCGGACACCCGCCGGGGCGGGTCGAAACCGAGGAAGCCGGGACCCCGCCACTGCCGGCGGGCACGGTGACGTTCCTCCTCACCGACATCGAAGGCTCGACCCGGGCCTGGGTGGCGCAGGGTGCGTCAATGGCAGCGGCCGTCGCCCGCCACTACGAGATCCTTGACGCCGCCATCACCGGCCACGGCGGGGTTCGCCCGATCGAGCAAGGGGAGGGTGACAGCCTCGTGGCCGCCTTCGCCCGCGCCTCGGACGCCGTTGCCGCGGCCCTGGAAGCACAGCGCGCCCTGCTGGAGGAGAGCTGGCCCGAGGGTGCGGACATCGCTGTTCGGATGGCGCTTCACACCGGCGAGGCGGGGCTCCGGGACGAGCGCTACTACTTCGGTCCGACCATCATCCGGTGCGCCCGACTCCGGGCGCTCGCTCACGGAGGGCAGGTCCTGATCTCGAACACGACCGCCGACCTGCTCGCCGACGGGCTCCCCGCCGGGACGGCGCTCGTACCACTCGGCGTCCACCGCCTGCGGGATCTCCACCGGCCCGAGCGGGTCTTCCAGCTCTCGCATCCTGCGCTTCCGGTCGACTTCCCGCCCCTGCGCTCCCTCGACGTGCTGCCCAACAACTTGCCCACGCAGCTCACCAGTTTCGTGGGCTGGGAGGCGGAGCTGGCCGAGCTCTGCCCTCTGGTGTCCGAGCACCGTGTGGTGACCCTGGTGGGAGCGGGGGGGTGTGGCAAGACGCGCCTTGCCGCCCAGGTGGCTGCCGATGTCGCCGGGGCGTACCCCGACGGGATCTGGTGGGTGGAGCTCGCCTTGGTCTCCGACTCGGACCATGTGCCCCGAGCCGTCATGTCTGCTCTCGGCCTTGGGGACACTCGTGGCCTCGACCCGCTGGCGGGGATCGCCGGGTACGTCGGGGACGACCGAATGCTCCTCGTGGTCGACAACTGCGAGCATGTGCTGGCTGCCACGGCCGCGCTGCTGGACGCGCTTCTGCGAGCCTGCCCCTGTCTGGTCGCGTTGGCCACCAGCCGGGAGCCGCTCGGCGTCAGGGGGGAGGTGGTGTGGAGGGTGCCCCCGTTGTCCCTGCCCCCGACAGACGAGGAGTCGGCCGAGGTCATGCTCGCCTCCGAGGCGGTGCGGCTCTTCGTCGACCGGGCCCTTGACGCCCGTCCCGGCTTCCGGGTGGACAGAGACAATGCTTCGACGGTGGGTGCCATCTGCGCCCGCCTCGACGGGATCCCCCTCGCCATCG
Source organism: Acidimicrobiia bacterium (assembly GCA_044867425.1). Classification (GTDB taxonomy): domain Bacteria; phylum Actinomycetota; class Acidimicrobiia; order IMCC26256; family BP-133; genus CAWBJP01. The sequence continues at coordinate 17,700 of JBIOUX010000182.1, read as the reverse complement.
AGCTGGCGGCGGCGCGGGTACGGGCGCTCAGCCCGCAGCGGATCCTCGACGGGCTGGCCGACCGCTTCCGGCTCCTGACGGGCGGCGCCCGCACGTCAGTGGCGCGCCAGCAGACCCTTGAGGCGTCCGTCCAGTGGAGCCACGACCTCCTGAGCGATCCCGAGCGGGTCCTCTTCCGGCGCCTCGCGGCGTTCTCCGGCGGCTTCAGCCTGGAGGCCGCGGAGAACATTGCCGCCGGCGACCCCCTCGAGAGCTGGGAGGTTCTCACCCTGCTCTCCGACCTGGTGGACAAGTCCCTCGTCGTCTTCGACGGCGACCGCTACCGGCTCCTTCAGACCGTCCGCGACTTCGCCGCCGGCAAGCTCGACGAGGCGGGCGAGGCCCGGACCGTGCGAGACCGCCATGCGGGCTTCTTCCTCGGCGCGGCCGAATCGGCGGCGGACCGGATCGCCAGTGCGCCTCGGGCCGAGACGCTGGCCGCCCTCGAGGGCGATCACGACAATCTGCGCGCCGCGCTGCAGTGGGTGCTGGCCACGGGAGACGGGGAGCGCGCCCTGCGCTTCGTGGTGGCATTGACGCTGTTCTGGAAGATCCATGGCCACTACTCCGAAGGGGAGGCGTGGTGCCGGCGAGCGCTGGGCGCGGTCCCGCCCGAATCGTCCCCACTGAGGGCGAGGGCGCTCTGGGCCCTGGGCCACCTCAGCCTCTATGGCATGGAGCTGGGCGCCGGCTACGGCATGGCTGACACTGAGCGGGCCGCCACGCTGGCTCGCCAGCTGGGCGACCCCGGCCTGCTCGCACGGCCCCTCGCCGACCAGGGCTTGATCGGCATTTTCACTGCGCCCGACGCCGGCATCGTCACCCTGGAGCAGACCCTCCAGGCCGCCCGGGAAGCCGGCGACGGCTGGGCGCTGGCCTCAGCGCTCGGCTGCCTGGCCTTCCTCTGGACCTGGGACCGGGACCGACCGGATCTGGCCCGACCGTATCTCGACGAGCTCCACGCCATGGCCAGCCGGTCGCAGGACGCCTACTGGCCGGTCTGGTCCGACATGTGTGTTGGAATCACCGCCTGGCACGAGGGCCGGCTGGCCGACGCCCGTCAGGCTCTTGAGGCCGCGCATGCGCGTTCCTACGTGGTCGGAGACCCCCACCTGGAGGCCTGGTGCGTGGCGTGGCTCTCCGACGTGTTGATCGCCGCCGGCGAATACGAGGAAGCCCGCGCCTTGGTGGCCCGTAGCCTTGATTGGCAGCGCCGGTCGGCGGCTTCCCGATCGGAGGTGGTTCAGATCTACGGCGGCCGCGCCGTCCTCGCCCAGGGTGATCTCGCGGAGGCCCGTCGTCAGGTCGAAGACGTCACCGGCTATCTGCGTGAGTTTGGGATCCCGTTCTACATCTCGCAGTGCGACGCCGTGCTCGGGCGGGTGGCGTTGGAGGAAGGAGACCTGGCTGCCGCGAGATCGGCCTTCCGGACAGTCTGGGACTACGGGGACCAGTTCGTCAGCCCGTGGGCGCTGGTGGAGGCTCACAATCTCCAGGGCCGGCTGGCGCGGGCTGAGGGTGATCCGGCGGCGGCCGAGGACCGGCACCACCGCGCCCTGGCGCTTTGCGTCCAGTACGGGTTTCGGGGGATGGCGGCAGAGTCGCTCGAAGCCCTGGCCGCCTTGGCCGCGGTGGGAGAAAGCCACGCCGAGGCTGCCCGCCTGTTCGGGGCGGCTCAGGCGCTACGGGAGTCGACGGGCCAGCGGCGCTGGACCCTGGACCAGCCGGCCTATGACGCCGATACCGCCGCCGTCAGAACGGACCTGGGCGATGACGCCTTTGACCAGGCCTGGAAGGACGGCGCCGCGCTCGGCCTCGAGGAGGCGGCGGCCTACGCCTCGCGGGCCCGGGGGGAGCGGAAACGCCCCTCCACCGGCTGGGGTGCCCTCACTCCCACCGAGCTGGAGGTCGTCGCCCTGGCAGCCCAGGGTTTGACCAATGCCGAGATCGGGGCCCGACTCTTCATATCCCCCGGCACGGCCAAGATCCACCTGTCCCACGTCTACACGAAGCTCGGCGTCGCCAACCGGGCAGCGCTCGCCGCCCAAGCAACGGCCCGTGGCATCGGCCCGTAGTCTCGGAAAGACAGGTGCGCCGCGCGGCTGAGCCGTACCAGCACGTCATCCCCGGAATGCAGGCTGAGGCGGCCGCGACGTTCTCCCGACTGCTCTCGCCACCTGGTTGACACTGGACGGCTCGAAGGGACGAGCGGGACTGGTGGTCAGCCGAGCGCGAGCCGCTCGATGCGCCGCCGCTGCACGGCGAAGACGAAGGGCCCGGGTTCCGCGCAGGCGACGGTGATCGCGTCCAGGTTGTCGAGGAAGCACCCGGCCATCTCGTCACCGGTCAGGTTGCCCCCGGTGAGGCAAAAGCAGCGGACGGCGTGAGCGGCGATCGCCGCCTTCTCGGCCGGCTGGTAGCGGATCCGGGCATCCTTCATGAACACGACCTCGCCTCGCTCCCCGGCGTCCCGGAGCCATCGGTGGTCGGGCACCGTCTCATCGGCGGGATCCCGTAACGCTCGGACAGGGTGACGAGGCGGACCCCGGCGGCGCGCAGCAACGCCGGCACGCGGACCCGGCCGAGGCTGCGATCGAGGAAGAGGTCAGGCAGCCCGTCGGGATGCGACACGCAGGACGTCCTCGAGCTCGGCTACCGGGACACCGAACTCCTCGGCCACCGTTCCGAGGTCGTCCCCCGCCCAGAAGCGCTCCAGGACATCCGTCAGCCGGGCACCACCCCGAGCGAAGATCGGCTGGCCGAACGACCGATCGGGATCGGCGACCACCGCGGCCCGCCCGTAGGCGGGAAGGCGCACGAGACGGGCGTAGCCGTCGTCAGGGTCGTACTCGATCCTGCGCAGGTACTGGTCGACCACGTCGATGAAAACACGCTGGCCCCGGCGAGCCGCGACGAGGTCCCGGGCGGGTGCACCGTCATGCTCGCCGGCTCGGTCGGCGTAGTCGAAGAGGATCTCGGCCCCGTCCGTGCAGAGAGCCCGTGACGCCAGCGCATGTTCCCCGCCGATGGTCTCGGTGAGAACCACCAAGGCCGGGCGGATACGCTGCAGGGGCACGCCCGCCCGGCGGATCGCCGCCAGTACCAAACCCTCGGCCAGGCCGATGAAGGGGATGCTCGGCTGACCGGACCCGGCCGCCGGGAGCGACGTCACGACCGATCCCAGACCACGCCGGACCCAGCGGGCGAAGGTCGCCGTCGGGACATCCACGGCCCGGGCCGCGTCAGCTGCGGTGTACAGCGGAATCGAGAACCGGATGTCACCGCCCTTGGGGTGCTTGGAAGATCGGCGGGAGCCAGTCACGGAGGCATTGTCCCTCAGCGGGCGGAGGGCAAGCGAGCACCGTCACGCAATGGCGTCCGTGCCGTCTCATCCCTGGTCATCCTGAACGGTACTGACTGATCCGGTAGAAGAACCGGTAGAAGTCTTGTGTTCAGAGGTGTCGCTCAGAACCCATTTATGGCCTCTGACCTGCACCACGTCTAGCGCGCTCGGAGGGACTCGAACCCCCAACCTTCTGATCCGTAGTCACCGCGCCGCGTGGTACTGCGTGGTGCAAGGTGCCACTACATAGCCCGTGACCAGCGCCTTCATCGTTCTGCGTAGTACTCGATCCCACCCCGTGCGTTGGCGTTCGGTGACAAGCGGGTGACAAGTGGCCTCCTGCGAGGAGCTCGGTCGGATGCCCTCCGTGACGAGCCCCTCGATACCCCGGGCGGCACCAAACCTTCTGACGCTGTGTCAGATGCTCGTGTCCGAAACCACGCTGCCTCGTCGCAGCCACCCGGTCCCAGCCCGCCCCCCGCACGGAGCCGAACAACGCCTCGTCGGGTTGCCACCCGGTGTGGTCAGAAATGCCCGCCCCAGGGAGAATCAGGCTTCAGGGAATTCGCCCCTGGGGGGAGCCCTGAGTGCTCGGTTTTCTGCAAAGCTCGGTCACAATCTGTGAGAGGAGCAGTGGACCAATGCGCAGGGCCATGCACGCTCGGCTATGAGTCTCCACGCTGACGAGGTGGCCGTGTCGCTCAAATGGGGAGCTGTCGCCGGCCTCGAAAGCGCTCCTAAGAGGCGGGCTCACGCCAATTCCGAGGGGTTCGGAGGAGTTCATCCGAGTCCGGTGACGCAGATTTTATCGGAGCTGATTTAGGTCCAGTCAGTTTCCGGGTCGGTCGGCGACGATGGCCACGGCTCCGAGGCTGCGGCGCTCGCGATGCATGGTCCGCCACAGGTCGGCGACGCGGCGCAGGACGACGGGTTGGCGCACGATTCGGCCGACGAGAGTCAGGGTGCCCTTCCAGCCCTCGTCGCGGATGACGGAGGCCGGGGCCAGCAGGAGCATCGGAGCCGGGGCGACGTGCCGGATCTTGAAGCCGGCCTCGTCGAGCAGCGCAGTCCATTCGGCGAGGGTGAGGGGGCGGGCCCGGACGCGGACCGATCGGGTGAGGTCGCTCTCAATGCGGCGCTTCACCTCGGGGTCGATATCGTCGGGCGTCAGGAGCAGCTCATGCAGGCCGAGACGGCCGCCGGGACGGAGGAGGCGGGCCGCTTCGGCGAGGATGCGGCGCTTCGTGTCGTCCGTCTCGAGGCTGAGGCACGCCTCTCCGTAGACGACGGTGGCTGATCCGGACGGAAGACCAGTCGATTCGGGCTCGGCGGCGACACACTCATAGGGCTGGCTGCCGAGGTGACTGGCGCGATCGGCCTCCTTCTGTCCCCGTTCGACTCCTTGGAAGCTGGCGGGGCCGGCGGCCTGCACCCGGCGGACGGTGTCACCGAGGGCGGGGGCGAGATCGACGACGTCGTCGCCCGGGCCGATGGCCAGCCCTCCGAGCATGGCGTCCGTCAGGGTCGTCCCGCCGGGCCGCATCACCTTCTTGCCGAGCCTGGCCAGCAGCCAGTGGGCCGGCATGGTGGCCGGGTTGAGGCCCTCCCCTGGTACCGGGAGCGGAACTGGACTCGGAGGGGTGGGACCGACCATGATGGCGTGAGGCTACCCAAACCTTGCTTCTTAGGCGAGCCTGACGTAACGCCGGAGGAGGTTCCTATGGTACGCCCTCAACGTCGCACGGCGATCGCTTGGTTCATCACGATCGCACTTCTCGCTGTGGGCTGCGGCGGCTCCGACAAGTCGGATGGCGCCGCGCCGAACAAGGACGAGGCCGTGGCCAGCCGCTCGTCCACGACGACCGCGCCGAGAACGGAGAACGAGAGCCCATCGTCCGCACCCGAGGGTGGCCCGGCCACTGAGGCCACTCCGGGCGGGGGCGCGGCGCCGAATGTCCCGGCCGGCGCGGCCCCGGTTCCGTCTGGTGGCCGCCCGGCGGCGCCCGGCGGGCCAGCGACGGCCTCGAGCCGCACGGCGGCGGGGTCCGACCGAGCCGCACCCGGAGGGGCGAGCGGTTCGGGTCCGAGCGGAGGGACGGCTGGGCCGGGTGACAGCGGGGCACCGTCGGCTCCCACTCCTGGGCCGGTGCCGGGAGGCCAGCCGATCGGGCCGGAGGTGCTGCGACTGGGCGGGGTCTTCCCGCTGTCGGGCCCGCTGGGGTCGGTGGGCACGGCGATGATGCAGGGCGTCCAAGCTGTCCTGGCCGAGGCGAACGAGGCCGGAGGTGTGCAGGGCACACGCCTCGAACTCGTCGTCGAAGACGACCAGTTCGACCCGGTGCGCGGCAAGGCCCTCATCCAGAAGCTGATCCACGAGGACAAGGTCTTCGCCTTCGCCGGCATCTTCTCGCCGTTCACGACCCAGGCCGGGCTGCCCGACATCCGGGCGGCCGGGGTGCCGGTGGTGTCGCCGAGCGGGTCGGACGACCGGGAGTTCGACGAGCCGTTGCTCTACCCCGTCACCAATCCGTGCGGCCGGCAGATGGCGGGCAACGTCCAGCACCTGGTGGGCGAAAAGAAGGCGAAGAAACTGGCGGTCATCTACCTGAACGTGGAGGCGGTCGTCAACTGCACCAAGCAGTTCACCGCCGTGGCCCGCAAGCTGGGCGCCGAAGTGGTGTTCGAGTCGGCCACCGCCCCTGCGGCTCCGGACTGCGCCAGCCGGGTGCTGTCGGCCCGGGCGTCGGGGGCGGACGCCCTCATCGTCATCGTCGACAACCTCGGGGTGGTCAAGTGCGTGCAGGCCCGCCAGCAGCAGGGCTGGAACGTCCCGGTGAGCATCTCCTACAACATCGTCGACGACCCGACCCTCCTCGACGGGTTGGGGAAGGGCGCCGAGGGGTTGCTGTCGTCCAGCCCGTTCAGCGGCGGGAGCAGCCCGGCCTTCGCCGAGCAGTGCCGGGCGGTCAAGCGCTTCTACCCCAAGGCGAAGGTGCAGTTCTTCATGATCGTCGGCTGTCTCGGCGCCAAGCTTCTCGTGGAGGGACTGCGCGCCGCCGGACCCGGAGCCGGCCGCCAGGCGCTCCTGGGCGCGCTGGACTCGGGCCGGAACTTCTCCTTCGGCGGGCTGGTCCCTGACCTCTCCTACGGACCAGGCCGGCACCTGCCCTACGACCTGACGGCCACCGTGGAGGTGCGAGACGGCCAGTGGGTCCGGACCGGGCCGCTGTACACCCCGGAGAAGCCATGAACGCCATTTGCCGCGCCGGCGGGGTTCTCCGGACGGTTGCTGCCCTCGCGCTCGTGTTCTCCGGCAGCACGCTGGCGCCGCTCGGGGCGGGCGCCGGTGAAACTGCCGGCCTGGCCGGCGGAGAAGCGGTCGGGCGGGGCCTGTTCGTCACGTACTCCGATCAGGACACCGTCCTCGAGGGGGGAACGATCGCTCCTCCCGACTTCAACGCGCCGGTGGCGCGGGCCTCGGTCGACCTGACCGGCCACGGCTCGGCGCTGGCGGCGTTCGCCTACAGCCCCTACAGCGACGCCGCCGGTGTGATCAACGCCTTCGGGGGCACCAGCCTGCCCGTCGGTTCCCTGTTCGAGCCCAGCCGGGCGAAAGTCACGGGCCGGCCGCCGCAAGAGCAGCACTCCGCCGCCCCCGGCCCGGTGGGCGCCGGCGTCCTGGCCCGGCTCGCCGAAGGACCCACGGCCGAGGCGAGCACGCTGGCCGCCGGCGTGCCCGGTCCGGGGCTGGCCGTCCGCATCGGCGATCTCCGGTCCGTCGTGCGCCGGGAGGGCCCAAACGCCACCTCGACCGTGTCGATCGTGCTCCGGGCGGTCAGCATCGGTGACGTCCTCACGTTCGAATCCGTGGTCCTCACGGCGTCTGCCGCGGCTGACGGGGCCTTGGGGCAGGCCACCGCCACGACCGTCGTCGAAGGGGTCGCGGTGGCGGGCCAGGCCGTGCGTCTCACGCCGAAGGGCCTGGAGCCGGACGGCGCCGCACCGCCCGACTTCGCCGCCCTCGCCGCGAGCGGCATCGAGGTTGTCGCCGCCGGTGAGGCGGTCACGGCCCCGGGTGGGGCGCAGGCCGAGGCCCGCAGCACCGGGCCCCGGCTGCGGCTCCGGACGGCCGACGGGCGGATGCTGACGGTGGTGCTCGGGGAAGCGCTGGCCTCGTCAGCGTTCGTGCCGCCCTCCGGCGGGTAGCGGTCCCGGCGCAGGGCCGGCATGCTCCCGCTCCTCATCACCGGCCTGCCCGTCGGGGCGATGTACGGCCTCGCCGCCCTCGGGCTGGTCGTGGTCCACCGGGCGACCCGGAACGTCGATCTCTCGCTCGGGGCGGTGGCGACCGCCGCCGCCTTCGTCTACCACCGGCTCTCGTCGGACGCCTCAGTGCCCGCTGCCCTCGCCGCCGTCGCCGCCCTGGCCGTCGCGGCGGCCATCGGGCTCTGTGGGGCGATGGTGGCCCGGTTGCTGGGGCCCGACCGGCCCTTGGCCGCCGCGGTGGCAAGCCTTGCCCTGGCCGGGCTGGTGCTGGCCGCCTGCACCGCGGCCTTCGGCACCGAGACGCAGTTCGTCGCGCCGCTCCTGCCCGACGTGCGGGTGGAGGTGGCCGGCGCGGTGCTGTCGGGCCACCAGCTCGCCGTCCTCGCCGCGGCAGCGATCGTTGTCGCTGGCGGGGCGCTGCTCCTCCGGCAGAGCGCGACCGGCATGGCGTGGACCGCGGTTGCCGCCGACCGCGTCGGGGCAGGCGTGGTCGGGCTCCCGGTCCGGCGGATCGAGATCTCGTCCTACGTCGCCGCCGCTCTACTGAGCGGGGCCGCCGGGATGCTGCTCGCCCCCCTCCTGTTCCTCGACCCGGTCCAGCTGACGGTCTTCTTCCTGGTCAAGCCGTTCGTCGCCGCCGTCGTGGCCGGTCTGACCAGCCTGCCGGGCGCCCTGGCGGCGGGGTTGGGCATCGGCATGCTCGAGAGCGTGAGTGCGCGGGTCCAGGACGTTCCCGGGCTAGGCGAAGCCGTGCCCTTCGGCCTGCTGGCGTTGGCGCTCCTGCGGCGGGAGCGCCGGGCTCGGGAGGCGCCGGGCACGGCCCTCGACCGGAGCCCGAGCCGGCTCCCCGGGCGGGGGCGGGTCTGGCCCGCCGCCGGCCTCGTCGCCGCCCTGCTGCTGCTGGCTCCGCACCAGACCCCCTACCAGGCGACGATCACACAACTGGCCGGGGTCACCGCCCTGCTGGCGGCGACGCACGTCGTCATGACCGGTTGGGCCGGCCAGCTGTCGCTGGCCCAGCCGGCTTTCGCCGGCATCGGGGCGATCAGCGCCGCTCGTCTCGCCGCCGCCGCCGGGATGCCTTTCCCGCTGACCCTCCTCGTGGGAGGGTTGGCCGGTGGAGCGGCGGCCGCGCTGGTGGGCGCACCGACCGCCGCCCGCTCGACCGGCATGCGGTTCGCGGCGGTCACGCTCGCCTTCTCTGCCGCCTGTGCTGGCACGCTGTTCCTCTGGACGCCCTTTGCCGGCCAGCCGGAGCAGCGCGCCCTGGCACCCTCCTCAATCGGCTCGGTCAACCTGGCCGGCCCCCGCTACACCTGGGTCGTCATCGCCGCCACCGCCCTCAGCTTCGCCGCCCTCCGCTTCGTCGCCCGCTCCCGCTGGGGCGCGGCAATGATCGCGACCCGGGAGCACGAACGGGCCGCCGTCGCCCTCGGGGTCCCGGCCAGTGGTGCCCGCTGGCTGGCCTTCACCATCACCGGAGCGCTCGCTGGCCTGGCCGGCGCGCTGTCGGCCCACCAGCTCCAGACCGTCGCCGTCGAACAGTTCCACCCGCTCACCGCCCGTCCACTGCTCTCCGTCGCCGCCGTCGGCGGTTTCGAATCCCTGTGGGGCGCCATCGTCGGGGCCACCTTCCTCACCCTGGCGCCGGAGGCCCTCCGCCATACCGCCGCGCCCACGATCGCCCTGTTCGTCGCCCCGGCCGCCCTCCTGCTCACCGTCCTCGTCCGCCCCAGCGGGATCGCCTCGCTCGGCCGGTCACGCTCCCGTCACCGGCCGAGAGCCGACCGGCCGGCCGAGCACAGCGAACCCGACCCGGTGACCGGCGAACCCCTCGTCGTCGAAGGCCTTCAGGTGCACTACGGCAACTTCACCGCCGTCGACGGCGTCGACATCTCCGCCGCCCCCGGCGAAGTGGTGGCCCTGATCGGCCCCAACGGTGCCGGCAAGACCACGGTGCTCGACGCCATCAGCGGGTTCGTCCGCCCCGCCGGAGGCCGGCTCATCCTCGGCGACACCGACCTCGCCGCACAACCGGCGAGAAGGCGGGCGGCCGCCGGAGCGGTGAGGACCTTCCAGTCCGGAGGGCTCTTCCCGCGCCTCACGCTCCAGGAGAACGTCGATCTCGCCCTCCGATGGCACCGCCTCCCCCCGGCAGGCGACGAATTCTTCCGACCCAACGGGCTCAGCTCCTACGCCGACCGCCCGGCCCACGCCCTGCCGCACGGGACGGCCCGCATCGCCGAGATCGTGCGGGCCGTCAGCCTCCGCCCCAAGGTGCTGCTCCTCGACGAACCGGCATCCGGCCTGGGCCGCAAGGAGTCCGAGGCGCTCATCAACCTCGTGCGTGACACGGCCGGCGACGCCGCCGTCCTGCTCATCGAACACGACCAGCACGTCGTGGCCATGGCCGACCGGGCTGTCGTCCTCCACCTGGGGCAGGTACTCGCTGCCGGACCCCCGGCGGAGGCGCTGCGCCACCCTGACGTGGTCGCCGCCTACCTGGGAGGACCAGCCGAAACGTATGGCACCGAACACGGCCCGATTGAGACCCTGACAGCCGGTGACGCTCAAGCTTCCGGGGAGAGTGCTTCCGGGGAGAGTGATGACGGAGCCTAGATTCCCCGGGTGAGCTGAGGTTTCGCCCATGCAACGCTCCATCGTCGGATTCCATCGGGACGAGAGAGGCGACTGGGTCGCCGAATTGTCGTGCCTGTTGGTGCCGGCGCGGATCCGGCCCGCGGTGGGCCCTTCATCCCAGCCAGCGGGTTGGCCCGCAGCAGGTTCTCGCCCACCGCCCAGGACAGCGCTGAGCGCAGCACCAACCATCGGGCCGACACGGTCGGCACAGACGCCCCCGCCGCCTGCCACCGGGAGATGGCGGCTCGCACATCGCCAGGGGTCAGCACCACCAAGCGCCGACGACCGAGCGGGTCAGCCATGAGCGCCCGCACCACCGGGCGGTGCGACACCACCGTCGCCGGCTTCCACAGATGCGGAGCGTCGAAGAACCGCTCCAGCAGCTCGCCGAGGCTCAACCGGGCGCCCGCCGTGGCGAAGTCGACCCGCGTGACACCGTGATCCTCGACCAGCTCCCGCCGGCGTTGCTCGGCCAAGACGGCGTCGCCCCGGACCGTGAAGGAGCGCTGGACGCTCCGGCCCCGGACCACGTCGAATCCCACCACCACCCGGACCTCCCACACCCCCGGTGAGCGCTCCCGGATCGACCCGGTACCCCTACGGGCACGCGACCACGCCGCGTCATCGCTATAACTCGTCGTCATCCCTACAGCTATAGGGATTCCTATAGGGGCGGCGCCCCGGAGCTCCGCCCTCCACGCGCGACGGCAGCGCCGTGACCTGCATCTTCGCTAGCGCGCTCGGAGGGACTCGAACCCCCAACCTTCTGATCCGTACCTGGATCCCGTCCCGTCCCTTGGCGTTCGGTGACAAGCGGGTGACAAACGGCGTCCTCCGACCAGCCCGCTCGAATGTCGTCAGCGACGAATCCCTCGAAAGCCTGGCGGCAGGCGCTGAACTTTCTGACCTTTCATCAGATGCAGCGGGACAACCGTCCGGTTCGGACCCCCAGGCCAAGGAAGCGCCCCCAGGTCGTCTCGTCGGCTGGGCTCTGCCTCGCGTCGGCCGCCCGGCGTGGCTCCAGTACCCTGACCATCGTGGCTGAGAAGGTCCGGTCGGCTGGGGAACTCGAAGCGATGACGCCAGCCGAGCAGGACGCCGTCTTCTAGTCGAGCCTCATCACCGACCCCACCCAAATGCCGGGAGCGTTTCTCCATCGAGTCCGGAGCCGGGCGTGGCGCCGGATCGTGGACACCGAGACCGACAGGCAGTGAGCGCGTCACGGGGGACTATCGGCGCGTCTGCCGGGCGGGGCCCGCGTGCTCGCGGGCGTCCCCTGGTGGGAAGTGGCCATCCCGGTACGATCCGGGTCATGGCGGTGGTCGAGGGCGGGTGGTGGTCCTGGGCAGGCCGGCTCCAGGATGCCGCCGACGCGGTGCTTCGGGCGGCGACCTGGCTGGGATCACCGACGGACGGGCCGTTCTCGACGGTGTTGCGCACGGCCGCGTCAGATGTTTGGGGCGGGCCATTCGCCGACCAGCTGCGGGGAGCGCTGAGCTCCACCGACAGGGCGGTGCTGCCCTGGACGGAGCACCTGTTCCGGCTGCACACGGCGCTGGACCAGGCGTTGACCGAGGTCAAGATCGCCATGGCGGCCGAGGGGAGCGGCGTTCCTTCGACCTACGACCTGATGGCGGCGCTGACTCCGTGGCGGAGCTGGCCGGTCCCCTCGCTTCCGCTTGGCCCCCGCTGGGCACACAGCGGAAGAGGGGCGGGGTTCGTATGGGTCTATCCGGACCGGGCCCGCCAGCTCGACTCCCAGCTCCGGGTGGCGGGCGAGGAGCTGGGGGCGGCGCGGCGGCGGCTGGCTGCTGCGCTGGCGCCGCTGCTGATCGACGCTCCGGTCGGGCTCGACCTCGTCGCCAATGCCGCTGATGAGATCGCCACCGAGGTGCTCCGCCGGGTGGAGGCGCTCGAGGAGGCGGATCGCCGCACAGCGGGCACCTTCGCCACGATCGGCGAGCAGCTCGGCTTCCCGGGCAGCCTGGCCCCACCGGCGGACTTCGACCCGGCCGAGTTGAGGACCCTGGAGCAGGCGGGGGCCACCACCGGCCCGGGGAAGCAGTCCACTCAGGCCACGGAGGCCGACCCGGTGTCGGTGGCGACCGGCAACTACCTCCACGAGATGGTCGATCTGGCCCTCTCAGGCCGGGGCCTGCCCACCGTCTTCTCCCGCACTTACAACAGCTTCCGGGCCGCAGCGGACGGCTCACTGGGGTTCGGCTGGTCGACCAACCTGGGCGTCTCGCTGCGAATCGAAGGCGACGCCGTCGTGCTCTGCGGCGCCGACGGACGGGAGGAGCGCCACGCCTGGGAGGTCACCGGCGACCTGTCTACCCTGGCCGGCGGCTCCGGCCGGCTGCAGGCTGACGCAGAGGGGTTCCTGTTCCGCTCCGAGGACGGGGTTGTGTCTCGCTTCGACGGGACGGGCCGACTCGTTGGCCTCGCCGATCCATCCGGCAACGAGACCGTCCTGGAACGAGACGAAGGGGGCCGGCTGGTGCGAATGGCGGATCCGGCCGGGCGGGTGACGTCGTTCGAAAGCGACGCCGCCGGGCGGATCACCGCTCTCATCGACTGCCTCGGCGGCCGGGTGGAGTACGCCTATGACGATCGGGGCAACCTGGCCGGCGTGACCGACGCCGGCGGCGGCCGCTGGTCCTACGCCTACGACGAGGCCCACCGCCTAATAGGGATCACCGATCCCGAGGGCCGACTCGTCGTCACCAATGCCTACGACGAGGCTGGCCGGGTCGTCGAGCAGCACGACGGAGGCGGGAACCGCTGGACGTATGCGTATCTGCCGGGGCTCACCGTCGTCACCGACCCGCTCGCACAGAAGACGGTCTATGCGCACGACGCCCGGTTCCGCACTACCGCGGTCACCGATCCGCCGGGTGCCGCCACCCGCTTCTCCTGGGACGACGCTGACCGTCTGGTGGCCGTCCTCGATCCCGCTGGCGGGCGGATCAGCCTTGCCTACGACGACCGAGGCCGCCTCGCCAAGGTGGCCGGCCCGGGGGCGGCACCGGTGGGTTTCGAGTGGGACGCCGATGACAACCTGGTGGCGGTTGTCTCGGCAGAGGGTCATCGGGCCTCCTTCGAGTACGACGAGGCATCCCGCCCGATCCAGCTGATCTCACCCGCAGGCGTCGAAACCCAGGTCGCGTGGCGCCCCGACGGACTACCCGAGTCCATCACCGAGGGAGCCGGAGCGACGACCCGCTTCGGTTACGACGACGCCAGCCACCCCGCCTCGATCACCGATCCTCTCGGGGCCATGACAACCGTCGTGTTCGACCCGGCGGGCCGCCCGGTCTCCGAGGTCCATCCCGGCGGCGCCCACGCGGAGTTCGGCTGGGACGCCATGGGCCGCCTTGTGTCGGTCACCGAGGCCCACGGCGCGACGTCGAGGTACGAGTACGATCGGTCCGGTCGCCTGGTGGTGCTCACCGACGCGCTGGGTCGGATCACCCGCTACGACTACGAGGGACGAGGCCTGCTCGCAGCGGTCACCGACCCGCTCGGCCGGGTCACCACCTTCGCCTACGACCCCCGCGGCCGCCTCGCCTCCCGCACCGACCCGCAGGGCCCCTCGGTGGCCTTCGCCTACGACCCGGCCGGGCGCCTGGCCGGCATCGAAGGTCCCGGCGTCGACCCGGTCAGCTACCGCTGGGACCGCTCCGGACGCCTGGCGGCGATCACCGACTCGACCGGCACCACCACGTTCGAGTACGACGCCGCCGGGCACCCGGTCGCCGAACGCCACGACCGAAGTGGCGTCGATCTCCTCCACGCCTACGACACCCTCGGGCGACGCCGCCGCCTCGAACTGCGCCGCAACAACGAACTCCTCGCCGCCTGGGAACACGACTACGACGCCGACGGGCGCATCACGCGGGTGCTCGACCCCGCCGGGGCCGACGCACTGCTCACTTACGACGCGGCCGGACGCCTGGCGGAAACCCGCCACGCCAACGGCGTCACGTCCGCCTGGGCCTACGACGCCGCCAGCCAACCGGTGGGTCTCACGCTGCGCAGCCCCGGCGGCGAGGCCCTTTCCCAGTGGGACCTCTCGTACGACACCGACGGCAACCGCACCACGGCGCGGCGCACCTGGACCGGGGGCACGAGAGTCGCGAGTCACGGCTACGACAAGCTGGGGCGCCTCATCCAGACCCGGAACGGCCAGGGCGGCGAGACCTTCGTCTGGGACGACGTCGGCAACCGCCTGACGACCAACGGCGAGGCACCCGCCGCCTACGACGCGGCAGACGAGCTCCTCACCACCGCCACCGCTGCCTTCCGCCACGACGCAGCCGGCAACCTCGTCGAGGAAATCACAGCCGACCGGCGGCTCTCCCTCGGTTATGACGTCCTCGGGCGCCCCGCCGTCATCCGCACCGATGACGAGACCGTCACCTTTGGCTACGACGGGCTGGGCCGACGAACCATCCGAGCCGACGGGACCGGGTCAGCCAGACGCATCTATGACGGCGCCAGCGTCGTCGCCGAAATCGGCGACGACTCCTCGCTGACGCTCGAGACGACCGCCGGGCTGCTCGTCCTCTCCCGCTCCGGCCCCGAGGGAACCCGCCACCTCCATCCCGACGCCGGCACCAACGTCACCGAGGTCACCGACGAAGCCGGGCGGCTCCTCGCCCGCTACGCGTACTCCCCCTTCGGAGAGCGCACCACCCTCGAAGGCGACCCCGACCCAGCGGGACCCCTCGGCTTCGGCGGCATCCTCGGGGTGCGGGACGCGGCCGGCGGCCTCCTCGACATGCGGGCCCGCCTCTACCACCCGCGCCTCGGCCGATTCACCAGCCCCGACCCCTGGCCCGCCTACCTCCCTGCACCCGTCACCCTCAACCGCTACCTCTACGCCCTCGGCGACCCCGTCGGCCAAGTCGACCCCCTCGGCCTCTTCTGCTGGACCGGCAAAAGCCACGGTAAATGCCGCGGACTGCACGACGTGGTGGACAGAGGACGAGAACTCCTCCGTGAAGCCACCCCGGTCCTTTCCACCGTCGCAACGATAACCAGCACCGTTGCGGTGATAGCCGCCGGGGTATCCCTCGTATGCCCGCCCTGTGCCGTCGCCGGGATCCCGATCGCGACCGCCGCAAGAGGTATCGGGACGGCCGCCTCAGTGGTGAGCTGGGCCGCATTGGGTACCACGTGCGCCGGCGCCGGGATCAACTTCGACTGCGCCGTCGGCGTTGCCAGTAGAAGCCTCCTCGGTCCGACCAAGCGGTTCATCGACATCGGAGTTGCACGATCAGCGATACCAGAAGCGGAGCAGGTTCTCTATGCAAGGTTCGGCAAAGGGATCGCCGGCCTCTTCCTGAAGGGAACTACCTCAGCAGGCAAGATGGGGAGGCCGGGCAAGTGAACGGAACGATCGGCGTAGGTGGCATCCTCATCGTCCTCGGATTGTTGGCCACCATGGAGTCGGTTCTCGACAAGGACCTCGCAGGCCGACCCGTGAAAGTGCTCGGGCGCGTGCTCATCGGCATCGGAGCGATTCTGGTCGTCGCGGGACTCGTCGAATGGTTGCTCTGAACGAAACCCAAGGCTCCGCCGAAGCCACCTGGCCGCTGGAGCTCCCGGATCGACCCGGTACCCCTACGGGCACGCGACCACGCCGCGTCATCCCTATAACTCGTCGTCATCCCTACAGCTATGGGGATTCCTATAGGGGCGGCGCCCCGGAGCTCCGCCCTCCACGCGCGACGGCAGCGCCGTGACCTGCATCTTCGCTAGCGCGCTCGGAGGGACTCGAACCCCCAACCTTCTGATCCGTAGGGCGTTCGGTGACAAGCGGGTGACAAGCGGCGCCCTCCGAGGACAAGCCCTCCGATGCCATCGACGACTAGTCCGTGCAGCCCGTGGCCAACGCTGACCTTCTGACTCCCGGCAGATGCTCGTGTCTGAAACCACGCTGCCTCGTTGCTGTCGCAGCCGCCCCGGTCCCAGCCCGCCCCGCACGGAGCCAGAACAACGCTTGGGGCTGGCTTCCGGTTGCCATCCTCTGTGGTCAGCAAAGCCCGCCGGAGGGAGAATCAGGCTCCGCGGAATTCGCCTCGACGGGAAGCCCCGCAGGCGCCGTTTTCCCGTAAAGCTCGGTCGTAGGTTCACCGGACGGGGCCATGGAGAGCAGCCAACGGTAGACGTCCTCGTACCCCGCAGGTGCGGCCCTGTGACTTCACTCGCACAGACCGAATTCGTTGCCGACACCGTGCGCTCTGATCAGGACTCTCGCGATTCGCCGGTCCGTTCCGTGCCGCCCCGTACTGCCCTGTGTGGCCGCTTGGATTCAGCAAGGGATTAGCAAGACCAGGGGCGGCAGCCGGCGCCGAGGTTGACGTCTCCTCCTGGCGTCCGCCTCGCTCCCTCGCAAATCGGCTACCGGCACGCGATGAGCGGATAGCCGCGATCCGAACTTCTTCGTAGGTTCGACCCACGAGGAAGGAGGAGCCATGTCCAAGGATCGCATCACTCAACTGACGTCGCTAGGGGCGTCAAGTCGGTCTGGCCTTGGCGAACGGGTCGCGGATCGACGACTGCCAGCTGGTCTCAGCCGGCCGCCAGAACGTCGACAGCGTCTGGGTCTTCTCCAACGGTAGCGATGTGTTCGTGCCGCGAGCGGACCTGGTGGACCTTTGGGAAGTCATGACCTGTCAAGCGGCCTGAACCCGAGTCAGCGGCGCGGGACGGCGAGGAAAGGATGACGATGACAGCCCGACCTGGGGCGGTACATCGAGGACTCGGCGCCCTGGCACTGGTGCTCCTCGTGGCGACCGGCTGTGGCTCGCGCCGCTCCGGCGAGGACCTCCCCGCCGCCGAGTTCGACACCGACGAGGTCTTCGACCACGACCTCGGAGTGGCGTGAACCACCCGACCGTCCGGCGCACGATCCTGTCGATCGCGCCGGGCTACGGCTGCGGTGGCGCGACGATGGTCGGGCACATGGACCGTTCCGCCGCCACGGGTCCGCCCCACGGCTCCGGCGGGGCGGACGAGCCTTCGGGCGCTTTCGGTCTCGGTGCCGGCGAGACAAGCGTGCACTTTCTAGCGTTGATGAAATCGTGAACCGCCGCCTCTGAGGCAGCCGGGGTTCGTCGTCTGCACTACGGCTGTTCACAAACGAAGGGTGGACTCTGGCCCGATGGTCACTCGACGTCCGGCGAACTCCTCGTTCATGAGCGCCTGGGCGAGGTCGGGGTCGGTGGAGCGGCCCCAGGCGCGGCGCCCGTCGTCGGTCCGGCAGGCGATGAAGGCATGCTCGGGTCGGCCTTCGCGGTCGTGCATGACTGTCGAGGCCTCGACGGTGACGGGACCCTGGTGGTGGTCGGCCGCGGCCATTGCGGGGACGGCATCGACCTGGGCCTGGAGGTTGAGCGTCCGGA
>JBIOUX010000181.1:0-3381 GCA_044867425.1 Acidimicrobiia bacterium | reverse complement strand
GTCGCGCCTACGCCAGCGGCGGGGCGCCTGACCTAGCGTCCGGGTCGGGGAACTAGGCGCTCAGGGCTTCCGCCCCCGCCAGCGGGGCGGTGGGGCCGCTCCCCGGTTCATCGACCAGGTCACGCCGCCGAGGCGGCCCTCCTCGGGCGCCTCGGGTGGGCGGGGCCGGTACCCGGCGGCCAGGATCGTCTCGGCGTCCGCTCCCTGCTGGAGGGCTAGGCACGGGGGCCGGAAGGCACACTCGGAGCAGTGGGCGGCGGGGGTGGGGTAGACGGCGAGGTCGGGGTCGATCATGTCGAGGGCCTCGCTCGCCAGGTTCCGGCCGAGCACGGCGAGCTCCGCCTCGCCCCGGGGGATGTAGGTGCGGCGGAACATCCCTCCGCCTTCCTCCACCACCACCTCGCTCGGGATGCGCTCCGCTTGCGCGTACATCCGCCGGTGCTCGGCCCGGGCCCGGGCGAAGGCGTGGGCGGCGCGGGGGCGCCGGACAGGCTCGCCGGCATCAGGAGGGGTTCCGCCCAGCAGCAGTTCGTTGTGGATGGTGCCCGACACCCGCATGCCGAGGTAGAAGATCTCCCACGCCCAGCCGGCGGCCACCAGCCCGTCGTCGAGGGCGAGCAGGTCGAAGTCGGAGAACCCGTCCCGGGCCAGGCGGAGGCGGTGGCGCACCACCCAGTAGGCGTCGTGCTCGTCGACGACCAGCATGTCGACCCGTCCCTGGTAGCGGATCGGCTCCCCGGCGGGGGAGACGAGGTCCTGGCCGGGAGCCCGCCAGTCCGGCACGGCGACGTCGAAGTCGGTCGCCACCCGCACCGGCCAGAACCGGTCCACCGTGGGAGCCCATTCCAGGTAGTGGCCGATGAGCTCCCGGCCCCTGTCCAGCTCCGCTTCCCAGCGGGCGAACTCCTCATGGGTGGCGTCCGGGCTGGCGGTTCGCGGTCGGTGCAGGCCGCGGTCGAGCTCTTGGGCCACGAGGGGCCGGACGATGTTGCGGTCCCACTCCCACATGCCGGGGACGTAGTAGACGGCCAGGGCGTCGCGCAGCGCCTGTTCGAGGTCGGGCGCAAACGGGGGCGGGGCGGGCTCCAGATTGCGGCGCAGGCGGGAGCCGAAGTCCCAGGCCCGGCGGCAGCGTCGGAACCAGAGCCGGTCCGAGGGCCGGAGCGCGAAGCCCATAAGAGCGCGGCCTTCAGCAGATGCGGGGCAACGGATCGCCGACCAGCATGTCGACGATGCGGGTCCCGCCGAAGTTCGTCTTTAAAAGAACGAGTCCGGGCGGGTCGTCGTTGACGCGTCCAATGACCGCCGCTCCGGTGCCGAGGGGGTGGGAGCGCATGGCGGCCACGGCATCCTCCGCCCGGGCACCGTCGACCACGGCCACCAGGCGGCCTTCACAGGCCACATAGAGCGGGTCGATGCCGAGGATCTCAGAGGCGCCGGTCACTTCGGGCCGCACCGGCACGGCCTGCTCATCGATGATCACCGCCACGCCCGAGGCGCGGGCCATCTCGTTGAGGATGGTGGCCACGCCCCCCCGGGTGGCGTCCCGCAGGGCACGGACACCTTCGGGGACGGCGTCGAGCAGGGCCGCCACCAGCCCGTGGAGGGCGGCGGTGTCGGAGGTCACGTCGGCTTCGATGTCCAGCTCGCCCCGGGCCAGCATGATCGTGACGCCGTGGTCTCCGATGCAGCCGGAGACGATGATGGCGTCACCCGGGCGGCAGCGGTTGGCGCCCAGTTCGACCGGTCGCTCGATGACACCGACCCCCGCGGTGTTTATGTAGCACCCGTCGGCCTTGCCCCGCTGGACCACCTTGGTATCGCCGGTGGCGATGGCCACCCCGGCGGCGTGGGCGGCGGCGGCCATGGAGGCGACGATCCGTTCCAGGTCGGCGACGGGGAAGCCCTCCTCCAGGATGAAGCCGGCCGACAGGCACAGGGGCCGCGCTCCCGACATGGCGAGGTCGTTCACGGTCCCGTTCACGGCCAGGTCGCCGATGTCGCCGCCGGGGAAGAACAACGGCGAGACGACATAGGAGTCGGTGGTGAAGGCGAGCCGGGTGTCACCGACGGACAGGACCGCCTGGTCCTCCAGCGGCTCGAGCAGCGGGTTGCGGAACGCCTCCAGGAAGATCGCGTCGATCAACGTGTGGGTTGCCTTGCCCCCGGCGCCATGGGCCAGGGTGATGCGCTCCTCTTTGACCGTGGCCTTGCGGTTCCGGGCCCGGTCGATGCGGGCCAGGACCTGCTGCTCCCTGGTCAGGTGCTCCTGGCCGGTGGGGTACTGGGCCAGTTCCGGGTCGGAGACGGCGTCGGCGATGGCCTGCTCGGCCCAGCCCGCCCGCTCCCCAGTCTGCTCTCGAGTCAATTCGCCATCGCCTCCCGCACCCGCTCGCGGGTGAAGCGGCCGAAGTTGTAGTAGGCGGCGCAGGCCCCCTCGGAGGAGACCATGCACGTGCCGATGGGCGTCTCAGGTGTGCAGGCCGTGCCGAACACCTTGCACTCCCACGGCTTGATGACGCCTTTGAGCACCTCGCCGCACTGGCACGCCTTGGGATCGGCGACGCGCACCCCCGGCACGGCGAAGATCCTCTCGGCATCGAAGGCGGCGTAGCTCTCGCGCACCTGCAGGGCGGAGTGGGAGATGAAGCCCAGACCCCGCCATTCGAAGTACGGCCGGAGCTCCATGACCTCGTTGATGACCTCGAGCGCCTTGGGGTTGCCGTCCCAGGGCACCACCCGGCTGTACTGGTTCTCCACCTCCGCCCGCTGCACGCTCAGCTGCTGCAGGAGCATGTAGACCGAGGTGAGGATGTCGAGGGGTTCGAAGCCGGCGCAGACCAGCGGCTTGCCGTGGTGCCGGGCGATGAAGTCGTAGGGCCGGCAGCCGATGACCGTGGAGACGTGGCCCGGGCCGATGAAGCCGTCGAGGCGAAGGTCGGGCGAGTCGAGGATGGCCTTGATGGCGGGGATGATCGTCACGTGGTTGCAGAAGATCGAGAAGTTCTCGAGCCCCTCGGCCTTGGCCCGCAGCACTGTCATGGCCGATGACGGCGCCGTGGTCTCGAAGCCGATGGCCATGAAGACCACTCGGCGGTCGGGGTTGTTCCGGGCGATCTTCAGCGAGTCGAGCGGCGAGTACACCATGCGGATGTCGGCTCCCGCGGCCTTGGAGTCCAGGAAGGATCCCCGCCCTCCGGGAACGCGCATCATGTCGCCGAAGGTCGTCATGATCACGTCCGGCTGCTCGGCGATGGCGATGGCGTCGTCGACCCGGCCCATGGGGATCACGCACACCGGGCACCCGGGGCCGTGCACCAGGGTGACGGCCTCGGGCAGGTGGTCCTCGAGCCCGTGCTTGTAGATGGTGTGGGTGTGGCC
>JBIOUX010000180.1:0-5248 GCA_044867425.1 Acidimicrobiia bacterium | reverse complement strand
ACGAAGCGCGTCGAAACACCCTAAATGGAGCCCCAGGCAAAATAGCGGCCGAGGAGTTCCTGGCGCTCCACCTTCAAACCCGGCACCCGCACCGCCAGGTGGCTCCAGGGCGCGTCGAAGCCCTCGTAGGTGGTGACATAAGGGCTGGTGCAGTACCAGATCAGGACGTTCATGGCCGGCGCCCACCACGGGGCCCACATCGGGCCCACCGCCGCCACCCTCCCCCCGGGCCGGAGATGGGCCATCACGTTGTCCACCGCCGCCGGCAGCCGGAGCACATCGTGGGTGAAGCAGAACAGGGCGGCGTCGGCTTTCATGGTCAACTCGACGTCCTCGACCGCCCCGAGGACGAGGTGGACGTTGTCCCAGCCGGCCTCCTCCACCCGGGCCTGGGCCTGTCCGAGCATGTCCAAGCTCTGCTCGATGCCCACCACCCGCCCGGTGTCGCCCACCGCATCCACGAGCTGGGGGAAGCACAGCCCGGTGCCGCAGCCGACGTCGAAAACCACGTCGCCGGGCTGGAGATCGAGAAGCTCGACGGCCCGGGCCCGGTCCACCTCGGCCCAGTCGGTGTCCTCGTCGTAGGCGGCCGCATGACCGGCGTAGAGGTCGAGGGCGACGCTCCGATCCGGACGCTCTTCGCCCCGCCGACCCTCCACTGCTCCCATCGGCCTCCGTCCACCGGGCTGAACAAGCGTTTACGCTGGTCAACGCAATGGGAATTCCAACCATCGAGGACCGTGAAGGAAAATCATAAGCCCATGCTGGATGAGGCCGCACCGCGGTTGTGGCCCGGGGCGGCCGTCGAAGCGCCCCACACCGTCCCGGCCACGCGCCTGGCCACCGCCACCCTCCGGCTGGCCGACGGCCAGCGCGTCGGCGTGGCCGTCGGGGGCCGGGGCATACCCCTGGTGGTGGCCCACGGGTTTTCCTTCGCCGGGATGCTCTACGTGCAGTCGCTGTCCCGGCTCGCCTCCATGGGCTTCAAGGTCATCGCCGTCGACCTCGCCGGCCATGGCGGCTCGGGCGGTCTCGCCGATCGGGTCGACGGGGCGTTCCCAAAGGTCGCCCGGGCATCCCTCCTCGACGAATACCGGCTGTTCCTGGGCCGGGTGCTCGACGAGCTGGGGGTGGAGCGGGCCGTGCTGGCCGGGCACTCTCTCGGCGGGCGGCTGGTCGCCGAGCTGGGGGCGGCCGAGCCGGAACGGGCGGTGGCCGTGCTCCTGATCGGAGCGGCCACCGGGCGGGCCTGGGACGACCTGGCCGCCTTCTCGGGCTGGTCGCCTCCCATCCTGGGTCTGATGGGCGCCACGCTGGTGGCGGACACTCTGGGGGCCATGTTCCTGGCCGGGAACCAGTCGGCCAAGCTCCAGGCCCTGGCCCTGCCCCAGACCATCAGCAACGTCCTCGCCCCCTGGCGGCTGATGGCGCCCGCCCTCTCTGTGCTCCTGGCCCCGGCCAGCAGCCCCACCCTGGAGCGCCTCCGGGACGCCCGGGTGCCCGTCGTGGTCCTCCACGGCGACCGGGATCCGGTGGTGCCCCTGGCCGCCGCCCGGGACACGGCCACCGTGACCGGCGGGGAGCTGGTGGTGGTGCACCACGCCGGGCACTCCTGGCTGCTGGAAGATCCCGAGACCGTCCGGGCCATCGCCGCTGATCTGCTCGCCGACGGCCTCGGCCAGGCCTGTGTCGACGCCCTGGTGGCGGCGGGGCTCGCCCCCGACACCGTCAGCCTGGCCGACGTGGAGCGGGCCTTCTACGCGCCCGGGGCCCTCGTGCACCGGCTCACCCCCCGGCCCGGCCAGTACGAGATCCATCCCGCCCAGCTTCCCCGCTACCGCTGGACCCGCATCCCCCCTCCAGCCAAGGACGGCCGGGGCGTGGCGTGAGCTGAGGCTCCCCGGCCCCGACCCTCGCCGGCCGCTACAGGCCGCAGAGCGCCCGGATCTGATCGGCGACGGTCTTCGCCTCCCGGTCGCCGAGCAGGAGCAGGTAGTGGTTGGTGTCGGGCACCTCCACATCGACCATGTGGGGCAGGGCCGCCCTGGCCTCCGCCACCGCCCCCTCCGGGAGCAGCGGGTTGGAATCGTCGAGGAGGCCTCGAGGGGCCCGTACCAGGGCCACCGGGCAGGCCAGCGCCGTGAAGGCGCGCCGCACGGCGTCCACGTCGAGCAGGTCGGCGCCGTCGGCCTGCACGGCCGCCTCCGACACCCGGGACCGCAGCTGCCCCGGCGCGCCGGCCAGGTCGTAGTCCACGTAGTCCTCGATATCGGCGTTCCAGCGCTCCGGCCCGGCGAAGGCGGGATGGGCCCGCCAGAAATCCCGGTAGGCCTCCGGGTTCTCGAAGGTCATCCGCAGCCGGGCCAGGGCGGGGCCGAGCACCATCTCCAGGACCTGGTCAGAGTCGATGTCGGGGGGGACGGACAGCGCCAGGCCGCCGTCCACCAGGGCCACGGCGTGGACCCGGGCGGGGTGGGCGGCGGCCAGGCGGGCAACCACGAAGCCGCCCATGGAGTGGCCGGCGAGGACGACCCCCGGGGTTCGGGGAGTCCCCGGGATCGAGGTGGCGCCCACGTGGTCGAGGACGGCCACCAGGTCCTCGAGGTGGGTGGCCAGGCCGTACGGACCGGGGAGGTCACTCGCCCCCCGGCCTCTCAGGTCGGGAGCCAGGAAGGTGACGTCGTCGCCCAGGTGCCGGGCCACCGGAGTCCACGAGCGGTGGGAACCGGTGATGCCGTGCACGGCCAGGACCACGGGAACACTCTGCCCAGGCGTGGCGCCGATGGCCGGTCCCGAGAGGCCGACGGCGAGGTTGCCGCCGGCGACGGGAACATCGAGGACGGTGTGGAAGGGCTGGTCCATGCCGGACCAGCCTAGAAAATTAGGCGCGACGCTCGATCACGGAGCGGCGCACCGCGGCCGACCGGGCCGGGGTGGACAGATCCAGGTTCTCGACGGCGAGGTCGGCGAGGACCTCGGCGCCCAGCTCGGTGCGCAGGGTTTCGTCCCGCAGGGTCTGAAGGAAAGTCGTTCGCATACCGCTGATGTCGGCAAAACCAGTCGCCGGCTTGAGCGGCGCTTAACGTTCCCTGACCTGTTCCTCCCACAGTTGTTCGGCCAGGGCGCGGAACGCCCTCCCCCGGTGGGAGAGAGCGTTCTTCTCCTCGGCGGCCATCTCGGCGAAGGTGCGCCAACCATCGCCCTCGTCGGGCACGAACACGGGGTCGTATCCGAACCCTGCCCCGCCCCGACGAGCATGGGCGATGTGCCCCTCGACAACCCCATTGGCGACAACCTCGGAACCGTCGGGAAAGCACGCCAGAGCGACAGTCACGAACCGGGCCGTGCGTGGCGCCGAGGTTTCGTACAGCTCCAAGAGCAGCTTCGTGACGTTGTCGTCGTAAGTGGCATTCAGGCCGGCGTACCGAGAGGATCGCACCCCCGGATCGCCGTGAAGCGCGTCCACCATGAGTCCGGTGTCGTCGGCGATGGCGGCCATGCCGGTGGCGGCGACCAGGGTGACAGCCTTGAGGCGGGCGTTCTCCAAGAGGGTTTCGCCTGTCTCGTCGACTTCGGGCACGTCGAGGGGACGAGGAAGTAGCTCGATGCAGGCAGGCGCCAGGATCGCCTCGATCTCCGCCACCTTGTCCGGATTGGCGCTGGCCAGGACGAACCGGAGTTCCCGGCTCACTTGGTCCGGGGTGGGGGCGGGGTGGAGAGGACGGCCGCCTGGGCCTCCAGGATGCCGGCGATGCCGTGCTCGGCCAGGGACAGCAGGTCGTCCAGCTCCGCTTTGGAGAAGGCGGCGCCCTCGGCGGTGCCCTGCACCTCCACGAAGCGCCCGGACTCGGTCATGACCACGTTCATGTCCACCTCGGCCCGCACGTCCTCCACGTAGGCCAGGTCGAGGAGGGCGATGGCATCCACGATGCCCACCGACACGGCCGCCACCGCCTCCTTGAGGGGATGGGCGGGGAGGCGCTTGGCCACCACGAGGCGGGAGCAGGCGTCGTGGAGGGCGAGGTAGGCGCCCGAGATGGCGGCCGTGCGGGTGCCCCCGTCGGCCTGGAGGACGTCGCAATCGACGGTGATCTGGGTCTCGCCCAGCAGGGAGAGATCGGTGACGGCCCGCAGCGAGCGGCCGATGAGGCGCTGGATCTCCTGGGTGCGGCCCGAGACCTTGCCCCGGGCGGCTTCCCGGTCGGTGCGCTCGCTGGTGGAGCCGGGGAGCATGGAGTACTCGGCCGTGACCCACCCCCGGCCCTTGCCCCGCAGCCAGGGGGGCACCCGCTCCTCGGCCGAGGCGGTGCACAGCACCTTGGTCCGGCCCATCTCCACCAGGACGGAACCGGGGGCGAAGATGGTGTAGTCGCGGTGGAAGGTGAGCGGCCGCAGGTCCTCGGGACTCCGGCCATCGACCCGGTCAGCCATGGTTCGCCGTCATTCAGATCCTCAATCGTTGGTGGGGGGCGGCCAGGGTGACCTCCTGGCCGAAAGCCTCTGAGCCTTCCACGGCCGAGGCGGCCGGGTCGAGACCGGGCCAGATGTGGGTGAGGACGAGGCGTTTGGCGCCGGCCGCCCGGGCCGCCTCCCCCGCCTGGCGGGCCGAGAGGTGGCCGGGCTTGCCCTCGCCGTCGCGCTGGAAGGTGGCCTCGGAGAGGACCAGGTCCGCCCCCGGGGCGAAGGCGGCCACCGACCAACCGGGGCCGGTGTCGGCGGTGTAGACCAACCGGTGTCCGCCGGCCGTCACCTCCACCGCCAGGGTGGGCGGGGGATGGTCGGTGCGAGAGAAGCGCAGGACGGCGTCGCCGATGGTGACCTCGTCGCTGTCGGCCAGCCCCGTCCAGGCGAAGGTTCCACCCCAGTCACCGTTGACCAGGGTGCCCAGGTGGTGCTCGAGCCCCTCGGGGGCGTACACGGGCAGCCCGCGCCGCTCGAGGCCGTAGGCGAGCATGACGTGCAGGCTGTACAGGTCGACGCAGTGGTCGGGGTGCTGGTGGGTGATGACCACCGCGGTGAGGTCCTCGACGGCCAGGTGACGCTGGAGGTTGGCGAAGGTGCCGTTGCCGCAGTCGAGCCAGATGGCGGCGCCCCCGGCCCGCAGCAGGTAGCCGCTGCACGCCCCGCACGCCGGCCCGGCGTAGGAGCCGCAGGCGCCGAGCACGGTCAGCTCCATGCTTCTGGCTCTTCGCCTGGCGGCTCATCGCGGTGTGGTCGGGGGCCCCTGCGCTGTGCTCACGGCTCTTCG
>JBIOUX010000179.1:0-2234 GCA_044867425.1 Acidimicrobiia bacterium | reverse complement strand
GTCGTGGTGTGGTGGGGGGAGGGCTTGGCGGTCGAGTTTGCCGTTGCTGGTGAGGGGAAGGTGGTCGAGTCGGATGAGGGTGGTGGGCATCATGTGGTCGGGCAGGATGGTGGCGGCCTGCTCACGGATGTGGTCGAGGTCGGTGGCGGGTGGGGTGATGACGTAGCCGACGAGGCGTTTGTCTCCGGGGCGGTCTTCGCTGGTGGTCACCGCCGCGGCGCTGACCTGGGGGTGGAGGGACAGGGCTGCTTCCACCTCGCCCAGCTCGACCCGGAAGCCACGGATCTTGACCTGGTCGTCGAGGCGACCCAGATACTCCAACCGGCCGTCCCTTCTCCACCGGGCCAGGTCCCCGGTGCGGTACATGCGGGAACCGGGGGGGCCGTAGGGGTCGGGCACGAACCGCTGGGCGGTCAACCCCGGCCGGTTCACGTACCCCCGGGCCAACTGCACCCCGGCCACGTGCAGCTCACCGGCGCTCCCCATCGGCACCAGCCGCAACGCCTCATCCAACACATAGGCGCGGGTGTTCCACACCGGCCGGCCGATGGTGACCGGCGCCGCCGGTGAGCACCGCTCGGCGGTGACATCCACGGCGGCCTCGGTCGGCCCGTACAGGTTGTGCAATTCGGTGGCGGGCAGGACCTCGGCGAACCGGCCCACCACCTGGTCGGGCAACACCTCACCACTGCAGATCACCCGGCGCAGCGACCCGCACGCCGCCGCACCCGGATCCTCCAGGAACACCCGCAGCATCGACGGCACGAAATGCGCCGTCGTCACCCGCTGGGAGCGGATCAGGGACGCCAGATAGGCGGGGTCACGATGCCCACCCGGCCGTGCGACCACCAACTCCGCCCCCGCCATCAGCGGCCAGAAGAACTCCCACACCGACACGTCGAAACTCGACGGGGTCTTCTGCACCACCCGGTCGTCCGGCCCCAACCGGTACTCATCCTGCATCCACAGCAGACGGTTCACGATCGCTCGATGCGACACCGCCACACCCTTGGGCCGGCCCGTCGACCCCGACGTGTAGATCACATAGGCCGGTGTGTCCACGTTCACCGCCACCGGCGGCGCCACCACCGGGCCACCCCCGGCCACCGACCCATCCACCACCACCGACCTCACCCCAGCCGGCACCGACCCCGCCACCGACGCCACCGTCACGACCACCACCGGCGCCGAGTCCGAAACCATGAACGCCAACCGCTCCGCCGGATACTCCGGATCCAGCGGCAGCCACGCCGCCCCCGACTTGACCACGGCCAGCAACGCCACCATCAGCTCCACCGACCGCGGCACCATCACCCCGACCACCCGCTCCGGCCCCGCCCCCAACTCCCGCAGCCGCCACGCCAACCGGTTCGCCCGAGCCTCCAACTCCGCACACGACAGCGACACCCCCTCGAAGACGACCGCCACCGCCTCCGGACATGACCCCAGCCCACGACCCACCAACCCAGCCAACGACACCTCCTCCACCACCCGGCCCGTCTCGTTGAACCCCCGCAGCCGCGACCCCTCCCCCCCCAACACCACCTCCACATCACCAACCCGCACCTCCGGAGCCCCCGCCACCTGCCCCAACACCAACCCGAACCGATCCGCCAACCCCACCACCGACACCCGATCGAACACATCCGTCCGGTAGCCGAAGACGCCGTGGATGCCGCCGACGCCGTCTTCGATGTCAAGGGTGAGGTCGAACTTGGCGTAGGAGTTCCCGAGCCGGAGGGGCTCGACGTCGAGGCCGTTCAGGCGGGGCACCAACGCCTCGGTGTCAACGTTGAGCAGGACCTGGAAAAGCGGGTTGTGGCCGGCGTGGCGTTCGGGGTGCAGTTCCTCGACCAGGCGCTCGAAGGGGACGTCCTGGTGGGCATACGCCTCCAGCGTGGACTGGCGCGTCCGATGCAACAGCTGGCGGAAGGTGAGATCGCCGGAGACGTCGGCGCGCAGGACGAGGGTGTTCACGAAGAGACCGATCAAGGGGTCGAACTCGGGACGGGTGCGTCCGGAGACCGGCACGCCCACGCTCACGTCCCGCTGTCCCGACCAGCGCGACAACAACACCTGAAAGGCAGCCAGCAACACCATGAACAAGGACGCCCCCTCGGCACGACCCAACGCCCGCAGCCGGCCACTCACCTCCGCGTCCAGCCGGAAACGCACCTCCCCGCCCCCGAACGACGGCTCCACCGGCCGCGGCCGGTCCAACGGCAACTCCAACA